>JAFZUS010000002.1 GCA_017618275.1 Prevotella sp.
ATTAATCAAATTACAGATTAAAGGTGGCGCTGCAAATCCCTCGCCCCCAGTAGGACCTGCTCTGGGTTCTAAGGGTATCAATATCATGGGATTCTGCAAAGAGTTCAACGCCAGAACCCAGGATAAGGCAGGTAAGATTATCCCTGTCGTTATCACTTACTACACTGACAAGTCATTCACGTTCGAGTTGAAGACTCCTCCTGCAGCAGTGCAGTTGAAAGAGGCAGCCAAACTGAAGAGCGGTTCTGCTGAGCCTAACCGTAAGAAGGTGGCCAAGGTCACATGGGATCAGGTTCGCGCTATCGCCGAGGACAAACTGAAGGACTTGAACTGCTTTACCGTTGAGTCTGCCATGAAGCAGGTGGCTGGTACAGCGCGTAGTATGGGTATTACTGTAGAAGGGGAGTTCCCTGGTAAATAATTAATAACTTCAATTAAGACAATGAGTAAACTGACAAAAAATCAAAAGTTGGTCGCTGAAAAGGTTGAAGCAGGGAAAGCATACTCTTTGAAAGAAGCCGCTGCACTGGTGAAGGAAATTACCACCACCAAGTTCGAGGCTTCAGTAGATATCGATGTACGCTTGGGCGTGGATCCGCGTAAGGCTAACCAGATGGTTCGTGGCGTTGTATCGCTGCCAAACGGAACTGGTAAGGTGACCCGCGTGCTCGCTCTCTGTACTCCTGATCAGGAGGCTGCTGCTAAGGAAGCAGGTGCCGACTATGTTGGTCTCGACGAGTATATCGAAAAGATCAAGGGCGGTTGGACAGATGTTGATGTGATCATCACTATGCCCTCTTGCATGGGTAAACTCGGCCCTCTCGGTCGTGTGCTCGGTCCCCGTGGCCTGATGCCTAACCCCAAGAGCGGTACTGTTACTATGGACGTTGCTAAGGCTGTGAAAGAGGTCAAGCAGGGTAAGATCGACTTTAAGGTTGACAAGGCCGGTATCGTGCACACGTCAATCGGTAAGGTGACCTTTACTGCTGATCAGATCTTTGAGAATGCGAAGGAGTTCATCTCCACCATTATCAAGTTGAAGCCTGCTGCTGCGAAGGGTACTTACATCAAGAGTATCTTCCTCTCAAGCACGATGAGTATGGGTATCAAGGTAGATCCTAAATCAGTTGAATAACTCGTTAAAAGATTAGACAAATGAAAAAGGAAGTAAAAGATACTATCATCGTAGAACTTGGAGAGAAACTGAAGGAGTTCCCGCATTTCTATCTGGTTGAACTGACTGGACTGGATGCTGCTAAGACAAGCGATCTCCGTCGCAAGTGCTTTAAGAACGAGATCAAACTGCTCGTTGTGAAGAACAAACTTCTGCACAAGGCATTTGAGAAATCTGAGGTAGACTACTCTCCGCTTTATGAGTGCTTGAAGGGCAACACGGCTATCATGTTCACACAGACAGCCAATGTGCCTGCTAAGTTGATCAAGGAGTACAAGAAGGAAGGTATCCCCGCCCTGAAGGGTGCATTTGCTGAGGAGAGTTTCTTCGTAGGTGCTGACAAACTTGATGAACTCGTTGCAATCAAGAGCAAGAACGAACTTATTGCCGACGTTGTGGCTCTGCTGCAGTCGCCAATCAAGAATGTCGTGTCTGGCTTGAATGCCGGTGGCAAGATCCACGGCCTGCTTGACGCAATCGCTGAGCGTAACAAATAAGCGAAACAAGTAACATTAACATTAAAAAAACAATTAAATTTTTAAATAAAATGGCAGATATTAAAGCTATTGCAGAAGAGTTGGTAAACCTTACTGTAAAAGAAGTAAACGAGTTGGCAACAGTCCTGAAGGACGAGTATGGAATTGAGCCTGCTGCTGCAGCCGTTGCTGTAGCTGCTGGTCCCGCAGCCGGTGGTGAGGCCGCTGCTGCTGAAGAGAAGACTTCATTCGACGTAGTTCTGAAGTCTGCAGGTGCCGCTAAACTCCAGGTCGTGAAGGCCGTTAAGGAGGCTTGTGGTCTTGGCCTGAAGGAGGCTAAGGATCTCGTTGACGGTGCTCCCGCTACCGTTAAGGAGGGTCTCTCTAAGGAAGAGGCTGAGAACCTGAAGAAGACCATCGAGGCTGCTGGTGCCGAGGTTGAGCTGAAGTAATTCGCACAACAAATACCAACGTGGTTGGGGACTCTCCAGTCGAGGGTTCCCGACCATTTTTTATCTTTAATTATTAATAGATATGACTTCGAAAACCATTGATAACAGAGTAAACTTTGGCAGCGTCAAGAATCCCATGCCGTTCCCGGATTTCCTTGATGTGCAATTAAAGTCGTTCAAAGACTTCCTGCAGTTGGACACTCCGCCTGAGGAACGCAAGAATGACGGCTTGTATAAGGTGTTCGCTGAGAACTTCCCTATCACCGACACGCGTAATAACTTCGTTCTTGAGTTCCTGGATTACTATATCGATCCGCCTCGTTACACCATTGATGAGTGTCTCGAGCGTGGACTTACCTATAGCGTACCTTTGAAGGCTAAACTGAAACTGTATTGCACCGACCCGGATCATGAGGATTTCGGAACGGTCATTCAAGATGTGTTCCTGGGCCCGATTCCTTACATGACCGCCAATGGCACATTTGTCATCAATGGTGCTGAGCGCGTGGTCGTTTCTCAGTTGCACCGTTCGCCGGGCGTGTTCTTCGGTCAGAACGTGCATGCTAACGGAACGCTGCTCTATTCCGCACGTATCATTCCGTTCAAGGGTTCTTGGATTGAGTTCGCTACTGACATCAACAATGTCATGTATGCGTATATCGACCGTAAGAAGAAATTGCCCGTGACAACGCTGTTGCGTGCCATCGGTTTCGAAGCCGATAAGGATATCCTTGAGATCTTCAACCTGGCCGAAGAGGTGAAGGTTAACAAGAAGGCCCTGAAGGCCGTGGTCGGCAGCAAACTTGCCGCACGTGTGCTGAAGAGTTGGAATGAGGACTTCGTGGATGAGGATACCGGTGAGGTTGTATCTATCGAGCGTAACGAGGTCATCATGGAACGTGAGACCGAGATTACGGACGACAATATGATGGACATCCTGGAGAGCGGTGCCCAGACCATTCTCGTACATAAGGACGAGCAGGTGGCGCAGGATTACTCCATCATCTTCAATACGCTGGCCAAGGACCCCAGTAACTCTGAGAAGGAGGCCGTGCTTTACATCTACCGTCAGTTGCGCAATGCCGATCCTGCCGATGATGCCAGTGCACGTGAGGTTATCCAGAACCTGTTCTTCTCCGACAAGCGTTATGACCTGGGTGATGTGGGCCGCTATCGTATCAATAAGAAGTTGGGACTGGATACGAGCATGGATGTCCGTGTCCTGACAAAGGAGGATATCATTGAGATTATCAAGTATCTGATTCAGTTGATCAACTCGAAGGCTGCCGTCGATGATATCGACCACCTGTCAAACCGTCGTGTACGTACGGTGGGCGAGCAGTTGTCGAACCAGTTCTCTATCGGTCTGGCCCGTATGGCCCGTACTATCCGTGAGCGTATGAACGTGCGCGACAATGAGGTGTTCACACCGACAGACCTGATCAACGCCAAGACCATTTCCAGCGTCATCAACTCGTTCTTCGGAACCAATCCGCTGTCACAGTTCATGGATCAGACCAACCCGTTGGCCGAGGTGACCCACAAGCGTCGTCTCTCTGCACTGGGTCCTGGCGGTCTGTCGCGTGAGCGTGCCGGCTTCGAGGTGCGTGACGTACACTATACACACTATGGCCGTCTCTGTCCGATTGAGAGTCCTGAAGGTCCGAACATCGGTCTGATTTCGTCGCTGTGTGTCTATGCTAAGATTAATGAACTCGGCTTCATCGAGACTCCTTACCGTAAGGTGGAGAACGGTGTGGCCAACCTGAATAATGACGATATCGTCTATCTGACTGCCGAAGAGGAGTCTGAGCATGTGATCGGTCAGGGTAATGCTCCGCTGAATGATGACGGAACATTTATCCGTAAGGTGGTGAAGTGCCGTCAGGATGCTGACTTCCCAGTGGTTCCGCCTTCAGATGTTGATCTGATGGACGTGTCGCCGCAGCAGATTGCTTCTATCGCAGCCTCGCTGATTCCGTTCCTGGAGCACGATGATGCTCACCGTGCACTCATGGGATCGAACATGATGCGTCAGGCTGTGCCTCTGCTTCACAACGAGGCTCCTATCGTGGGTACTGGTATTGAGAAGCAGGTGTGTGAGAACTCTCGTACGATGGTGACGGCCGAGGGTGATGGTGTCGTGGAGTATGTGGATTCAACAACTATCCGTATTCTTTATGACCGTACCGAGGACGAGGAGTTCGTCAGTTTCGAGCCAGCCTTGAAGGAGTACCGTATCTCTAAGTTCCGTCGTACCAACCAGAACATGACCATCGACCTGCGTCCTATCTGCGACAAGGGCCAGCGTGTGAAGAAGGGTGATATCCTGACCGAAGGTTATGCTACCGAGAATGGAGAACTCGCTCTGGGTCGTAACCTGTTGGTGGCCTACATGCCTTGGAAGGGTTACAACTACGAGGATGCTATCGTGCTCAACGAGCGCATCGTCCGTGAGGATATCCTGACCTCTGTCCATGTGGATGAATACTCTCTCGACGTGCGCGAGACCAAGCGTGGCGTGGAAGAGTTCACGGCAGATATTCCAAATGTCAGTGAGGAGGCTACGAAGGATCTTGACGACAATGGTGTGATCCGTGTGGGTGCCCGTGTGGAACCCGGTGATATCCTGATCGGTAAGATCTCGCCGAAGGGTGAGAGCGATCCCTCACCGGAAGAAAAACTGCTCCGTGCCATCTTCGGTGACAAGGCCGGTGATGTGAAGGACTCTTCACTGAAGGCCAACCCGTCGCTGACAGGTGTTATCATCGACAAGAAGTTGTTCAAGCGTGCCATCAAGGACCGTAAGTCGAAGGCACAGGATAAGATCACGCTCAAGAAGATTGATGAGGAGTATGAGGCTAAGGTTGATGACCTGAAGGACATCCTGATCGACAAGTTGGTTGAACTCACCAAGGGTAAGACCTCTATGGGTGTGAAGGACTATATGGGTGCCGAGATTATCAGCAAGGGTAGTAAGTTTACGGTGACTGCCCTGAAGAACCTTGAATATAGCGACATCCAGACCAACAACTGGACGAACGACGAGCATAAGAATGAACTGATCACCAAGTTGATCATCAACTTCCTGAAGAAGTATAAGTTGCTGGATGCCGAGATGAAGCGTAAGAAGTTCGCTATCACCATTGGTGACGAACTGCCCTCTGGCATTCTGGAGATGGCCAAGGTCTATGTGGCCAAGAAACGTAAGATTGGCGTGGGTGATAAACTCGCTGGTCGTCACGGTAACAAGGGTATCGTGTCGAAAGTGGTGCGTCAGGAGGATATGCCGTTCCTCGAGGACGGTCGTCCCGTCGACCTGGTGCTGAACCCGCTGGGTGTGCCTTCTCGTATGAACCTCGGTCAGATCTTCGAGGCTATCCTCGGTGCTGCCGGTAAGCGTCTGGGCGTGAAGTTCGCTACACCTATCTTTGATGGTGCCAAACTTGATGATTTGGCTGAGTGGACAGACAAGGCCGGTCTGCCGCGTCTCTGCTCTACCCACCTCTATGACGGTGAGACGGGTGAGATGTTCGACCAGCCGGCAACTGTAGGTATTACCTACTTCCTCAAACTCGGTCACATGGTTGAGGATAAGATGCATGCCCGTTCTATTGGCCCGTACAGCCTGATTACCCAGCAGCCGCTTGGTGGTAAGGCTCAGTTCGGTGGCCAGCGTTTCGGAGAGATGGAAGTCTGGGCACTGGAGGCATTTGGTGCCAGCCATGTGCTGCAGGAAATCCTGACCATCAAGTCTGATGATACCGTAGGTCGTTCGAAGGCTTACGAGGCCATCGTCAAGGGTGAGCCTATGCCGACTCCGGGTATCCCCGAGTCATTGAACGTGCTGTTGCACGAACTCCGTGGTCTTGGCCTGAGCATCACGATGGACTAATTAAAGGTAAAAAGGTAAAAAAGTAAAAAGGTTAATTGAAATATGGCTTTCAAAAAAGATACAAAGACAAAGAGTAATTTCACCAAGATTACCATCGGACTTGCTTCGCCGGAACAGATTCTTGAGAATTCCTTCGGTGAAGTCACCAAGCCGGAAACCATTAACTACCGTACCTATAAGCCAGAGCGCGACGGTCTGTTCTGCGAACGCATCTTCGGTCCGACGAAGGACTATGAGTGCGCCTGCGGTAAGTACAAGCGTATACGCTATAAGGGTATCGTCTGCGACCGTTGTGGTGTTGAGGTCACGGAGAAGAAGGTGCGCCGTGAGCGTGCCGGACACATCGAACTGGTGGTGCCTGTAGCACACATCTGGTATTTCCGCAGTCTGCCGAATAAGATTGGCTATCTGCTTGGTCTGCCAACGAAGAAACTCGATGCTGTCATCTATTATGAGCGCTACGTCGTGATCCAGCCGGGTGTGATGGCTGGTAAGAAGGATGCTGAGGGCAATGATGCCCTTGGTGCCAATATGTACGACCTGCTTTCAGAGGAGGAGTATAATGAGATTCTCGACAACTACGTCTCTCCTGAGAATGACTATCTGGACGACAAGGATCCTAATAAGTTCATTGCGAAGATGGGTGCAGAGGCTATTTACGATCTGCTTACTCGTCTTGACCTCGACTCACTGTCGTACGAACTTCGTGACCGTGCCAACAGCGACTCCTCGATGCAGCGCAAGAACGAGGCCCTGAAGCGCCTGCAGGTTGTGGAGGCTTTCCGTCAGAGTGTGGAGAAAGGTGTCAACCGTCCTGAGTGGATGATCATGAAGATTCTTCCTGTCACGCCACCGGAACTCCGTCCACTCGTTCCACTGGATGGTGGCCGTTTTGCCACTTCCGACCTGAACGACCTCTATCGTCGTGTCATCATCCGTAACAACCGTCTGAAGAGACTGATGGAGATCAAGGCTCCTGAGGTGATTCTCCGTAACGAGAAGCGTATGTTGCAGGAGGCTGTAGACTCCCTTTTCGACAACTCGCGTAAGTCGTCTGCCGTTAAGAGTGACTCCAACCGTCCTTTGAAGTCTCTGTCCGATTCTCTGAAGGGTAAGCAGGGCCGCTTCCGTCAGAACCTGCTCGGTAAGCGTGTCGACTATTCAGCCCGTTCGGTAATTGTCGTCGGTCCTGAGTTGAAGATGGGTGAGTGCGGTCTGCCGAAACTGATGGCAGCAGAACTCTATAAGCCGTTTATCATCCGCAAACTCATTGAGCGCGGTATTGTGAAGACGGTGAAGAGCGCTAAGAAGATTGTAGACCGTCGTGAACCGGTCATCTGGGATATCCTCGAGAATGTGATGAAGGGTCATCCCGTGCTGTTGAACCGTGCTCCGACACTGCACCGTCTGGGTATCCAGGCCTTCCAGCCGAAACTGATCGAGGGTAAGGCTATTCAGTTGCATCCGTTGGCTTGTACCGCCTTCAATGCCGACTTCGACGGTGACCAGATGGCTGTGCACCTCCCACTGTCTAACGAGGCTATCTTGGAGGCTCAGTTGCTGATGCTTCAGAGCCATAACATCCTGAACCCTGCCAACGGCGCACCTATCACCGTTCCTTCTCAGGATATGGTTCTTGGTCTTTACTATATCTCCAAGATTCGTCCAGGTGCCAAGGGTGAGGGTCTTTCCTTCTATGGACCCGAAGAGGCTATCATTGCCCATAACGAGGGTAAGTGCGACCTGCATGCACTGGTAAAGGTTGTGGTTGAAGACCGCGATGAGAATGGCAAGCCATACAAGCATACCGTAGAGACCTCTGTGGGTCGTGTCATCGTGAATGGCATCATCCCAGAGCAGGTGGGTTATGTGAATAAGGTCATCTCTAAGAAGAGTCTGCGTGATATCATTGCCGACGTGATCAAGAACGTGGGTTTTGCAGAGGCATGTGAGTTCCTCGATGGTATCAAGAACCTTGGTTATCGTATGGCATATGAGGCAGGTCTGTCGTTCAACCTCGATGACATCATCATCCCGAAGGAGAAGACCGATCTGATTGAAAAGGGTAATGCCGAGGTGCAGCAGATCACTGACAACTATAATATGGGTTTCATTACCGACAACGAGCGTTACAACCAGGTAATTGATACATGGACGCACGTGAACAATGATATCGGTAATATCCTGTTGAAGCAGATGACTGAGGCCGACCAGGGTTTCAATGCTGTGTTTATGATGCTCGACTCTGGTGCCCGTGGTAGTAAGGACCAGATCAAGCAGTTGTCAGGTATCCGTGGTCTGATGGCCAAGCCTCAGAAGGCAGGTGCCGAGGGACACCAGATTATTGAGAACCCGATTCTGTCGAACTTCAAGGAGGGTATGTCCGTGCTGGAGTACTTTATCTCTACCCACGGTGCCCGTAAGGGTCTGGCTGATACCGCTATGAAGACTGCCGACGCTGGTTATCTGACCCGTCGTCTGGTTGACGTGTCACACGACGTGATCATCAACGAAGAGGACTGCGGTACGCTGCGCGGACTGGTCTGCACTGCCCTGAAGAATGGCGATGAGGTCATCTCCAGTCTCGCAGAGCGCATTCTCGGACGTGTGTCCGTTCATGACGTGGTGAACCCGAAGACCGGTGAGATCATCGTGAATGCCGGTGAGGAGATTACAGAACCTCTGGCTGAGGCCATTGAGAAGGCCGACATTGAAAGTGTGGAGATCCGTTCGGTGCTCACCTGTGAGTCGAAGAAGGGTGTCTGTATGAAGTGTTATGGCCGTAACCTCGCCACCCGTCGTATGGTACAGAAGGGTGAGGCTGTTGGTGTGATTGCCGCCCAGGCCATCGGTGAGCCGGGTACACAGTTGACGCTCCGTACGTTCCACGCCGGTGGTGTGGCAGCCAACGCTGCAGCCAATGCCACCATCATGTGTAAGTACGACGCTGCCAAGATCGAATTGGAAGAGGTTCGTACCGTCCCGTTCGATGAGGATGGTCGTGAGTGCGAGATGGTGGTCAGCCGTCTGGGTGAACTCCGTTTCGTCGATCCTAATACAAAGATTGTGCTTTCTACGGTCAACGTGCCTTACGGTTCCTCTCTTTACTTCCGCAATGGCGATGAGGTGAAGAAGGGTGACAAGATTGCCCAGTGGGATCCGTTTAATGCTGTGATCGTGACAGAATATGCCGGTCGCCTGAAGTTCAATGATGTCATTGAGGGTGTCACCTTCCGTGCTGAGACTGACGAGACCACAGGTTTGACAGAGAAGATCGTCACTGAGTCGAAAGACCGTTCAAGGGTGCCGACCTGTGACATTATCGATGCAAATGGCGAGATCGTGGGAACCTATAACTTCCCTGTGGGTGGTCACGTGGTGGTTGAGGATGGTCAGACCGTCAAGACCGGTGAGACACTTGTGAAGATTCCGCGTGCTGCTGCCAAGGGTGGTGATATCACCGGTGGTCTGCCGCGTGTCACTGAGTTGTTCGAGGCCCGTAACCCAAGTAACCCCGCTGTTGTCAGTGAGATCGACGGTGAGGTCACCATGGGTAAGGTGAAGCGTGGTAACCGTGAGATCATCGTTACCTCGAAGACTGGCGAACAGCGCAAGTACCTCGTATCGCTGTCGAAGCAGATCCTGGTGCAGGAGCATGATGCCGTACGTGCTGGTACACCGCTCTCTGACGGTGTCATCACACCGGCCGACATCCTGGCCATCAAGGGTCCCACCGCCGTTCAGGAGTATATCGTGAACGAGGTGCAGGATGTGTATCGTCTGCAGGGTGTGAAGATCAACGACAAGCATTTCGAGATCATCGTGCGCCAGATGATGCGTAAGGTTCAGATCAATGAGCCGGGCGACACCTCGTTCCTGGAGCAAGAGATTGTCGACAAACTCGACTTCGCTGAGGAGAACGACCGTATCTGGGGTAAGAAGGTGGTCACTGATGCCGGTGACTCCGAGAACCTGCAGAAGGGTCAGATCGTGACTGCCCGTCGTCTGCGCGACGAGAACTCTGTGCTGAAGCGTCGTGACCAGCGCCTTGTTCAGGTGCGTGATGCTGTGCCTGCTACGTCCACTCAGATCCTGCAGGGTATCACCCGCGCAGCCCTCCAGACCAAGTCGTTTATGTCTGCCGCTTCGTTCCAGGAGACCACAAAGGTGCTCAACGAGGCTGCCATCCGTGGTAAGGTCGACCATCTGGAAGGTATGAAGGAGAACGTGATCTGCGGTCACCTCATTCCTGCAGGTACTGGTCTCCGTGAGTTCGATAAGATCATTGTTGGCTCTAAGGAAGAGTATGAGCGCATGCAGGCTAACCGCAAGAATGTGCTCGACTTCGCCGAGGATGTCGTGCTCGATGAACAGTAATTTCGTGAACGATGGACGAGAAAGAGAATAAGAAAGGTCTGCAACTGGAATTGCCACAAGATGTGGCACAGGGTGAGTATGTCAATTTCGCTATCATCACCCATTCAAGCAGTGATTTCATCATCGATTTTGCCCGGGTACTGCCTGGAGTGCCGAAAGCACAGGTAAAGAGCCGTGTGATTTTGGCCCCAGAGCATGCCAAGCGATTGTTGGGTGCCCTTCAGGAGAATATCTTCCGCTATGAGAGGGAGTTCGGACAGATTAAAATCCCTAATCAGCAAGAACGTACTATTGCACCCTTTGATACAACAAAAGGCGAGGCATAATCTCGGAATTTGTCTCTAAGAATTCTTAAAAGTGTTATATCTTGTTAAATCAACCAAGGTATAACACTTTTTCTTTATTATATATTAGGTGGAATCAGAAAATAGTTGTACCTTTGCAGCCCGAAACGCCCTTTTTACGCAGGATTGGGCGTGTAAAGTATTGAATATAAACGAAATAAATATATAATTAATTAAAGTAAAAGTATTATGCCTACAATTTCACAATTGGTAAGAAAAGGCAGAAAGGTGATTGTCGACAAGTCAAAGTCACCCGCGCTGGACAATTGTCCTCAGCGTCGTGGCGTCTGCGTACGTGTCTATACGACAACCCCGAAGAAGCCTAATTCGGCTATGCGTAAGGTAGCCCGTGTTCGTCTGACAAATCAGAAGGAAGTTAACTCTTACATCCCCGGCGAGGGACACAACCTGCAGGAGCACTCTATCGTGCTGGTGCGTGGTGGTCGTGTAAAGGACCTGCCAGGTGTACGTTATCACATCGTTCGTGGTACACTCGATACCGCCGGTGTGGCAAACCGTCTGCAGCGCCGCTCTAAGTACGGTGCCAAGCGTCCGAAGGCTAAGAAGTAACTGACCGGAGAAGGTTAGACAGCCAAAAGAAACAAATTACAAAATCCGTTTTGCTGGAGAAGCATTAAAGAAAGGTTGAGTAAATGTCCAGGCGAAGGACGTTGAAGATCAAGTAAAGGACAGCCTCCAAGCAGAATTTAATTATTCAAAACAAAATGAGAAAAGCAAAACCCAAGAAGCGTGTGATCCTGCCGGATCCAGTCTTCAACGACACCAAGGTGTCAAAGTTTGTGAACCATTTGATGTACGACGGTAAGAAGACCAAGTCGTATGAGATTTTCTACAATGCACTCGAGACCGTCAAGGCTAAGATGCAGAACGAGGAGAAGCCCGCTCTGGAGATTTGGAAGCAGGCCCTCGACAACATCACACCTCAGGTAGAGGTGAAGAGCCGTCGTATCGGTGGTGCTACCTTCCAGGTGCCTACGGAAATCCGTCCCGACCGTAAGGAGAGCATCTCTATGAAGAATATGATCTCGTTTGCCCGCAAGCGTAGTGGCAAGTCGATGGCTGACAAACTCGCAGCCGAGATCATGGATGCCTTCAACAACCAGGGTGGTGCCTTTAAGCGTAAGGAGGATATGCACCGCATGGCTGAGGCTAACCGCGCATTTGCACACTTCAGATTCTAAGAATAGGTATTAGTTAGGTAAAAAGGTAAAAAAGTAAAAGGGTAAAAAAGAAAATGGCAAATCGCGATCTACATTTGACACGAAACATCGGTATTATGGCTCATATCGACGCCGGTAAGACCACCACGTCTGAGCGTATCCTGTTCTACACAGGTAAGACGCACAAGATCGGTGAGGTGCACGACGGAGCCGCAACGATGGACTGGATGGCCCAGGAGCAGGAGCGCGGAATTACGATTACCTCCGCTGCCACCACTTGTAACTGGACCTGGAATAACAAACAATTCAAGATTAACCTGATTGACACTCCGGGACACGTGGACTTCACCGCTGAGGTGGAGCGTTCACTGCGTGTGCTCGATGGAGCCGTGGCTACTTACTCTGCTGCTGACGGCGTACAGCCTCAGTCTGAGACCGTATGGCGCCAGGCCGATAAGTATAACGTGCCCCGTATTGGTTATGTGAATAAGATGGACCGCTCTGGTGCTGACTTCTTCGAGACAGTCCAGCAGATGCGTGACATTCTGGGTGCCAACCCCGTTGTGATCCAGGTGCCTATCGGCGCTGAGGAGAACTTCAAGGGTTTGGTTGACCTGATTAAGATGAAGGCTATCCTGTGGCACGACGAGACCATGGGTGCTGAGTACGACATCGAGGACATCCCCGCCGATCTGCAGGCAGAGTGCGACGAGTGGCGTAACAAACTGCTCGAGGCTGCTGCCGAGTACGACGAGGCCCTGATGGAGAAGTACTTCGACGATCCCGAGTCCATCACCGAGGACGAGATTATCGCCGCTATCCGCAAGGGAACCATCTCCATGCAGTGCACTCCGATGCTCCTGGGTTCTTCTTATAAGAACAAGGGTGTCCAGCCACTGCTCGACTACGTGTGTGCATTCCTGCCCGCACCAGTTGACGTGGAGGTGATCAAGGGTACCAACCCCAACACCGACGAGGAAGAGGATCGTGAGCCCTCTGAGGCTGCTCCCACTTCCGCCCTGGCCTTCAAGATTGCCACCGACCCGTACATGGGCCGTCTGGTGTTCTTCCGCGTCTACTCTGGTAAGGTGACTGCCGGTAGTTACGTCTTCAACCCCCGTTCGGGCAAGAAGGAGCGTATCAGCCGTCTGTTCCAGATGAACTCCAACAAGGAGATTCCCATGGAGTCTATTGATGCCGGTGATATCGGCGCAGGTGTAGGCTTCAAGGATATCCGTACCGGTGATACCCTCTGTGATGAGGATAAGCCCATCGTGCTGGAGTCTATGACCTTCCCCGACACGGTGATCTCTATCGCTGTGGAGCCGAAGTCTCAGGCTGACGTGGCCAAACTCGACAACGGTCTGGCTAAACTCGCTGAGGAAGACCCGACCTTCACTGTACGTACCGACGAGCAGAGTGGTCAGACCATTATCTCCGGTATGGGTGAGTTGCACCTCGACATCATCATCGACCGTCTGAAGCGCGAGTTCAAGGTGGAGTGCAACCAGGGTAAGCCCCAGGTGAACTACAAGGAGGCTATCACCAAGACCGTCATGGGCTACCGTGAGGTTTACAAGAAGCAGTCCGGTGGTCGTGGTAAGTTCGCCGACATCATCGTCAACGTCGGTCCTGTTGATGAGGACTACGATATCAAGGAGAACGGACCTCTGCAGTTCGTCAACGAGGTGAAGGGCGGTAACATCCCCAAGGAGTACATCCCTGCCATCCAGAAGGGCTTCGAGTCTTCTCTGAAGAACGGTATCCTCGGTGGTTATCCGATGGACAGCCTGAAGGTAGTGGTTGTCGATGGTTCGTTCCACCCCGTTGACTCCGATCAACTCTCGTTCGAGGTAGCCGCCCAGATGGCTTATAAGGCAATCTGCGCCCAGGCTAAGCCCGTGCTCATGGAGCCCATCATGAAACTCGAGGTGGTGACACCTGAGGAGAACATGGGTGACGTGATCGGCGACCTCAACAAGCGTCGTGGTCAGGTAGAGGGTATGGACGAGGCTCGCAGTGGTGCCCGTGTCGTCAAGGCCAAGGTACCCCTGTCAGAGATGTTCGGCTATGTCACCGCTCTGCGTACCATCACTTCCGGCCGTGCTACCAGTTCTATGGAGTACAGCCACCACGCACCGCTGTCAAGCGCTCTCGCCAAGGCCGTGCTGGAGGAGGTAAAGGGCCGTGCAGACCTAGTATAATCCTAGGCAATCCTAGGCATTCCTAGGCAATCCTAGGCTCTCCTAGGACCACCTAGGACATCCTAGGGAAACTTAGGGAAACCTAGGATCGCCTAGCCTGCTTAGAATAAAAAACGCTGCCGTTGAGCAAATGACTCTTTAGCGACAGCATAATATTAACAAATTAAACAAAAGAAAAGACAATGAGTCAGAAAATTCGTATCAAACTGAAGAGTTACGACCACAAATTGGTTGACAAATCAGCAGAGAAAATCGTGAAGGCTGTCAAGGCCACAGGTGCAATCATCAGCGGTCCTATCCCCCTTCCAACACACAAGCGTATCTACACCGTCAACCGCTCGACCTTCGTCAACAAGAAGGCTCGTGAGCAGTTCCAGTTGTCAGACTACAAGCGTCTGATCGACATCTACAGTTCAACGGCTAAGACCGTTGATGCTCTGATGAAACTCGAACTCCCCAGCGGCGTTGAGGTTGAGATCAAGGTATAGTAACATTCGCATTTACGAACCATTATAAAGCGGTGCATCCAAATAGATGCACTGCTTTTTTTTGTCGTCTTAACAAACTAAGAGTTCTTCTGGCTTCTCACTTTTGTATATTTGATGGCGAGCATCGTGAGGTCGTCACTTTGCTCCGTGTCGCCCACGAATTTGTGTACGGCATCGGTCATCGTCTCTATCAGTTCCTGAGGGGCTCCATTAAACGTGGTGACAACATCTGCCACACGCTGCTCTCCGAACAGTTCCTGTTGGGCATTCTCTGCCTCTGTCAGTCCGTCGGTATAGAGGAAGAGGATGCTGCCTGTAGTCATCTCCGTTTCCTGTTCCGTGTAGTTCCAATCCGGCATCGCTCCGACGGGCAGGTTGGGATTAACTGGAATGGCGGTAGCAAACTCTCCACTCTCCGCTCTCCACTTTTCACTTATCCTATAGGGCGCGTTATGTGCGGCATTGCAATAGCGCAGGTGGCCCGTCTGCAGGTCGAGCACGCCGACGAACAGTGTGACAAACATATTGCTGTCGTTGCTATCACTGATGGCCTCGTTCATGGTTTCCACAATGTGGCTAGGTTCAGCGGCGTGTGCAGAAATATTGCGGAACAGCGTACGACTGACGGCCATCACGAGCGAAGCCGGCACTCCCTTGCCCGACACGTCACCGATACAGAAGAACAGTTTCTCATCGCGGATAAAGAAGTCGTAGAGGTCGCCGCCTACGGCCTTGGCTGGTTTCAGGATGCCATAGAGTTCGATGTCGTTGCGCTCGGGGAACGGCGGGAACGTCTTGGGCAGCATCGACATCTGGATACTGTGGGCCACGTTCAGTTCACTCTCTATCGAGGCCTTTGCGGCGGTTGACTCCTTCAGTTCCTCCACATACTGCTTCAGTGACTGCTGCATGGTACCGAACGAGTCACGCAACTGGGCGATCTCGTCTTGATGCTTGAATGTCGGCAGCGGCGCATCGAAGTTTCCGTGGGCCACCTCTTGGGCAGAGTCGGAAAGGAAGCGCAGCGGTTTGACAGCCCGTCGGATGCTGCGGCTCATAAAGAAGAAGATGACGATGCTGCCTATGGTCATGAAGATCAGTAGAAGAATGCCAAGAAAGTAGCCATAGAGTAATACGAAATCTCGGTGTTGGGCTACAACAATTGTCCAGCCTGTGCGGGGCAACCGTTTGGAACTGATGTAGTAGGTGATGCCGCCCACCTTTACTCCTTCAAATCCGATGCTGTCCTTGCTCAGTATGGTCTTGGTCGTCTCGTCATCAAAAGTCTCAGAGCCTGCAATCTTCTTGCCTTTGCTGTCAAGGAGTTGAATGAAGAAGGCATTTTCATCATCAGGATCATCCGGGTTATTCTGCACGAGTTCCAATTGTTTGACCTTCTCCTCCTCACCGACTATCGCTTGCTCGAGCCAACTGAGGTTCAGGTCAATTCCATAAACGCCTACCCTGCGGCCTTGGCGGTCGAAAACAGGTGTGACGTAGGTACTCATGATACACTTTCCGCCGGCATCGTCGTAATAGGGATCTGTCAGATAGCCTTCTCCCCGCTCTAAACTGAGCCCTTTTAAGTACCACTCCTGGCTGTGATAGTCGTGTTGTGCCGATCCGATCTGTTTACGTTCCACATGGGTGCTGTCCACAAACTTCACGTATGGCTCAAACCATCGGCCCTGACCCGGAAAAAAGTCCGGTTCAAAACCAATGCCACACCCCACATAGCGATTGTTGAACCGCAACTCGTGCACCATGGCTTCGTACACCTTCTCCGGGGTGTCCAGATTCTCCTCGAACTCGGCCACGTTGTTCGTCGCTGTTATTTCCACGCCACTCAGCATGGTTGTCAATTTACCATTGATTCCTTCCATGATATGTTGCGCGCGCAATTCACTCTCAATCGACGAAATGGCCAAGTCGGACAGAAACACCGCTCCAATGATAAACACATTGCAGACCACCAGAATCAGGATGACGCGCCAGGTGATGCGACGTGATAACTTACTTTTTCTCATTATTGCCAATCATTAGAACTCATATCCGAGGTTTAGGAAGAAGTAGGGGCTTTTGGTATGGTTGCTGTAACCGATGGTGGCTCCGACAGGACCGACGATCGTGTTATAGTAGTAGGCTATCTGCCCGCCTATCAGCGTATGGTAGTCCAGTAGTTCCTTCAGGTGGTCAGACTTCTGGGCTGCAGCCACGCGGAGCAACACATAGTTGTTGGTGCCGATGCGCTGCTGTGCCTGCAGTTGGGCGGCCACGAACTGATGGTCGACGTACTCCATGTTACCGATGCCGGCGAAGGGCATCTGCTGTTCTACGTAGTGGCCGAACCAGTCACCGCCGATGGTGTTGCCGAATACGGGCGGAATGATGCTTCCGAACAGCAGACGGCCGTAGAACATGGGTTGTATAGTGAAGCGGTTGCCGATGGTGAACGACTGGCGCCAGTTGGCGTTGACCTCGCTCATGCCGGACTTGCCATCGAGTTGGGTGAAGTTGTCGGTCAGGTATACATATTCGGCCTTGAAACGGGTACCGCGAGAGGGGAAGTACCAGTCGTCCTCGCTGTTGTAGTTCAGGCGGGCATGATAACTGTAGAAGTGCTCGTTTTCAAGCGTCACCTGTTTCGACGTTTCTGAGCCAAGTTTGTTGCGGTAGTGCATGAAGTCCCAGCGCAGCCCCATCTGTAGGTTGAAGTAGCGCAGGTCGAAGTTGATGGCCGTGAACTCCGCCTGGAACTGGTTGTAGCGGATGTTATAGTCGAGGTCGCCCTCCAGATACACATCCACGTCGTTGCGACGGAATGCGTAACTGAGTGTGGGACGGGTGAAACTGCGGGGATGGACGGTTAGTTCGCCACGTGCCATCATACGCTTGCCTAATCGCAACGTGATGTCGGTGTTGATGGGTATGGCCGTCTTCAGTGGAATGTCGAGGCCCAACTGCACGGCGGCATATTCCTCGGTGTCGAAGCGTACACCTGCAAGTAGTTGTACCGATTTCTTGTCGCCGGCCGTGAGTATCACCCGCACGCCATCGGCCTCATCCCACATGTGCTCAACGTCGTCGCGGTAACTCCGCGGTAACATCCGGGGCAACTTCTCAGGCAGTATGTGACACTCGGCGGTCTGGTAGAACAGGTCCACACGCATCGACGTGGTGAGTTCCTGCATCAGGCTGGCATCAATGAAGGCGTCATTAGGTGACGAAAAGATGTCTTTCAGGTGGAATTTCTGGCGTAGGAACCGCTCGTCCTGCGGTGTCATGTTCTCAAACGTATAGCCAATGACAGGGTGCTTCTCGGTCATCACCCCCGGGCGCAGGGGATGCCGGATCTCGGGAATGGAGTCTTCCTTGATGCCGATGCGCTGTTTCAGTGCGATGATCTCGTCCCAGTGGCGCATGGCCTCTTCCTCACCGCGACGTATGAGCGTGTCTATGGCAGCCTGCGAGAAACTGGCCGAGCCGTAGCCCTTCGTGTCTACTTGCAGGTGCAGGTCGGTGATGGCGAGGTTCTCGTCGAGTTTGTTCTTGCAGTTCACATCGATGATCTGACTGAGTATGCTCATTGTATTCCCCAAGTCCTCGGCTGTCTTCGGTGCGCCCTGCACGGTGACGCCGATAATGATGTCTGCCCCCATCTTGCGGGCGATGTCAGCGGGATAGTTGTTTTTCAGGCCGCCGTCCACCAGCACCTTGTCACCGATTCTCACGGGTGAGAAAGCGGCGGGTATGGCCATCGAGGCGCGCATGGCCTGCGGCAATCGGCCGCTGTGGAAGTCCACCTCACTATTGTCTATGATGTCCGTCGCTACGCAGGCAAAGGGGATGCATAGGTCGCTGGAGAAGTCGAGCGAGTCGGTATAGCCCACACAGAGTTGCTGGAACAGTTCTGCAAGGTTCTTGCCCTTGATGATGCCGCCTGCGGTATTGTCGCGCTTACCGATGGTCAGACCCGTAGAGATCAGGTAGGTGTTCTGCTTCTTGCGGTCGCTAAGGCTCTGACGGCGTAGGTCTTCCTTGTCGGTGATCACATAACTCCAGTCCTGCACCCGCACCATCGAGTCGAGCGAGTGGGCGTTATAGCCGATGGCGTAGAGACCGCCGATGATGCTGCCCATGGAAGTGCCGGTGATGATGTCGACAGGAATTCCCGCCCGTTCCAGCACCTTCAGCACACCGATGTGCGCCATGCCCTTGGCACCGCCGCCACTGAGCACGACGGCCACATTCTTTTTACCGGTAGCCGTGCTGTCCGTCTGTGCACTTACCATACTGCATGTCAGCATCGCGGCTACGGCCAGAAGTAGTTTTTTCTTCATATCGTTTATTGGTTTTTGTGTGTCGCTCACTTTAGAGTCTCACGCCCAGAGAGAGGCGGGCATAGCCGTCGATGAGGACGACCTTGGTCTCGTCCATCTTGTAGGAGAAACGGTTGACCTGTCCTTGAAGACCTACGAAGTAATTACTCCAGTTATACGCGATGCCGAGTCGTAGGTCGACGTTGAACTGCAGTCTGCCGTGGTTTACATCACTATCTATTTCCCATCCCTCCACATCTTCAAGCCATTTGTCTTCTTCATCCATGGGTTTATATGTCTCTCCGTTGGCCCAGGTGTGCGTCTGCGGGTTCCATTGTCCGTAGCCGTCTGTCGGCATACTGTCATCGTAGGGAGGCATGTAGTTGAAATCGTACTTATTCACTTTCACGCGGTTGTAGACGCTAATGGTAGGCATGGCCATGGCGTTGATGACGAAGCCCCGGAATGGTACGAAGTTATAGCCGTAGCCGATACCGATATTGGCCTGGTGCATTTTGATACGGCCTATTCCTTTACTATAAATGGCCAACAGGGCATTTTTGGGGTTTGACAGGTCGATTGACGACTGATACCATGAGGCACCTACCAGCAGTGATCCTGCTGAGCGGCGCTGGATGACGGACTGGTTGTAGGCGGCGGCTTGTGAGTAGCGGCGCCCGTTGAACACATAGTATCCGTTGAGGTAGGTGGAACGTATCCATATTGGAGCATCGAGATTACCGTGTATGTTCTCCTCTTCTACTAATTTCCCGTCCTGAAAGTCTTTTGCATTCAATGATACTTCGTCTGTGCTGAATCGCCTCAGCCGGAAGTTGAGCCCGTATTTCGCACCTGTGGTACTGATAGAGAAATAACGGCCAGCGTTCTTGACGAGCGAGTGGGAGTAGGAGATACCCGTACCACGATAGCCTACCCAGAAACCGACGGAAGCCGACACAGGCGGTTCGATATTCAATTTCCAATAGAACCGTTCCTTCTCTTCAGGAAAGTAAAAGTCGTTTTCGTAATCCACGTCGAGCGCTGTCTCCTTATAGCGGAGGATGACTCGCCAGGGCTTTTCGGGGACTTCGATGTAATGCGGGTCAACTCTCGCCCGTGCTTTGTTATCCAAGAATTGTTGCACAAGGTGAAGTTTGCTCATCAGGCTTGTGGAACTTTCCTTTGTACTTACGCTATCAACTGTAGCCTGTTCCTGTGCTGCTGCATTCAATGTAAATAGTAGGCAGCAAATAATCATTCTTCCTTTCATAAAAGTCCAATTGATTTAATCTTGAACATGGTTTTTAATTAATTTGGTGCAAAAATAAAAAAAAGTCCCGAAACAACCAAATGTTTCGGGACTTTTATGAAACACAGGGGTCAGGAACAGCGTGTAATTACACAATAGTCCTGGCCCCTTGAGTTTTCAAGAAATGATGCCCACAACCCAAATAAGTGCCTTTTTTTTGTTTTAATTCGATTTTTTATAGTATCTTTGCAACCAAAGTCAATTAACTGATATGAAACGAGTGATTCTATGGGTGTTGGTGGCTGCCACCCTGATATGCAGCACAACTGTCGTGACGGCACAGACTGCAGAGCCGTCGCAGACGCTGACAAAAATAGCGGAGGTGAACGAGTGTACCGTCTATAAGTTCAACTACCCGTCGGTGAATGCGGCTGGCGAGGAGACCGTTCTCTCGTCGGCACTCTTCGCTTGGACACCGGCCGAGAGGCAAGAGGATGACGGTATCGAGAGCCTGCACATCTACTCCCACATCACCATCACAGCCGATAAAGAGCGTCCCACTACCACTGAGGGCACTTCCAACGATCAACTTCTGCTGGAAGTCCTTCCTGGCCGTAAGTACTCCAGTGGAGAAGCCAACTACGTGAGCCGTTGTATCGTCATTGCCCCCGACTATGAAGGCTACGGCGCGACGAAAGACCAGCCGCACCCCTATCTCTCGCAGCGGGTGACGGCCCAGCAGGTGATTGATGCCGTGAGATATGGACTGGGACTCTATAAGAAGGAGGCCGAGGAGAGTACGACGCTGTTGCCGTTGAAGAGCGACTGGCGCTCGTTCTCCATAGGCTACTCGCAGGGCGGTGCCGTCAGCCTGGCTGTCCACCGTGAGATTGAAGAACAGGGACTGGCCGACGAACTGCACTTCCAGGGCTCGATCTGCGGCGACGGCCCCTACGATCTGGTGGCCACCATGCGCTACTATATTGAGGACGACGGCACGAGTTACGGCGTGGAGACCTCACACCGCAAGGGAAAGGCCACCCTGCCCGTCGTGCTGCCCCTGATCCTGAAAGGCCTCTGTGAGACGCATCCCGCCATGAAACCCTACGGCATCGAAAGTTATCTCTCGCAGGAGTTGCTCGACACGGGCGTGCTCAAATGGATCGACGACAAGACTTACACCACCAACGATATATCCAAGTTATGGTATGACCAGTTGCAGAATGGCATCGATGATGGCGACCGCCATTACACGCCGGAACAGATGGCCGACCTCTTTGATAGTCCGTCATCGGACAAGGTGTGGGGGAAGATAGATAAGATGTTCACCCCTGAGATTTACGAATACATGTCGGATGCCAGTCATTTCGACGCTGTGCCGGAGGAGCCCGCCAATGCTGCGGAGGCCCTGCACCGTGCCTTGGTCGACAATTCCGTCATCACGGATTGGGAACCGCAGCACCGCATCCAGTTCTTCCACTCGAAGGCCGACGTGATCGTGCCCTACGGCAACTATCTCTCCTTCCGCGACGCCCATCTTCTGGATGAAGACAGCATGTACCGTGTTGACGATACCTTCAGTGCCAGTGACCACTTTATTGCAGGTGCGACTTTCCTGATGACACTCCTGGCAGCGAAGAGTTACGGCTCCTGCTTCAACTGGATCTGCGAGGGCAACACGCCTACAGGCATTGATGAGATGGCAGATGTCAGAGATCAGATGGCAGATGTGTGGTATGACCTCAGCGGTCGCCGCCTCTCCGCTAAGCCCGCCCAGAAGGGCATCTACATCCGCGACGGCACAAAAGTCGTGATTAAGTAATAGCAAAGGAACACATCGTTCCTGGCACAGTATGTAAAACAGGCATCCGGTTGGGTGCCTGTTTTTTGATGTAACGAAAGAACCGTCCCTCTGTTTTCCCGGCATCAGCGACGACAGGGAACATATCACGTGGTTTTCGTTCGCGGGCGAGTTTGTGACCGACTATCCCAACTGCCTTTTCGGGCGTCCGGCCCAGACCACTATCGAGGCGATGCTGCCCAGCCGTGTGCTCCGTGTCACGGGCGAACAAGTGATGCAGATGTACTGTCAGAACATGGAGACGATGAAACTGCGCAGTGTCGTAGCCGAGCACCTACTCAATCAGAAACATGCCCGCTACCTCGACCTCCACCGCGCCACGGCCCGCGAGCGCTACGAGTTGCTGCTACGTCGTTGTCCCGGCATCGTGCATCACCTTGCCTTGCAGGATCTCGCCTCTTTTCTCTGCGTCACGCCCAATTACCTGAGCACCATCCGCAAGGATATCACGTTCGAAGCGAAAAAATAGCGCCACTTTCTTTAAGTAGTTTAAGACTTTCACCCTCGGCACCCGATTTTCAGGCTCTGCCGAGGGCTTTTTGTACCGTTTTCCGTACCTTTGCCGAGGGCTTTTCGTTAAACATTGCAACTTTTTCAGCGCGATTGCGATTAATTTACGGAATATTTCGTATCTTTGCAACCAAAGTTGCGAGAACGGGCTGCGCCTCGGCAATTGGAACGAGCTCCATTGCACTCGGCTTGCACCGTCCTTGCCAACGAAAACGACAAAATGACAGCGAATATGGCAACAGACAAAACCGCTTACTGGCTCGACATAGCCAACGAAGACCTTGAGGTGGCCGAGGATCTATTCAAGACCAAACGCTGGCTCTACGTCGCCTTCATGTGCCATCAAGTCATCGAGAAGACGTTCAAGGCATACTGGTGCTCTGTGCGCGATGACGAGCCGCCCTATGTCCATAACCACCGTCGGCTGGCTGAGGGTTGCGGACTTTACGAGAAGATGAGCGATGAACAGCGACGTTTCCTCGGTATGATCAACAACATGAACATTGAGGCCCGATACCCTGACTACAAGACTGGCATAGCCCGCTCGCTCAGCGAGCAAAAATGCCGTGAGATCATTGATAAGACAAAACAGATGCAGCAATGGATAATACAAGAGTTCTTACCCGAGACGAAGCCCTCCAGCTCGTCCGAGACTACAAGCGAGTAATCACCCCACGGTTTTCCGTCGAGCCGAAAGTCTTTATGTACGGCTCCTACTCCAAGGGCTATCCCAAGCCCGAAAGCGATATTGATGTAGCTGTCATCGTTCCCTATGTCGATGGCGACTGGCTGACCATATCCACCGACCTCTGGCTTGACGTTGACAAGGTAAACATCCTCATCGAACCTGTATTGCTTGAAGAAGGGAACCACTCGCCCCTCTACGACGACGTGATGCGGACGGGAGTGGCAGTGTAATATATATAATGTAAACATAACCACTGAATAACGGCGAGAGAGACTTTTATGTACCACCGAGACGGACATATCGTAAACTATGTTAATGCGACGCAATTTGCGGCGCAAATGTTTGGCGGTCTCGAAAATTTGATTACTCTCTCTCTCTCTCTCTCTCAGGCGCTCGCCTACAAGAGAATAGTACAACATCTTATTATGCGCGCGGGTCGCCCGCGTCAAGATACGGCTTTTCTTGCAAACAGGCAAGGGAGGCCGCAGTGTTTTTTGTCCCCAGCGACAAAGATTCCTACAAAGATATTTCAAACTTTTATTTATTAACAAACTAAAAACAAAAGAGAATTATGAAACGAAAATTACTTTCAATGCTCGTGCTGCTCATGACGGCAGTGACGGGCGCATGGGCAGACGCCGACGTCACGTGGAACAGCAGCAACGTCAGTGACATTCAATTCTGGGGCGGAGCACCTGACGGTTGGGACTCTTATACGAAGGAGGGCATCACGCTGCGTGGTAATGCTGAACAGTGTGATGCTAATTGGGCTAATTACGGATATGGCGACGGTATCAATTTCAATATGAACGCATCCGGCGGCTATACCTTCACAGCACCAGACGGCAAGAAGTTCACAAAGATTGAGATGACAATCTATAGTTATGATGGTTGGTACACGGCTGCTTATAACGACAAGTTAGGCAGTGGCTGGCCCTCAGGTGAAGATGCTGCAATGACTGTCTACTCGACCAACAAAGTCACGTGGACAGGCGATGCCACCTCGACGGTAGACCTGCTGACAGACGCAGGCCTTAGTTCTTTCGGCGGTACAACTGTGAGCAGCATCGACTTCTACTTTGAAGCTTCCGCCGAACCCGCCACCTACAGCATCGCCCTGGCGGCTGGCACTGAGGATGCCGAGAACTGGGAATTCGATCCCGCCGAGGGTACGGCCGACGCCTTGAAGGCCGGCACGAAGGTAGCCCTGAACTACAGCGGCGAGAAGACGGTGAAGAGCGTGAGGGCTTGGGGACTCGAGCCAGCGACGTACATGATTGTGGCTAGCGCATCAGGCAACGAAAAGGTGTTCAATACTGGACTGCCCTATGAGAATACTCTCGGCGCCATATATGAGGTGATTATGGGCTCTGCCCCAATGGCTATGCTCACAGTGACCAATGTTACCGCTACCGGAGAAAACGTCACAGTTGGAGCCATCGATGGTTGGGATACCACAATCTCCATCACGGGAGAGGGCGATGCCACTATCAATGTGACCATGAACATGGGTTCTATCGCTGCCGACATCACCGTGGTGAAGAACGAACCCGTCGGTATTGAACTCGAACTGAGCCCCGATGAAACAGGCACTATCTGGACGCTGGCTGAGATGCCTGCGGCCGACATGGAGGTAGAAGTGGAATACGAAGAGGAAGAAGTGCCTACAGGCATCGGTTCGTTGAAGGCCGGCAGCGAGAACGGTGAGACGTTCAACCTGAACGGACAGCGCCTGAGCAGCAAGCCCGCCCAGAAGGGTATCTACATCATCGACGGCAAGAAAGTCGTGATTAAGTAATAGCAAAGGAACACATCGTTCCTGGCACAGTGTGTAAAACAGGCATCCGGTTGGGTGCCTGTTTTGTGTTCTAAAAGCGAACAATACTATTCTTTTTTTGCAATTAATTGATATAAGGCGAAATAAATCGATATTTTTGGGGAATATATTAAGAATTGTTTGTAATTTTGCAGCCCTTTTTTAGGATAACATTTATTTCACATCAAATTATTAGTAATGAACAAAGTAGTATCACTTTTCAGTGAGGGTCAGAGTGTGACCCCCATTATGCAGAAATTCGACGATTTGAAATGTGCCATCGCGAGGTACAACAGGGTAACGGCAATAACGGAGAAGCCCAAGATTTTGTTTGCCCTCGGTATCATCACCTTTATTGATGAAGCCAATAGTGTATTGAAAGCCTATCTGAAGGATCTTGAACGGAATGTGTGCCGTGATGCGCTGGCACTGGACTTCAAGCAAGTGGCCGACAAGGGCTACTGGTTGAAGGATGACCGACTGCGCCAGGAGATGCATGCCTACGCCAGTAAACCGCTGGCCAGTTACGGTGTGACGTTCGCACTCGACGGTGTGACGTTTGAAGACACCCTACAGATATACAGGGTGATAGAAGAAAAGATAGATATGATGGTCGCCCTCCTGAAGATGGTGGAAGCCGCGCTGAGGAGCGCATCCCCTCAGTTGTATCAAAATTTCTACCAAAACCTGCGAGCGCAGTACAACGAAGAGAAGGCAGAGAATGACTTCGATAACTGGCTGATGCATTCGGGTAAGATGACCATCGGCAAACTGAAGTCCCTACAGGCACAGGCCATTGCCGACTATGTCAATAGCGGCATGCTGAAATGTGCATTTAAGACTTGCGGAGATGAACGAAGCCATGTGGATATTCAGGAAATCAGAAACCTGTTGCCAGACAAATACCCTTATCAGGAATGGTTCGACGACTGTTATGCCGTCTTCTGCCGCACCATCAGTTGGGATGGTAATATCGTCGTGCCTGACTACTATTGTGCCGGCCTTTTCATCTTCCAGCACTGGGACCAACTGACAGAGAAGGATATCCAGGCCATCTTCTACCTTGACAAGACCCTCGAACTCATCCATGAGGAGATGATGAAGTTGCCCGAGCCGAAAAAGACGACCAAAGAATTGGATGCATCCACTACTGAACGCTTCGGTAAAAACACGCCGCTGTCGGCCTTGTTCCGTGAGAACTTTCACGAAAAGTTGAGAACCGTTATAGAATCATGGCGACCGTATCTTGTCGACGACGATTCAAATGTCGATGCCCTCGCTCTGACCCGTTTCGAGTTCGATAAGAAACAAATCTACTCCAACCGCGTCTATTTTGACTTACTTGACCTTGATGTCCTTGGTGCTCTGCAAGTTTCGCTGAGCCTGTTGGCCCGTTATCTTGCAGATCATTCCAACTTGAGTAGCAGTTACGAAACGCTCTATCGGCAACTAAAGAAGTACCGACAAGAACGACCGTAGATATCACAATATTTTTACCCTTTTCTGTTCAATAGTACCCTTTTGGGGTATGTGCCATCATCGATTCTTGGATAAAACCTAATAAATTGTCGTAACTTTGCCCCCGAAGACATCAACAGCATCTATGGATATGAAAAAGAAAACCAAGAAACCTGCCGGGGAGGAAGACTCCCAGAAGGAGCACAAGAAGAACTGGCGGGAGGAGTACGCCACGGTGGAGGATATCAAGGCGTTCCTGGCCGACAGGATATTCCTGCGACAGAATGTGATTACGGGTAGGGTGGAGTGCCGTCTGCCGTCGAACTACGAGCGCGAAGGGTCGGACTGGCAGCCGGTGACGGACCGTATCGTGAACTCACTGTGGGCTCGGTTGTCGAAGGAGAAGACCGTGCGCATACAGGACATCTACCATGTGCTGGAGTCGGACTTCGTGCCGGAGTTTCACCCGTTCCGTTTCTACCTGGAGCACCTGCCGCCCTGGAACGGCGAGAATCACATCCTGGCCATGTCACTGTCGGTCAGCGTCAAGGGCGACGTGGATGAGCAGATGCGCTTCGCCAACTACCTGACGAAGTGGCTCGTGGCGATGGTTGCGGGTTGGATCGACGAGCGTGAGGTGAACCACGTCATCCTGATCTTTATAGGCGAGCAGGGTATCTACAAGACCACCTGGTTCAATTATATTCTTCCGCCCGAGTTGCGTTCCTACTTCTACACGAAGACCAATGCCGGTCGGATGACAAAGGACGACCTGCTGGTGCTGGCTCAGTACGGACTGGTATGCTACGAGGAACTCGACACCATGTCGTCGCGCGAACTGAACCAGTTGAAGTCGGCCGTGACGATGCCGAGCATCGACGAGCGGGCGGCGTATGCCCATTTCCACGAGCACCGCAAGCACATCGCCTCGTTCTGCGGTACCGGCAACAACGTTCAGTTCCTGAGCGACACCACCGGCACGCGCCGCTGGCTGCCGTTTGAGGTGGAGAGCATCATGTCGCCCCGCGACAACCCGTTTGACTACGAGGGCATCTACTCTCAGGCATATGCACTCTATCAGGAGGGCTTCCAGTATTGGTTCTCACCAGAGGAAATCAGGGAGCAGTCGAAACATAACATCCAGTTTGAGACTCCGAAGGATGAACAGGAACTGGTGGACTATTTCTTCCGCCAGCCGTTAGGTGCGGATACGGGTGAGTTCCTGCCGACGGCCATTGCCAAGCAGATAGTGAGCAGTCCTGGTACGAATGTGAGTACCGTGGCCCTGGGCCGTGCCTTCAAGAGACTTGGATTCAGGGATGGCATGGAGAACCGTTGTCGCGGTTTCTACGTCGTCCGCCGCACCGACGAGGAGCGTCAGACGCGTGCCCGTTCGCTGGCATACGAGGCTGCTAAGAATGAGACACAGATCACAGATGACACTGATACTTTCTAACATCCCTCGCGTACCGCGCCCGCCTACGCAGTACGCGAGGACTCTTATATTTTAACTGTTACATCTGTGTATCTGTGTAATAACCCTGCCTTATTCGGTAATAACCCTGCCTTATTTGAAAATAACCCGTCCTTATCGTCTGATAGGGGCGGGTTGTTTGTTCAGGGGCGGCCGAGGCAGTCGAAGATGAGGGCTACCTCGACGGGCAGGAAGGTGCGTCGCTTGCAGGAGAGCAGCGTGCGCAGCCGCGGATAGTCAGACATGTAGAGGCGCAGTTTTGCCCATGCTGCGCGGGGGCAGATGGCCGGGAAATAGAGTTGGGCGAGTTCCGTACGACCGTAGGTTTTGACTGTTGTTTCCATAATCGCAGATGAATCTTTTCTTCTGCAAAGATACGGAAAATAATCCACTTATGCAAGAAGTTCGCTTGATAAAAATACATACAATTCACCACAACTCATATCAAGCCTTTATAACACATCTGCGGCGGCTAAAATGCTTGCATTTCGCCTTAAAATTTAGTAATTTTGTATCGGTTCCGGAAACCAAGCAAACAACAAGTTAAACTCTTTAAAAACATTTACAAGTATGATTGAACTGTATCTTTCAAAAGTGACCGAGACTTCGGAATCGGAACAGGCGGGCAAACTCTATGCCCGTGTGAGTTACAAACAGACCATGAGTGTGCAGGACATGGCGCACCACATGGCCGAGCACAACACCATGTTCTCTGAGGGCAGCATCTGCGGTATCCTGATCGACTTCGTGAAGTGTGTGCGCGAGATGGTGCTGATGGGCAACACGGTGAAGATCGACAACCTGGCCATCTTCAAGGCCACGGTGGAGGCCAACGCCCTGGAGGTGCTCTACGATGCCCAGCAGGACAAGACGGCATCGGCCACGATCGGTACGCTGGCCGAGGGTGCCAAGACCGGCCCTGCCGTGAAGGTGATCAAACTGTTGGCTCAGAGCACGGGCGACTTCACCCGCGAGGAACTGAAGAAGGACGTGAAACTGGCCTGGACGGACAAGACCAAGGCTGAGATTGCTGCTGCCAAGGGCGAGGGCAGTCAGTCTGGCTCTTCTACGGGCGCAGACAGCGGCAACGGCGGTGGACAGGGCCAGGGCGGCGGCACCGGCAACATCACACCGGGAGGCGGCGATGACAATGGCGGAGGCACTGGGTTTGATGAAGGGTAATTAGAAATTAGAAATTAGGAATTAGAAATTAGGAATTATGAAATGAGAAGTGAGGAATGAGAAATGAGAAAAAAGGGTAAGATCATTGAGATTGCGGCGAAGGTGATAGTAGCCGCACTCACGGCCTTTCTGACGGCCATCACGACCACGAGTTGCAGAGGGTTCGGACCATTTTAATTGGACGTTATGAGAACTATTACATTAATCGTGATTCACTGCAGTGCAGTACGGCCTGACCAGACATCGTCCGCCGCTCAGATCAACAAATGGCACCGCCGGGATAACCACTGGTTACGCATCGGCTACCACTACGTCATCCGTCGTAACGGAGAGATCGAACAGGGTCGTCCGGAGTACATGGTCGGTGCCCACTGCCTGCACCACAACGCCCACTCGATAGGCGTTTGCTACGAGGGCGGGCTCGACATCCGCGGTCAACCCGCCGACACGCGCACCGAGGCTCAGAAGTCTGCCATGCGACAGTTGCTCGAGGACTTGCACCGGCGTTACCCCCGTGCCTTGATCCTGAGTCACAATGACCTCGACCCTACGAGGGATTGCCCAGGCTTCAAAAACGTCGCCCAGGAGTATGCCGATCTGCAGCCGAAATAACAAGGGTAACTCAGTCGGGACGGTTCTCAATGAGTCTTCGCTCCCTAAGAACCGTCCCGTCTGTGTCCATTAAGAAATACCTATTGATTACTTTCAAGCCTCTTCTTATCATAAAGATAAAAGATGAGGGCGAGCAAACATACTGTTGCTATAAATGCTACTGTAACCATAAATTATTTTTCTTTTATACCTTTATTGTAATATTTCGTACCAATTGACAACAAGAAGAGAAATCCTACAATCCCTATGACATAAAGATATATCGGATGTTCCATGTCCTCAAAGACTCCACCAATGATGATTCCTCCAAAAACCAGTTTTGCCAAGTCTGTGAATACTTCTGCATATCGCAGATTCTTCTTGCAATTCTCTCTATAGGCCTTTGCAGACTCTTCGAACTCTGCAAGTTGCTTATTTAGTTGCACATTGGGCGCTTTCGCCCGCTCACGTCTCGTACTCATCGGCAAAAGTAGATAAAATGTTCGACACTACCAAACTTTTGGCCTGATTTCTCACAATTTTTGTTTTTTTTCTTTTTCATAAGCACTTGAATTAAGTTCAACGATATAATTGTCGCTGCAAAAATAGTCAATAATCTCCAAAGTTGCAAGGAATTGGTAAGATTTCTGCCTAAAAGAAAGAAAAACAAGGCTATTTTAGCAGAAATTTATTCAATTTGCCATCAGATTCGAGAAAAATCACTATCTTTGGAGCGGCTTGGGGAGAAATCCTGAGTCGCAGATGCATTAGTTTTTATTTCGCACTTTATCGAAACGACGTAGGCATTATTGATGAGACAAATTGTATCCCTAAATATCTTGAGTATCGCTCTGCTTACCGTCGTGGGCGGCGGAGGGGGGAGTCTCAGAATTACCAAAAGACTTTCAGAATTTACAAAACCCACGCTTTCGATGCACGCATTTGGGTCATGTACCAAATGCGTGCATACGTTTTCTTTCGAAAACAATCTATTATTAGTACTTTTGCACAAGAAAATGAAAACATAATGGATAAAGGCCTCTTCAAAAAAATCGACACAGTTATCCGTGAAGAACGTCTCTACGCACAAATCAACCTGATGCGTGAGGACATCATGCGGCGCTTTGGTATTGGTCGTCATCATCTGAACGATCAACTCAATACCTTTGCCGATGGTATGTCTTTTCCTCAGTATATCAACTCCATCCGTTTGGAGGTGGCTTACGATTTGCTGACCAACCATCCTGAAATGACCATTGCCGACGTGGCACGCGAGGTGGGCTTCACGGCTCCTAACCTTCGTGAACAGTTTAAACGCTGCTATGGCGTCACCCCTGCAGAATACCGTGCTGGTCTCGTTATCGACGACGATTAATTCTCCGTTATAACAAATGTACGCACATCAGAGCCTTCAGGACATCCTCTTTCTTATGCTCTACAGTGGGGTTGCCGTGCTTGCCCTGACCGCATGTTTTTATCTGTTGCTGAGACGCAGCAACGCCATTGCGCCTGAAGTCACACCCCCGAGAGCACTGCGCCGATGGACGGCAGCCTTCTTTGCTACGGCAGCGATGAGTCATGTGTGGTGGTTTGTGCTCGGCGTCTATTGGTTGGCCGACGACCGCCTGATCCGGAATATCATCTGCATCATGCTCGACCACATCACGCTGGTGCCGCTTGTGATGGCATTGCTGCTGCGTATCTTGCAGGACCGTCAGCGCCGGATATGGCCCTGGATCGTGTCCCAAGTGCTTGTCATAGGGGGAGCAGCCGTGGGAGTAGCCACTCACAATGAATTCGGGCTGGATCTGATGAACTACTGTCAGGTGGCTATCATCGTCATTTTTGTCACCTATTATATATACGCGCTCGTACGATACGGCCGTTGGCTGAACGAGAACTATGCAGATCTGGACCACAAGGAGGTGTGGCAGAGTCTGCTGTTTGCAATCATACTCTTTGTCATCTATCAGGTTTACTCCACAAACCCTGGAGATATGCCAAAGGAGTACCTGTCGCAGGTGAACACGATTCTCATTGTCGGTTTCCTGCTCTGGCGAGTGGAGACGTTGCAGGAGTTGTCAGCAGAGGATGCGAGCACTCCGGATGTCGAGGAGGGTGATGCCGACAATTCCACCACATTGGATATCGGAGCGCTTCTCCAGAGATACTGTGAGGAGCCTAAACTCTACCTGCAGCACGACCTCACATTGTCACAACTCAGCGAGGCCCTCGGTACCAATCGTACTTATCTCGGTCAATACTTCGCCCAGCAGGGCGTAACATACAACGCTTACATCAATCGCCTGCGCATCGATCATTTCGAGGTGATTTACCACGAGGCAGCCCAATCACTACGTCCCTTCACCGCCCAACGACTGGCCTATGAATGCGGTTTCAAGAGTTACAGCACCTTCGCTGCCGCCTTCAAACTATTTCAGGGCATGACCGTCACGGCTTGGATGAAACTCCAGTGATGCACAGGAATTCGCCAACGGCGGCTTTGCTTTTGTTTTTTTAACGCTCGTATTTGGGAGGTGTCCCAAATGTGTGCCTGTCTTTTCATGGGAACTTGAATTTTAATTTGTAACTTTGCAACCGAAACTATTTTAGAGCCTGGCTGGAAAAAAAGAATAAATAATATAATAATGTGTAACTAATAACTATTTTCAACAATGAAAAAAACTTTTAGACTTTTCTGGCTGATGGCCCTGCCGATGATGCTGGGCCTCGCATCATGCTCATCGAACGACAATCCTGTGGATGATGACATTACAGTTATTGATCCCGGAAGTGCAGAATTCAATCCTGAAGTGCTCGCCATAGCGACGCTCTATGTAGCCGATGGCATTGATCCCGACCTGCGACAGGCCTTTAAGTGGGGATGCGCCACAGAGGATGCCAGCCCAGAGTGGGGTGATGTGCTCTTACTGAACAAACTGACAGACGTGAGTGAGGACGTGCTGAAGCGTCTGCTCGAGTCTCAATCCCCAAATTTTCTCATCTGTCTGGTGAATCCCGTGAAAGCCGAGATTGATGCATTCGCTGAGAGCCACGACTGGTTTAATATTGAGACGGATAACGTGGACGATGACCTGCTCATCTACGCTTTCAACACTGACAATCACCGCTACCTCATCAGTCAGCCTACAACCGAGGAGGGAGGTGACCCCATTTTGGCTAACTTGAACCGCGCACAGATGTACTACGTGCATATTTCTGCAATGCTTTCTGACTTCAATCAGAATCAGGAGAACGGCTCCAAGGAGAAAGAAAAAGAAGGCAAGACCGACATGGAGGACTTCGCAAATGCACTTCACTACTCGGTTACTTACCCCTTCACCTCCAACCATAAATTCAGGAAAGTACTCTGGTCGGATCCTGACTATATGAGCGGAAGCGGCTCAATGACCGCTAATTATGATATCTACATGGTTCACGTCTATGAGGGCGAGCCCGGCGCGGGTGATTACTACGGTGTGAAGATGACCGCCAGCATCGCCAATGCCGGCATGTGGAATGGCAAGGGATGGAACAAACACGGCGGAGTCCGTGTGCGTTGGTGTGGAGCCTCCTGCAGGCGCTTTTATGCGGAGTCACACCTGATTAGTTCAATGAACGCCAATTGGTTTGAAGACCTGACTGACAGGCTCATGTTCACATCAGGTGGCTACCCATCGCCCTCAACAACCGTTGGTCAGACCTCATATGAGGACAAAAACTCTTTCAGCCTGTCTATGAGCCAGTCTGTCGGCGGCGAGATCTCAAAAGAGAATAAAGGTGCTGAATCTTCGACGGGTGCGAAGGGAAGCCTTGACTTCTCATTCAGTGAGAGTTGGGAGTGGAGCCATACTGAGTCTCGTACCATCAGTGATGTGGATATTACCAACATGACGCAGAGAGGCAACTGGGCTGCCTGGGCACTCAACTTCAACAACCTGCCCGAATTTAAGTGGAGTGAGGACTATGGTTATGACATCAAGAACAATCAGGCCAGCCGAGGCACTATGGAGATCCACACCTCATGGTTGTGGTACGATAGTAGCGGCAAGGACAATGAAGACCGTGCCCCCTATGTGCTCTGCACTTATATGGATGTAGAATACGAGATGTGGAGTTTCATAAGTACCGGTGCTGACAATGAACAAAGTATTTGGAAAATCTATCCGACTGAATATAAGAAAATTACGCTTCCTAAGATGGTGAACACCACCGCAGGCCCGCTGAAGATTGTGAACGACTTGCCCGACGGCATGACCATTTCGAACATCAAGGTGCTTACCACCGACAATCGGGAAGCCAGCGAGTTCGAGAATACGGTGCCCAACGGCGGTGAGAGGGTGCTTGGTGCATACAACACAAAGTACAAATACATCGTGACATTCAAGGGCAAGACGCGTGCCGGAAAGGTCAGCAACTACAAGTACTCGCTGAACCCAAGTATCAAGGTCAATCACAAAGAAACGACCGTTGTCTATGCAGCCAGCGACTTCAAAGTTCAGAAATAATAAGTAATAAAAAAACAATTATGAAGAGAACGATTGTTTCAATGGTAGTCATGGCCATGTTTGCCGTGATGCCCGCAAGTGCCCAAGGCATCGCATTTGGTGTGAAGGGTGGTGTTAATGGTACAAAGATGAGCATCGACAATGATGCCGTCAAGTCAGAAACAGGCATAGGCTTTTTCGTTGGTCCGACGCTGAAGATCGACATCCTGCCATTCTTTGGCGTTCAGGGTGCCTTGCTCTATGAGCAGGCCAACAGCAAGGTGAATGGCGAGAAGATCAAGCGCCAGAGTGTCATCGTGCCTATCGACGCACGTCTAAATCTGAAGTTCAATGAAGATGCCGGCATCTATCTGACAACCGGCCCGCAGTTGGGCTTCAATGTCGGCGACAATGATTTCACCTGGAACGAGGCAAGCAGTTACAAGAGCACCTTCCAGATGAAGAAGTCGATGTTCAACTGGAACTTCGGTGTCGGTGCCATGCTGACCAAGCATGTGGAGGTGGGGGCTGTCTATAGTCTCGGCATTTCCAAGACCGGCGAGTTGGAAGCAGAGATCGACAAGGCTAAGGCCAATAACAACGAAATCAAGCCCAAATCCAGCACCTGGCAGATTTCCGCCACCCTGTTCTTCTAAGGATGAGAACACTTCAGCGGTGGATGCTTACATTGCTAACGTAATTACAGTAGAACGTATGAAAAGAATGACCCCGTGGGTGCTCGCTGCCACCCTGACTTTCTGCGGCGCAATGATGATGCTGACATCGTGTACCGATGCCGTCGGCTCAACGGATAACCCCGTCCCCGACCCTGCCCAGCAGGATCTGGCAGACTACGCGATCCTCTTCTACGGTCATGGTAGTGACCCGTCGCTGGATTTCTGTATTGTAGAGAACCTGGATCAGTTATATGCCGCCGAAGCAGCCTCGTACAACAAAGTCAGGATAGCAGCGCAATACAAGTTCAGTAGTCAGAAAGCTTTCCAAGAACAATTAGAGACATTGCGCAAGAGTGTCAATACAGAGGAACAAAAAAAGTTCGTCGAGACGTTTAATGATATGTTTAAGGACAAGTGCGGCCAGACCTATCGTTTCGTTGTTGACCCGAAGATGCAGTCGTATGACCAGTTGGGTGACTCATACCGCTATGGTCCCTCCGAAGGTGAGATCTCCAATCCCGACTCGCTCACCAACTTCATCAAGTGGGCGGCTAAGGCGTGTCCGGCAAAGAACTACCTGTTGTTGCTGAGCGACCACGGTGCAGGCTATATGCCTAACAATGACCTGCCCTATTCGCCAGTTGCCAAGACCCGTAACCTGGTGGTGGACAGTCATACCGGAAAAGGGCTTACCCTGCCGTCGCTGACGGCTGCCATCGAGGCTGCCGGCATACACCTGAAGGCGCTCTATTTCGACGCCTGTCTGATGAACAGCATCGAGTATCTGTTTGAACTGAAAGACGCTGTCGATTATGTGGTCGCCTCGTCGTTCCTCGTTCCTGGCATCGGTGGCAGTTACGATGCACTGATTAACCTGCTGGCTAAAAACGGTAGTGACATCGAGAGCGCGCTGGCCGCCTACAATAAGTTCTGCGTAGACCGCTGGGATAAGACTATCGGACAAGCCCAAAAGGAGAGTTTCTTCGATATGACCGTCACCCGCACCAGCGGACTCAATGCCTATGGTGAGAAGATACGGGCGTTTACCGACCTGCTCGTCGAGGCCTATCAGAGTGGTGATGAGGAATTGTGCAAGAAGATCGACAATGCGACGGCCAACGTCCTGAAAATACAGAGTAGTTATCCCTTCTACGATCTGCTGATCTATGCCCTGACCGTAACGCTAGCCGACCCTGCGCGCTTTGAAGCCGCCTATAACGATATGAAGAAGTGCTACGATGAACTTTGCCAGGTGTCTCATCAGACCAGTGCCTACATGGGCGCAGAAGGTATCACTGCTTCCGTACTGCTCGGCTGGGATGGACAGTATGAGTATTTCGACTGGATGCCGGACGATACCGAGTGGAAAGTGCTAACAAACACCATATACAAACCTGACGGCACTTGTGACATGGTGTCGTTTGGCATGCCTGCTTCAGGCAACTGGGGAAGTACTTTTGAGCAGACCTACGAGCAGACCAAGTTCGATAAGGCCACTGGGTGGAGTCGTTGGATCAAGGCTAACCGTCAGCGCCCCACGGTGATGAGTCTTGCCACAGCGGGTTATGACCCCAATATCGCCGAAGCCGACCCCGCCGCGTACCTGACGTTTGCAGATTTTGTGCAGTTACTCAATAATCTCAAATAAACCGTTCTATTTTGAAATATCATAGTTTCAGAATTTACAAAGTTGTATCAGAAATCACAAATCTTGCGGTGACAGAACAGAAATCTTAGGGTAGAATTAAAAAATTGATTACCTTTGCATCATAAAATTATTAGTTAATGAGCCAAGGTAAAAAGATTGTTCAACCACCCTATCTAAAGGCAGGAGATAAAGTCGCTCTTATATCTCCTGCCTATTGGGTGCCTCAAGAGGCGCTCCAGATGGCTGCAGAGATAATCAAAAGTTGGGGCCTGCAGCCAGTCATAGGCCCCCACACAAATAACCTGAATGTAAATGCCTACGCAGGAACAGCCGACGAGCGTGCTGCCGACTTGATATGGGCACTCGAAGACGACACTATCAAGGCCATCATCTGCTCGCGAGGCGGATACGGTTCCATCCATTTGCTTAACCGCATCCCAGTGGAATGCTATCAGCAGCACCCGAAGTGGTTTGTCGGTCATGGAGACATCACCATGCTCCTCTATGCCATCGCCTTTGCCGGTGTGATGTGTATTCATGGTCCTATGGCGTTTCAGATAGCAAGTGCTCAGGAACCTGCCACCTCTATCATACGTAACATTCTCTTTGGAACCCTGCCTCAATACAGGGTTCAAGGCAACCCGTATAATAGAGTAGGGCATGCTGAGGGTGTCCTCGTAGGAGGCAACCTCTCAAGTTATTCAACTGTAGCAGGAACGAAAATGCATCTTGCATGCAAACACGATATCATTCTCTTTATCGAAGAGGTGGAAGAGTCGTTGCATGATATTGACCGATTGTTCTATATGTTACGTCTGCAGTATGACTTTGAAAGAGTAAAGGGTATCATTTTCGGTACGTTCAACTCCATCAAGTATGACCTCCAGTATGGCAGTGTGGAACAGATGCTGATCGCTCATCTTCATGACTATGATATTCCAGTATGCTGTGGCTTCCCTGTCGGTAGCAACAGTTGTATCCCGCTGATTGAAGGGGCTCCCTGTTCGCTGGAGGTCGCAGCAGATAATGCGGTGTTGACATACAATATCAAGGGTACGATGGAACCATATGAGGTGAGTTTGGCCAATCAACAACTCATAAAAGAAAAAGAAGAATAATACGAGTATGGAAGAAACTAAAATACAATGGATGTCTTTTGCCATTTTACTTTTGGCCTTGGTATGTTTTCACCAAGAATCCTGGGGGCAGAACTCAATCACAAATATCCCACAAGGATGGATTGTTAATGGAGTAGAAGTAAAAGAAGGTAAAGTATCAGGAATAGCAGACTCGTCTTTAGTCGTGCTAACCCCAACCGAAACAGACCTCGGAAAAGTAAAGGCTATTTTCTTGGAAACTGTTTCTCTCTGGGAAGGTATGTCTATTGATTTGAGAGATGTTTCCTCAAACAACATGGGATGGGTTATTGCCTCTAATGGCAGGGTATATCCCCATGTCAAGGCAGCCAAAGCAGAAAAAACCGTCCCTGTTGCAACTATTGCATTTCTCGGGAGTGAGGCAGATTGTAAACATGGGCTGGCAATTGCCGTTGAGGATGTGAGCAATAGTCTTTTCACATGGGATGATGCTCCTAAAGCCGTTACTCGATGGGCATCATCACATCCCGTTAAGGAGGCATCATGGAGATTACCAACAGTGAATGATCTGTTTTTTATGAACGAGAAGCCTAATAGGGCATTCGATGTGATCGTTTCTTCAGGCGGAGAACGTGTTCATCATGATTATTACTGGACATCTAACGAACACGAGGATGCCACAGGAATCTATTTCCTCTTTATTAATAATTTGATTCATAATGGCAACAAGACGCATCAGTTTCGTGTAAGAGCCGTGCTTGCATTCTAACGACATCCGACTTAATATAAAGAATGAAAAGAAACATCATATTTTATGTACTTGCAATTACTTTTTTGTCAACAGTAATTACAACTAAGGCCGATGATGACATTACCGCTACTCGAAATGAAAACGGAACATGGACATTTGTCAAGCCTGCCGACGTTGACTTGAAGTTGAAAGTGGTATTCTTCACAAAAGAGGAACTTGATTCTATCGCAGCACAATCCACTGTGCTTTCCTCTGACTCGTTACTGGATATAAGTAAGGATACAATAGCAAGCGAAAATGCTACCGAGATGAAAAAAGCAACAATTAGCAAGAAAAAGACAAATTATTCAAAGCGTAAAAGGACAAGAAGAAAATCTAGGAGAAGATAAATAAATGGACAGTGGGGTTATCAAAACGGTGAACATGGCACGATGGACTGATGGCCTGAATGTTAGAAACAGGCTTGAAGACATCACATACAATCCGATGCGAAGTCAGGAAGATTTCGTTATGAGGCTATTACGCGAGAATTCCAGGACTGAATATGGACGTAAGTATAACTTTCGAAATATCCATTCCATAGATGAGTTCAGACGCTGCGTCCCTCTGACAGATTATGTTGACTATAAATCCTATTTCAAACGTATAGCCGATGGCGAGAGAAATGTCCTGACGGCCTATCTTACAGAGCATATATCTGTCTTGGACGGATTTAAGAAGATGCCTCAATCGAGATGGGGTGTGCAGGCTAACTATGATTACAGTTTCTGTTCAGGATTCTACCTCGTGGGAAATCATGGATTCCTCACTGACGGAATGACCCTCAACCTGGTGGATAACAGCGTGGAGCGCCTGCCTTCGGGGATAACCATTGGAAACATGCTTGGCCGACTGCTGGTAAAGCGGGAGTTTGACAACGACCAAGTCTATGTCATACCCGTTGAAGTTACCAACTCTCCACAGAGGAATGACATCCTCTATATGCAGTCCCTCTTTGCACTCAGTCAGAAATACATATCACTTGCCATATGCGACCGTTATGACAATTTGCTAGAGATGCTCCGGTATATTGAGAAGCACTGGCCCACGCTGGCTGACAATATTGAGCGTGGGAACCCATATATCCAACCCGCCCCAGAAAGGGCTCATGCTATCCGTGAAATCATGGACTCCCACCATGTCGGGACGCAGATGGTTGAGCAACTATGGCCAGGACTTCACTGCATTATAGTTTACGACGTCGATCGTCTGAGTGCAGGATTTGAGTTGTTGCGCACTTATTGCGGCAGTAATGTTCATTTCGTTTTTACTGGCATCAGTTCGCCAGAAGGAACTTTTTCTACTGCCCTTAATCTCGATGACCCGCAGACGGTGCTCATTCCCGACAGTGTCTTTTATGAATTCAAGCCTAAAGAAGCGGCGGATTATAAACAATTGCTCACCCTTGACCAGTTAGAGATAGGACGCAATTACGAACTGACCGTCACCACGCTTTCTGGTCTCTATCGTTACAAGACCAGAAAGACTCTCCTTGTCGTAGGCCGCTATCACGATACACCTACCGTGATTGTCGACAAAGGATAATAATAGTTAAAAAGCGGACAAACTAATTAATTTAGTTTAATAACTAAGTGGATTAGTTGTTAATAACGAAAATTTTTAGTTACTTTGCAGCCAGATATAGATAAAGACGCGCAAGAGATTGAATAATTAAAAGCAAAGTAACAATGAAAAAACTGACAAATAGAGAAAAAGAGATCATGGACCTGTATTGGGCGCATGGACCGATGTTCGTCAAGGAACTCCTTGAGTATTACGACGAGCCCCGTCCGCACTTCAATACGCTCTCCACGATGGTACGTATACTGGAGAAGGAGGGGTTCCTGGATCATAAACAGTTTGGCAACACCTACCAATATTATCCCCTCATCACTGAGGCCGAATACGGCAGGAAGTCCATCGCCGGTGTGATCAAGAACTACTTCAACGACTCCTACCTCTCTGCCGTCTCCTCGTTCGTCAAGGAGGAGAAGATCTCTGTGGAAGAACTGAAAGAACTGATAGACCAAATCGAGAACAACCATGCTTGAGTTCCTGATATACGACCTGAAGGTGGCCGTGCTGATAGCGGTATTCTATATGTTTTACCGCCTGTTACTGGCCAAGGAGACGTTCCACCGCGTGAACCGCATCGTGCTGTTGCTGACCGCTCTGGCCTCGTTTGTCCTGCCGCTCTGCGTCATCACGACGCACAAGACGGTGGTGATGCCGATGCCCGTGATCGACGTGGAACTGGGTGCCGCCGTCATCGAAGAAGAAGTGTCAAACGTGCCCTTCTGGCAGATAGCGCTCCCTATATTATTTATAATAGGTATGGCAGTCACACTTGCCAATACCCTCTGGTCGGTATGCAAGATACTCACCCTGATACGACACAGCGAACAGCATCCGCAGGCTGACGGCACAACAATCTGTGTGACCGGTAACGCAGAACAGGCTCCCTTCAGTTGGATGCACTATATCGTGATGAACCGCAGCGACTACGACATCTGTGATGCTGCGATCCTCGCTCATGAACGGGGACATATACGCCTGCGCCACTCGTGGGATGTGCTCCTCGTCGATATCCTCACCGCCTTCCAATGGTTCAATCCCGCCATCTGGATGCTCCGCAGCGACCTGCGGGCCATCCACGAATACGAGGCCGACGGTGCAGTACTCTCACAAGGGATCAATGCGCGTCAATATCAATACCTGTTAATCACAAAAGCCGGTGGCATCGGCGGGTACTCCCTTGCCAACGGAATCACTCACAGTGCCCTCAAAAACCGAATC
>JAFZUS010000173.1 GCA_017618275.1 Prevotella sp.
ACAACTATACAGAGGAGCAAATAAAGCAAATACAATACAAAATCAATGCAAGACCAAGAAAAAAACTCGGATTCATGGCACCTGTTCAGACTTTTTTCTTACCTTTGCAGACGTAGTTGCATTTTGGAGTTGAATCTTCCGAGATATAATTTTCTTTAAATATTTGGAAAGTTCAGTTTTTCTTCATACCTTTGCAGTCGATAAAATATCGTTCAACTTTTAAATTTGTATGCTTATGAAGAACAAAAAACAAAAAATGTGTGAAGTTCATTATTTTTTTCCAATTTTATTTGGATGTTGTTCATCAATTGATTAACTTTGCGGAGGAATTGATATGGAGAAGATTCGGACAATTAAATTGTTCAGGAACTACTACAAGGAATTCTATGTGGCACAAACAGATGATGTGCGACAAAAGATAAACCGAGTTCTGAAGATGATAGAAACTCAGCGAATAGTGCCAATCAAGTTCTTTAGACATATTGAGGGATCAGATGGAATCTATGAGGTGCGAGTTGAAGTTGGAAGCAACATTTATAGAGTGTTCAGTTGTTTTGATAAAGGCGCAGTCGTTGTTCTCTTTCATGGTATACAGAAGAAAAGCCAGAAGACGCCCCCAAAAGAAATCAGACGGGCTGAAGCAATAAAAAAAGAATATTTTAAAAGTAAAGAAGAGGAATAAAAGATGAAAGAAGAAAAGAAGAAGGCAATCATGGATTGCACGACGTTTGATGAACTGCTTGATGCGGAATACGGTTCATTGGGGAGTCCTGAGCGAATGAAGTTTGAGGCTGAGGCTGAAGCCTTCTGTCTGGCAGAGACTTTGAAGGAGCAGCGCCGCTTGGCTGGCCTTACCCAGCAGGAACTGGCAGACAAGATAGGAACTAAGAAGAGTTATATCTCAAAACTGGAGAACGGTCATGCTGATGTGCAACTCTCAACGCTCTTCCGTATTTTTGCCGGTTTAGGGAAGAGAGTTTCCGTTGCTATCCTCTGACAATCATTGAAATGATGACGTTACCCTAAGGTGATGGTTTCGACTTCTACGGATTCGTGGAGGAAGAGTTGGGCGGATTCCTTGAACTTGTCGGAATTCTCGGTGGTGAGATAACGGACGGTGGCGTTTTTCGAACATTTCTGTTCCATCTGCGGGTGACGTTCCAGATAGGATTTCAGGCTGTCGGCAACATATTCGCCCTGAGGAATAACATGTACGCCGGCAGGTAGGTATTTCTGGATCTTTGGCATGAGCAGGGGATAGTGGGTGCAGCCGAGGATGATCGTGTCAATCTTGGGGTCGAGGCACATGATCTGGTCGATGCACTTCTTGACGAAATAGTCGGCTCCGGGGGAGTCTGCCTCATTGTATTCCACGAGGGGCACCCAGAAAGGACAGGCCACACCGGTGACGGTGATGTCGGGATGGAATTTCTGAATCTCCAGCGTATAACTCTCACTTTTGATGGTGCCTTCGGTGGCAAGTATGCCGACATGGCGTGACGTGGTGAGGCTACCGATGATTTCCGTCGTGGGGCGGATAATGCCCAACACACGGCGGTTGGGGTCGATTTGTGGGAGATCGTTTTGCTGGATGGTGCGCAGCGCTTTGGCTGAGGCGGTGTTACAACCAAGGATAATGAGGTGGCAACCCATCTCGAAGAGTTTCACCACGGCTTGGCGCGTAAACTCATAGACCACATCGAAAGAACGTGGTCCGTAGGGGGCGCGTGCATTGTCGCCCAAATAAAGATAGTCGTATTGGGGTAACAGTTGGCGGATACCGTGCAAGATAGTCAATCCGCCATAGCCACTGTCGAAGATGCCGATGGGGCCTGGACTACTTGAGAGCATCCTGCACAAGCGTGTTGATATCTTCACCCATAGATGGGTCGATAAACGGATAGGCGTTGGAGTCGGTGTTGATGACAAATGCTAGTCCCAATTCCTTGGCAATCTTGGCGATAGCCTCAGAAAGACGGACTTTGATGGGGGCTGTCATCTCCTCCTCGGCAGAGGCCAGTTGCTGGCGACTCTCCTCCTTGAAGGTAATGTTTTTTTCCATCAACTCCTGAAGTTCTGTCTGACGTTTCTGGAGGATGGTCTTGGGAAACTCGCGCTGACCTTCGAGGAATTCTTCGTATTTGCGGTTGAATTCGTCTTCCACCCGTTTGGTCTCTGCCTGATATTGGGCCTCGAGATCAGCCAGTTGTTTTTTCATGATGGCATACTGAGGCACAGATTTCAGGGCTTGCTCATAACTGAGGAAGCCGAATCGAAAAGTGTTGTTTTCCTGAGCCGACAGACCCAGGAAAACACACAATGCTATGACGACAGATGCTAATCGTTTCATATTACTTCAGACCGAGTTTGGTCTTCACCTGTGCTGTGACATCAGTTGAGAGCGTGGTGCTGATGTAGGGGATACTACCGTTGATCTCCATAATATAGACGTAGCCGCCAGTTTGGCCTACAGACTTGATGGCATCAAGCACCTTTGTTGTGATGGCCTGCATCTTTTCCTGAGAAGCCTTCTGGAGAGCCATCTGGTTGTCCTGATAACTCTGCTGGATCTTCTGGTACATGTCCTGCAGTTCCTGATTACGACGCTGCTTGATGTTCTCGGGCAGGGTAGCCTGCTCCTTGTCAAAAGCCTCAGCCTTCTTCTGCAGTTCATCCTGCATGCTCTTCAGGTCGGCATCATACTGTGCGGTCAGGGCGTCGATTTCGCTCTTGGCCTTTTCGTATTCAGGCATAGCCTGGATGATTTCCTGAGTGTTCACATGACCGAACTTGGCCTGTGCGTTGGCGGTGGTAAAACCGCAGATTGCGCAGATGGCGCAAATAATAATCTTCTTCATTTTCTTATTAAGTTAAATTATTAATTCTTGATTATTTAGAGTATCCGAGTTTACTGAGCACCTCCGAGGATATGTCTATCTTGGGAGAGCCGTAGATAATACCAGTGTCACTGGCGCGATCCAACACCAATTGGTAGCCGCGCAGTTCAGCCACGTCCTTGATGGCATTATACACTTCTTCCTGAATGGGGGTCATCAGGGCAGTGCGTTTCTTGTAGAGTTCGCCCTCTGGGCCAAAGTATTTCTTCTTCAGGTCGGCAGCCTCTTTCTCCTTGGCTACAATGGCATCCTGCTTAGCCTTCTTCTGCTCCTTGGAGAGGAAGACCACCTCGTTCTGGTAGTTCTTGTAGAGAGTCTGTGCTTCTGTGGTCAGGGCATCGACCTCTCCCTGCCATTTTTTTGAAACCTGGTTCAACTGTTCATTGGCGCGTTCGTAGGCAGGGATGTTCTTGAAGATATACTCCATATCCACCAGTGCAAACTTTTGTGCGCTAACGCTTAAAGGTAAAAAGGTAAAAAGGTAAAAAGGTAAAAACCATTTCACCAATCCCAATACCTTATTTCTTAAAATCTGACTCTTCATAATTGATATATTTTAATTATACACCTTTTTGACGTTCTAAATGTTAAAAGGTTTATCTCTTCATTTTTTTACCTTTTTACTTTTTTACCCTTTTACTTTTCCTTAGAACTCTTGTCCGAGGATGAAGTGGAAGTTGCTGCCACCTTTCTTCTGTGTACCACTGGCACTGGTGTAGATGTTGTCGAAGCCATAAGCCCAGTCGATACCCATCAGACCCACCATCGGGAGATAGATACGTACACCTAAACCGGCAGAACGTTTCATCTTGAAGGGGTTGAATTCCTTGGCCTGTGCCCAGGCATTACCGCCTTCGAGGAATCCGAGTCCGTAGATGGTGGTGTTGCCCAACATGAACGGATAACGGAGTTCTAGCGTGAAGCGGTCGTAAGCATAGGCATTATAGGATGACAGTCGGTTGCCCTGCATCATCTCCTCGTAATAGGATGACTGTGAGATGGCACCGTTGTCGTAGCCTCGCAGACCGATGGTCTCCTCAGAATAACCATAACTATAACCACTCATGCCGTCACCACCAACGTAGAAGGTCTCAAAGGGTGAGAGTTTGTTCTTGTTGTAGGAACCAAGCAGTCCTAACTCCACGCGTGTCATCAGCACGAAGCATTTGGCTCCTTCGCTGAGGGCGGTGAAGGTACGTGACTTGAATTTCCACTTGTGGTACTCTATCCAACGGTACACATCCTGCAACTCGTCCTCATAGGTTGACGACTGGGAGTTCTTGGCAAGGCTCGCATAATCCTTATTGTCGAAGAGCGACCAGGGTGGTGTCAGTGAGACAGAGGCCGTGAACTCAGAGCCATAGCGTGGGAACAACGGATTGTCCGTTGAGGAGCGCGACAGGGTCAATCCCAGGTTAATGTTGTTACAGTTACCGTTTGAGATATAGAAGTATTTCCAGTCACGCAGCATATATCGCGTAAATCCGAGTTGTGCCGAGAATTGGAAATAGTCGTCAGGCCAACGCAGACGCTTACCCCATCCGACAGCGACACCAAAGACACTCATGGTCTTGTCGTCGTCGAGCATGGAATCGTAGTTGATCATGCTGCCATTATAACTGCTATAGCCATAGCCGCCATAATTGTACATCATGAGGCTGTTATAATAGGAGTTGTTGTAGTAGTTGCTGTTAATGTCACTCTGCTTGGAATAGAACACACTCAGGTTGAGTGAGTTAGGACGCTTGCCACCAAACCAATTTGTGCCGTAGGAAGCGCTCAGCGAACTATAGTACGAACCGTTGGTTTGGAAGTTGAAGCCCAACTGTTCACCATCACCGTAGGGCAGGATACCGCGGTGCAACTTGTTCTTGCCAAAGAGATTACGGATGGAGAAATTGTTAAATTTGATACCTACACGTCCGATGATACCTGTCTGTCCCCATCCTAACGAGAATTCTAACTGGTCGTTCGATTTCTGTTCCAGCTTCCAGTCGATGTCTACCGTACCATCCTCACCGTTGGGCTTGACATCGGGAACGATCTTCTCTGGGTCGAAGAAACCCATGGTGCCGATTTCACGAATAGAACGCATGATGGCATCCTTGTTGAACAGGTCGCCGGGCTTCGTACGGAGTTCACGGCGCACCACTTCTTCATACAAACGGTCGTTACCGTAAATACGCACATGGTTCAGACGGGCCTGCGGACCCTCAATGATACGCATCTCCAAGTCAATGGAGTCACCGGAGATGTTGACTTCCACAGGCTCAATGCTGGAGAATACATAGCCATTGTTATAATAATAGTTTCCGGCAGCATCTTCGTCTTCCTTCAGACGCTTGTCTAATTGTCTCTGGTTATAGACATCGCCTTTCTTCATACCGAGAACGGCATTGAGGTAGTCGGTGGTAACAACTGTATTACCAACCCAGTTAATGTCGCGGATATAATACTTGTCACCTTCATCCACCTTGACGTAAATGTTTATATGCTTGTCGTCAAACTGCGAGATAGAATCCTCAAGGATGGTGGCATCGCGGAATCCCAGTTCGTTATACTTCTCAATGAGTTTCTGCTTGGCTTCCTTGTAGCGCTCGTCAGTGAATTTCTTGGCCTTGAAGAGATTGTTGAACTTGCCAGCCTCGTGAATCTTACCAAAGGCACCCTTGCCGAAGAAAGAACCTTTGATCTTGCCGTCAGTGAGTTTCTCGTTACCGTCAAAGATAATCTGATGTACCTTCATCTTGTCTTTTTTGTCGATATTGACATCAAGGACAATCTGGCCTTTGTTCTCAGGGTCTTCACGCTGTGCAATGTCTATTTCGGCATTCTTGTAACCTTTCTCGTCAAAATATCTCTTGGCAAGAATCTTGGCTCGGTCGAGGATGTTTCGCGTCAGACTCATGCCTTTCACCATGCCAAGTTTTGATTCCAGGTCTTCACGCTCCGATTTCTTCACACCGATGTAATTGATATTGCTTACGCGGGGATGCAGTGCCAAGGTAATATGAAGGTAAATCTTAGAACCCACGATGGAGTCAGCACTGATTTGTACCTTTGAGAACAGACCGTTGCGCCAATAGCGTTTCACGGCTTCGGTAATCTGTGTGCCAGGGACATCGATTTCCTGACCAACAGTCAGTCCCGACAGACCTGTCAGCACGTAGTCTTCGTAACCTTCTACGCCTGATACGGAGATCCCTCCGATAGTGCATGAACGGGGCGTTCCGGCATATGAGATATCAGGGTTGATGATCTTGTCTTGGGCAGAGGCCGTGAATAGTGAACAGTGAATGGTGAATAGTGCCACCAGCACTTTCACCGTCCAATTCGCTTTCACGCCTATATTCCTTATTATATTATATAACATCACAATAATTTTCTCACTTTCTCACCTTCTCACCTTCTCACTTTTCCTCCGCTTCCACCTGAGCCTCGGTCTTGCCGAAGCGGCGCTGACGACTCTGATAGTCGGCAATGGCTTTGTGCAGGGCCTCTTCGTTGAAGTCTGGCCAGTACGTGTCGCAGAAGTAGAATTCTGAATAGGCGCATTGCCACAGCAGATAGTTGGAGATACGCAGTTCACCGCCTGTACGGATCAGCAACTCGGGGTCTGGCATAAAATTCGTCCATAAATGGTCGTTGATGGTCTGCTCGGTGATATCTTCAGGTTTCAATTGACCATTTTTGACTTCCTCTGCTATCAGGCGTGTTGCCCTGGTCAGTTCCTGCTTCGATGAGTAACTCATGGCTACGACCATCGTCATACCATCGTTTTTGGCGGTCAGGTCTTCCATATAGTGGATCTTATCTTGTACACCCTTGGGTAACCGTTCGATGTCGCCTACCATCAGGAATTTCACATTGTTGTCGGTAAACAACTCCATCTCAATGAAACTGAGCACCAGCCCCATCAGTGCCTCAATTTCGTAGGCCGGCCGGTTCCAGTTCTCTGTCGAGAATGTATAAAGCGTCAAGTATTTGATGCCCAGTCGTGCACATTCTGCCGTGATGGTTTTCACGGTGTCCAGTCCGGCCTTATGGCCGAAGGTGCGGTCCAGTCCACGATCCATAGCCCAACGTCCATTACCATCCATGATAATGGCAATATGCTGGGGAAGGCGGTTTTTATCCAGTTCTGCAGTCATATATTCTTTTACCTTTTTTCTTTTATCAGTCCCTGTCGTTATGACATGTCTTGCATTTTGCCCAGAGATCGTAGGTTAGGATCATCTGGAGAATACTGAAGCAGTCGGTATTCTTGAAGATACCACTGCTCTTGATACCGTAAGGGTCGGTCATGCCGTCGAGTTTGTCACTGAGTGTGAAATGCATTCTCCATTCAGCAGCCAGGTTCAGACGGTCACCGATCTTGTATTTAATACCTGCACCCAGTGGCAGGTTTACTGCGACGCCTTTAACCGGCCCCCCATGGTAGGTTATACCTAAGCCGGGGGCAATGTATGGTGTTAACCGTTGGGCTCCTCTGTATTCGCGCCCTGTGCCATAGGGCCAGAAATTGTATTCAAAGCGAAACCCTCCGTCGACCATTTTTGTACCGAACTCATATTGTCCTTGCGGATACCATGTCGTTTCACGGCTGGATGAGCCTTTTATCCTTCCGTAGCCAAGGGTTGCCCCCACAGCCATTCTCGGGTTTATCTTGTATTTCACCATCGCGGTTCCCCAGGGTTGCATACCCTTTAACAGGTTCACGTTGAAGTCGCCCAAGTATGTTACAGTCCCGATGCCACCTCCAATCTCCAACCGGTATTCCGGTTCGTCCTGAGCCCAAGAAGCGACGAGTGACAGATGGTATGCGACAAGTACAAGTAGCACTCTCACCAGTCTCGCTTTCTTGCCTTCACTTCTGTTCATAGGCGTTTCTGCTTGATCCTACTGGGTTACAGGTGCGTCGGTAAGAAGCCACAACTCATCGTTGTCGAGGTCTCTCAGATAGAGTTGTCCACTTTCGTCGGTAGCAGCCTTGATATGGTTGCTTCCCAATTCCTCGGGAAGGGTGATGTCGCTGGTATTCTTCCACGTGATACCGCCATCGCGGGTCTTGTAGATATCGCCATTTGTGCCGAAGGCATACACCTGGCTGTTGTACCATACCAAACTGATTATTTCCATGATTGGCAGATAGTACTCCTCACTATCCTCCAACGGTATGTTTACCCATTGGGCTGTAGCCTGTGAGGCATCTTTCTCCACGATCTTACGCCACACAGTGCAGGCATCTGTCTGCTTGTCACAACTGCCTATCATCAACTCATAGTCGGTGTTGGGGCTGGCAGTGTAGGGGAAGGACAGCCATGCGATGCTGCTTTCAGGCAGGAGAGAGGCGTCTTCGCCATCCATAAGGACTTCGTTGGTCCATGTGTTGCCATTATCCTTCGATAACTGGAAAGTGTTGTCCTCATTGTTTTTAAGGACGAAATCCTGAAAGAGCGCATTGGGAATATCCTCTTTGTTGGCGACACGCACCCACTGCTTTTCACTGACATTGGAACCTTCCTTGTTGACCGTAACCTGATAGGCACGATAGCCAGAGCCGTTCAGCGCATAGACTCGGAACTCCCTTGGTTGGGAGAAATCGATGCTGTCGGTGTACAAATATGTAAACACTGAGTCGCTGACCAGACTCTTGATGCCAACCTGACCATTGCGCTTGGTGGTAATGGTGACAAGGACATGCTTGAGGTCGCACCCAGCCGCCAGTGGTACGTTGTTGAATATCTGGTGATTGTACTGGTCGATGCTGAATACTGGCAACCCGCTGTTCAAGGTTGTCTTAGAAACGGTTTCTTTGCCGTCAGAGGATGTTGTGGTTGTAATTTTGTTGACTGTCGCTATTGTGAAGGATGTAATGGCCATGTCGTCGTATTGTGAGATGTCGATCTCTTCGTCATTGCCTTTAAGACATGACGTCAGACTGAGCACTACTGACAACATGAGACATAGTGTATAAATATATCTTTTATTCATCCAATTCTGTTTTATTGAAATTTGGCTGCAAATTTACGCACAATTCCTCAAAAACGTGCCATTTTTACCTTATAATTAAATAAAATATGCCATAATTTGACCGATTTTAAGTTAGTTTAGGTTTTTAAGACAAAAAAGAGTGCGGTATGAATCACTCACCCCGCACTCCTTCAACGGACGTTAGTATGCATCAGAGTAACGATACTTAGTACAATTGCTATTGCGACGCACCCTAACATAACCGTCGTTTGAAAATCTAATAACATAATCTTTACCTTAATAACTAATAAACCTAATGAATATCAATGCAATCATCACGATTGTGAGTGCAAAGGTAATAAATAGTAATTAATAATAATGCATATTATATAATATTTTGCTCCATGGATATGCTTCTTTGACTTACATCAAAAAATAATAGGCCACGCCTTACGGCGCAGCCTATAATTATGCATGATTAAATGATGTGACTTACAACTTCGGACCAGCAGCAACGAGTGCCTTACCAGCCTCATTACCCTCGTACTTCTTGAAGTTCTTGATGAAGCGGGCTGCCAGATCCTTAGCCTTCTCTTCCCACTCGTTGCGGTTCTGATAGGTGTCGCGAGGATCGAGGATGCCCCATGCTACACCGTCGAGTTGTGTGGGAACCTCGAAGTCGAAGTAAGGAATCTTCTTGGTAGGAGCGTTCAGGATAGCACCACCCAGGATAGCGTCGATGATACCACGTGTATCCTTGATAGAGATACGCTTGCCGGTACCGTTCCAACCAGTGTTTACGAGGTAAGCCTTGGCACCGCTCTTCTCCATCTTCTTCACGAGTTCCTCAGCATACTTTGTGGGGTGCAACTCGAGGAATGCCTGGCCGAAGCAAGCAGAGAAGGTAGGAGTGGGCTCAGTGATACCACGCTCTGTACCAGCCAACTTAGCGGTGAAACCAGAGAGGAAGTAGTACTTCGTCTGCTCAGGAGTCAGGATAGATACGGGAGGCAGTACGCCGAATGCATCAGCACTCAGGAAGATGACGTTCTTAGCCTCAGGACCAGCGCTCTTCTTGTTCACCTTCTGGGCGATCTTCTCAATATGATTGATAGGATAAGAAACACGAGTGTTCTCGGTTACGCTCTTGTCAGCGAAGTCGATCTTGCCAGCCTCGTCAACGGTTACGTTCTCGAGCAGAGCGTCGCGACGGATAGCGTTGTAGATGTCGGGCTCGCTCTCCTTGTCGAGGTTGATAACCTTAGCATAGCAACCACCCTCGAAGTTGAACACACCCTCGTCGTCCCATCCGTGCTCGTCGTCACCAATCAGCAGACGCTTAGGATCGGTAGAAAGAGTGGTCTTACCTGTACCTGACAGACCGAAGAAGATAGCGGTGTTCTTACCCTCCATATCGGTGTTAGCAGAGCAGTGCATAGAAGCGATACCCTGCAGGGGCAGATAGTAGTTCATCATTGAGAACATACCCTTCTTCATCTCACCACCGTACCAGGTGTTGATGATGCACTGCTCACGAGAAGTAGTGTTGAAGGCAACGCAAGTCTCTGAGTTCAGACCCAGTTCCTTGTAGTTCTCAACCTTTGCCTTAGAAGCGTTGTAGATGACGAAGTTCGGCTCGAAACTCTCCAGTTCCTCAGCAGTAGGCTGGATGAACATGTTCTTCACGAAGTGAGCCTGCCAAGCCACCTCCACGATGAAACGAACACGCAGACGGGTAGCCTCGTTGGCACCGCAGAAAGCGTCAACGACGTACAGATTCTTGTTGCAGAGTTCCTTGATGGCGATTTCCTTCACCTTTGCCCAAACCTCTTCAGACATGGGGTGGTTGTCGTTCTTATATTCCTCAGAAGTCCACCATACCTTGTCCTGGCTCTGTGCATCCTTCACGATGTACTTGTCCTTAGGTGAACGACCAGTGTAGATACCGGTCATTACGTTCACGGCGTTGAGTTCGGTGTTGACACCCTTGTCAAAACCTGTCAGGCCTTCCTTTGTCTCCTCTTCGAAGAGGTACTCATACGACGGATTGTGAGCAATCACGGTAGAACCAGTGATGCCATACTGCGTCAAATCTAATTTTGCCATATTACTAATCTAATTTTAAATGAATATTATCCTTGTTATTTCAAATCGCAACGTGATTTTTAATTCACGGCTGCAAAGGTACTAATAAATTGAGAATTAGACACTAAGAATTAAGAATATTTTGCGCGCACACAATTATTTTTAGGTTAAAGAAGTTAAAAAAGAATATCGGAGCGACACATTTGCCACTCCGACATAACAAAAAAATTGTATCTTTGTCCCCAGATTTATACAAATAGGATTATGGAAGTAGTAGATTTCAGCAAAAACAACTCGATCATCAACCAGTATATGGCTGAGTTGCGCGACAAGAACTATCAGAAGAACCGGCTCCTTTTCCGGTATAACATCAAGCGTATCGGTACGCTGATGGCGTATGAACTGTCCAAGACTTTGGAATATAAGCCAAAGACCGTTACAACGCCCCTTGGCACACTGGATATTCCGTTGCCGAAGGAGGATATTGTGATTGCCACCGTGCTCCGTGCAGGATTACCGTTCCATGAGGGATTCCTAGATGTGTTCGACAAGGCCGACAACGGTTTTGTGTCTGCTTTCCGTATGTATATCAACCGTGAACATACCGAGGTAGGCGTCCATACGGAGTACATTGCCACGCAGAGTGTGAAAAACAAGACGCTACTCATCGTGGATCCGATGCTGGCGACGGGAGGCAGTCTCGCAGCCGCCATAGAATCATTACTTCAAGCAGGAAAGCCTAAGAAGATTCATCTGTGTTGCGTGATTGCAGCCCCAGAGGGGATCGAGGTTGTAAAGGAGGTATTGCCCGAAGGCTCTACCATCTGGTGCGCCGCCATTGACCAGGGCATGAATGCACAGAAATATATCGTACCGGGCTTTGGCGACTGCGGCGACCTCTGTTATGGTGAGAAGTTGCAGAGTTTCAGGAAGATAGCAGATAAATAATTATAATGATGATAGATACAATAATGATTGAGCCCGCTAAATGGCGGGCTCAATCATTATTGTATCTTTTCCAGAATCATCATCAGGTATTTCTCGTTCGTCCATGTGAAGCCGGGCATATTCATCACCGACTCCATGATTCTCCGTTTCTCCTTGGGCAGGGTGCGCTTCAGGGTGCGTTCATGCACACGGATGAACTGATCGTCCAATCGGTAGAAGTAGACTGACTCGATCGGGAATTGGAGTTCCGACTTGTCTGTGGCTTCAATGGTATTGTAACTCAACGAAGCGGATGTGTCGGTCAGGTAACTCAGGTCGAGGTTGGTGATGTTCGCACTGTTGGCCCTCGACTGCTTGTAGGCCTTGATGTCGATGATCTTCGCACGGAAAAGTGCATTGTCCCCGATGGAGTCCACCTGACAAGCCAGCATACTGTCGATGCGGATATAGACTTTGTCGCCGAATTCCGCCCTCAACAGGGTTTTCATGTTAGCCTCCTTGATGTCGTCGCCACTCATGTAGAGCAATGCGCCGTTCTTCAGGAAGATGTTGGCCAGCGGAATTTCCATCTTCCGTCCGCTGGTCAGATAGACGGTAGCGGGTTGGAAATTTGGGAAGACCGTGATGGCCGACGTGATCTCTTGCTCCTGGGCAGCCATTTCCAGAGTTGCCAGCAGGATGGTGATAACTAGTGTTATTCTTTTCATGTTGGATATGATTGGTTTTTATATGAGATGCAACGTACCCATCAGGTAGACAAGTCCGAATCCGAGCACCATCGAGATGATACCCATGATGGAACCCACCTTCACCATGTCGTTCTGCTTCACATAACCTGTAGCGAAGGCCAGGGCATTCGGCGGTGTGGAGATAGGCAGGATCATAGCCGACGAGGCAGCGATGGCCACACCGATGAGCACGGTAGATGTACCGCCGATAGGAGCGAGTTTGTCGCCCATGGCACCACAGACAATCGCCAGGATAGGCATCAGCAGGGCTGCCGTAGCAGAGTTCGAGATGAAGTTGCTAAGCATGTAGCAGATGGCACCGCCGAGGATCAGGATGAGCAGTGGCGAGAACTCACCGAAGGGGATGCTCTCCACAGCGTTGGCAGCCAGACCTGAGGAGTTCAGACCATAGCCGAGGGCGAAACCACCGGCCACCATCCAGATGACGCTCCAGTTGATCTGTTCCAGGTCGCGCTTGTTGATGACACCTGTCAAGGCGAAGACCATAAAGGGAATCATTGCTACGGTGTTGGCATTGATGCCCGTGAATTGGTCGGACAGCCAAAGGATAATGGTGAATATGAATGTGAAAATCACTACCTTCGACTGGAATCCCTTCTGCATACCACCTTCGATCTTCAGTTCAACGGTCTTCTGTGTGAAGGGGAAGAACTTGAGTAGCAGACGCCAACTGATGAACAGGAGCACCACTACGAGGGGGAACATGAACATCATCCACTGACCGAAGCCAAGTCCGAGGTTCAGACCCTCAGGGTCGTTCAGATATTTCAGGGCAATCGTGTTCGGGGGCGTGCCGATAGGGGTACCCATACCACCGAGGTTGGCAGCGACGGGAATGGACATCGCTAAGGCGATACGGCCTTTGCCTTCTGGGGGCAACTGACGGAATACGGGTGTGAGGAATGTCAGCATCATTGCAGCGGTAGCCGTGTTGGATATGAACATCGAGAACAGACCTGTGATCAGCAGGAATCCCAACAGGACCATCTCACTGCGGGTGCCGAAAGGAATCAGAAGCACCTTGGCCAACTGAGCGTCAAGACCTGTCTTCGTGGCGGCGATAGCGAGCACGAATCCACCGATGAACAGCATGATTACAGGGTCGGCAAATGAAGCCATCACACCCTTGTGAGAAAGCAGTTTGCCTACTTCCGCCTCGTTCACCATCGGCGCGAAACCGCTGTCTGTACAGAACAGTAGCATCAGCACGATGATAGCCACTGACGTGGCCCATGAGGAGACAATCTCGAGGATCCACATCAGCGTGGCAAATGCGAAGATGGCGATGATGCGCTGCTGGATGACGGTGAGGTTCTGGATACCGAACCACTCCGTCGGCATATTCCAGAGCAAAAGAGTAACAAGCGCTACGAGCGCAATCTTGACGGCACGTTTGGTGTCTGGGTTGTACTTCCGCTGGTGGCGCATCTTGTGGTACGTCTCAACCAGATGGAAGCCTTCGTAAATATGAAACATTATTCTATGATTTTATTTTGTTATCTCGAAATCGCCTGCAAAGGTACAAACATTTTCCCTTATTTCTTGACTCTCAACTCTTAATTAATATGAATAATGAGTGTATAATTACACAAACACATCCCCGAAGCGTTGCGCCTCGGGGATGTTTGCCAAGTGGAGTTTACAATTTGTCTCTTTACTCACTTACTCGCGGACTTCCCAGATGTCGTTGGTTTCAAGCAGTTCCGTAAAGTTGTGGTATTTCTTCATGCCTGAGACTTCTTCGAGTTGGGCATGTACGGCCTCGTTGTAGGTGGGGGCGTCAACGTCACGGATCACACCGAGGGCGATGGGGAAACCGTCCTCAGGGGTCATCATGGCGAGTTTCAACTGCAGGGTGTTGTCCTCGCAGTGAGCATCGTGCACGAGTACGTCGTCCAATGTGTAGCCGTCCTTTCCGATCTCAACGACTTTCAGGCCAAAGCCCTGCTGCACGAGTCCGAACTCATTGTTCTCACCGAAGACGAGTTTCTCGCCGTGACGCACGTAGATGGCGTTCTTCTTACGACCTTCGTTGTTATATACGATGTCGTGACAGTGGTCGTTGAAGATCACGCAGTTCTGTAATACCTCAGTCACGCTGGCACCCTTGTGCTCATAGGCGGCCTTCAGCACCTCGACCGTTCCCTTGGCATCGGTAGCCACGCAACGGGCGAAGAAGTGTCCACGGGCGCCGAAGCAGAGTTCGGCAGGACGGAAGGGATCCTCTACTGTGCCATAAGGTGACGACTTAGACACGAAGCCACGGGGTGAGGTAGGGGAGTACTGTCCCTTGGTCAAGCCGTAGATACGGTTGTTGAGGAGGATCATATTGAGGTCGATGTTACGACGGTTGGCGTGGATGAAATGGTTACCACCGATGGCCAGTCCATCACCGTCGCCTGATACCTGCCAGACGGTGAGTTTGGGATTGGCCACCTTTGCACCAGTGGCGATGGCGGCAGCACGACCATGAATCGTGTTCATGCCGTAGGTAGCCATATAGTGGGGCAGACGGCTCGAACAACCGATACCGGAGATGACGGCGGTGTCCCAAGGGTTCACGCCAATCTCTGCCATTGCTTTATGCAGTGAAGCCAGGAAGAAGTGGTCGCCGCATCCAGGGCACCAACGGGGCTGGCCTTTCTTGAAATCTTGTGCTGTATAACTCATAATAGTTTTACTTTTTACTTTTTTACCTTTTTACTTCTTCAAGATGTCCTCGAATGCGTTGACTAACTCTTCTACCACGAACGGCTGACCCTTGACCTGGTTAAACTGGAAGGGCACGAAGTTGTCAACCTTCATGCGGAGGTAGGCAGCCAGTTGACCCATGTTCTGCTCAGCCACCACCACCTTATTATATTTAGAGAGTACCTCAGCCGTGTTCTTCGGCAGCGGGTTCAGATACTTGAAATGCGTCTGAGCCACCTTATAGCCCTTGGCGCGCAACTCATCCATAGCCGAGTGCAGGTGTCCGTAAGTAGAACCGAAGCCCACAATCAGCAGGTCGGCATCATTCACGTCGCCATCCACCTCGAGGTCAGGCACCTGGATATTCGCAATCTTCTGCTGGCGCAGACGTGTCATTAGGTCGTGGTTCTCAGGATTCGTGGAGATGGCACCGGTATTTGAGTCTTTCTCCAGTCCGCCGAGGATGTGTGTGAAGCCCTCACGACCAGGTACAGCCCAGTAGCGGGTTCCGTTCTCAGCACGCATATAGGGTGTCCACTTGCCCTTCAGTTCCTCAGGAACGTATGGCGGGTTGATGGGGTCTAACAGGTTTATGTCGGGTAGTTTGAAGGCACCCGAGCCGTTGGCCACGAAAGCATCGGTGAGTAGCACGACGGGAGTCATGTGCTCCAAAGCGATCTTACAGGCGTGGTAAGCAGCGTCGAAGCAGTCAGTAGGACTGATGGCTGCCATCACCGGCATCGGACTCTCACCGTTACGGCCGAAGAGGGCCTGCAACAGGTCGGTCTGTTCCGACTTCGTGGGCAGACCGGTGGCAGGACCGCCACGCTGTACGTCGAGCACCACCAGCGGCAACTCCATGATCACAGCGAGGTTCATGGCCTCCGACTTCAGACAGATGCCGGGGCCAGAGGTCGAGGTAACGCCTAATGCACCGGCAAACGAAGCGCCAAGGGCTGACGAACAACCTGCAATCTCATCTTCGCACTGCACCGTGATGACACCACACGACTTATGCTTCGACAACTCGTGGAGCACGTCGGTGGCAGGGGTGATGGGGTAGGAACCTAAGTAGAGTTTCAGACCGGCCTTCTCGGCAGCGGCGATGAAACCGTAGGCTGTTGCCTTGTTACCCGTGATGTCCATATAGCGTCCAGGTTCCTTCTCTTTCGACTCCACACGATAGACGTTCACAGTCGAGGAGTGAGTGTTGTGTCCGTAATCGTAACCTGCCTGGATCACCTTGATATTAGCCTCTGCGATAGCGGGCTTCTTGGCGAACTTATCCTTCAGGAAGTTGGCCACAAGGTTCAGGTCGCGGTCGAAGAGCCAGCAGACGAGACCCAGGGCGAACATATTTCTACATTTCATCATGGCCTTCATATCCATGCCGGAGTCGGCCAGACAATCCTTCACCATCGTGGTGAGCGGGCACTGGATCACACGGTCTGGGTCAATACCCATCTCGCCGAGATAGTCGGGGGTAGCAAACTGTGCCTTCTCCAAGTCCTTCGGACCAAAGGAGTCGGTATCGATAATAATCGTAGCGCCTGGCTTGGCGTAGCGGTACTGCGTCTTCAGGGCAGCAGCGTTCATAGCAACGAGGACGTCGCACTTGTCGCCCGGGGTATAGACCTTGCCAGCGCCGATGTGTACCTGGAAACCTGATACACCCGTCAGCGAACCTTGCGGGGCGCGGATATCAGCGGGATAGTCGGGGAATGTAGAGATGCCGTTACCAACGGTGGCACTGACCGTAGAGAAGATGTTTCCAGCGAGTTGCATACCGTCGCCAGAGTCACCTGAGAAGCGAACCACAACCTGGTCCAACTCCTTCACTTCTAAAACTTCTGCCATAATCTATTTAGTTTTATTACTAACTTCCTCTTTATGGGGTGCAAGGATTGTGCAAAACGAGTGCAGAAAAGCATGCTTTTATGCCGAGGTGCAGCCAATTCTCGCGGGCGAATTTTCAAATTCGCCTGCAAAATTATTCATTTTTAGTGGAATAACCAAAAGAAAAGTGCAAAAAATGCATATTTGCCTCAGAATTCTTGCAAATTCTTGCAAATATGCATTTTTGTTGCAATTAATATTCAGTTCAAATTTCGCTCGATAATCTTTAAAAACCGTTCCTTGCGGTGCTGATGACGATATCGGCTCAGGTGGTGAAAATCGAACGCAAAATAGTTTGCTTTTTGCTGAGATGCAGCCCATTCTCGCAACTATTGTTGCAAAAGTAGCAAGAAATGCTGAATTATTGCTATCTTTGCAGGAAGATTTCTTTTATCCCATCACTACATCAAGCACCATCATGAGTACAAAGCCGATGGCGAAACCGATGGTGCTGAGATTGGAGTGCTCTCCCTCGTTGGCTTCTGGTATCAGTTCCTCGACAACGACGTAGAACATGGCGCCTGCGGCGAAGGCCAGCATGTAAGGTAGAACGGGTGTCATCTGCGAGGCCAATAGCACTACTGCCAACCCTCCAAGGGGTTCGACGGCTCCGCTCAAAGAACCGATGAAGAATGACTTCCACTTGGAATTACCTGCCGCCCGCATGGGCATGGAGATAATGGCGCCCTCGGGCACGTTCTGGATGGCGATACCAATGCTGACAGCCAGGGCACTGGCCAGCGACAGCCCTGCTGCACCACTCTCCGATCCTGCAAACACCACACCTACAGCCATACCTTCTGGCAGGTTGTGGATGGTGACGGCCAATGCTAGCATGACTGTCTTGGAAAGATGCGAACGCATGCCCTCTGGCTTGTCGGTTCCGATATGCAGGTGGGGGGTCAGCTCGTCAATCATCAGCAGGAATCCCATACCCAACAGAAAACCGACGGCTGCAGGCAAAACCGACCACCGCCCACTGTCTGCAACCATCTCCATTGATGGAATGAGCAGCGACCATACTGATGCCGCCACCATTACACCCGAAGCGAAGCCCAGCAATGTTTTTTGCAAACGGGGCGACATTTCGTCCTTCATCAGAAAGACGAATGCCGCTCCGATCATGGTTCCCAACAGGGGGATGAGTAGGCCGATAACAAGTGTCATTATGCCTTGTTAAATTTCTCCTTGGGCTGTTTGCAACGGGGACAGCGCCAATCGTCGGGCAGGTCTTCGAAGGCCACACCATCGTGTTCAGCTGGGTCATAGACGTAGCCACAGACGGAGCAGACATATTTGCCGCTGGCCTCCTGATTAGCAAAATCTACTTCTGCAAGGACTGTTGGCACGGGATTATCGAGATCCATCACGCGCTTGGCCTCCAGATTCTCGTAGCCCTGCGGGGTGTGCGTACCCATGTAAACGGTGGGGTTGTTGCGGACGAATTCACGTACTCGGTCCAGCGTCTCACGGGCTGCAGCCTGATCATCAAAGACCACCGAAAGTTTATTCTCATACAAGGCCTCGTCCACATAGGTGACATCACCCTCGAACATATAGAACAAGCCCTCATTCTCTGCTATAATGAGGCTGTTACCGTTGGTATGTCCTTTAGCCTTAACGAACCACACTCCGTCACAAATCTTCTGAGTCTCAGGGAAGTTATGATAAGGGCCATCTGTGAATTGTACTGGGACAAGGTTAGTAATATCCTTCAGTTCTTCCACACCCATTTCGTCGGCATTCACATAGATCTTTGCATTGGGAAAGCTGCGTAGTTCTCCAGTATGGTCGGCGTGCTTGTGGGTAACCAGAATCTTGGTCACCTGTTCGGGTTTGTAGCCAAGGGCAGTGAATGCCTCCATATAGGTGCTGATGTCCTTTCCAGTATAGATCATTGACTTCTCGTCGGGTGCTTCTTCCGGAAAACCTGCCGGCAAGCCTGTATCCACCAATGTCACCTCCGAACCGGTGTCGATGAGGTAGTTCTGCAGGCTGCCACGATAGCGGATGTTTATGTCGAATTTGTCCGGGCCTTCCTCACCACCGAAAACGAAGGGCTGGGTATAGAACCCGTCACGTCTGAATTTTACTGCTTTTATTTCCATATAGTTGACATTATTGTTTTGGTTATTCTTCTACGGGTACGAACTTCTCTTTCTTCCGCTTGCAGCGGGGGCAACGCCACGTATCGGGCAGGTCTTCAAACTGGGTTCCAGGAGGTATTCCCTGCTTGGGGTCACCCTTCTCTGGGTCGTAAGTATACTTACAGGGGCATTTCATCTTTGCCATAATCGAAAGTGTTTTAGGTGATTTGAAAATGAAGGGACGGCTTTGCGTGGTGTCTGCATCCGTAGAACAGTCACTCCGGCTACACCGTCCCCTTTTGAAGAAAAATTTATTTGCGTCGAGGTGCAAAGGCACCATGCGATGCCGTGAGAGATTATTGGGCTGGAGCCCACTTGCAGCGGACGGGCGACACGATGGCACCCTCCTTCTTCAACTCAGCGAAAGCCTTATCGACTTCCTTACGGTCGATACCTGTGATTTCTGCAATCTTACCAGCGTTGACGGGTTCACCGAACTCACGCATGGCTTGTAATACCTTTTCTTTCATTGTGATCTTAACTCTTAATTCTCAACTTTTCAAAGTTGTAGCAACAGCCAGTTCTGAGTGCCAATCTTCTCGATGAGTTCCACTGCACCCTGACTCCAGTAGAGGTCTTCCTCCTCGTCCTTCAGGTAGTCCTTCAGCAGGTCGTAGGTGGTGGGATCGTCCTTCACGCCCTCCATGCACTTCATCAGCAGCTCAACGCCCGGCTCCTGAATGGCGAGGTCGGCCTTGACATACTCAATGGGATCGCAGATAAGGTCGCGGCTCTTCATGCCTTCGAACTTAACGTCTCCGCCGAGGTCGAGGATGCGCTCTGTGAACTTTTCCACCCA
>JAFZUS010000174.1 GCA_017618275.1 Prevotella sp.
GACCTAAACAGTAATGATATTGCGTGTTCCATAACTTACTTCTCCTTATAAAAATATGCACGATGTACCCAAATCACACAACCTACGAGAATCAGTGCCATTGCAGGCATTGTCATCATACCGTTGTTCACATAGCCGAAGTCGTAGACGCAGTCGGGAATAATTTGGAAGCCCAGCAGCGAACCACGTCCGAGGAACTCACGAACAGCACCCACGATAACCAGGATCATAGCGTAGCCAAGACCATTACCCACACCGTCGAGGAACGAGGGCCAGGGCTTGTTCTGCATGGCGAAGGCCTCAAGGCGACCCATCAGGATACAGTTGGTGATAATCAGACCGACATACACGCTCAACTGGACGCTCACGTCGTAGGCGAAAGCCTTCAGGATCTGAGAGACGATAGTTACGAGAGCAGCAACCACCACCAACTGCACCACGATACGGATGCGGTTTGGAATGGTGTTGCGGATAATCGAGATGATCACGTTCGCAAAGGCAGTGATCACCGTCACGGCGAGACCCATCACGATGGCAGGCTTCAACTGCGAGGTGACGGCGAGGGCCGAGCAGATACCCAATACCTGTCCGAGGATCGGGTGGTCGAGGTTCAACGGGTTAGTAAAAACCTCCTTATTTTGTTTGCTGAATAATGCCATAGTTTATTCCTCCTCTGCTGATTTTGTTGGAAATCGACAATCTACTTGATAAATACGGACACCTTTTAAAGATTCCTTAATCATTGCATCTACGCCATTGGAAGTTAGCGTAGCACCCGTCACACAATCAACCTGTGACTCTGGGTCTTCCACCTTCTTCACAACAGAGAGGATTACATTGTCATTCTCATCGAAGATTTTCTTTCCGATGAACTTCTCCTGCCAAGCCTGAGAATCCTTGATTTCAGCACCCAGTCCGGCAGTCTCACTCTCATGATTAAAGTAAGCACCATAGACGGTACCGTCTTCTTTGATAGCTAAGTATCCACTGATCCCCCCCCAAAGGCCCATACCTTTCAGAGTAGCAACAGTGATATGCTCACCATTGACAACACAACCATAAAGTATATGTCCGTCATCTTCAGCCTTAGTTTTCACAACTTCCTTGAACTTGGCCTCGGCAGCAGCACCGTCCAAGTCGCGGATGTTAAGCGAATAGAGAATCTGCTTCTTCACGTCGAGGGCCACGTTAGCATCCTGCATGGGCTTCAGTGCCTGATAGACAAACGCCAGCAGGAAGGCCACGATAACCACGAGTATCGCACTATATATAATAATGTACGAGTTCGAATTAGTATTCAGTTTCATTTGGTACCTCCTCTCTTCAAACGTTTCGAAATATTACGGGCCACCACGAAATGGTCGATGGTAGGCGCAAACATATTACCAAAGAAGATGGCGAGCATCATACCCTCAGGATAGCCGGCATTCATCACACGGATGATGATAGCCATCGCACCAATCAGGAATCCGTAGATATACTGACCTGTGGTCGTGCGACAAGAGGTAACAGGGTCGGTAGCCATAAACACGGCACCGAAGGCGAAGCCACCCATCACGAAATGGTGCCACCATTCCATCGAGGAACCGGTGCTCTGGAACAAGAATGCCAAGGCTGCACCACCCACGAACACGCTCAGCATGGTGCGCCAAGAGGCGATGCCCGTCCACAGCAGGATCACGGCACCAATGGCGATGGCAATGAGCGAGGTCTCACCAATAGAGCCAGGGATGAAGCCACAGATCATGTCGCAAATGGAAGCATCGGGGTTGATGCCCTGACCAATCTGTCCGAGCGGTGTCGCAGCGGTAAAGCCATCGGGCAGGTCGTTTCCCAGTCCGAAGATGCTGCTCTGAGCCACCCAGACGGTGTCGCCCGTCATCTTAGCAGGATAAGCGAAGAACAGGAACATACGGGCTGCGATGGCGGGGTTGAAGATGTTCATACCCGTACCACCGAAGATCTCCTTACAGAAGATAACTGAGAAGGCGCAGGCCAGGGCCAGCATCCAAAGCGGACAGCCGATGGGGATGATGAGCGGGATGATGATACCCGATACGAGGTAACCCTCCTGAATCTCCTCACCCTTCCACTGAGCCCATGCAAACTCGATGCCCAGACCAACGATGTAGCTGACGAGGATCTTTGGCAGTACTGCAAGGAAACCGTATGCAAAGATTTCGCAGAAGCTTGCACTTGCGAGTGTTCCTGCAGCGAGATAGTTCTGATAGCCGATATTATACATACCGAACAGCATGACAGGCATCAGGGCGATGACCACCATACTCATAATGCGCTTCGAGTCAATAGCGTCATGGATATTCACGCCACCAGCCTTTGCCGTGTCGTTGGGCACGTAAAGGAAGGTCTCGAAGCCGTCGAACACCGAGCGGAAGGCATGAAGCTTGCCACCTTCCTCGAAATTCGGCTTTATCTTATTGAGATAATTTCTTAATGCAGACATAGTTATGCGTTTTCTTTACGTAAAATGTTAAGACCTTCACGGACAATGCGCTGAAGTTCGAGTTTCGATGAATCAACGAACTCGGCCAGGGCGAAGTCTTCAGGCGAAACCTCGTAGATGCCAAGCTGTTCCTGACGGTCGATGTCGCCAGCAATGATGGCCTTAATCAGGTATTCGCCATAAATATCCATCGGTAGCACCTTGTCGTACTCACCGCTCATAATCATGTGGCGCTCGCCACCCTTTACGCGGGCATCCAAAGCGTAGTCTTTCTTGCCACAGAGCCAAGAGAAGTAGCTGCGGTTCACCGAGAACTGCTTGAAGCGTGGAAGAATCCAACCCAGCATCTCGTCGGCATCGTTACCCTCGGGAATGACGGTAATCTCAGAGGTGTGAGCACCCAGGAATCCGTCCTTCGTGGTCGGCTTGCCCGTCAGCACGTTGCCATTGATGATACGTACACTCTTAGATGCATCGTAGCTGTTGGAGAGCAGCGTTGAGAGTTCCTCGCCTACCAGCATATCCACGTAGGCAGGATTCGTAACCTCACTTCCGCAGAGCGCAACTCTGCGGCGCAGGTCCACCTTACCCGTGTTGAACAGACGACCGATGAACAGTACCACGGTAGGATCACCGATAGTCCACACCACCTCGCCCTTGTTTACCGGGTCGATGTTGTTGACCTGAACGCCGACGTTACCTGCGGGGCACTTGCCTTTAAAAATGTTAACCTCAGCGTCATTCATAGTTCTCAGAATCGAACCTGAGCCGACACCAAGGTAGGTCTTGGCAATCTTCGAGAGGGCTGTGATACCCGTCTGGAAGTCCTGCTCCTGACCCTTCACCTCGTACTCGAAGTCGCAAGCCAGCGGTTTGTCGCGCAGGGCAGACACAAAAATTGCCTTAGGCTGAACACTTGGATTGGTTGATACAGCATAAGGCAATTGATCGATGTAACCGAAGAGTCCGGCTTCCAACAATGCGTTAATCACTTGCTCACCCGTTAGCGTGCCAACATCCTTCTTGCCGAAGTCAACGAACTCCTGCTTCTGGTCGGCATCCACTCTTACGCAGAGCACCTTTCTGCGTTCACCACGCACCACCTCGCGGACGGTTCCGCTGACAGGCGAGGCAAACTTGACTTCGGGATACTGTTTGTTAACAAACAGCGCATCCCCGGCCTTGACTTTATCTCCCTCCTTGACAACGACCTTGGGAGTAACACCTTCGAAATCATCAGGCACCAATGCGAACTTGCCATTCGATTTCAGTTGGATCTTCTTCTCCTCAGCCTTGCCTTGAAGGTTGATGTCCAAGCCTTTCCGCAACTTAATTACATTTGCCATTTATAGTAATGTTTGATTGAATAGTTTCGTCGAACGGATGCAAAATTACTAAAAAATATGGATATACAGCGAATTTCTGAAAGAAAAATGAAGAAATCACAATTATTTATCGTAATTTTGCGGAAAAATACGAGCGTTTTATCGAGTGAAGTTGCTGAAATATATCGTCAACATCGTTGTATGGAGTCTCCTGACCCTGTACGTTTTGGTGATGTTGTTCACCCATATACCAGCCTGTCAGACCTTCTTGGGAAAGAAGACGGCACAGGTCATCGGAGAGGTGTTAGGCACTAAGGTATCCATCGGACGTGTCGACCTGGGATTCCTCAACCGGGTGATCATCGACGATGTCATGGTCTATGACCAACAACAGCAGATCATGCTGAGTGCAGCACGCCTGTCGGCACGTTTCGACATCCTGCCGTTGACACAGGGAAGAATATCCATCTCGTCGGCACAACTCTTCGGTGCCCACGCAAGAATCAACAAGAAAGACTCGCTCTCAAAACTCAACATCCAGTTTGTCATCGACTCGTTAGCCTCAAAGGATACCACCAGTCACACCCCACTTGACCTACACATCAACTCCTTTATCCTCAGGAATTCAAGTGTCAAGTACGACCAGATGGATGCTCCCCAGACCCCTGGGTTGTTCAATCCCCAGCATATGTATTTCAGTAAGATCAGTTCTTACGTGACTCTGAAGACATTAACAGACGATTCTCTCGACATCAATATCCGACGTCTGACACTGACGGAAAAGACGGGACTTGACATCAACCGACTCTCGTTAAGACTACAGGCAGGCAGGACAGGAGCCAGTCTCAGAGACTTCCGGTTGGAAATGCTTTCCACAAAGGTACAGATAGACACTATCGACGCTGCCTATCAGTTCGTTGGCGACTCCTTGAACATGGCCACTCTGGTCTATAACGGTTCCATCCACGACACTTACGTAACTGCCTCAGACCTAAAATGTTTCCACACACCGTTAAAGAATTTCCAAAAAGCCATCCACCTGGAGACATCATTCCACGGAACGGGTTCAAAACTGACTGTCCCACAGTTACATATATATACCGATGCAAGGGATATCAGTCTACAGGCTAACGGATGGATAGACCACTCGAAGAAACTACCCTCATGGGAGACCAAGGTGGATGAACTGAAACTCTCGGAAACAATCATCGACTTCCTACAGAAAAATATCAAAGGCATACCTGAAGAGGTGAACCGCATCGGCGATCTCCAACTGAGTGGAGTCATGGGTGGCTCTTCAGATGGAAGCATCAATGCCAAGACCAATCTCTCCACAGGTATCGGACAACTCACTCTCAACCTCGTGATGACAGGCGACAGGCTGTTCCAAGGAGATATTGACACAAAGGACATAAACCTACGCCAACTCCTGAACGACGAGCATTTCGGCAACCTAACCGCCAACATCAAACTCGACGGTAGACTCACCCCACAGCATCCAGACTTCAAAGCGCAGGGTATCATCACAGAACTGGCCTACAACGACTACCCCTTCAGTCATATCGGCATCAACGGTTCCTATTCCGACAAAGGAATCTCCGGATTCCTGAATATAGAAGACCCGAACCTCGTCGCCCAACTGGAAGGAGCCGTCGACAATCTTACGGAGAGTAAAGGTACACATAAGATAAACCTTCATGGCAGAATCAGCCATATTGAACCACTGGCTCTGAAACTGACAGACCGATGGAAAGATGCTGTCTTTGCCGCCGATATCGATGCAGACTTTACGGCCAAGACCCTGAACGATGCCAAAGGCACCCTGCAAATCAGCAATTTCTCAATGACTGACGACCAGGACAACGCCTACCGTCTCGACAACCTACTCATCACATCTGGTTTCAGGGATCATCTGCACTACGTCACCCTCGACAGTGACTTTGCCAAAGCAGAACTGAGGGGCGACTTCGAATTCAACACCCTACCCCAGAGCCTGACCAATTTCATCGGTTCTGCCCTGCCTACACTGCCTGGACTCCCACCGATCTCAAAAAAAGCCCACAACAACTTTGCACTCCGTCTGCAAGTCACCAAATCCGACTGGCTACAACGACTCTTAGGCGTAGATCTGAACCTCCAACAGCCCGTTACCTTGAACGCCCGTATCAACGACCCCAGCCACACCGTCAATCTTGAGAGCCAGATGTCCGACTTCACCTATAACGGTGCCAGATATACGGACGGCACATTGCTGGTCACAGCACCGACGGATACCATCAGGGGCTATTTTGCCATCAACAAGATGATGGACAACGGCGAGACGCTGAATATCGGACTCCGAGCCGATGCCGCCAACAACCTCCTGAAGACATCCGTCACATGGGACAACAACCACAACAAGGGAAAGTTCAGCGGCAATCTGAACCTCATAACGAGTTTCTTCCGCAACCTGGATGCCCAGCCTGAGGCACATATCCGCATACAGCCCTCGCACATCATCCTCAATGACTCCACCTGGAATGTGGAACCCTCCGATATATTCTATTCCACCAACAATCTGCTCGTAGACCACTTTACCGTACACAACGGACAACAGCACATCATCGTCGACGGTAAGGCCACGCCACACACAACGGATTCGCTGTCTATCGACCTCAACGAGGTAGAGGTAGGCTATATACTTAACCTGGTCAATTTCCACGCTGTGGAGTTCAGCGGCGAAGCCTCTGGAACAGCCACCGTGAAGGCACTCTTCGGCAACTTCATGGCGAATGCCGACCTGACGGTAGACAACTTCAAATTCGAGAGGGGTCGTATGGGTGTGCTCTACGCCAAGGCCATCTGGAACAAAGAGAACGAACAGATCGACATCAATGCCGTTGCCGATGACGGTCCTGATGCACAGACCATCATCAAGGGCTATGTATCGCCCACCTATAACACCATCGACCTCGGCTTCCAGGCGGAAGGCACCTATCTGGACTTCATGCACAACTTCACCTACAGTTTCCTGTCGTCGATTACAGGTCATGCCAATGGAGCCTTACGTTTGGCCGGATCACTCGACGAGATGAACCTCACCGGACAACTCATTGTGGCCAATGGAGAGGCTACCGTCACGTCGCTCAACACCACCTACGCCCTACGCAACGATACCGTCATCCTCGTCCCCGACGAGATTGAACTCCACAGCATGCCCGTCTACGACCAATATGGCAATCAGGCTATCCTCCGTGGCGGTATCCACCATAAGAGTTTGACCAGACTGACCTTCGACCTCTTCGTAGAGACAGACAACCTCCTGGCTTACGATTTCAAAGACTTCGGCGAGTCAACCTTCTACGGCACTGTCTTTGCATCGGGCGACGTAGCCATTAAGGGTCGCCCGGGTGAGGTGACCATCGACTGCAACGTGACTCCGCAGAAAAACTCCGTCTTTGTCTACAACGCCTCCTCGCCAGATGCCATTTCCAATCAGGAGTTTATCGAGTGGGGTTCCGCCAATCACTCTGAAGCCTCCAGTATTTCAGGAATCTCCAGAACTACTGGCTACGCCGACACCGACGCTGACATACCCACCGATATCTATATCAATTTCCTCATCAACTCCACACCGGAGGCCACGCTACGCCTGTTGATGGATGCGAACACCAACGACTACATCAACCTGAACGGCAACGGCACCATCCGTGCCACCTTCCACAACAAGGGATCATTCAATATGTTCGGCACCTATACCGTCGACCACGGCACCTACGGCGTCACCATCCAGAACATCATCAAGAAGAACTTCACCTTCAATCCAGGCGGCACCATCATCTTCGGCGGTGATCCGTATAATGCTGCACTCAACCTACAGGCGGTATATACCGTCAACGGCGTCTCCCTCTCCGACCTGAATATCGGCAACTCATTTGCCTCCAACACCATCCGCGTGAACTGTCTGATGAACATTGGCGGACAGCCGAAGGCACCACAGGTAGACTTCGATCTGGAAATGCCAACTGTCAATGCCGATGAGCAGCAGATGGTACGCTCTATCATCAACGGACAACAGGAAATGAACCAGCAGGTGCTCTATCTGCTTGGTATCGGACGCTTCTACAATCAGGGTCAGAATAATGCCGGCACCGAACAGGCCGACCAAACCACACTCGCCATGCAGAGTTTCCTCTCAGGCACTCTCTCCACGCAGATCAACAGTCTGCTGAATACCGTCATCAAGAACGACAACTGGAACTTCGGCGCCAATATATCCACAGGTAACGAAGGCTGGCACAATGCAGAGTACGAAGGACTGATCAGCGGACGTATGCTCAACAACAGGTTGCTCCTTAACGGACAGTTCGGCTATCGAGACAATGCCGCACGGGCAACCCCTTCGTTTATCGGCGACTTCGACATCCAGTACCTGCTCTATCCCAATGGCAACCTGGCATTGAAGGTCTACAACCAGACCAATGACCGCTATTTCACCAAGTCGTCGTTGAACACACAGGGCATCGGCCTGATTATGAAGAAGGACTTCAACGGTCTGCACGATCTCTTCTCAACCAAGAAGAAAAAGAAAAAAGAGGCTTCCCGCTGATTCGGAAAGCCCCTCATGCCGCTGTTTATCTGAGTCGGAGTCCGTCGCCCACGCGAATGTCGTAGTCAGGACTCAGTTTATTCATCTTATACAGATTCTTCAAACGGATACCGTACTTCTGGGCAATCGAATACATCGACTCACCCTGGCGCACATAATGCAGACGCCCCTTGTAGTCCTTGGGGGCCTTCGTCTGCTTCTTCTTCAGCCAGATAATCTCACCTTCAGTCAACGGGTCATGCTTGTCGCGCTCATTGTACTTGGCAATCTTCTTGTAACTGATACCCACCTCATCACCAATCGATTTAAAGGTGTCACCCCTACGAGCAATCAGGTAGTAGTTCTTGTTGAATATCTTGATGGGATGCAGCGCAGCACCATTGGTGGTATGATCCTTCGCATGCTGGGCCATAAACTTGTCGTAACCCTTGGCCGTATCATACTCGTAGAGTTTGTAGAGTTGGATGATGTCTATCAGTTTCTGCGCATACTGAGGGTTGGTAGCATAACCGGCAGCCTTCAAGCCCTTTGCCCAACCCTTGTAGTCGGTAGTTTTCAACTGGAAGAGCGAGGCATAACGCCGACCATTGGCCAGAAAGCGCGAATGGTCCTCATATGATTCGTAAGCCGACGAGTAGGCTCGGAAGCACTCATTGCGTGCATCATCGTCGTGATAGACCTTCCGACCATCCCATCCGTTGCATTTGATACCAAAGTGGTTGTTGCCCTTCACGGCAAGTTCACTCTTCCCCGCTCCACTCTCAAAGAGTCCCTGAGCCAACGTGATCGAAGCAGGAATCTTCCAGCGTTGCATCTGTTCGATGGCAATGTCCTTATACTGGTCGATATACTGCTGGTACTGCTGGTTCCACCGTGTCTGGGCGGAAGCAGTGAACATTGAACAGCAAATAGTGAGTATTATAAGCAGTAATTTCTTCATCTTTTCTTTATTTGGGTGCAAAATTAATAAAAAAAGCCACAGATTTCACAGATTATCGCAGATTATTTGTATTTTTGCAAAAAATATCAGCAAACTATGCAGGAACTTGAACTAAAAACCACGATCCAAGTCTGTCAGCCAACTGAGTTGACACCCGAGGAGCAGCATCTGCTGCAGTTGGCCATCGAAGCCACAGCACGCAGTTACGCCCCGTATTCGAAATTCTGTGTCGGAGCCGCCGTCAGGTTAGACAACGGCATTGAGATCAGTGGCAGCAACCAGGAGAATGCTGCCTACCCCTCTGGCATCTGTGCCGAGCGCACAACCCTCTTTTACGCAGGTGCGCAGCATCCCGAGGTGCCTATACGTATGCTGGCCATCGCCGCACGGGGTACCGACGGCGAACTGACCGACGAGCCCACTGGCCCCTGCGGTGCCTGCCGACAGGTCATCATGGAGAGCGAGACACGGGCGGGCAGTCCTATCCGCATCCTGCTCTACGGGCGTAAATATGTCTATGTAATTGACGGCATCCGGGCCCTGATGCCTTTATCTTTTTCAGAGTTCTAGGAAATCCTAGGTGATCCTAGGTGATCCTAGGGAATCCTAGGGAATCCTAGGGAAGAGCCCTTTTATCGATAGCATCCCAATCCTTGCGCCGTCGATAGTGAGTCGAGGTGGAAGTCATAGTAGAGGTTTTCTTCGTCGATGACCTTGAAATGCTGTTTACCCTGAATGGAGTCCTTCGGTGTCTCCCATCTCACATTGACGAAGCGCACGCTGTCTGCTGTATCCACCTTCGGCGTACGGAGCAACGAGTTCACGAACTGGTACTCAAAGGCAGCTATCGTATCCCTCACAGCCCCCATCAGCACATCACTCTCATAACCCGTCAGGATAATGCCCTCGCACCTGAGTTTGCGCAACGGGATATCGTTGTCGCCCTCGTAGTTTACGAAGCGGAGGGCTGCACCACGCTCTGCCGAAAACGGATAGAATTGCGCCATCGTACAATAGTTGATGTCGGCAATACCGCCCACAATCAGCACACAGTCGTTAAGCGTATTTGTAAACTGGCAGTTGGCGACATAGATATTCGAGTTGACTGCCTTCAACCCGTAGCCCTCTGCATTATGGACGATGCAGTTGCCCATGCCCAGACGGACATTCTCTTCGTCGATGGCGGCAGAGTCGAGCACCAGGGCATTCTCTGCATTACGAATCTCCGTATTACTCAGACGGCACGTCATCGACGACTCATATAGATGGATACCCTTCCACTGTCCGCTCACACGGTCATAGGGCAGATAGTCGAACATACGGTCCAGACGGTCACCACGCAACACACAGTTCTGGATGATCAGGTCACCGTAGCATTCTATGCCAGCCCCGTCGTGAAAATAAAGTGTCGAGTTGACCAGGTTCAGGCGCCGACCCTCAGGCACAGTAATCCCCCCATATATAATAATAGGTGTAGTTGACTCTATGGTCTGTTCGCCCTCAATCACCACATCATACATCTTCACGGCATCCCACGACCAAGCCCGGAGGTTTACCTTCTGTTCCACTCCACTCTCCAACTGAAATATGAGATCGTCCTCAACCAACTTTGGTTCCGTCTGGGCAGTTTCCGTCGATGTCAACTCTACGAACACAAGGATGCTGTCGCCTCGGCGCACCTCTAAGTCACTCACCTGTGAGCCGAAGGCATTGTCGAGATACGAGCCGTCCACATTCACACGAAAACCCGTCTGGTTCTTCTTGGCCAAACGGACGCTTTGCAGGCGGATACCGTCGTCGTTGTCGTTATGCACCCAGAAGGTGTAGGTGGCTGAGGGGGTCTTGCTGAACACAGTGTCCATCTTCAATGTGTCCGTCGAGAATGTCAGGCGCAGGCCACTGGCTGACGAGAAGTTATCATCGTCGGAGCAGGCCACGAGCGCCACCACTATGCTGAGAAAATAAAAAATCCGTTTCATACTGACTATAAAACGGATTTCCTGTCGATTTATTATCTCACCTTCTCACTTTCTCACTTTCCAAAGTAGCGTTTCAGGAGTCCAGCGAAGCCGGCACCATGACGGGCCTCGTCCTTGGCCATCTCGTGCACTGTATCGTGGATAGCGTCGAAACCAGCAGCCTTGGCGTTCTTGGCAATGCGGAACTTATCCTCGCAAGCACCAGCCTCAGCAGCGGCACGCTTCTCCAAATTGGTCTTAGTATCCCATACGCACTCACCCAGCAACTCAGCGAAACGAGAAGCGTGGTCAGCCTCCTCAAAAGCATAGCGCTTGAAAGCCTCAGCGATTTCGGGATAGCCCTCACGGTCAGCCTGACGGGCCATAGCCAGATACATTCCTACCTCGCCACACTCACCATTGAAGTGGTTGCGCAGGTCCTGAATCATCTCCTCACTCACGCCCTCGGGCTTACCGTCGCCAATCTTGTGGACGGTAGCGTAAGTCATGTCAGCATCGTCCTTCAGTTCAGAGAACTTTGAGGCAGGAGCCTTACAGATGGGGCACTTCTCGGGAGCAGCATCGCCTTCGTAGATATATCCACAAACGGCGCAGATAAACTTTTTCTTCATAATCGTATTCGTTTAGTTATTAATAAAAAGAACTTTTGCATGCAAATATACGAATTAACAACCAAACTACCAAATATTTCACATATAATTTTCGAAAGTTAGAATTTATTAGTAACTTTGCAGACGAATAACTATTTTATCAACTTAACAAAAGCCACATTATGAAAAAAAAGTATCTGGAATTGATTATTGCCCTATGCATGGTGGTCGTAGCCATCGGAGGTATCAGGAAATGTCAGGAGAGAGCCGATGCCGAAGCGTCTGCCGAAGCCGCAGCATCACAAACGGAGCAGGCTACAGAGGCTGTTGCCGACAGCACGGGAAATGCGGAGATGGAAGCCTATTTTGAGCGCATCTACTTCGACGCCTTAGCCAAGAATGCCGACGAAGGCAAACTCTATGCCATTGATGCCGAAGGCAAGCGCAGCCCGCAGGCCTTCAAAAACTACGATGATTTCTCGAAGTTCATCAGTGGCAACCCCCAATATCTTAGATCCCACTTCTCATACGACGTGCAGGGCCGAAGTTTCAATGTGGAAGCCAAGCCCACCTCGAATCAAAAGCCAGATTAACCTACCACAACGATTCTGAAACGAAGAAAAGTTATCGTTTTAACTTTTCTTCGTTCCTTTTTCTTTTATTTTTCAGAAATGTTTTGTATCTTTGCATCCGTAATCATCAAATAAAATACGTAAATATTATGTGTACAGTAACATTAGAGTATAACCAGAACAGCGCACTGGCACGTCGCAAACTTGCCGCACTGCTGGCCACAGGGCTTTTCATCCAAAGGGATGTGAAGCCTGACGCACCAACGCCCGAGGAGGTGGAGGCCCACCGTAAGTCCATTCAGGATTTCCTTTATGCCTCAAAAATTAATTCCGCCAAAGCATTTGCCCGACACCTAAAATGACGAACGTTTGAAGCCCCTTGGTAAGGGGCTGGCCTAAGCCAGGGTTATGCCTTGCAAGGAGGAATAACAAAGTAATTGAAATGAAGTACCATCAGAAAGATATTGTGGAGATTGACTTCCCAATCCCCGGCGAGGGTTACAAGGTACACCCCGCACTGATTGTGTCGAACGACGAGTTGCAACTTGACGAGGGCTTCGTTTATGTGGCACTGATTTCCTCGCAGGACTTTGCGTATAGCCGCCACTATGCCTATCCGCTCAGCGATGAGATGCTCTCGTTCAAGATGGAAAAGCAGAGTTACGTCAAATGTCAGATCCTGGCCGTCACTGTCGATACGGGCATCCTGCGTCGTCTCGGCAGCATCAAGGAGAGATACTTCAACGAGATAGTTGACAAGATAGTCGATTCGATATTCTAACCAACATTCCCTATACGAATTCATGCCTCCGCTCCTCTCCATATCCGCTTTTAGGAGGACTGACGCCACTGGCGGCAGCAGAGGGGAGGCTATGCCAGAGCGAGAGAATGTAAAGAATGTAAATATTGTTAAGCGAGAGCAAATAATGGCCGAATTCCTTGGTCATTCCAAAGATTTGATTACTCTCTCTCTCTCTCTC
>JAFZUS010000175.1 GCA_017618275.1 Prevotella sp.
GGGTAGAAATAGGGTACAAAAATAGCTAAAATAACTCGGAATAACAAAGAGCAATTAGGAGTTGTTAACACAGAAAAAGCCCTCAAAATGAGAGCTTTAGTAATAGTTTATCCAAATTGTTCTAAGTTATTGATAATCAATCACTTGCCCACGCAGAAGTTTTTAAAGATATTTCCTAAAACTTCGTTGGGGGTTATCTGACCGCCGGTGATTTCTGAGAGAGTGTCAAGTGTGAGACGGAGATCTTCAGCAAGAAGGTCTCCGCTTAATTGTTGGTGCATTCCGTCAATGACACGTTGCAGGTGAGAGTGGGCACGAATCAGGGCATCATAGTGACGGGCATTACTGATGATGACATCGGAGTCGGCTGTCTTGGGTGCAGCATCAAGGAGACGCTGGCGCAGAGTATCGAGGCCAATACCGTATTTGGCGGAAAGTCTTAAAAGGTGAGAAGGTGAGAGGGTGAGAAGGTGAGAGGATGAGAAGGTGAGAGGGTGAGAGGGTGAGAAGGTGAGATTGTCGTTTGACTTGTCAATCTTGTTCTGAATGACTATCAATGATTTATCCTTGCAACGCTCCCGCATTTCTTGAAGTTCGGATTCTGTGGGTTCTGCATCAATGAGCCAGAGAATGATGCGGGCTTTATCGATGGCTGCATAGGTGCGCGTAATACCGATTTGTTCTATCTGGTCGGTGGTTTGGCGAATGCCTGCTGTATCGATGAAACGGAAGGTGATGCCACTGATGTCGATGGTGTCCTCAATAGTGTCGCGAGTCGTGCCGTGGATGTCAGAGACGATGGCGCGATCTTCTTTCAGTAGTGCATTGAGTAGCGTGGACTTACCCACATTGGTCTTGCCGACGATGGCCACAGGTATACCTTGTTTGAGGGCCTGTCCTGTCTCGAAACTATCGGCCAAACGGGTGATATGTGTGTCAATTGTTTTGGTAAGTGCGAGGAGTTCGTTACGGTCGGCAAATTCCAGATCTTCGTGGTCGGAGAAGTCGAGTTCGAGTTCGAGGAGCGAGGTGAGTTTGAGCAGTTGTTCGCGCAGTTGTGCGAGTTTAGTGGATATGCCGCCTCGGAGTTGACTCATGGCCATCTGGTGGGTCGCCTTATTGTTGGAGGCAATGAGATCAGCAACGGCTTCGGCTTGCGAAAGGTCCATCTTGCCGTTGAGGTAGGCGCGCTGGGTGAACTCACCGGGATTGGCCATACGACAGCCGTTCTGAATCAGCAGTTCCAACACCTTATTTAATATGTAGCGAGAGCCATGACAGGAGATTTCCACGCTGTCTTCGCCTGTATAACTATGTGGAGCCTTGAAGATGGAAACCAGCACCTCGTCAATAGGAACAGGATGATGTGATACAGCATCCAACTCAATGAGATGGGAATAGTGGACGGTGTTGGCGGCACATTCTGCGCAGCGTACGGAACAAATGGAACTGACCGCGTCAAAGGCTTTGGAACCACTGACGCGGACAATTCCGAGTGCGCCACCAGGAGCGGTGGCTAATGCGCAGATTGTATCGTTCATTTAGATGCGGTCGAGGACTTTCTGGATGAGGGTGTCGATAGAGTTCTTGTACTCTGTGTTCATCTCTGTTGTGTATCGGTTGGCAATGACCATGCAACAGGTCATGGCACGATGGCCCAACAGGGATGCCATACCGGCCAGAGCCGACGACTCCATCTCAAAGTTACAGATTTTCATGCCCTCATATTCGAAATTCTCAATCTTCTGGTTCTGTTGGGGATCGGCAATATCGGCACGGAGGACACGGCCTTGCGGACCATAGAATCCTCCACAAGAGATGGTGTAGCCACGCACCATGTCGTCCTGTGCTATCTGGTCTATCAGTCCGGCATCAGCCACAGCCACATAAGGTGCTCCCTTTATGGGATCCCACGCCATGTGTCGACGGAAGGCTTCTTCGAGTTGCAGGTCACAGACGTTGTTACGACCTGCGTAGTAGTTCAGTAGACCGTCGAAACCAATGCTCTTAACGCTGGCTACGAAACAGCCCGTCGGAGTAAATGGTTGCAAACCACCACAGGTGCCGATGCGCACCATCGTCAGCGTACGGTGCTCGTTACGCTCCTCACGGGTGGCATAGTCGATGTTGGCTAGGGTATCGAGTTCGTTGGCCACGATGTCGATGTTGTCACAGCCGATACCGTGACTCTGCACGGTGATTCGCTTGCCCTTGTAGGTGCCTGTGATGGTGTGGAACTCACGGCTGCTGACCTCACATTCCTTCGTGTCGAAATGGTCTGCCACAGTGTCCACACGGGCAGGATCGCCTACCAGTACTACTTTGTCGGCCAATTGTTCAGGTTTTAGATGCAGATGGAAACAGGAACCATCAGCATTGATGATCAGTTCTGATTCCGGGAAACGTCTTTTACTCATAAGCTTTTTATTTTGAAGGGTTTATAATTATGTTCTCGGCATTGCGTATTTTCTTTTCGAGGGTATTGACCTGAGCGGTCAGGCGTAATATCTCATCTTCGCCGTCAAGGATTTCCGTGCGTAGCACTCTCTTGTCTTCGGCATTTGCCTTCACATAGTAGGTCCTTGACTTCTCTATGGTGCTTCGTATTTCCGATAGTTTCTTTTTGGTGTCTGTTAATTGACGGTACAAAGACTGGCTTTCTGGACTACGGAACTGACTAGCGGATGTGTAGGTCACCTGGTCGTTGATGACGAAGTTGATTTCCGATTTTGTTTGCTGAGCAACATTATTGGGGGTACTTTTCAACCGTTCAAGGGCCTGTTTGCGCTCTTTGCCATCGCCCCAGGTGTCGGCAATGCAGCGGATTTCCGAGAGAGAACGGAGTTTCTCATCGGAATACATGTCAAGATTATAGGTCTGACGAGCGGTAGGGGGAATGAAGACATAGACACAGACCTTTCCTGCGGGTTGGCGACGGTCTGTGACAAAGAAACCGATATTATTCTGCTCATCGATGACATACAAATAGTCGTTAGCCTCGGAGTTGAAGGGCATACCGATATTCTCCGGCTTGAGGAACTGGCCGTCCTCTGAGTCGTACCGGGTGACGAAGATGTCGTAGCCACCGATACTCTCCTGGCCTTTGGCAGCAAAATAGAAAGTGGTGCCATCGGTCATCATAAATGGATAGTTAGCTTCTGTGATGCCCTCGCTAATTCCTTTGACAAGTGCAGGCTCACTCCACTCTTTACCGAGTTTGTCGCTGGTGAAGAGTCGCATCCGTCCGTTGTCGTTTTCATCTGAGAAATAGCACTTGTTTCCCATTTCGTTCACAAAGACATAGCCGTCATGACCCTCGCTGTGGAAGAACTGATCATAGGTGGTGATTTTGCCCGACTCAGGATGTAGTTGGATGTGGGGGAGCAGAAGATTCTTTTCAACGACCAGAGAGTCGATGAACATAATCTGTTGGGTGGCCTCACGCATCTCTGTGATACGAGGATCCTCCTGCGGTTCTTCAACGACTACCACGGGGGGCTGTTTTTTGATGACCTTATTCTTCTTTTGTGCTTGAACGGTAAAGGGTACAAGTAGCGCAAGAATAATTATGATTATATTCCTTATTTTCATCGAATTACAAGTTTATTCTTCAATCAGTTTGTTGGCTGCATTTAAGGCTCTCCAAATGCTGAATCGAGCCTCAGGGTTCATCAGTTCCATCTCATCATAAAGATGTTTGATGTCCGTGCGATGAGAGTCGCTTTCGTATGGACAACGTTTCTGTTGCTTTTTATAGCCTTGGCTTTCAGCGTAGGCCTTGATGTCCTGTTCCTCTATCATACAGAGCGGACGGATGATTGTCAGGGGCATCTTGCGCATCTTCAGTCTGGCTGGCATCGAGTCAAACCGTCCTTGAAAGGCAAGGTTCATCAGTGCCGTGTGCAGTATGTCGTCCTGATGGTGTCCAAGGGCAATCTTGTTGCAACCCAATTCTTGTGCAAGGTTGAACATCTCTTTACGTCGCATCCAGGAGCAGAGGAAGCAGGGCTGCTTTTGACGGCGGATATCTCTCGAGGTCTTGACGGTCTCTGTGCCTATTTCAAATCGCGTCGTCTTCACGTGAAGGGGAACGCCCAGCGCATCACAGAATGCATGCAAGTAACTGGTGTCCGTCTCGTAATGAATATTCTCCATCCGTACGTGCAGAGCCTCTACGCTGAATCTTGGGTGCTCTATTTTGGCACGCTTTGCCAGAAGTTCCAACAGCAGGAGTGAGTCCTTACCACCAGATAGTCCTACGAGAATACGATCATCATCTTCTATCAGATGATAAGTAGCCGTCGCCCTGACGAACCGTTCTTTCAAGCGCTTCTCCAGGCGATGGCTCTCTATCTCCTGACTACGCTTCTCCACGTAAGTGCTTATCCATGTTGAGGGCTGCACGACGACCATCGCCCATAGCGAGAATTACCGTTGCACCACCACGTACGATGTCACCACCAGCGAAGATCTCGGCGCGAGAAGACTGCATATCGTCGTTGACAGCAATGGTGTTCTTGCGACCCAGTTCAAGGCCTTGGATAGATTTCGGTACCAGTGGGTTGGGCGATACACCGACGGCCACAATGACCTGATCGACGTCGAGCGTCACGGTCTTACCCTCTACGGGTACAGGACTGCGGCGACCGGAAGCATCAGGCTCCCCCAACTCCATCACTTGGAGCACGGCCTGCTTCACAGCACCAGTCTCGTCGGCGATATACTCGATAGGATTGTGCAGCGTCAGGAAGTTGATTCCTTCTTCCTTGGCGTGCTTCACCTCCTCGAGACGGGCAGGCATCTCGACCTCAGAACGACGGTAAACCAGTGTAACCTCAGCGCCCAGACGCTTAGCCGTACGACAAGAGTCCATAGCGGTGTTACCACCACCCACCACGAGCACGCTCTTGGCAGGATTCAGCGGGGTATCGGTCTTCGGGTTAGCAGCATCCATCAGGTTCACGCGAGTCAGATATTCGTTCGAAGACATGATATTGATGCTGTTCTCGCCAGGGATATTCATGAAGTTAGGCAGACCAGCGCCAGAGCCTACGAAGATACCCTTAAAGCCCTGTGCCTCAAGTTGTTCTATGCTGATGGTCTTACCCACAATCACGTCGGTCTGGAAATGAACGCCCATCTTGGCGAGGTTCTCAATCTCTACATCAACAATCTTGTTGGGCAGACGGAACTCGGGAATACCATACTTCAGCACACCACCGATTTCGTGCAGGGCCTCGAAGACATACACGTCGTAGCCCTTCTTCACCATATCGCCCGCGAACGACAGTCCGGCAGGACCAGAACCCACAACAGCAATCTTGATGCCATTGGCAGGTGCAATCTCAGGCAGAGAGATGTTACCGCTCTCGCGTTCGAAGTCTGCAGCGAAACGCTCCAGATAGCCGATAGCTACAGCGGGCTCGTTCATCTTCAGGTGAATACACTTGCTCTCACACTGCTTCTCCTGCGGACAGACACGACCGCAGACAGCGGGCAGGGCAGAGGTGTTCTTCAGTACCTTCGCAGCAGCCAGGAACTGACCACGCTCGATGTTCTTGATGAACGACGGGATATTGATGTTGACAGGACAGCCCTCGACGCATGAAGGTTTCGCACAGTCGAGACAGCGTTTGGCTTCGGTCATAGCCATCTCTTTGGTGAGACCGATATTCACCTCTTCCAGACGGGTTGTAGCACGATAGACAGGATCGAGTTCTGGCATTACCACACGTTCAATCTGTGTGCGCTCCTTGGGTTTCATCGAGGCGCGGAGTTCCTTACGCCACTCTGCATCGCGATCGGTCAGTACCTCGATGGTATCGTTCGTGGGATTGCTGTCCATCACGATATCTGTGGTCTTTCCGGATTGTACGGCATCTCCGGATTCTCCAGAAACGCTATCCAGATGCTCCTCGTAGTGAGCCAACTCTTCCTGCTCCTCACGCTTGAAGGTTCCCATGCGCTTGAACATTTCGTCCCAGTCAACCAGTGCACCGTCAAATTCAGGACCATCGATACAGACGAATTTCGTCTTGCCACCAATTGTCAGTCGGCAAGCACCACACATACCCGTACCGTCCACCATGATGGTGTTCAACGATACTTCGCAGGGGATATTATGCTTCTGGGCAGTGAGGTTCGAGAACTTCATCATAATGGGAGGACCAATGGCAAAGACCTTATCAACGTGCTCCTGCTCGAAGAATTTCTCCATACCGACAGTCACCACGCCCTTTTCACCATATGAGCCGTCGTCAGTCATGATGATCACCTCGTCAGAACTCTCGCGGACCTTATCCTCCAGGATGATCAGATCCTTTGAACGACCAGCCATCACGGAGAGAACCCTGTTGCCAGCAGCCTTCAGCGCCTGGATGATGGGCAGCATAGGAGCCACACCAAGTCCACCACCGGCACAGACCACCGTACCGTATTTCTCAATCTTCGTGGGATTACCCAACGGGCCCACCACGTCAGTCACATAGTCGCCTTCGTTGAGGGCGCAAAGTTTCTTTGAAGAGAGACCCACCATCTGGACAACCAGTGTGATAGTGCCTTTTTCGATGTCTGCGGCAGCAATGGTCAGTGGCATACGCTCACCTTTCTTACCTACACGTACGATGACGAAGTTACCAGCCTTGCGGCTCTTCGCAATCAGCGGCGCCTCAATCTCGAACAGGAAAACCTTCTCAGAGAACTGCTCTTTTCTTACAATCTTATTCATATCTGTCTATTGTTGATTAATCGATGATGTCACAGCCCATGTAAGGAACCAATGCTGCGGGTATCTTTATGCCATTCTCCGTCTGGTTGTTCTCCAGCAGGGCGGCCACGATACGAGGCAGGGCGAGAGCCGAACCATTCAAGGTGTGACAGAGTTCAGGCTTTTTGCTGCCCTCAGGACGATAGCGGCACTTCAGACGGTTGGCCTGATAGGTGTCAAAGTTAGATACTGACGATACCTCAAGCCAACGACCCTGAGCCTCGGAATAAACCTCGAAATCATAGCAGATGGCAGAGGTAAAACTTTGGTCGCCACCGCAAAGCAACAGGATACGATACGGCAGTTCGAGTTTCTTCAGCAGACCCTCAACGTGTGCCAGCATCTCCTTGTGGCTCTCCTTCGAGTGCTCAGGCTTGTCGATGCGCACTATCTCAATCTTCGAGAACTCATGCAGACGGTTCAAGCCGCGCACATCCTTACCGTATGAGCCTGCCTCACGACGGAAACACTCCGTATAGGCGCAGTTCTTGATGGGCAGGTCCTTCTCGTCAAGGATTACGTCACGATAGAGATTTGTGACAGGAACCTCAGCCGTCGGAATCAGATAGAAGTCGTCCACCTCGCAGTGGTACATCTGCCCTTCCTTATCGGGCAATTGTCCCGTTCCGTAGCCGGAGGCTGCATTCACCACCGTTGGTGGCATGATCTCTGTGTAACCTGCCTTGTTGGCTTCAGCGAGGAAGAAATTGATGAGTGCACGCTGCAACTGGGCGCCCTTACCGATATAAACAGGGAATCCGGCACCAGTGATCTTTACACCGAGGTCGAAGTCTATGAGGTTGTATTTCTTGGCGAGTTCCCAGTGGGGCAGGGGATTGGCGATACCCAGCGAAGGATTCACATTCCAATTGCCGACGGTATCCTCAGCGGTACACTCCTTCAGGTTTGACTTTACCACATGGTTATCCTCAGCCACTTTGCCTTCAGGAACCTCATCGTAGGGGATATTCGGAATTTGGCAGAGTAGGGTGGTCATCTCTTCTTGAGCCTGTGCCATCGTCTCGTCGAGTTGCTTCGACTTTTCCTTGAGTTCTGCCACCTGCTGCTTCACCTGCTCAGCCTGGTCTTTCTGGCCTTCTTTCATAAGTTTGCCAATCTGACCAGAAAGTTGTTTCTGTTCATTCAGACATTTGTCCAGTTCTTGTTGGGCCTCACGACGCTTCTTGTCAACGGCCAGTACCTGGTCAATGGCTTCTTTGGCATTCGGGAAATGCTTCTTCTCCAAGCCTTTGACCACACGTTCAGTTTGCTCACTGATGAGTTTGAGTGTTAACATATTAAATACGTATTAATTTGTATGAATTCAATTCTAGTTTGCAAAATTAATTATTTTTGCTGATACTGCAAAATAAAAACACATAAAAAAGCAGAAATCCCGCTCTCCATAGGAGAGTGGGACTCTGTTGTTTGTTTGGAATAAGTTTTTTCTTGTTTGAAAATAATTAGGCCTCAGCGTTAGGAATCACTGAAACAACGCTCTTGTTGCGTGCGCCTTTGTGGAAGTTAACTGTTCCATCAACGAGCGCATAAAGCGTGTCATCCTTACCGATGGCTACGTTGTTACCAGGATTGTGCTTTGTACCACGCTGGCGAACGATAATGTTACCAGCCACACACTGCTGACCGCCGAAGATCTTAATACCCAGTCGCTGAGCAGCACTCTCGCGACCGTTCTTAGAACTACCTACACCTTTTTTATGAGCCATTTCTAAGTCCTCCTAACTTTAAGCGATTACTGATTTAACTTCAACCTGTGTGAACTGCTCACGATGACCGTTGCGCTTACGAGAGTCCTTGCGGCGCTTCATCTTGAAGACAATTACCTTGTCGCCCTTCACAAGCGGGTTCACAACTTCACATACTACTTTTGCTCCCTCTACGGTCGGAGCACCTACCGTCACTGCACCGTCAGCATCTACGAGCAGTACCTTGTCAAATTCAACAGTCTTGCCTTCTTCGGCATCTTTGATGAGGTGAACGAAGAGTTTCTGACCCTGTTCTACCTTAAACTGCTGACCCTGAATGTCTACAATTGCATACATTATTTATATTGTATTAAAGGGTTTTTTCCGCGAGGCGGTGTACGTCCGTACACACTTCACTCTGCCCCCACGGACTCTAATCGGGGTGCAAAGGTACAAAAATAATGAGAAATGAGAAATGAGAAATGAGTATTATTGGAAACATTTAGGAAAGTTTAACTTTTTAATATGGGGCAAAAAATAAAGCGACGACTTTCGCAAGCAATCGCTCCTTATCTTCAATAGGTATTAGCTTCCTAAGGTAAAAAGATTGTTTTCAGGATAACGTCTGCAAAGGTATGGAGTTTTTTCGGAACAGCCAAACTTTTTGATGATTATTTTCCCACTCATTTCTCTGTGCGCCCGCACAATGCACAAATTTATCAAATATTAACATAATATTCGTGCAATCGTTTGTTTTTGACGACGAAATTGGGTTTTTTATCGACGAAATCCTATTCTGTTAATCTTCGTTCTTGGTTGCTTCACTATTAGGTACCTCTATGGGTTCTGGATTAATCTCCGGATTCTCGGCTGGCTCAATAGACTTTTCTATAGGATTTCCATCTTCGTCCAACTCCATGTATTCATCCATACCTTCGAAATCTAGTGAGTCGGTACTGATAGAATCTGAGTCTGCAGGTGCCTGATAGTAACCGCCACAGTCATAGAGACTACTTTGTAAATCTCCATCACGTGGAGGAGCGAAGCGGGTGCGATACTGCTTGAAGGTGGAATCGTTGAGTACAGATTCAAGGAAATATCCACAGATGGGCAGCGCCGTACGGTTACCTTGTCCCAGCATACCTGTTCGGAAATGGATACTCCGGTATTCGCCACCTACCCATGCTCCTACAACGAGACGTGGTGTCGTACCTATGAACCAAGCATCAGAGTGGTTGTTGGAGGTACCAGTCTTTCCACCGAAGTCAGTATCCGCAGCCTTGTCGTATCCAACGAATCCCATCAGACGGGAACTCGTGCCGCTCATACCGCCTTTGAGCAACTGTTGTACAAGGAAAGCAGAACGAGCAGGAATGGCCTGACGTGCTTCCGTCGGTGCCTCGTAGATTACCTTGCCGTCGCGATCTTCAATCTTTGCCACCAAGATGGGACCTATCTGCTTACCATCGTTAACAGGGGTACAATAGGAGTTGACTAATTCCAGTAGATTGACATCACTGGCACCCAGTGTCAGTGAGGGTGTGGCGTTCAGTTCTGATTTTATGCCCATAGCGTGAGCCGTTTTCACGATATTATCAATGCCACACTCTTGTCCAAGTCGAACAGCGACAGAGTTGATACTCATGGCAAAGGCCTGCTTTAGGGTGATATATGCACCCGAGAAGTGTCCGTCGGCATTCGTGGGAGCCCATGTCACCTCCTTCCCATGATCCATAACCTTCATTGAGAAGTATTCGTCCTTACGGGTATCACATGGGGTTACGCCTTGATTCATAGCCTCTGTATATACAAAGAGTTTGAAAGTAGAACCTGGCTGGCGCATCGCAGTAACCTTGTCATATTTCCATGAATGAAAGTCGATATCGCCAACCCATGCCTTTACGTGGCCTGTCTGGGGCTCCATTGCAACGAATCCACAGTGCATGAAGCGTACCATATAACGGATGGAGTCCATCGTTGACAGTTCTTTTTCCACCTGTCCCTTGTCATAGTCGAACAATTTTACGGTATGAGGTTTGTTCAGGTAATATTTGATGGAATCTTCATTACCATTGTATTTCTTGGAGAGGTATTTGTAGACAGGCTGACGTTTGGCAATGTCCTCAATGAAATTCTTGATTTCAATATGGTGTTCGTCCTGCCAAGGGTTGGTGTTGCCCCAGTGCTGGTTGAAGGTCTGCTGTACCTGTTTCATCTGTTTCAGAGCCGCCTCCTCTGCATATTTCTGCATACGGGTGTCGATGGTGGTGTATATCTTCAGCCCCTCAGTATAAAGGGCGTTGCGGTTATCGAAATACTCCTCACACCAATTCTTCAGATAGTCGGCTACCGCCTCACGGAAATAATTGGCATCACCGTCGTAAGCAGACTCCACGCTATAGTCGAGTTTGATGTCGAGTTGTTTGAGAGAGTCGCAGACCTCGGCGGTAAGGTCGCCATGCTGTTGCATGAGGTCAAGTACAATGTTACGTCGCTTTAGCGAGTTTTCGGGATTGATCAGTGGATTATAATAAGTGGTAGCTTTCAACATACCCACGAGGATAGCGGCATTTTCGGCAGTCAGATCCTGCGGTTTGCAGTTGAAATAGGTCTTGCAGGCGGTTTTGATGCCAAAAGCATTGGAGCCAAAGTCTACGGTGTTGGCATATTGTGTTAGAATTTCCTCCTTAGTAAAGAAGAATTCCAACTTATAGGCGGTAATCCATTCCTTACTCTTCATGATAAGCATCTTGATGCCTGGGATATTTCCCAAAAGACCAGTAGAGTATTCTGACCGGGTGCGGAAAAGGTTCTTGGCCAACTGCTGAGTAATAGTAGATGCCCCTCGTGCATCATGATGCAAAATATATTCCTTTGCCACAGCCGCAAAGGCGGTATAGTCGATTCCGTGATGCGTGTAGAAACGTTCATCTTCCGTGTCAATCAGCGCCTTCCAGAATACGGGATTCACCTCATCGTAAGTTACAGGCGTACGGTTCTCGCTGAAATACTTGCCAATCTGAACATGGTCGGCACTGTAGATAATCGAGGCTTCTGCTGGACGCTTGTTCTTGATCGTTGACATTGAGGGCGATTTACCGAAGAGCCAGAGAAAATTTGTGTCTACAGCACCTAGATAAAGGAAAAACGCTGCTACTATAGAAACTAAACCTGCCAATATCTTCACATACCAAGGACGCCCTTTGTACAGACTCTTATACCAAGGCCATACGCCCTTTATCCAACCGATGACTTTTACAAATATCTCTTTCATAATTATATAGATAATATGTAGTTAATGATATTTTCTTTCTGATTTGGATGAAACCATATCATCTGTTCATCTTTCTTATACCATGTCAGTTGCTTGCGGGCATATCGGCGGGTATTCCCCTTGATACGCTCTATGGCTTCCTCCAGTGTCCATCGTCCTTCTAAATAATCAAACAGTTCTTTATATCCAACTGTATTTAAGGCGTTTGAATTTTTGAGACTATAGAGTCCTTCTGCTTCCTTCAGGAACCCTTTCTTCATCATCTCGTCCACACGGGTGTTGATTCTTTCGTAAAGTTCCTGACGCTCACGGTTCAATCCAATCTTGATAATCCGAAAGGGTCGTTGTTTCCGCTCCCGTTTGCGGAATGAGGTATAGGTCTTGCCTGTCATTGTACAGATCTCAAGGGCGTGTACCACACGCTTGGGATTCTGTCTGTCAACGATTTCGTAATACGCAGGATCCAGTTGCTTCAATTCCTTACAAAGATTCTCCAGCCCTTCTTCCTGCAGTCGCCGTTTCATCGTCTTTCTGGTCTCGTCATCAATCGTCGGAATGTCATCAATGCCGTTGCAAACGGCATCAATATACATCATACTGCCACCTGTCATCAGCGCATAGTCGTATGTCGTAAACAACGTATCAAGTAACGTTAGCACCTGTTGTTCATAGAGCGAGGCACTATAATAGTCCTCTAAACTCAGTGTCCCAACAAAAAAATGTTTTACCTCACTTCTCTCATCGTCGGTAGGACTGGCCGTACCGATTTTCAGTTCTTTATAAATTTGTCGGGAATCGGCATTGATAATTGGGATGCCGAAGTGTTTGGCTATATCGATACAGAGGCGGGTCTTGCCGACGGCTGTGGGGCCTGTGATGACAATAAGCGTTTTATCCAATTACCTGATGATTCCACGTTTTGAGTTTTCTATGAAGGAACAGATATATTCCACTTCCTTCGAATCGGGGAATTGTTCGCGGGCCATGGCGATACCGTCTTTCAGTACACCTTGTGAATAGATGATACGGTAAGCATCATGGATAGCATCGATTGTTTCCCTTGAAAATCCCCTCCGACGCAGCCCCACCAAGTTTACACCGGCGTAGCGGATAGGTTCCTTGCCGGCCAGCACATAGGGAGGGATGTCTTGACTAGTACGGGTACCGCCCTGTACCATAATAAAACTGCCCACATGGGTAAATTGGTGAAACAGACATGTGGCAGAGATGATGGCACAGTCGTCGATAACCACCTCTCCTGCAATTTTCGTAGAGTTACCAATAATACAGCCATTACCAATAACACAGTCGTGAGCCACATGCATATTCTCCATCAGCAGGTTGCCATTGCCAACAATGGTGGTTCCCTTTGAGGCTGTACCGCGACTGATGGTGACATTTTCACGAATCGAATTATTGTCGCCAATCTGACAAGTGGTGTCCTCACCCTTGAATTTCAAGTCCTGAGGTTTCGTAGAAATCGAGGCACCCGGGAAGAATTCGTTATTGTTTCCGATACGGGCACCATAGTGTAATGTTACATTGTTCAGAAATGTATTATTGTCTCCAATCACGACATTTTTGTCGATGACGCAGAATGGGCCGATGATATTGTTGTCACCCATCTTAGTTTCAGGGTCTACAACTGCTAATGGATGTATCTGATTTGCCATATATTTATTTGTTTTTTACAATTTGTGCCGTAAAGGAGGCTTCTGCTACCACAGTGTCTCCCACGAAAATATATCCTTTCATCGATGATATACCATGACGTACAGGTGCTAACAAGTCGACCTTGAATATCAACGTATCACCTGGAACAACCTTCTGACGGAATTTCACATCGTCAATCTTCATGAAGTATGTGCTCCAACGCTCTGGCTCTTCGAGTGTGTTCAACACTAGCAATCCACCACACTGGGCCATTGCCTCAATCTGTAGCACACCTGGCATAACAGGTTCTTGCGGGAAATGTCCCTGAAAAAATGGCTCGTTCGAAGTGATGTTCTTAATACCTACAATGGTTGTGGCTCCTAATGAGATAACCTTATCCACTAACTGCATGGGATAGCGGTGGGGCAACAGTTCACGGATACGGTTCACGTCCATCACCGGTTCTTCGTTCGGATCATAAAAAGGAGCCTGTACCTCATGCTTGCGAATTTCTTTCCGCATCATACGGGCAAACTTGTTGTTGATGGTATGTCCTGGACGAGTGGCAATGATACGTCCCTTGATGGGTTTGCCAATCAGTGCCATATCACCAACGATGTCAAGTAGTTTGTGGCGTGTACACTCATTTTCCCATACAAGTGGCTTGTGCTGAATATATCCCAGTTCTGTAGCGTCGCGGTGTTCTACCCCCAGCATGTCTGCCAACATATCGAGACGCTCCTGTGTGGTTTGACGCTCATAGATTACAATAGCGTTATCTAGGTCACCACCTTTGATGAGGTTTGCCTGCAACAGTGGCTCAATGTCACGTACAAAGACAAAAGTACGAGCGGGGGCAATCTCAGTGGGGAAGTCTTCTACTTTGTTGACGGTAGCAAACTGTGAGTTGATAAATTTCGACTCGAACGAGCACATGACAGTGAGCGAGAACTCGTCATCGGGTAAGATGGTGATGGAAGAACCAGTTTTCTCGTCCTTTACCTCTATCTTCTTGCGGATAATATACCAGTCCTTGGGCGCATTCTGTTCCTCAATACCGACCTCTTTGATTTTCTCGACATACTGGATTGCAGAACCGTCGAGGATTGGGAATTCCGGACCGTTTACCTGCATAAGGCAGTTGTCGATACCTGAGGCATAAAGTGCTGCAAGTGCGTGCTCCACGGTCGATACGCGTGCCTCGCCCTTGCCCAACACAGTACCACGCTGTGTGTCCACCACATTCTCAGCAATGGCATCAATGATAGGCTCACCCTCTAGGTCAATACGCTGAATCTTATAGCCTGTATTCTCTGGTGCAGGATTGAATGTCACCGTCAGATTAAGACCGGTATGCAGTCCCTTACCAAATAAAGAGAAACTGCCTTTCAATGTTTTCTGCTTCATATCTTAGTTCTTTTTTTGAGTTCATCTATTTCACGTTGGAGTTGGGCGATCTGCCGATACATATCAGGCAACTTGGCATCCAGTGCCCGGGCCTTGAAATACATCTTCGGATTCACGGCAGGCGAACCAATCAACTGCTCCCCGTCGCCCTTGGTATTACCAATTACACCGCACTGCGCGCCAACGAAGGTCTTATCTGCTACGTGGATATGTCCGGAGAAACCAGCCTGTCCACCAATCATACACCAAGCACCGATCTTTGTACTGCCTGCCATACCCACCTGTGCCGACATGACGGTATTTTCGCCAACCTCGCAATTGTGAGCCACCTGAATCAGATTGTCCAGTTTCACCCCCTTGTGAATCACGGTCTGTCCCATTGTCGAACGGTCAATACAGGTGTTAGCACCTATCTCCACGTTGTCCTCTATCACCACGATGCCAATCTGTGGAATCTTGTCATAGCCTTCTGTGTTCGGTGCAAAGCCGAATCCGTCGGCACCTATGACAGAACCGGCATGTATTGTTACATTATTTCCCAATTTACAACCTTGATAGATGGTTACGTTTGGAAATAATGTACAATACTCTCCGATGGTCACATCATCACCAATCACTGTATGGGGAAACACTTGTGTACCATCACCAATCACAGCACCGTCACCAATACAGGCGAAGGCACCAATGTAGACATCTTTTCCGATACTGGCTTTCTCAGAGATGTAGGCATGGGGTTCTATACCCGTCTTACGGGGTTTCATCGACTCGTACAACTGTAGTAGTCGGGCCACGCTCTCATAGGCATTTTTCACGCGAATTAGCGTAGCGGCAACAGGCTTCTCCAGTTCCACGTCTTCATTGATGAGTACCACACTTGACTGTGTGTCGTATAGGTAATGGGTATATTTGGGGTTCGAAAGAAATGAGATGGCTCCAGGCTTTCCTTCTTCAATTTTTGCGAAAGTATTGACGGCAGCCTGCTCGTTACCCTCCACACGACCTCCAATTATATCGGCGATTTGCTTAGCTGTAAATTCCATGTCCTTTACAATTTATGGCCGCAAAGATAACAAAAATTATTCAAAACGTTGATAACAAAGGTAATATTTTCTTATTTTTTTAGAAAGTAATTGAACATTTAGCAATTCAGAAGCCTCTGAAATGTCTCGAATTGTGCCGTCTTTGTAAAGAATTGCGATACTATCGTCCTCCACGTTATACATGTCTTTCGCAATTGTGTTGACACTCATCATATACTGCCTTGCGTCGTCGATAGATATGTCCATCTGGACGGAAATCTCTTTGGCTAAGGTCTCCATACGCTTTTCTTCAACAGGCTCTTCCATAACCTCAACTTTAAAGATGTGGCGATCAAGCATGTCGGTGGCCAGGGTGGAGAGAATCTTGTCGTCATGGTGTTTCCAGGCCTTCATTGCACTCCATAGGTCAGAGTCGTCCAACTCTCCGTAATAGGTCAGCGCTTCCGTGTGGGTGGCAAACCAGTCTGCGTTCACGTCGTTCTTAAGAAAATAGAGTAGGGCAGGCGAAGCAAACACGTCCTGTCCCGACCGTATAAGATACATAGCGCGATTAAGCATGTTCACCAGCACCTTTTCGTATGCCACACAAGAACGGTGTAAATATACCTGCCAGTACATCAACCGTCGGGTGGTGAGATAGTTTTCCAAGGAATAAATGCCCTTATGTTCCACTACAAGAGAATCGTCTATTACGTTGAGCATCTTAATAATACGTGCAGAACCGATATTACCCTCCGTTACACCTGTATAGAAGGAGTCACGTCGCAGATAGTCGAGGCGATCCATATCCAATTGGCTCGAAATCAATTGGTGTAAGAAATTCTTGGGGTAGTCGCCCTTAAAGATGCTAATGGCTAAGTTTAACTGACCCCCGAAGTCACGGTTGATTTGTTCCATCATCAACAGAGATATCTCCTCATGTGAGATGCCGTGAATCAGCGTGTCTTCCAACACATGTGAGAACGGCCCATGCCCGATGTCATGCATCAGGATGGCAGCCTCTACAGCCTCCGCTTCCGAGTCGAAGATGAAGTTGCCCTTTTCTTGCAATGAGCGAACAGCCTCCGTCATCAAATGGAAGGCACCTAGCGAATGTTGAAATCGTGTATGTCTGGCACCTGGATAAACCACTGAAGCCAGCCCCAACTGGTTAATCCTGTTAAGGCGTTGAAACAACGGATGCTCTACGATGCCGTAGAGCAGTCCGCGAGGTATTTTGATAAAACCGAATACCGGGTCGTTGATGATCTTAGGGTTGTTCATCAAACACTTTTATTTCCGATTTTTCAGTTCGTTGGCCATCTGCAGTTGGAGTTCCTGTGCTTTCTGAGCAGCAACTTCGGCAAAGTTCTCGCAATTGGAGGCATATATGATGCCTCTAGAGGAGTTGACAAGCAGTCCGCAGTCCTTGGTCATACCAAAATGACAGACTTCCTCCAAAGAACCACCTTGGGCGCCAACACCGGGAACGAGCAGGAAATGATGAGGGACGATACTACGGATGTTCTCGAACATCTTGCCCTGAGTGGCACCAACGACGTACATCATATTTTCCTCAGTGCCCCATTGCTGCGAGGTTTTCAGCACCTTTTCATAGAGACGTTCACCCTTAAAGTTGCCTGGTCCCCATCTGCCGACGAGGGGCGTATGAAGGGGAGTGAGTTGGAAGTCCTGCGAGCCCATATTACTGGTAAGGGCGAGGAGGATGACCCATTTGCCTTCGTATCCAAGGAAAGGAGTGACACTGTCTTCGCCCATATAGGGAGCAACGGTGAGGGCATCTACATCGTACTGCTCGAAGAATGTTTTGGCGTACATCTTAGAAGTGTTACCGATATCACCACGTTTGGCATCAGCGATAATAAAGTGGTTCGGATATTCCTCTTTTAGGTAGTCGATGGTAGCTTCGAAAGCCATCAGGCCATCGACTCCGTACGCTTCATAGAATGCCAGGTTGGGCTTGTAGGCCACGCAATAAGGGGCTGTGGCATCGATGATGAGAGCATTGAACTCGCAAAGGGCGCGGAATATATAGTCTTCACCATCGTGGCTCTTCGCCTCGTCGATGATACATTGTGGAATCTTGTTGATATCGGTATCGAGACCTACACAGAGAAAACTCTGTTTCTCTTGAATCTGTTGTATTAACTCCTCTCTTGTCATTGTTTTAATGGATTTAATAAAGGATAATTAGAGTTCGGTTTCTTTCATTCTCTCGGCATTCTCTGCAACAGTGAGAGCATCGATCATAGCCTGGATATCACCACCGAGAAAACCTTGTAAGTCGTGAGTCGTATAGCCAATACGATGGTCGGTGACACGACCCTGAGGGAAATTGTAAGTGCGGATTTTAGCAGAGCGGTCTCCTGTACTCACAAGACTCTTACGGCGCGAGGCGATATCGTCCATGTATTTCTGGTGCTCTTTGTCGTAAATGAAGGTGTAAAGGCGCGAAAGGGCACGTTCCTTGTTCTTAGGCTGGTCACGCGTCTCGGTACATTCAATCAGGATTTCCTCCGTTTCACCTGTGTTGGGATTCTTCCACATGTAGCGCAGGCGCACGCCGGACTCCACCTTGTTAACGTTCTGACCACCAGCACCTGAAGAACGGAAGGTATCCCACTTTATCTCACCCTCGTTGACATGCACCTCGAACTTATCTGCCTCAGGCAGTACGGCTACGGTGGCAGCGGAGGTATGCATGCGGCCTTGTGTTTCGGTGGCGGGCACACGCTGTACACGGTGTACTCCCGACTCATATTTCAGGGTTCCATAGACATCGGCACCGCTGACAGCAAAATCTATTTCCTTGTATCCGCCTACAGCACCTTCAGATACACTGGTAATACTGAGTTGCCAACCTTTCGAGTCGCAATAATTCTTGTACATCTTAAACAGGTCACCGGCAAAAAGACAGGCTTCATCTCCGCCCGTACCAGCACGAATCTCCATCTGTACGTTCTTTGCATCCTCAGGGTCCTTGGGAATGAGGGCAATCTTGATTTCTTCCTCTAATTTAGGCTGTAGGGCTTCATTGGTCGCCAGTTCTTCACGAGCCATCTCCTTCATCTCGGGATCGTCCTCGTTAGCGAGAATATCCTTAGCCTCCTTGATACCGTTAAGACAAGCGATATAACGCTTGCGGGCATCCATGATGTCGCCCAAATCCTTGTATTCCTTGGTGAGTTTAACGAAGCGGTTCTGGTCGGCAATCACGTCGGGGTCGGTAATCAGGGTCGATACTTCCTCGAAGCGCGCCTCCAGTCCGTCAAGTTTTTGTAGTATACTGTTATTATCCATATTAATACTCAAATGTTCCGAATTCAGATTTAATAGTCAGACTCTTTGAACCATCCTCAATATGGCCAACAATCTGGGCATCGATATTGAAGGACTTTGAGATGGCAATGACCTGATCTGCCACCTCTGGACGTACGTAAATCTCCATACGATGACCCATATTGAACACCTGATACATTTCCTTCCAGTCCGTGCCTGAACATTCGTGAATAGCCTTAAACAGAGGAGGAACAGGGAACATGTTGTTTTTTATCACGCGACAGTTATCGCTTACGAAATGGAGCACTTTCGTCTGTGCACCACCCGTACAGTGTACCATACCGTGAATCTCAGGACGTAGTTCATCAAGCAGTTTCTTGATGACAGGGGCATAAGTGCGGGTAGGCGAAAGCACCAATTGCCCCATGTCTGGCAGTTTTGTTTGTTGACATGTCATGTCAACATACGGGACGGCATCCGTCAGTTTGTACTTTCCACTGTACACCAGTTCGTTGGGTACTGCATGGTCGTAACTCTCCGGATAGTTTTCTGCCAGATATTTGGCGAAGACATCATGACGAGCGGAAGTGAGTCCGTTAGAACCCATTCCGCCGTTGTAGCGCTTCTCGTATGTAGCCTGGCCTGTTGATGACAGGCCTACGATGACGTCGCCAGGACGGATATTCGCATTGTTGATGACATCAGAGCGTTTCATACGACAAGTCACTGTACTATCAACGATAATGGTGCGAACTAAGTCTCCAACATCTGCCGTTTCCCCACCGGTGGGATAAATGCCGATTCCCATCTCACGGAGTTCGGAGAGGAGTTCGTCTGTACCGTTGATGATGGCAGAGATGACTTCACCGGGTATCAGCATCTTGTTGCGCCCGATGGTGCTGGAAACGAGTATGTTATCCACTGCACCTACACAGAGCAGGTCGTCGGTGTTCATTACAATGGCATCTTGGGCGATACCTTTCCACACAGAGAGGTTACCAGTCTCTTTCCAGTACATATAGGCAAGGGCTGACTTGGTGCCGGCACCATCGGCATGCATGATGTTACAGTATTCTGGATCGCCCCCTAAGATGTCTGGTATAATCTTACAAAAGGCTTGGGGGAAGATACCCTTGTCAATGTTTTTTATTGCGGCGTGTACATCTTCCTTTGCGGCACTCACGCCTCGCATCATATATCTGTTGTCACTCATAATCTGTATAAATCTGTGGCTTATTTCTCTTTTCCGTTCCAAAATTCCCATGAAGCGAAAGCCTGAAGGAGGAGCATTTCAAGGCCGTTTTTAACGTCGGCACCACGTTCCAGACCTTTGCGCATGAAGAGCGTCTGATCGGGATTGTAAATCAAGTCGTAGAGGATGGTATGATTGTCCATAGCCTCGTACGGCAGAGCCGGACACTCTTCTGTTTTCGGGTACATACCCAGTGGGGTACAGTTGACAATGACGTTGTATTCCTGAATGACTTCGGGAGTTATCTTATTATACTGGATGGTATCCGGACGTTCGTAGCGACTAACGAACACCGTTTCCAGTCCCAATGACTTGAGACCAAAATTGATTGCCTTTGAAGCGCCACCCGTTCCGAGAATCAAGGCTTTCTTGTGCCATTTCTTATCAAGCATGGGCTCGATGCTCTGTGTGAAACCGATGACATCGCTGTTGAATCCTTTCATGATAGTCTTGTTTCCCTCATGAGTCACGCGAATGACATTCACGGCTCCGATGGCCCTGGCCTCGGGACTGATACTGTCAAGGAACGGGATAACTTTCTCCTTGTAGGGGATGGTGACATTGAGCCCACGGAGTTCGGGATTCTTGGCAATGACTTCCGGCAGTTCTTCAATGGTCGGAATTTCAAAATTCACATACTTGGCATTGATCCCTTCATCAGCAAACCTCTGATTGAAGTAACTGATGGAGAATGAATGGCCGAGCGGGTAGCCTATCAGTCCGTATTTATCCATATTGTCGCTATTTATTTAGTTGCAAAATACATCGTACAGATGCCGAAAGTGAGGCGATGGAATGCTGCCTCTCTGAATCCGGCTTTTTTCAAGATGTCTGTCATCTGCTCTCCCTGAGGGAAGGCTTCGATGGTCTTTGTTAAGTAAGTATAGGCACTGGTGTCCTTGCTGATAAGTCGTCCGTAGACTGGCAGGACAGTGTGCGCATAAACGTGAAAGAGTTGTTTCATCGGTATGCTGACGGGGGAGGTCAGTTCCACGATGCTCAGGTGTCCTCCGGGTTTTAGCACCCGACACATCTCACGGAGTCCCTGATCGAGGTCAGCGAAGTTACGAATGCCGAAGGCGGCTGTCACTGCATCGAAAGTGTCATCTGGATAGGAGAGTGCCAGACAGTCTTCTTTATCGAAGGAGATAATGTCTTGTAGTCCTTTCTCCCTTACTTTCCGTCTGCCTATCTCCATCATCCCCTCGCTGATGTCGGCACCCACCAGACGTTGGGGCTTCAGCATTTCTGTGGCGAGGATGGCAAAGTCTCCTGTTCCTGTGGCGATGTCAAGGAGTGTCTTAGGCTTGTAGGGCTCCAATTGTCGGATAGCCTTCCGTCGCCAGCCTTTATCGATGTCCCAAGAGAGGCGGTGGTTCAACTTGTCGTAGGTGGGGGCAATGTTGTCGAACATCTGTTCCACCTGCTGGACCTTCTCACCCTCACCATAGGGCTTTATCCTCTCTTGCTGGTACATATTCTAGGAAATTCTAGGCTATTCTAGGTAGACCTAGGCAATCTAGGATTGCCTGGATTTTAGATACTCACTGACATTCTTCTCGATGCGCTTGGCGATATCCTCATCGCTGGTCTCGCGCTCGAACTTCTCGCCTACGATATGTTCGAAGAGTTCAATATAGCGTTCTGAAACACTCTCGGCATATTCATCTGTAATCTCTGGCATCACTTGTCCAGGTTCATTCATGAAGTTATGTTCAATGAGCCACTGACGCACAAACTCCTTTGACAGTTGGCGCTGGGGCTCGCCCTTGGCAAATTTCTCCTCGTAGCCATCGGCATAAAAATAGCGAGAGGAATCAGGGGTGTGGATTTCGTCGATGAGATATACTTTCCCGTCGCGCTTGCCGAACTCATATTTAGTGTCAACCAGAATCAGACCCCGTTTCGCGGCAATCTCCTGTCCACGCTTGAAGATACGGCGGGTATAATCCTCCATGATCTCGTAGTCTTCTTTTGACACGAGCCCTTGGGCGATGATTTCTTCCTTAGAGATATTCATGTCGTGACCTTCGTCGGCCTTGGTGGTTGGGGTAATGATAGGCTCAGGAAAACGCTGGTTTTCTTTCATCCCGTCGGGCAGTTTTACGCCGCACAGTTCACGGCAGCCATTCTTGTACTCTCGCCAAGCAGAGCCTGTGAGGATGCTGCGGATGATCATCTCCACACGGAAGCCTTCGCACTTCAGCCCTACGGTAACCATTGGATCAGGAGTGGCAAGTTTCCAGTTAGGACAGATGTCGGTAGTGGCATCGAGAAACTTTGCGGCAATCTGGTTGAGTACCTGGCCTTTGAAAGGGATGCCCTTCGGCAGTACCACGTCGAATGCCGAGATACGGTCGGTGGCAACCATCACCATCAGGTCGTCGTTAATGTTATACACGTCACGGACCTTGCCGTGATACACACTCTTCTGACCTTCAAACTTAAAATCAGTCTTTGTTAATGCTTTCATTGCTATCTTTGTCTTTATCGAATTGTTCGTATGCGTTGACGATTCTCGTCACGAGTTTGTGACGGACGATGTCCCGGCGGTCAAGGGTAACAATACCGATGCCTTCCACATTATTTAATATGTGCAGCGCTTCAATGAGTCCGCTCTTCTGCGAATGAGGGAGGTCAATCTGTGTCATGTCACCGGTGATGATCATTTTCGTGTTCCACCCCATACGGGTGAGGAACATCCGGATCTGTGCCGGAGTCGTGTTCTGAGCCTCGTCAAGGATGACGACAGCATCACTCAGAGTACGTCCTCGCATGAAGGCGAGGGGAGCAATCTGGATGATGTGTTTCTCCATCATGTCCTGCAACTTCACCTGTGGCAGCATATCCTCCAAGGCATCGTAGAGCGGTTGGAGGTAGGGGTCTATTTTATCTTTCATGTCGCCTGGCAGGAACCCGAGTTTCTCGCCAGCTTCCACAGCAGGACGTGAGAGGATGATCTTCTTGGCCGTTTTTTCCTTCAACGCCTTTACCGCTAATGCGATGCTCAGATAAGTCTTTCCCGTACCTGCTGGTCCTACGGCGAACACCATGTCGTTCTGCTCGTAGGCTTCAATCAGACGGTGTTGGTTTTCCGATCGTGCCTTGATAGGACGCCCTGACATAGAGTAGCATACTACATCGGCAGGTACGAAATCGTTAGTGCGCCGCCCTTTCACAATGTCAAGGATGTCTTCTTCGCCAATGGAGTTGAAACGGAGGATGTGGGTACGCATCTTCTCCACGCTGTCCTCAAAGGCTGCCATCTGTTCCTCGTCACCTAAAACACGTATCACATTATCACGTGCCATCACCCTCAGTTTCGGGTAAAGCGAACGGAGCATCTGCAGATGTCCGTTGCCAACACCGTAGAACATGACGGGGTCGATATCCTCTAAAACAATATGCTTCTCTATCAACTTGTAAACAAATTATTATTTTGCGTGCAAAATTACAAAAAAAGCCACAGATAACGCAGATTTCGGGGAAAAATTTGCTAACTTTGCACCCCAAATGAAGAAATTACCGTTTAAACTGACAAAAAAGACATTCCAGACGGGGTTTATGGTGGTGGTGCTGATACTGGCCTGTATCCGCTGGGCATTCCCATCGATAGCGAAAGAGACTCACTCCCAGATAGATTTTAACGATGAGGAGAGTGTTACCTCATACGTCGGCATGCCCCATAAGATACGTTCCGTACCCAACTATCAGACATGTTTCCCTGACACCAATGCCGTACAACTAGTGGCCGCCCAGCGATGGGGCGTAAGTCCGGTGCGCGACCGGGAGGATGCAGAGTCGCGAAAACGGGAACTGGTGTATATTGACTCCAATCCCTACTATCATGTCGACAAACTCTATTCCAGCATCCCGTATCTCGTGCCTCATGCTGCAAATCTCCTACAGGATATCGGTCAGGCATTCTTCGACAGTTTGTATGTAAAGGGTCTTCCCCTTCACCGCATCATTGTTACCAGTGTGCTACGCTCACAGGAAGACGTAGCAAAACTGCGCCGACGCAATGGCAATGCTACAGAAAACTCCTGTCATCTGTATGGTACCACTTTTGATATTTGCTATAACCGCTATGAAACAGTAGAAGATCCTGAGGGACCTGCGCGTCGGGCAGTACGCAACGACACACTGAAGTGGGTACTCTCTGAGGTACTCCGTGACATGCGTGAGCAGGGTAGGGTGTATATCAAGTACGAGGTGAAGCAAGGCTGCTTCCACATGACGGTAAGATAATGAAAAAAGGCCTGCCTTTTGGCAAGCCTTGTATGTTGCTGAGCGGAATACGGGAATCGAACCCGCCTCCCAGGCTTGGGAAGCCCGTGCACTACCGATGTGCTAATTCCGCGAATCCTGAATTCCAATCCTTTCACCTCTGGAGCCGATACCCGGACTCGAACCGGGGACCTACGCATTACGAATGCGTTGCTCTACCAACTGAGCCATATCGGCAACCCTAAACTTTACGAACTATATGAAACAAAAAAGTACACCCGCAGGGGCTCGAACCCTGGACACCCTGATTAAGAGTCAGGTGCTCTACCAACTGAGCTACGGGTGCATCATCATTTTCAAAAATAAAGGAGGACCGCTTGCCTCCTCTTTGTACACCCGCAGGGGCTCGAACCCTGGACACCCTGATTAAGAGTCAGGTGCTCTACCAACTGAGCTACGGGTGCATCCTTTTTTCTTTAGCGGGTGCAAAGGTACTCACTTTTCTCCATTCCACCAAATATTTTTCGAGTTTTCTTTCGAAAAAAGTGTTATTTCAACAAAAAAGACCGTATCAAACGGCCTTTTCTGTAATTAAACACGTGTAGCGTGGAAACCTTCTATGTTCTCATAGCGCCGTTTCATCATGCGGTTGTAGATGTTGCGGAGCCAGATGTTGCTGGTCAGAATGAACCCCAGTCCTAACACGCACATAAAGATATAGGTGGCTGTCAGACCTACCGTCAGATAGCCCAAGCCGAGTATGATGGCAGGTGCAAACATAATGGCAAACTCAATACCGATCTGTACGCCGTTCTCATAGTTGCCTTTACCTGTTACCTTCAACTGCAATGGCAGTGTCTGCTTGTTGTAGACGGCCAACTGGAAGATGATGAAGTGCATGCAGCCTCCTACGAGGAACATATAGGCAAAGAGCATCAGAAGGGTGAACTTACCTGTAAATACGGCTGGCAACAGGATGACGAAGGGAACCACCAGAATACAGCAGTAGAACCAGAACTTCGCCTTGAGCAGGGCGAGGATGTTTTCGCGTTGTGTCATCAAGAGGTCAATGTAGTTACCTTCTTGTCCCATTATCTTGATGAGCGAGGTCATGCTGTATAGGGCGAAGCAGTATAGCAACCAGAAATTCTTCATGATCGGATTATCGTAGATGCTGGTATAGGCGATAAGGGCGGAGAAAAAGGCTACCATCACAAGGCTGAGGATGCAGCGCGACTTCATGGTCCTGTTGCGAATGTTCGACTTCAGTTCGATCTTCAAGTATTCGCCCACCAGTCCGAAACGATTGAAGAACTTAAACTGTGACACCTTCTTCAATGCCTTCTCCGTCTTCTTCGATATTTCCTCATAGACATACTTGAACTGGAAATGACGGTTCACGAAGAATACACCTGCAATCAACAACAGAACGAGGGGCAGCATCCACCAGGCAGTGCCGGCAGTCTGAAAAGCATCTGAGATTTTCTCAATACCCTTGTTGACGGGTCTGATAAACAGTAGCGGGGCAAATGGCAGCGCATAGAGTGCAACGGCAGCAATGAACCAAAGCGGACTCCTGTTGATGAGGGTACGGAAAAACAGATAGATTTGACTGTTCAGGATGATGAGCAACAGCGAAATAATCAATACGTAGATGGTGGCCCAAAAACCTCCTGAGAAAAATAGGATGATGGAATAGGGGATAAACATTCCTAACCACAGGAAGTTGTACCCACTGAAATGCGACGATACCAAAAAGCACTCGATGACGGAGTAACGAGAGATAGGCATCAAAATATAAGGCTTTGCCATCATGGCAGGGGTGCTTTGGAAGATAAAGCGCAACAGGAAGTCAATGGGCAGGATGATTAGCATTGCTGCTATCATGGTTCCGGGTTCTCCGTCGGCAGCAGCACCGATAATGGCACCGTACATAATCAGGTAGATGATAAACATGGCCGATAGGAAATATATTAGCACCTTGGCCCATTTGTTCTGTTCAAAGACAGGACTGCGCTTCTCGCTGAGTTTGATATTCTTGCGCAGTAACTTGAAAAGTTGTATCTTGTTCATTTTATCTCAGGTCTATGATTTCTGCTTGGGGGAAGTCTTTCGCATTAAACTGGAACAGCCCATCGCTGAGGTTGGTCGTTTTCAGTCCACTGATGATAAGGACGCTCCATTTCCCGTTCTGCTGCATTTTGATATGCGTAGGACGATAACTATTCTGGTCGACGATGATATACATCTCCTGGATCTTCCGTTTCTTATCGGTAGCCTTCAGATGCACCTCGTACGAATTGTTGACCTTCTTCGCCGACAACTTGAATCCTTTCTTATAGATATTGATGAAGTTATATGGGTTAATGGCCTGTAACTCAGCCTCTGACGGGTTGCTCACATTCACCTCATCGTTCTCCTTCATATAGGTCCACTGCGTCTTGCCGTCAAACCAAATGATGGCCTGTGGCGTAGAGGCGTGGAACTTCTTGCCCTTGATGGAGATGGTGCCGTTGGTATTGCCAAACTGTTTGCTGTGCATCTCAAAGTTGGCCTGTACGCCATGAGGGTTACTCACTGTAGCAGCAGCCTTGTCGAGGATGCTCTTGGCACTCTCGGCACTCACTCCGCCTGCCATCATCAGACCGATGATGAATACTAATATCTTCTTCATTTCAGATTATTGAGTAAGTTGTTTAAACTGTTTTCGTCCTGAATCATCACCTCACGGGGTTTCGAACCCATGGCGGCACCTACCACACCGGCTTTCTCCAACTGATCCATCAGTCGTCCGGCTCGGTTGTAGCCAATAGCAAACTTACGCTGGATGAGTGAGGTGCTGCCACTCTGTTCACGAACAATCAGACGGGCCGCATCCTCAAAGAGCGGATCCAGATGCTGCATGTCCACATCCTTGCCGTTGCCATCGCCCATATCGGTTTCTGGCATATCAGGCTCCGGCAACTCAAACGGCATACCGTAACTCTGTTGGGTGGCAATAAACTCGTTGATGCGCTCCACCTCTGGCGTATCGACAAAGGCACACTGCACACGCACGGGTTCTGCACCGTTCAAGAAGAGCATATCGCCTCGTCCTATCAACTGTTGGGCACCCGTACGGTCGAGAATCGTCTTGGAGTCGATACCCGCCGATACCTTAAATGCGATACGGGCAGGGAAGTTTGCCTTGATGTTACCCGTGATAATGGTTGTAGTAGGACGCTGGGTGGCAATCACCATGTGAATACCTACGGCACGTGCCAACTGGGCGATACGTGCGATAGGCAGTTCTATCTCCTTGCCAGCCGTCATGATCAGATCACCGAACTCATCGATGATGACGACGATATACGGCATATAGTCGTGACCGCCACGCGGTGGAATCTTCCGGTCTATGAACTTCTTATTGTATTCTTTGATATTTCTGGCGCCCACCTCCTTCAACAGGTCGTAGCGGGTGTCCATCAACTTACAGAGCGAGTTCAGCGTGCGCACCACCTTTGTCACGTCGGTGATAATGGGATCGGCATCCTCATCAGGAACCTTGGCCAGGAAGTGGTTGATCAACGGGTTGTAAATGGAGAACTCCACCTTCTTCGGGTCCACGAGCACAATCTTCAACTCTGCCGGATGCTTCTTATATAATAAAGAGGTGACGATGGCATTCAGTCCAACCGACTTACCCTGACCTGTTGCACCAGCCACGAGCAGGTGAGGGGCCTTGGCAAGGTCGAACATAAACACCTCGTTAGTAATGGTCTTACCTACAGCACAAGGCAGTTCCATCTGACTCTCCTGGAATTTCTTAGAGTTCAGGATCGATTCCATCGACACAATCGAGGGCTTGGCGTTAGGTACCTCGATACCCACCGTTCCCTTGCCGGGCATGGGTGCGATGATACGGATGCCGAGGGCCGAGAGACTCAGGGCGATATCGTCCTCCAGTGAGCGGATCTTGGTGATACGTACACCAGGTGCCAACGTGATCTCGTAGAGGGTGATGGTAGGACCGACCGTAGCCTTGATACTCGATATCTCCACACCGAAGGTACGTAGCACGTCTACGATACGGTTCTTGTTGGCATTCTGCTCCGCCATATCGATATACGGCTTACCGTCGTTATCGTATTTCTTCAACAGGTCGAGGGTGGGGTACTTGTAGTTCTCCAAGTCGCGCTTGGGGTCATAGGGTTCCATCTTCTTATAATCGTCGTCGGCAAGGGTATTGGTATCTGCCGTCTCCTCGTCGCCCTTTGCCACTTCTACTTCAAGATCAATATCCTTTCCTGCCAATCCTGACGGTTCAGGTTTCCCCGTGTGTTTAGGCTCTTCCTCATAACCCTTGTCGATGATTGTGGCACCCTTATCGGTAAACACGACCTCCTGCTTGGACGGATCGTCGAACACCACGGGGTCTTCCTCCGTCTTGATCAGGTTCTCGTAGGAGTCAACCTTCTCTTCCGGATTGTTGTTCGTAATCTTAAACGGTATTTTCTCGAACAGTTTCGATGGATTTAGGATTCTACGCAAGATATAGACGGTCTCCGCACTGATCCACGTCAGGAAGGCCAATGCTGTTAGCGCCAGCAGAATGGTAAGGCCGGGCGCACCCACTAAGTTCTCTATCCACTGACAGATGTAGATGCCGTGATCGCCGCCAGGATTGTAGCAGGCGTCCACAAATAGGGGTGAGAGGAACTTGGCGAATGTCACGGAAGCCCAAATCATGATGATCATCATTGACATAAACCATTTCAGCAAGTTCACATGGTAGGCCTTGATCAGGTGTACGCCCAACAGGATCATAAACAACGGAATCAGAAATGAAGGCAGTCCGAAGCAGCACTTGATGAAGTAATTGGAAATGTAGGCCCCTAACTTTCCGCAGGTATTGGCAAACACTACCTGGGGATTCATCAACTCACCCTCGCGAGCCGATTCTATCATCGTCTGGTCTGCCGCACCCGTTGAGAGATACGAGATGAAGGCTATCAGCATATAGATAGCCAGGGCAATGATGATGAAGCCCACAAAAATCCACAGGATCTCATTCGAGAATATGTTTTTTATCCCCAGTGCTTCACTGAAACTGGAGGCCTGACTTGATCGCTTTTCTTTCTTCTTTTTTGCCATAATCAAATTACATTTCCGAATTTTCGTGCAAAAGTAACTGAAAAATCCCACATTTCATCATCTTTTACCGATTTTTTTGTAATTTTGCACCTTGATAATGAAAAAGATCATCTATAACCGGTTCGCGAAGGAATGGATGGCAGAACTTCCGAAGGTCACCTACGACAAGAATATCATTGTCATCGTGACGCCCCAGCAGACGGAAAGAGCAGTTGACTACCTGCTGTCTATGCCTATTCTCGGTGTTGACACCGAGACCAGACCGTCGTTCACCAAGCGACAGCAGTTCAAGTGCTCGCTCCTGCAGGTGGCCACACATCACAACTGTTTTCTCTTCCGCCTGAACTATACGGGCATGACACCATCCCTCATCCGACTGCTGGAAGACAAGACCGTTCCCAAAGTAGGGCTGTCCTGGCACGACGACATCATGTCGCTGAAACGACTATGTAGTTTCGAACCAGGCTATTTTATCGACATCCAGGATCACATGAAGGAGATTGGCGTTGAGGACCTGAGTCTGCAAAAACTTTATGCTAACCTCTTCAACGAGCGTATCAGTAAGACCGAACGCCTTTCCAACTGGGAGCGCGATGTGTTGACAGACAAACAGAAACAGTATGCCGCCATCGATGCGTGGGCCTGCATCCAACTCTACGAAGAGTTGATGCGTCTGAAAGAGACCGGCAACTATGAACTGCACGCTTTGGAGATAGAACTCGAAATCGAAAAAGATTTTAAGATATATGAAGAACTTGCTACTCAAAAGGGGAAAGGAGGATAGCCTCCTGCGCTTCCATCCCTGGGTGTTCTCTGGGGCTATACAACAGGCCGATGGGGATCTTTCCGAAGGTGAGATGGTTCGGGTCATCAGGAATGACGGTGCCTTTCTGGCTGTAGGCCACTATCAGGCTGGTTCCATCGCCGTCCGCATCTTGTCTTTCCGTGATGTAGAGATCGACGATCAGTTCTGGTTTTCCCGTATAGAGTCAGCCCTCAGGATGCGTATCGCCATCGGCATGGCCGACAATCCGCAGAACAATACCTACCGTCTGGTACATGGCGAGGGCGACCTGCTGCCAGGACTCATCATCGATGTCTATGGGAAGACTGCCGTCATGCAGGCCCATAGCATAGGTATGCATCTGAGTCGTGTACAGATTGCCGAGCAACTGGCGAAGGTGATGGGCGCCCGTATCGAGAACATCTATTATAAGAGTGAGACCACACTGCCCTTTATGGACCACATGGAGAATGGCTTCCTCTATGGCGGTTCCCAGGAGAATACGGCTATCGAGAACGGCCTGATGTTTTACGTTGATTGGTTGCACGGACAAAAGACCGGTTTCTTCGTGGATCAGCGCGAGAACCGTTCCTTGCTTGAGAAATATGCCCGTGACAAGCGGGTACTGAATATGTTCTGCTACACAGGCGGTTTCTCGTTCTACGCCATGCGGGGTGGAGCGAAATTGGTACATTCTGTCGACAGCAGTGCCAAAGCCATCGAACTGACCAATCGCAACGTACAGTTGAATTTCCCAGGCGACTCCCGCCACCAGGCTTATTGCGAGGACGCTTTTAAGTTCCTAGAGCAGGCCGACAACCAGTACGACCTCATTATTCTTGATCCCCCTGCCTTCGCCAAGCATCGTGGGGCACTGCATAATGCCCTGAAAGGCTATACCCGCCTGAACAACAAGGCCTTTCAGAAGATTCAGCCTGGTGGCATCCTCTTCACGTTCAGTTGTTCACAGGTGGTCACGAAGGACCATTTCCGCAATGCCGTCTTCACCGCTGCCGCCCAGGCAGGGCGTAAGGTGCGCATCCTGCACCAACTGCATCAGCCTGCCGACCATCCCATCAACATCTATCATCCTGAGGGCGAATACCTCAAGGGACTCGTTCTGTATGTAGAATGAGAAATGAGAAAATGAGGAATGAGAAATGATGATTACCTGGTAGGCAGGGTGGAGCAATATGTTAGGAAGCAGCAGTTGCTGTCGCCTGACGGATTGCATCTGGTGGCATTGAGCGGTGGTGCCGACAGCGTGGCATTGTTGCTCGTCCTGAAGCAACTGGGCTACCGTATCGAGGCCGTTCATTGCAACTTCCATCTGCGTGGCGAAGAGTCAGACCGTGATGAGGATTTTGTGAAAACTCTCTGCAAACAGCACGATATTTCTCTTCACTTAATTCACTTTGACACAGAAGAATACGCATCTGTCCATCAAGTAAGCATTGAAATGGCTGCACGAGAACTGCGCTATCGTTATTTCGAGCAGTTACGACAGGATATCGGAGCAGAGACCATCTGTGTGGCCCACCACCGTGATGATGCCGTAGAGACGCTGTTGATGAACCTGATGCGAGGAGCCGGCATTCACGGACTCACTGGTATTCATCCGAAGAACGGTACCGTCGTGCGCCCCTTGCTGGGTGTCTGTCGTCAGGACATAGAGGACTACCTGCGCCAACAGGATCAGTCGTATGTCACCGACTCCACCAACCTCCAACCCGATGTGCTCCGTAATAAGATCCGTCTTCAACTACTTCCCCTATTCGAAAGCATATATCCCGGTTCCATCGATAATATCGCCCGTAGCGCTCATTATCTTTCCGAAGCCGAAAAAGTCTATAATTCCTCTTTCAGTACGCAGGACTGTCCCCAGTGTGCGCTCATCATTCCTCATTCCTCAGTATTTTCCGCCCCATCACCCCTCAGCCTTCTCTACGAACGTTTGACGCCCCTTGGCTTCAACCGCACCCAGGTCGAGCAGATTCTTTCCTGTCTGCAAGGCGAGTCGGGTAGGGAATTCACTTCTCCCACGCATATCCTCGTCATCGACAGAGACCGTCTGGTGGTAGAGCCCATCAGTGAACCGATGAAACCGTTTATTATTCCAGAGCCTGGTCTTTACCGTCTCGATGAAACCGCCACACTTCGCGTGGAACATGTAGGTACTGATATTGGAATCAGTCGCGACCCACAGATAGCCACGCTTGATGCCTCTCAGGTGCGTTTCCCGCTCACCATCCGCACCACGCAGGAAGGCGACCGTTTCCAGCCCTTCGGTATGAGGGGAAAGAAACTGGTCAGCGATTTTCTCACTGACCAGAAACTCAATATCCTTGAAAAGCGCCGTCAGCTCGTCGTCACCGATGCCACAGGCACCATCCTCTGGCTCGTTGGCTTCCGTATCGCTGAGTCTTTCCGCATCACGGATGCCACCACCGCCTGTCTTCGTCTGACGAAGGCCTGACCTCTCTCTTACTTGGTATATCCGCTCTCCGGGTTCTCATACATGGTGATGGGGATGCGGAACTTCATCATCTCGTCGAGGTTGTGGACGGGATGTTCCATATCCGATGGAATCGGACGATTTGAGAATGTCTGGAAATAGAGCAGACAGGCATCACGCCACCATTCTGCATCGCGTGCCTGGATGCGGAGTTTATGCTGCACCTCCTCGAAGCGCTGACTGTCGATATAGGGCTGCATGGCATCCCAGATGGTCAGGAATCGGCGTGCCTCACGAACACCGTCGTCATACTTGTGGCACAGTTCGTCCCAGAAGGTGCGTCCGCTCTTCATCTTGTGGTCCCAAGGCACGTGGTGGAACCAAGCCAGCAGATTCTCAGGACAGGTGTTGATGTCGTTGTAGAGTCTGCAGAGTTCATCGGGATACTGCTTCACGTTGGCTGAGCCTGTCAGCGTACGGTCGAAGCCCAGTCCGATACTGTCAGCCTTGTGGTAGTAGGGTGGGGTCCAGTCGGCTCTCACGCCACGTGGCGCATACCAGGGCTCTGGTCCGTAGTGGTGCGTTCCTGCAAAGATATGATGGATTCCGAGTGGCATCATGTAGTCGACACAAGCCTCTCGACTGGAGAGCATCATGTCGATAATCACACCCCAGGGATACCCATATACTGCAGGATAGCGGGCGCTACTCAGATTTGTCGGACTTGTGAGACTCTTGGAAGACAGAAGGGGTGCGAATGTCTGACGCAACCACTCGTAGGCGATATCCTCCGATTTCATCGTGGGGTTCCATGCCAAACGCCCGAAGGCGTACCAGTTGGCTTGTGCGAAGTGGTGACCACACCAGTTCGTATTGTCACCAATATTGGCCACACCAGCCATCGCCCTCAGGCTGCCAGGTTTCACAAACGAGAAGAACTCCTGCCACATCGGGGCGAGATAGACCAGGTGGTTGGCGGCACCGAGATACTCCTGTGTGATCTGGAACTCCACCATCATCTGCGTCTTCTGCATAGAGGTGAACAGAGGACTGTAAGGCTCACGTGGCTGGAAGTCCACGGGCCCGTTCTTAATCTGTATGATGACATTGTCAGCAAACTGCCCGTCGAGCGGCATAAACTCCAGGCAGGCCTGGTTGGCACGGTCAGGACTCTGTGGCGCATAGACGAAGGCACGCCACATCACGATACCCTTGTGGGGTTTCAGTACACCAGCCAGCATGTTGGCTCCGTCGGCATGTGTGCGCCCGAAGTCCTGTGGTCCTGGTTCTCCCTCGGAATTAGCCTTCACGAGGAAACCTCCGAAATCAGGAATCATCTTGTATATCTCATTGACCTTATCCTTCCACCAGCGTACGAGGTCAGCGTTGAGCGGGTCGGCAGTCTCCAGTCCTCCCACCTTGATGGGCGAGGCAAAATTGATGGAGAGATAGACGCGGATGCCATAGGGGCGCAACTGGTCGGCAATGGCCTTGGCTTTCTCCAGACTCTCGGTCGAGAGTGCCTCAGGCTTGGCGTTCACATTGTTGAGCACAGTACCGTTGATGCCTATCGACGCATTGGCGCGAGCATACATCTTCATGCGCTCCGGGTCTGGATTCACGAAGATACTGTGTCCTGCGAAACCACGCTCCACTGTACCGTTGGGATTGTCCCAGTGATTCAGGATGCGCAGGTCGTAGAAGGGCTTTTCCGTGATGTCGAGTCCGTCACAAGATTCTCCCGTCTGTTGCAGGCGCAGCAGATGGTAGGCACCGTAGAGCAGACCTGCGTCATTGGTAGCGGCTATCACGGTCTTGCCGTCCTGACTCTTGATGGTGTAACCGTCCTTGGCAATACCTTTCTGTCGTTTCAGTACTACGGGACCACCCTGCCAGTAGGTTTGCAATTCGGTCATAGCCGTACCCTTCACACCTGTAATCGCGGATGTGGTCTTTACGTTGTCGAGTCGCAGCCACAGGCGACTGCCGTCTTCGCCGCTTGTGGCAGCCAAACTCCATCCTGTCGTCAGCAGGACGAGTGTAGAGATAAGAAATCTTTTCATTTTCATATATATAAATAATGTATTATCTATTCAGTGAGTCCGTTTACCACCATGATGATATCGGCGATATTAAACACACCGTCGCCATTCATGTCGAGAACATCGTTAGTTGGGTTGGCGATGGCATTCACCATATCCACGATGCTCTTAGCAGAAAACAGATCATCTCCGGTCGTGGTGCCGTCAGGCCAACTGATGGTCAGACTTCGTGGCCCCGTGGGTTCTACAGGCTCTTCCTGTGGCATGCCCGACCACAGCCAACAGCGATGGGCGGCTATCGGACCGTAACTGTTCATGCGCACGAAGCCTGAGCCGTAGAAGTTGTAGTAGGTCGGACCATTGAGTACATCGATCTTGTCGATTGCCTCGTTGGTGCCCTCGAAGCCGTAGTAGCCAAACTTGTCGCCGAGGTCGTCGAGAGCCATATTAGCGTAATTGTTGGCCATCGGACCGTCGAAGGCCTCGATGAACTTCGCTGTAATCTCTTCATCCGTCTCGTTGCTCACAATGAGCGGGGTGTTCTGGCCGAACAACTTGCCTTCGAACTCTGTCAACTCGACAATGTCTTCATTCACGTCGGTGACGGTATAGAACTTCAGGTTGTCGTTCGCCTCATAGAGTGCCAGCGCCCTGTCGTCGAAGTAGGTCGACTTCCCAGCGGGGAAGGTAATCTCCGTCAGTCCTGCAATACCTGCCTCGTAGGTACCGTTGAAGTAACTGTATCCCACAGCAAGATCGCCATACTGGCTGCTGGTAAACACATCCTCAGGATAGAGCACATTTTCGCCTACCTTGACCTTTCCGTCGAAGCCCTCGGCGAATATATACGGTGCGCCGTTTGTGATGCCCACCTTGATCTTCGTCGTGGGTGCTGCGCTGAGGATGATGTCTTCGTCGAAGCAGATCACCTTATCCTCTGCCAACCAGATATCCGCCCCCGTGCAACTGAAGGTGGGGATGCCCGTGAGCCACAGACGGCCTTCGTTGAAGATGCCACAGGTCTTGCCGTTGATGGTGCCACCGTTGACAGTCAGCGCACCGCTGTTGTAGATGGCGCTCTTGTACTGTGTCGAGGCGTTTTCCTCATAGAGGTTCTCAAACGTGCCGCCCTCGATGGTCATATAACTTTGAGGATCGACAAAAGCCACACTGCGCTTCCTGCCACTCACCTTGCCACCAGTGCCACTGTCCTTGATGGTCAGGTTGGCTTTGTTCATCACCACGATGTTGCCGCCTTCAGCAAAGTCCATCGTGTGGCCGTTCAGGTCGAGTGTGACATTCAAGTCGTCCATCTTGCCATTGAACTCCAGGTCACCACTGATACCAGCGCTTTCATCGACCGTTGAGTTCCATTCATCCAGGAGTGTCAGGACATCACCGTCCTGCAGTGCCGACACGGCTTTCTCCACAGAAGAATATTCGGTTGTCTCACCAGCCTCCGTTGTCACGCTGGCAATGGCTGGTCCTTCCTCTGATGCAGGCTTTATGATGCTGGCATAATCTTTCCAGTAATTAGCCTTTTGATAATCGCTCAGGGCAGAGGCGGGCACGTAGATGCTTTCCAAACTGGGGCATTCTGAGAAAACCAAGGTACCTATTTGGGGTGGCGTGGTAGGCAGGACATAGACCGTCTTCAGTTTATCACACCCTATAAAAGTGTTATACCCCATGTACGTCACGCCAGCGGGGATGGTGATGGTCGTTAGACTCTTGCAATTGTGGAAAGCACTACCACCAATATACTCCAATTCCGGTGTACCATCAAAGGTGACCGTCGCCAGACCCCAACAACTATCAAAGGCATCATCACCAATGAGTGTCACGCTGGCAGGGATGATGATGGCTGTCAATTTACTAAAAATCTGGAATGCAAATTTGCCGATACTTGTCACCCCCGACTCAATCACGATGGAATGGATGTCATTATTAAAAGTATTCCAGGGCCGATCTCCTGGTTTTGCATAGTCATACATATCACCCGTGCCGCTGATGGTGAGTACATCGCCCGAAATACTCCACGTCACGTTCTCTCCGCATAAATTTGGCCCTCCCTCGAACACCGCCATCACCGTCACGCTATGATTCGGCATGAAAAACGAGGTGGTTGCACTCGAAGTGTCGAGGTTAAAGTCGTCGCCGCCCGAAACCACCTGCCACTCCTTAAACTTATAGCCCATATTGGGTGTGGCCTTCAGCGTCACCAGCGTACCAGGGATAATGTTGCTGCTTGGGGATGCAGAGGCCGTACCATGTCCATCATTTTGAACGGTGACTGTATTATTATTTACAGGCGCAATAGGGCTACTCTCCGCAAACGTCGCCTTCACCGTCACGCCAACGGCAGGCATCGTAAACGAGTTGCCTTTCACCGTCACGGGATTCCCGCTTACAGTCTCCTCAACAGAATAGTTGACAAAATCATAGCCCTCGTTAACGGTGAATCTGAAATAGACCTTCTCACCCTCATTCGCCGTGAGTGAACTGCTCCACGTCGAATTGTCCTTACTCACTTCCACCAAGCCGCCACCTGTCGGAGTGGCCTGAGTAGTAACTTTGTCTGTATCAACTGGAACACTCCCTCCCACATGAATCTGAATACCATTATGATTGGTGATGAGAACCTTATTTTTGCCATCAACATTGATGAATGTGCCGTTCTGGGTGTATAGTTCGGCATGCTCCCAGGTGTCAATAATGTCGATGGTGTATATACCGGTCTCAACATCCCCGATGGTTGCCTCGAACTGCGTAAACGGAAATGCATCAGACCTATCGCCTTGGAAATGAGCCGTCTCAGTGGAGTTGTCATAGTTGGGATCATCAAAGGAAGATGCCCAAATGATGGAGAGTTGGTCAACTCCATCGTATGCCCATTGGAAGTCCGTGGAGTGGCCCCAGGTCGCTTCGCCTGTACCTGATCCATACTTTTTGCGCTTGCCAGCGTATGCAAAGCAGGAAACAAACAGGTCTGTGGAAATGGTATTACCGTTCAGGGTGTATTCCTTCATCTCGCCGATGGGAACAGAGTAGGAGACACCATGGCCAAGGGTGATTGCCTTATCGCTTACAGAGAATGTGGAACCAATCTGTTGTATAGAGGGATTGCTAGCGTCTGCCTTGATGAACTCCTGAACAACGAGTTTTGCGCCCTTTGCCTCAGCGGCAGATGCGAACGTGATGGTGGCACCGTCGTTGGATATGGTACCGGCGGATGCGCTTACAATCTTGAGGTAGAACTCAATATCATTTGCTGAGTATACCATCATCTTTGCAGACATGCTTACGCACATCACGATGGCTGTCAGTATAGTTATTGCCTTTTTCATGACTTTTTACTTTATAGGGAATTCAGATTGCTCAATTAATTTTTGAACACATTTTAGGATTTTCAGCGAGTCGTTAGTGTCGATTATTTGGTTACCATCCACGTCGGCATTTTTCTTACCTTGTTCCGTCAGCGGTGATGTTCCGAGCAGATATCTGTTAAGCAATCTAACGTCATAGATATTTACGTCCCCATTACAATCAACGTCGCCATACGTCAACTCTTCGGCCTGGCTTTCACCATTACCTTCCCCATTGCCATTGTTATCTTGGCCAGCCCCTTCCTTGACCGTGCCGCTCTGTGAATCAGGAACAGCGTTTTGTGCCAGTACCTCAGTGGGCAGGGCAAACAGGTAAATCATGACTGCGAGTATCATCATAGCCCGCACATTCATCTTTGAAATCATCTTTTTCATATCTTCGGTTTTTTATTTTTTTAGAGGAAGTTATTTATTGAGTCCGTTTACCGCCATGATGATATCGGCGATATTCACCACACCGTCGCCGTTCATGTCGAGGGCGTTGTCAGATTGGCCAGCGATGGCTTTCACCATCTCCACGATGTCTTCAGCAGAATCGGCATCTTTCCCGGTGATGGTGCCGTCGGGCCATCTGATGGCCAGTTTGCTGGGGCCGATAGGCCAGTTGGGTTCCTCAGGCTCTTCGAACAGCGGCTCGCCCCAGGCCAGCCAACAGCGGTGCGCGTCTATCGGACCGTAACTGTTCATGCGCACGAAGCCTGTACCGTTGAATTCGTAGTAAGTCAGGCCATTGATGGGATAGAAATAGTTCTTCTCAGGGTCTTGTTGCTCTGGGTCTTGTTGCTCGATGTCGACGGCCTCTTCAAGGTCTTCGTTCGTACCATAGAAGGAGGGGTATATTTCCTTTTCTTCCAGATCTGCTTCGCGTGCAGCGTAGTAACTGTTTTCCATCGGCCCCACGAGGGCCTCAATAAACTGCGCCGTGATCTTCTCATCCGTCTCGTTGCTCACGATGAGCGGAGTACTACCACTGAACTTCTTGCCGGCTATCTCCGTCATCTCCACAATGTTATTCTCCATGCCGGTGGCGGTGTAGAACTTCAGGTGGTCGTTCGCCTCATAGAGTGCCAGCGCCCTGTCGTCGTAGTAGGTCGACTTCCCAGCGGGGAAGGTGATCTCCGTCAGTCCTGCAATGCCAGCCTCATACCATCCATTGTATTCGAATGTTCCGACGAGGCCCTCTCCATACAGACTGCTGATGAACACGTCTTCGGGATTAAACAACTCCCCTTCGGCCGTCTTCATATTCCTGTAGTTGTAGGTAAACCGATACGGTGCGTCGTTCGTTATGCTCACCTTGATCTTCTTCTCCGGCAATGTATAGGAACCTGTCGCAAAGTAGATCACCTGATCCTTTGCGAGGGCGATGTCCTCGTTCTTGCAGTTGAATGTAGGCAGGGCATGCAGTTCCAAATCGCCGTTGCCGGTGATGCCTATGCCCTCGGTAGCCGTGATCGTACAGTCGCCCAGTCTCAACGTGCCTGTGTTATTGATACAGGTAGCCGTACCGCTGATGGTACCGCCGCTGATGGTCAGATCCGTCAGGCTCCTTACATTCAGGAAGCCACCTTTGGGGAAGCCCAGCGTGTGGCCGTTCAGGTCGAGTGTCAGGCATACCTGTTCGTAGATATTTCCAACGTAGAGAATACCGTCCTTGCCATTCTGCTGATCCACGGGCACGTTATAGTCAGCCAGCAGCGTCACCACGTCTTGGTTCTGTGCAGCCTCAAAGGCTTTCTCCACAGAAGAATATTCGATAGTCTCACCACCCTCCGTGGTCACGGTGGCAATGGCTGGGCCTTCCTCAGGCATTATGATGCTGGCATAGTATTTCCAACCTTTTGCACCCTTATAGTCATTCAGTGCAGAGGCAGGCACGTAGATGCTTTCCAAACTGGAGCAATTATTGAAAATACGGACATTGGCACCCAGCGTGGGTGGTGTGGTAGGCAGAACATAGACCGTCGCCAGTGCAGAGCAGCCATTGAAGGCTCCGTTGCCGATGCTCTCCACGCTGGCAGGAATGGTGATGTCTGTCAGACTTGGGCAGGTAGCGAAGGCTCCGCTGCCGATACTCGTCACGCTAACAGGGATACTGATGGCTTTCAGACTTGTGCAGCCAATAAAGAGACTGCCGCTGATGCTCGTCAACTTCGAGCCTTCCTCAAAAATGACCGTCGCCAGCGCAGAGCAGTTTTCGAAGGCCACTTGGCCGATGCTCGTCACGCTGGCAGGGATGCTGATGGCAGTCAGACTTGTGCAGCCAGAGAAGGCACTGTTGTCGATGCTCGTCAACTTCGAGCCTGCCTCAAAAGTGACGGTCGCCAATGCAGAGCAGCCTCTGAAGGTCCTGTCGCCAATTGTCGACATACTGGCAGGAAAGGTGATGGCAGTCAGACTTGTGCAGCGTTCGAAAGCATTGTCGTCGATGCTCGTCAACATCGATCCTGCCTCAAAAGTGACCGTCGCCAACGCAGAGCAGCCGTAGAAGGCCTGATAGGCGAGGCTCGTCACACTGGCAGGGATGGTGATGGCTGTCAGACTTGAGCAGTCCTTGAAGGAATAGTTGCCGATGGTCGTAAACTTCGATCCTTCCTCAAAAGTGACCGTCGCCAGTGCAGAGCAGCCTCTGAAGATAAAAATCCCTATGCTCGTCACACTGGCAGGGATGGTGATGGCTGTCAGACTTGAGCAGTATTCGAAGCCATGAATGCCTATGGTCGTCACGCTGGCGGGAATGCTGATGGCAGTCAGACTTGTGCATTCAAAGAAGGCATAATTGCCGATACTCGTCACGCCCGACTCGATAGTGACAGTCTTAATAGATTTGCTTAAGTCATTCCATGGCCGATCTTTATTATTACTGAATTCGGTCATGGCCCCCGTGCCACTGATGGTGAGTAGCATACCCCCTCCCTCAAGGTTTGTAATGCTCCACGTCACATTCTCGCCGCAAGAACCTGATGGTGAAGACCACTTGGCATAGAGTGTCATATTGTCCTCCATCGTGATGGTGTTCCCCGGCAGATATTCGACAGGGCCATCAGCCGATGTAGCCCAACCGGCAAATATCTGGTCTCCGTTGGTGAAAGTACATTCAGGAACCGTATATTGGGATTCTTCTCTTACTGTGACAGAGTTCATCGTCCCCAAGCCGCTGTTGGCATCGAAGGCCACCGTAAAGTCTAAAAGTTTTCTAAACATCGCTTTCAACTCTACGGTATGATCTGGCATGTAAAACGAGACCGTTGATTTCGTAATGTCGAGATTAAGGCCGTTGCCGCCAGACTCCACCTGCCACACATTAAACTTATAGCCTTCATTGGGCGTGGCCGTCAGCGTCACCAGCGTTCCAGGCGTTAACTGGCCAGTTTTGTCTGCAGAAGCCGTACCATGTCCATCATTATGGAGGGTGCAGTAAATAATAGACGCCTGCCCGTTCTCCTTAAATATGGCCGACACCGTCACGTCAGCGGCAGGCATTGTAAACGAGTTGCCTGTTGCCGTCACTCCATCCCCGTACTCCGTCTCAATTGAATAACTCATTAAATAACCATTGTTGGAGAGGAATTTGAAATAGACCGTCTCGCCCTCGTTGACCACTAATTCGTTTGTCCACGACTCATCATTTTCTGGAGTCTTGGTGACCAGCACCGTACCACCGCCCACAGCCGATGTCGTCACGGTGTGTTCTCCCAACATTATGATTAGCGAAAGAGACAGGGCGCGGCTCGTTTTCCTGTTAGAGCCAATGAAGAGGCAGTAGTCAATGTCCACCATGCCGTCTTGGGATACAATATATTCGGGATAGGTCTCCCCTTCAATCGTCACTTGCAGCACCCTTTCCCTTTCCACAACAACGTAGACATGGTCGCCACCGAAATCCTTAAATGCATTTTGTGAGATACTGGTCAAAGAAGAGGGCAGGATGACGTCTCTTTTGACATTGTCAAATATATTATCTGTGATGGCATAAAACTCTGTGCAAGCACTCAGGTCGATGCTGGCGAAGGCATTAGCGAATGCATGTGTGCCAATGCTTTGTAGATGGCTGCCCTCGGCGGCAGAAATGTTGATATTGTTACTCTTGAAACTTGAGACATTATTAAACGCATTTTTACCGATGCTCGTCACGCTGGAAGGAATGATGATGTCACTCGTCACTTTTATACAGCCAAAGAAGGCGCTTTCGCCGATACTTCTCACGCCCGAAGGAATGGTGATAGCCGTCAGCGCAGTGCAGTGGTAGAAGGTGTTATTTAAGATATTCTCCAGTTTCGAGCGATCCTTAAAGGTGACCGTCGCCAGCGCAGTGCAGTCTTGGAAGGCGCTTTCGCCGATGCTCGTTACGCCCTCAGGGATGGTGATTTCAGTCAGACTTTTGCAGCCTTGGAAGGCGCTTTGACCGATGGTCGTCACGTTAGCAGGGATGGTGATGTCCGTCAGACTTTCGCAACCTCCGAAGGCGTCTACGTCGATACTCCTCAGTGTCGAGCCGTCCTCAAAGATGACCGTCTTCAACTTAGAACAGCCTGCGAAGCCATGCATGCCGATGCAATCCACGTCCGACCCGATGATAAGGGTCACAACGTCATCATGGCCTTCTTTACTGGCACTTTCTAAGGATCTGACGGTGAGTGTCTTGGTCTCTTCGTCCCATGTGATATTTTCTGCCCACACGGTCTGTGCCGTCATCGCCATCACAACTACGAGCAGCGTCATCGCCGCCCGCACATTCATCTTTGAAATCATCTTTTTCATATCGTTGGCTTTAATGTATTTCGGTTTATAACTATTCACGCTGCAAAGATACGAATAAGTGAGTAAAAAACCAAATTTATTTGAGTTTTTTCATTTCAAAATACAAGAAAGACACCCGTTAGGATGCCTTTCTTGATCAGATGGGGTAGGGTGCCCCTTAGTAGACTAGCCTTCGTCGAAGGTCATTCCGCCACCGCCGTTGTCGTCACCGCCGTTGCCACCAGTGTTCGAACTGCCACTGTTGCCACCAGTGTTCGAGCCACTGCCCGAATTGCTTCCGCCGTTGGATGATCCACCACTTCCGTTACCACCGGTCTCTGAGCCTGTCGAAGAGCCAGTACCCTTCTGAGCGACGTACTGACGGTAGTACTTGATCAGTTCGTTCACCTGCGAGATGACACCTTCGAGACCTGCGACGCTCTCCTGGTCATTCTCCATCACGGTGGCCGCATTGATCATCAGCACAAGGTCACGGTAAGCCTCGTCGGCACGGTTGCGGGCGTTGGCCAGAGCCGCCTTCTCCTGCATCATCCGCTCGTCGTTGCGCTGCGACAGCAGTGTGCGTACGGCCTCATTGGCAGTCTTGAGTTGACTCAGGAGCGAGGTCAGCCCGAGGGAGGTGATGTGCTGACCAGCCACGTTGTCAGCCTCCAGTTCCTGAATCATCTGCTGCAGTTTGCCGCTCTCCTCGTGGTAGTTCTCGTTCACATCCACGTTGTACTTGCGGATAATGTTCCAGAGATACGTACCAGCAGCATTCTTCTCCGCGTCGAAAGTGAACCTGGTGTACATCAGCACCTGGTTCTTCAGGGCGATGTAGAGTCCGTCACGTCGCGTGTCCTCGTCTGCGATCTGCTGGGTGTACTCGCTGGCACGACTCAACTTGTAGGCATCGTCCATGGCCTCTATACGCGAGACGAATGGGGTATAGGCAGCCTCCACCTTCGCAGGGAGTTGGCTTACGCCAGCCTCGCCAGAATCGCGATAGGTCATTACGATGTTCTTCACCTGCTGCACAAACTCCAGGAAACCCGCCATGCGCAGCGCTCTTAACTGAAAAATCACAATTTGTTTAATGTTCATAATGTTATTAATGTTTTTGATTGTTTAGATCCATGCCTCTTCCTTTATTTCTCTTCCTTAATTGTGAATTGTGAATTCACCCCTTCACATGCAACTCTGTACTGCAATCGTACCTGCAATGGTTGAGATGATGGTGGCCAGAACCTGGAGCACCTTCTTGATCGTTGACCATTTCCATTTCATACGCTTATAGTTTTAAATGGTTGTGTGTTTTCTCTTCCTTAAATCGCTTCCTTGTCCGTGTTTTGCATCTTTGATGCAAAGGTACAACAAATTTCTGAATCCTGCAAATTTTTAGACAATTATTTTCGTTAAAAAATCTAAACGCCCATTTATTTCGATGGCGGGAAAACATGAATCCAATCTCAGGCATAAAATTCTTGCGTCCCGATGGTAGCAAGCGCCCCTAAGGGGTCGAGCACCGCACTCGGAAAATTAATTTCCGTTTTGCGGGCATGAAATCCCGACTTGGGGAAAACATCAGCGGAATCTGGGGCATCAAATCCCGACCTCGGGAAAACGTCAACAGAATCTCAGACACGAAATTCTTGCGTCCCGATGGTAGCAAGCGCCCCCCAGGGGGTCGAGCGCCGACCTTGCGGAATCACCAACAGAATCTGGGGCGAAAAATCCCGACTCGCGTTGCAAAATTGCAAATTGCATTTAGTGGTTTTCATTTTCACACAGGATAGCGTTGCTAAAATCTATCTAATATATTAATTATAATTAATATATTAGATAATATATATTATTATACTCCTCTATTTGCAATTTTCTCTTGCCATTTTTGTCTTACCCTGAAAACCGTTGAATCACAAATTCATTTTTACTTTTCAATTTGCAACTTTGCAACTTGCAATTTTTTCTCTCGTTTTCTTTTTAGTTTCGAGATTATTTACTATCTTTGCACTATAATTAAAAACGACGTTTTAACTAACAGACTCATGCCAGGAATAGGGTGATGACTCCTGTACAGAACATCTATGGCATCACGGTAGATGCCCCTGCCCGCAATTATAAAGAGTATCATGCCCAGATGTCGCATTACGAAAAAGAGCTGGCTAATCAACTTTTTCTCATTTACTCGACAATGAGTGCAGCATCCTCGAAACCCGCTTGCAGGTGAAATACTAAAATGACGAAATAGGTGTCCATCCGTTTCGTTAATTTCTGTTAATTTATCATAGACAAAAGAATAACCAATCAAAAAAATACGTATATTTTCGTACTATATGAATAAATCTACCAGGCTCCATCTACTGATTGTAGGCGAAACCCTCCTGTTGCTGGCAGTCACGTTGGGTATCTTGGCCTATTTCTCGCACAAGGCGTTGCGAGAGGAAGCCATGCGTAATGCTGAACTGACGCTGGATGGTA
>JAFZUS010000176.1 GCA_017618275.1 Prevotella sp.
CTCAACATCGAGTACAAGGATGGAAGTATGGAAAGGATTGTTACCGATAAATCATGGTTTACGGCTCCATCGCCCACAATCATAAGCAACTATTGGGGCGGGGAGGACTATGATGCACGGCGTGAACCGAAAAACACGGACTGGCATGCGGTCAAGGTTATTCAGCCAACTACCAATCTGCCCATCGAAGAGTTCAATGCCAATCTTCAGCATCAGCATCCCATCGGACAACTGCGCCCACAGGAACATGAACCCATTCGCGTGGTCGAGGAGTGGCCGGCCGTCAGCGTTACCCCGTTGGCAAACGGTGACTATGTGGTGGATTTCGGACAGAACTTTGCGGGTGTATTCGAGTTTACGCTGAAGGGGAAGACCGGACAGACCATTCGTCTGCAGACCAGCGAACAGCTGAATGCTGATGGCACGGTGAATGCCCAGGAGTGCTACTGTGGCCCCATCGTGGTGTATGATACCTATACCTTCGGACATGATGACACGGAGACCTGGGGACCTGAACTGATGTATCATGGTTTCCGCTACATGCAGGTGAGTGGACTTACTGAAAAACCCCGTCCCGAGCAGTTCAAGGCTCTGCGCATGAGGGTGTCGTGCGATGCCGTCGGACACTTCGAGACCAGCAACGAACTCATCAACCAGATTCACCGCATATGCCGCAACTCCATCGAGAGTCAGCTGTTCCACGTCTTCACCGACTGCCCGCAGCGCGAGAAGATGGGGTGGCTCGACGTACCCAATCAGATGTATAACTCCATCGCCTTGAACTTTGATTTTCGCAGATTGTGCCACAAGATCGTGCGAGACTGCTTCGATGTACAGGCATACTACGAGGGGGCGAAGCGCGGAAAGGTTCCCTCCACCGTGCCCCATTTCTTCACCGACTGGGACGACGACCCCAACTGGGGTGGTTCGGCCATTCTTCTGCCCTATCGCACTTGGAAGACCTATGGCGACCGCTCGCTGATGGTGCAATGGTACGACGGGATGAAACGACTCATTGACTATTATACCTCGCTGACCGAAGACGGTCTGATGCCCGGAGCATCCTACAGTCGTCTGAGTGACTGGGGACAGGAGTCGAGTGGACTACAGCACAAGACGATGCCCGAGTTCACCATCACCTGCACATATTATCATCTGTTGAGAGTGATGGCAGAAATGGCCCGCGATACAGGACATGAAACTGATGCTCACATATTCGAGCAGCAGGCAGAAAAGACACGGTCGGCTTTCAACACCCGTTTCTACAACGACTCCACAGCCATATACGCCCATGGCAATCAGGCCGAACAGGCAATGCCCCTCTACTATGGACTGACAGAGGAGGCGGAGGCGCAGCGGGTGGCCGACCGCCTTGCAAACACAGTCATTCACGACGGATATAAGGTAAAGACCGGCGAGTGCGGCCTGAAACCTGTATTGATGATGCTGGCCGAATACGGACACAACGACATCGTGTGGCGGATGGTCTGCCAGACTGACTATCCCAGCTACGGCTACTTCGTTAAGAACGGTTGTACCACAACACCAGAATTGTGGGACATGCGATACTCTCAGAACCACTGTATGCTCGACCATATCGAGGAATGGTTCTACACCCATCTTGCGGGCATCCGCAACACAGGCATTGCCTACGATACCGTTATCCTCCAACCATACATCCCGGCAGACCTCGACTCGCTCCAGACTTCTGTTGAAACACCCCATGGCATCATTCGCACAGCCTTTCAGCAAAATACAGACAGCACGGTAAACTTTGAGTTCTACGTTCCCCAAGGCACCAGTGCCAGCATCATCCTGCCCGATGGCAATCAGCACGAAGTGTCAGCTGGACATTATTGCTATAAGAGTTCTACAATACCGATGAGTACGGGAAAAGAAATGTGAATCAAATCATCATAGTGAGAATATGAA
>JAFZUS010000177.1 GCA_017618275.1 Prevotella sp.
GGCAAGCAGGCTCAGAGTGTTCTCCCCGATGTTCGAGGAGGACGAGATTCCCTTGACAACCCTTTTCAGAAACTACGAGTCAATGCCTGAGATAGAACGCAAGGCTCTTGATATGGCAAAAGGAAGAGTGCTTGATGTCGGGGCTGGAGCGGGATGCCATTCACTTGTCCTGCAAGGGCGAGGTTTGGATGTGACTGCCATTGACATCTCCCCATTGTCTGTTGAGACCATGAAGGAACGCGGGGTAAAGAAAGTGTTTGAGCAGGACTTTTTCACCTTGGAAGGTCAGTTTGATACCATCCTAATGCTGATGAACGGCATCGGTATTGTCGGAACGTTGGAACGTATGCCAGAGTTCTTCAAACAGCTCGATAAGATTCTGGCCTCAGGAGGTCAAGTTCTTTGCGATTCATCGGATATCAGCTACGCTTTCGAGGATGAGGAAGGTATGATTGATATTCCTAACGAAATGGACTATTATGGTGAGCATAGCTTCCGGATGCAATACAAGGACACCATCGGAGAACCCTTTGACTGGCTATATATTGATGCTGATACCCTGAAGCAAAAAGCAGGAAGATGTGGATATGCAGTCGAAGTGGTAGCAGAAGGTGGACATTACGATTATTTGGCAAGACTAACAAAAAGATAACAGAATTATGAAGAGTTTCAAATCAACAGCGTGGCTATTGCCACAACCCGTACTGATTATCGGTACTTATGATAAAGGCGGTAAGCCCAATGCAATGAATGCAGCTTGGGGCGGCCAGTGGGATATGCACGAAATCATCATCTCACTCGGTTCTCACCAGACAACTGACAACCTTGCTGAGAATCCAGAGTTCACCGTCGCTTATGCCACTACAGAGACGATGGTAGCTTCAGACTATGTGGGCATCGTGAGTGGCAGGAACACTCCTGACAAGATGGAAAAGACGGGATGGACTATTGAGAAGGCTCCCAATGTGAACGCTCCTGTATTTAAGGAGTTCCCCATGACTTTGGAATGCCGGGTGAAGCAGAAGATTGACGAGAGTGAGACTGGTTATTACCTCGTAGCAGAAATCGTCAACATCCTCTGTGACGAGAAATATCTTGCCGAAGACGGCAAACCTGATGTAGAGAAGATGGAACTGATTACCTTTGACCCTGTTCACCACACATACATTCAGTTAGGAAAGACTGTAGGCAAGGCATTCTCAGACGGGAAACAATTGAAATAGGGAATGTTAGAGCATATTGCAGATTTCACAGCTTGGCCGATACTGACAGGCATTCTTGTTGGCTATGTTGCCAATCGCATCATGAGCGGTGAGGGCAAAGGATGCTGCATGAATCTTATCATTGGCATCATAGGCAGCTATGCCGGTACATTCATCAGCCATCTGCTGGACATTGAACTGCTTGGCAAAGGTTATCTCACCAACTTTGTATTCTGCGTTGTTGGTGCAGTAACGGTGTTGTGGCTTTGGAAGAAACTGTTTTGATTGAGCATGAATAGTAAGAATGAGCTTCATTAAGTACATAGCGGACGAGAACCACTACAAGGAAGTCCTGTCATTGGTGGGTAAGGCCAAGCAGACGGTTTGGATAGGAACGGCAGACATCAAAGATCTGTATGTCGATGACAAGCCATTCCTTGCTCTCATTGCTTCCTTGTTGAAGAAAGGCGTCGAGGTCAGGCTGATTCATGCCAAAGAACCAGGAACGGCTTGGCGGGAGGATCATGAGAAGCATCCTATCCTCTATGATGGTATGGAACGTGTGCTATGTCCGAGAGTCCATTTCAAGCTCATTATCATCGACAGTACCATTGCCTACGTCGGCTCCGCTAACCTAACTGGTGCCGGTATGGGCATGAAATCACCTAAGAAAAGGAACTTCGAGGCTGGCATCCTGACCGATGACCCAGAAATGCTTGAAGCAGCAATCGAACAGTTCGATAATGTCTGGATCGGCAAGTTCTGTAAAAACTGTGGCCGACGTGAATATTGTGCAGACCCTATAAAGTAAAAAGATATATGGCTAGAAGATTATCGTCTGAGCATTTGTCAAAGTACCTCGAAGGAGGCATATATCATGATTTCCTTATGTATGTGAAGTCAGACAAGGAGCTGGCTTTTGAAATCAGAGTAAAGGATGAAGTGATGATTTACTGTCAGAAGAATTTAATCCTTAAAATATCCCACA
>JAFZUS010000028.1 GCA_017618275.1 Prevotella sp.
ACTGTGGAAGAGGGTGCCGTCCAAAGCATCATAGAAGAGACGGTGGCGAAGGCGATTAAAGAAGGAACCACAGGAACAAATGGAGCAGGAGCGAACACTTGGACGCTTACAGATACAGGTGGCAAGAATCTGGTGGTGACGGAGGCGAGTGGTCTGGCTGCCTTCACGGAGATACCTGGCACTGCAACCCCAGACGGTAATCCTATCACTATCAATGGGGCTAAGTTCACACCAGCGGCAGGAACAACCTATGTGTTCCAGTTCAGCATGGGTGATCCAATTAAGTATTATTATAAGGTGATAAAGGTGAAAGAATGAATAGAAAGTTCCGATATATGGCCCTGTTGATGGTAACTGCACTCATGATGTGTGGTTGTCAGGGTGGTGGCGACGAGCCAGGAGGCAATCCTACACCCCAGCCCGGCGTGAAGGCCATCGCCTTCTCAGGCGGTTTGTCGGAAGACCAGAACGTGAACCATGCCAGAACCCGTGCCGGGGAGGTGGGACTCGAAACCTATACGAAGCGGTTTAAGGTGTGGGGCTTTAAGAATGGCGAAGGCTCTTCCGTCAATATCGTGATGAACGGCTATACCGTCAACTGGATCAACAACAGCGCCAACACTACTGCCTCGAACTCCAGTGGCTGGGAATATGTGAACCAGCAGGGACTCGGTGAGATGGAGCAGAGCATCAAGTATTGGGACACTACCGCCTCGGCATACCGGTTCTTCGGAGTGGCAGGAGCCAGTGAGACGAATAATCCAACCGGCAATTATTTACCTAACGAAGCAAACCCCACATACGAGGTGACCTATGATGCCGATGCTTTCAACGAGAGCAAAACACCCTACTACAGCCACCTGTGGTACGGCAATTCCGCTGATTACGGCAAGCCTGTGCAGTTGGAGTTCATCAAGCCCCTGTCGAAGGTGCGTTTTAAGTTCATTTTCGAAGATCCCAATGCCGCCCAGGATACAGAGTTGACTGGAAAGAACTTCCGTCCCAGTGATGGTGGTACCATCAAGATGAAGGGTAAGGTGACTGTCACCTATCCTCTGACAGGAACTACAAAGACGGAGTCGTTTGCTGCCACTACCGAGGCCGAGGGTATAACGGGCTTCACGCAGGACTACTATGAGGCTGGGTCGATAAGTAAGAATGGCAGTGGAACTGTCGTATCTCCATACCTAAATGCAGATGAGTCTACGTCGGCATTAAGTAAGATATATACGGTGATCCCCACTCCCTCCGGGCAGAGCGACTATACGTTGACGGTCAGCGTCAACGGCGATCCGAAGACCACCACCGTACCTGCCAAATATATGACTTGGTTGCCGGGCTACCTCTATACTTACATCTTTAAGATACACGTAGATGGAGGCGTGCAGTTCTCCAAGGTGCAGTCGGCTTTCACGCCGTGGGTAACATATGATAAACCCCATACAGTATATAACTGGTAATATCAGAAAAGAAGAATAGAAAAGGTGAAGATATTAGACCATAAGACGATGAGATGGCTGTTGCTGCCGCTTCTGTTGCTGCTGCTGAATGCCTGTTCCGACGCTGATGATGCCCCGGGCGATCAGGAGAAGGAACGTGTGCAGATAGAGTTGAAGCCCTGTGCCCCGTGGTATGTGGATGAGGTGGCTGAGGCAAGGTCTAAGAGTATCACGAGAACTGACCCCGAATCGCCTTCATGGGCACCGGGCTATTATCTCTACAACGATCTGAATGCTAAGTTCAAGGACCAGACTAATCTAACGAACAAGTCCATCAGTATGTTCTTCACTCAGGACAATAAAGAACCTTTGGAGGGTACATTCTTCTATAAAAACAGTGACGGCTCTTGGTGGCTGTCGAATACTGAAATTGGAGCCGGTGATTATTATTTCTATGGTTTCATCCCGAAGGAGGAGGCCGCATCGGCCAGCGTGGTAAGTTACAATGGAACCACTACCAATGGCAACGCAAGTTATAGCGAAGGGGCCGTGCTGACTATCAATGGTCTTCAGACGGTGACACCCAGCGATGTCTGTGTCCTTATCGGTGCCAAGGATGGTATAGATGAAAATACTGTTCCTGTTCCCGGTCTTAAAGTAGGTCAATTTGCAACTCATATAAATAGCGGCGAGAACAACAACTATATTTTCCTGCTGTTCGACCATCTTTATGCCTCTCTGCGATTCCGCTTCAAGGTGGATGCGACATACGCAGCCCTGCGCACCATCCGGTTGAAAAAACTGGAACTGATAGCCTATTCAAGTGATTCGGGAGGTGCGGTATATGCGAAGTTCAATGTTCGGATCAAACTGAAAAAGACCGACGACGGCTCGTCACCGATTGACGGCACTGTCGAATATACGCCCGATGTATCCAGTACCAGTGTGGCTCCTGTGCCTATCTTCGAATGGGATAATACGTCAGAAAATCAGGTGATACTCAATAGCGTCACCCCTACGGATTTCATGGGGTGCTTCGTGCCTGGCGACAACACCTACTTTAAGTTGCGCAGCACCTATGATGTGTTTGACAATAACCCACCGTATGATCCCTCGACTTATAGTATCGGCAACCTCATCCGTGAGAACTGCCAGGCAGAGAATACCATCGACCTGCGTAAATGGTTCGGCACTGAGTTGATAACGACGCGTGGCTGTAGTTACTCGCTCACCATGACGGTGCAGCCCACCTATTTATATATGTTGTCGGACCCGGACCTCAACAACCCGACGGTGAAGATAAATTGAGAAGTAAAAAGTGAAGACGAAAGATATCATAATAAGTGCATGGATGCTCCTGGTTGCGATGATGGCACAGGCGCAGCAGGTGAAGATTGGTGGTAATGTCTATGGCGGCGGCAATGCCGGCAACATGACAGGTAGCACGAATGTTACTGTGTATGCTGGTGAACTGAACGATGTCTACGGCGGTGCCCGAATGGCGGATGTCGGAGGACGCACTTTCGTTCATATCGACGGTGAGCATGCCAGTGACGAAATCTTCATACAAAATGTCTATGGTGGCAATGATATCTCAGGAACGATAGGAGAGTCGGGCAATGCAACGGACATCCCGACAAAAATAGAAGAGGCAACTCAGAGCGGTGTCGATAATACGTGGAAGGCCTTTGTCCGCACCAGTGCCAGCCCTCAGATAACAGAAACGATTGGTGAGGTCTCAGTGACCGGCGACTCTAAGATGCTGGTGGTCGGAACGCTCTTTGGCGGTGGCAACGGCGACTATGTTTACAAGGAAAAGTCAGGAGAAACGGAAGTTGACATTCAGGATGGTGAGGGGAACTATATCGTCCGTGATGCTGCTGGTACGGTAGTGGCTAAAAGCAAGTCACCATTTAGTGCCCCCGAACTCTCCAAGACCTATCTGGAGATCAAGGGCGGTTGCATCGCCCATGTCTATGGTGGCGGTAACAATGCCACAGTGACAGCGGCAACAACCATCAACATCAACAACTCGAGTAGCGGCCTGTCGACTACTGCAGGCATCTTTGCCATCAAAAATAGTCTCGCATCACGAGATGCCGTCATAGATTATTTGAAGGAGAAGGTGAGTATGCCTGACACCCAGTCCGACCTTTCCAGTTTTAACTACAACCACGCCCGTGTGTTTGGCGGCAACAACAAGGCCGAGATGTCCATCATGCCGAAATGGAACCTGCAGAAGGGTATCGTCCGCGATCTCTACTCTGGTGGTAATGAGGGGCACATGACTAGTAAGGACGGTCTGTTGGTGGATATTAAGGAAGGATCGACCATCATTGTCGACAACCTCTTTGGTGGCTGTCGTAAGGCAGATGTACACCCGATGAATAATGGCGTGGAACAAGACCATGTCTATTCGCCGGCGGGATACAGTTTCCCGATTGACTTGGCAGCACGTGTCATTGTGAAAGGCGGTGATGTCAACAATGTCTATGGCGGTAACGATATCTCAGGAAAGGTTCACTTCGGTAGTGCCGTAGGTATCAATACGAGTATTCGTGGTAACGTGTATGGCGGTGGCAATGGCTATTATGCCTATACCGACAATCCGAAACTGAAGAACGATCCGGGCTGGCGAGACTTCTACTACAACCCCAATGAGATATTATCGTTAGGCTATACAGGAACAGATGATGCCATATATGCAAGCATCACTGCGGATAATTCGGTCAAGGCCCTGAATAAGTTCCGCCCCAATGCCGAACAGGTGTCTATCCATATAACAGGTACAGAGGGTAACCCCACCATTATTGGCGGTTCCGTTTTCGTGGGTGGTAACTGTGCCACGCTGAAACCTAAGGAAGGCTATGAAGACCCCATGGCGGAGTTGAAGATCGGATCGTATGTGATTGCCGACAAGGTGTTCCTTGGCAACAATGGAGAGAAGATGGTGGATGCCTCCGCAGGTGGTATCTTGGAAAAGTATGCTGGCAGTGTGACTGTCAAAAATGCCAGTAACGTAGATGAAAGCGTTAAATTCAGCAAAATGGATCTGACAGTTTCATCGACCTTTGCTGAATACATGGAGGGCGTGACGATGGAGATTGAACCCAGTGTTAGGTTCGATGATTTCGAGAGAGACAATTATCCCGACTATGTTGATTATTCTTCTTCCATCGGCTCATTCTACTGTGGCGGTAACGTGGGTAGTATGAGGAGCAAGAACAGTGTTTCCAACATCACCTTCGACCACAAGGTCATCATCTTCGACAAACTGGTAGGCGGTTGCAACAGTGCCAACGTGCCTGTGCAATATGTTGGTAACGATCCGACGAAAACGCAACTGAATGCTGCCTATCAAGGCGGTCTCATCGGTGACCCTGATACTGACGGCAACAGACTGATACTCAATCTCTCCGGTCTGAAGATCCAGCCCAAGCGCTGGGCAGTGCAAAGAGATCCAGACACATACGAGAAAATCTTAACTAATGGCAAAGTCACTTATTTGACGACCACAGGCGACCATCCCCATCGCTATCTGGAATGGAACACCGTCGACAATAGTGTCTATGATACGACGACTAAGACCTTCAAAGAGGTTCCTCCTGTGACCGTAGGGGAATATACAGAAGAAACAGCAATTGGATCCAATTCTGCCGATATCAACCGCCGTCTGTTCGGTGGCAATGTCTACGGTGGCTGCTACGACAGCGGTATCGTCAATGGCAATGTGGTCATCAATATCAAAAGTACCATCGTAGACCGCGAAGACGATGATCCGTCGGATGGCAAGGACTATGGCGTGTTCGACAGCGTCATTGGCGACAGCGAGGGTGAGGCTATCCTTTACGCATCTAATGACTATAAAATCACCAAGCGCCGCACCGGCGTCATCCTCGATGAACAGGGTATGGATGTGTTCGGACATGCCTTGAACGTGTTCGGAGGCGGTCATGGTAAGGATACTGAGATTTGGGGCAGCACCACCATCAACCTGACGCGTGGCTACACCTTCCAGATATTCGGTGGCAGCGAAGAGGGCGTCATTGGCAAACTAACAGGCACCTCGGAGGCTACTAACGGCACATACACGAATGACGGCACCTATACTTTTAACGGCAAAACGCTCAAATACGACCCGAAGTACAGTTGTTACATCAATGTGATGGGTAAGAACGCCGGTGTATCGAAGCAGAAAGACCATAGTGAGGACATGGCTGAGGCGGAGTTTATCTATGGTGGTGGCTTCTTCGGCCCGATTGCCGGCAATACCGTCGTCAACATGGGTAAGGGCCGCGTGTTCAATGCTTTTGCTGGTTCGTGTAACGCTGACATCCTGGGACATACTGAGACCTACGTCGGACGTATGCCGAAGGAAGATTATCTGAACATATTCCCCAATACTGTCAAGGATGTTGATGAGGGGACGATTGCCGAATCTGCCGTTTATGTGGAAGGCTTCCCCTGGATCCGAGATTATGTCTACGGCGGCAACGACCTCGGAGGCAAGATCCTGGGTAACAAGGACTTTATCGGTCGTGTCAGCGACTTTGCCAAGACCAAGATGTACACCCCATCAGTCCCCACCGGCTCAACTGCTCCTGTCCTCACCAAGGCCAATGCCTACGTAGAATACCTGCAGGGCCGTGCCGATGGCCTCTTCGGTGGCTGCTATGGTACGTACGACTATACCGACCCGAAATTCAAGGAATATTTCTACACAGGAAAGAAAAATGCTACAACAGGCGAATGGGAATATTCACCAGATGCTACCGCCAGTAATCTTGGCGATCCCAAGCCTGGAAATAGCAAACCCCATATCAACAATGCTTTCGTGAACTTCCGCCCTGCGTATATCCAGACAAACAATGTGGTGAAAACTGTTTTTGGTGCTGGTCAGGGACAGTCGGGTGAGAAGGAACGTGACATCTTGCAGAACCGTAGTTACGTGCTGATTGATATTCCGGACGATATTAATGACATGTCTTACTATAAAGGTCTGGAAGTCTTTGGAGCAGGTGCCTGGGGCGGTGTCGGTATGAAGTTTACCCCTTCGGAGGCTAAGGCGAACCCCGATTCTGCTTCTGCCATCATCGATTTGATGCGCGGAACGATAAGTGCGGCCTATGGCGGCAGTTTCAAGGAAGGCATCACCCGTCGCACGGTGGTCAACGTACCCAAACTGTCTACCATCAATATCACCAACATCTTCGGTGGAGCCTACGGCTTTATGGAAACCAAAAAGGTTGGTGAGAATACCGTTCAAGTGGCTCATAACGAAGTGCCTTGTGATGTCTATGAGGCCAATGTCAATTTCAGCAGTGAGAATGCCTTTGTCACGGGTGCTATCTATGGCGGTAACAACGCCTGCCGGCGTACCGTCTTCGGAAAGGTGAACATCAACAGCACGGTTCATTCCAATCCGGATAATCTCTCCTTCCAGGGAAATGTCTATGGTGCCGGTTACGGTAAGTACTCCTGGTCACATTACACAGAGGTGAACCTAAATAAAAATGCAGTAGTCTATTATGTCTATGGCGGTGGCAATGCCGGAAAGGTGTTGAATAAGAAATCACTGGAAATACGTGGGGCTCAGGTGACGTTGGATACCGAACTTGAAGAAGGTGACTACAAAGACTTGCTCGTTGCCAGCAACGACAACCCCATGATTGCCCCTGCCAAGTATGATGGCGATTATTATAACACCAACGTCCATCTCAAAGAAGGTGCCACCATCACAGGTTATGGCTTCGGTGGTGGTCACGGTGCTGAAGCCGTCGTCACCGGTACTGCCTATCTCGACATCTTGGGAGGTACTGCCGAGAAGGATGTCTCTGGTTCCGGCAGAAGCGGCGATGTGAAGAATCTGTATGAAAAGAAGGGCAGCGAAACCTTCACTGCCAAGACGATGGTCTATGTCGAGGGTGGTACGGCACGTAACGTCTATGCCAGCGGATGGCGCGGTAGCGTGGGCAGGCATAATGGCGATATAGATGTCATTAAAACCGGTAGTGATGAAAGTCTCACAGACTACACAACTTATAACGACGTCGATGGCGAGGCCAACGTGGTCATCGGCAAGGTCAACGGCACCAGTTATTTGGATGGCATTCCTGCCATCACCCGTAACGTCTATGGCGGTGGCGAGGGCGGCTCTGTCTTCGGTACCACCAATGTGACCATCAATAAAGGCTACATCGGCTATCGGTATAACCCCGATCTGACAGACAACACTGCTACTACGGGTTTTGACGAGCGATATGTTGAGGAACTGGTTGATGGCGACCAGTCTCTGGAAAATGGTGGTAATGTCTTCGGTGGCGGCTATGTGGCCAACAGTTATGTCGATAATGCCGTTATCAATATGTACGGTGGTCAGGTGCGCGGCAGCATCTATGGCGGAGGCGAGATCGGTCCTGTCGGGCGTGGTACAGCGAGAGCAAAGGGAGAAAGTGAAACAGATCCGACAGGTACTTTCAACAATGCCACAGCCAGAATCTATAAAGGCGGCTCGACTCATGTCTATCTCTATGGCGGACATGTGATGCGTAACATCTTCGGTGGTGGTCGCGGTCAGGACAACTGGGGTGGTGACGGTACGAAACTGATGTCAACCTATATGACGGCAGAGGAAATCGCTGCCCTCGATCTCAGTTCGAAGGGCTTCGTCTTCGGTAGCACCGATGTGCATATCCGTGGCGGTGAGGTAGGTACGGCTGAGAATGCGCTTCACGGCTATGGCAACGTCTTCGGTGGCGGTGACGAGGGATTCGTCTATAGTGCTACGGGTACGAAGGCATCGGATACATACTACAAGAATGCTGGAAAACTGACCCTCGACTGCAACGTTGTGGTGGAGCCGTATTGTCAGGTCAAACCTGATGAGTCTGTCGAATTTGACGAATACGAAAAGGAAGACGACGGTAGTTTCAAACTTGCAGCAGCAGATGCAACATTACCCGGGCTTCCCGTCAAGAGTGGAGAAAAGGTTACGTTTAATGAAGGTAAATACGTACCTACGGAATACCTGTTACAGTTGAAAAATAAAACGGCAGATGATGAAAAATGGGGTAAACTGAATGTCGATGGTGTCACCATCCACAATGCGGTCTTTGCCGGTGGTAACATCGCGACAGGTAGTGATATCGTGAAAGCAGAGACACCGACAGTCTATGGCAATGCGGCTGCTTCGCTGCGTGATATCTTCAACCGCGACTTGATCAGTGTCGGTACCGATGAAATTGGTGGACTCTACGGTGACGGTAACCTGACACTGGTGGATGGCTTCCGCGAACTACATATCGACAATTATGGTACAGACTTCTATAACCTGTCGGAAAAGGTCGATAAGACTATTTACGACCAAATGACCCAACGTGAGAAAGATTACTATCAATTGAAATACGTGGCTAAAGGAACCCACACCTATGAGTACTATGTGAGTTCGTCGCTCCATACCGACGACGGAACAGGAATTGCCTATAAGAAAGGACAGAAAGTCACAGCAGCCACATACAGCGGATTTAGTTCTACCGAAAAGGCTAATTGGAATCCTGGTACCAAGACTTATTCCAAGGATGACGAGATAGAAGATACTGAATGGGCTCTCATGGACCCAATAGAACAGACCAACTGGAAGCAAGACGGTATATTCAGTAAATATGCCGGTCGCCCGCTGAATACCATCCAGCGTGCCGACATGTGTGGCGTGTATGGCAGCCGTATGGTGCTGAATGGTGCCCAGGACCGTGCCTCGGAGGAGGTGGACTACAACGACTACACCATCAACCGTGTGGGCGAGGTGTCGCTGAACCAGCGCAGGACGTTAGCCGTGACTTTCCCCAGCGAAAGCACTTTTGAAGGTCTCAGTGATATAGCAAAGAATGAATATCTGCATGGCAACTACTTCGGTATTTACAACACGGTGAAATTCCTCGGTAACCTGACCAGCGACGTACGCTTTACGGACAAACGTGTAACGAATGTGAATGAGAACACTCAGGCTCCCAAGGCGGATGGGAAATCTTATTATGACTTTAAATTAGGCAGGCCGACTGACAAATACCGCAACAACGGTACCAGTTTCAACAAGGTTGCTCTGGCTTCGGGTGTCTATCTGGAAATCAAACGTGAGGAAACGGAGAAGACAGGTACGGATGTTTGGGGCTATATCACCGGTATCGTGGAACTCGACCTGATCAACGTCATGCAAGGCATGGGCGGTGGCTACGTCTATGCCAAGAATGAACACGGAACGAAAACGACTGGTTCAAATCCGTTGATCCTCCTCAACTATAACGCTGATGTCGCTTCTTACCGTGAGTTTAACTATACGGAAAGTGATCTTCAACTCATAGAGACTTCGGGAAATTTCATTCACAATACCAAGCAGATTGTCGACGACTGCTACCCCAACACTGGTATGTATTCAGACGGCTATGTAGCATCGCCGGCCCACTACTGGTATATCCGAGGCCAGATCTACGTCTACGACCAGTATATCTCGGCTTACACGGGTGTGGCCAATGCCTATGCCGAGAAGGTGGAATTACCGCTGACAATATCGGCCGCCTCTAACGGACGCATGACGTTGCGTGAGGTGCAGCCCAACTATTATGCCTACTATGATAAGAACGGTATGAAACTGGGTGACTACGAGGAAAAACTAACAGTTAACGGCAAGACGTATAAGTTGAACGACCCCATCTCCTACTGGGACTACCGTTTGCTGAGTGATGCCGACAAGGAGAAGTTCGTAGAGGAAACCTATACCACCATCGCCGCATGTACGATTAATGGAATCTCCTATCCCGCAGGCTATACCATGCAGCCTGGCCCGGCATCGCAGGCGGGTACTTATGAATATATCAAGGCGAGCGCTCCGAAAGGAAAACTGAAGGACACCGATACCAAGGAGGTAAAGTATGTCTTGGATGAAGATAATAATAAGGTGGCCTTCGACTTCGTCTTCCGCAAGTCGAACAACATCAGTCACGATCAGGGCTATATCCTGACCTACGAGGTGAACAATCCTGAGGTGTGGAACAGTTACTATACCAAGTCTGCTGACCGCACGGACAAGATCAACACCAAGGAGTTTACCGACGGTAAGCGGATTGTGATAGTGAACGATGAAGAAGTGGAACAAACCCTCAACACATCTGACTATTATAAAGGTCCCACTTTCTCGTTGAAGAGCGGTGTTGCTGGCGGCATCTTTGGCCAACGGGAATATAAGGCTGGCGAGATTGTCAATAAGACAGTGAAGAATAATTATGACACTAACGTCTGGCCTACACTGAGTGAGAGTGAAAAGTCTGGTCAGGCTCAGGTGGAAGAAGCCTACATCGTGACCAGTCAGGTCTCCGTCATGAGTGGAGACAAGGAGGTGCAGCGACTCTATCCAGGTGCGGTGGTTTCCCCGCATTCCCAGTATATCGATGTGGACGATAATAACACGCTGAAGACTTACACCTCCGATCAGTGGAATGACATCAAGGCTCATCTTGACCAATATGTCGATGAGGAAGACGGACTGACGAAGCCCCGCCAAGCCAGGGTATGTACCAGTCTGCTGAAGTTCTCGACGTCGGACTATGTCTATACCGGACAGCCTCTGTCGACTGCAGACATTGACGAGTTGGTGTCAAAGATAAAGGCACAGAATACTGGTATGACTGATGCTGAAGCACTGGCCGAACTGAATAAGTACATGTCTGATGCCTACCTGTGCTATCAGGGTGGTGATTATGGTGGTCAGAACTTCGCCCAAGGACAGGCTTACCGTGCCCTTGACACCTGGTCTGCCCTCTCAGAGAAAGACCGTAAGAGTTTCACCTTCAACTATGATGCCTTCGACTTGTTTGTCGATTCGACTTATAGTTACCGTTCTGAAGAGAATTACGGAAAGCAGAAGGTGCAATATGACGGCTATAAGTTAGGTACCACCACCACCAATGCCACCACTGGTGCCATCACAGGCACTCCGTTGTTCGAAGGAGATACCTCGCTCAATCCGGCTATTTACTCCGTCACGAAACCAGTAGACTATCAGGCAGTGTTTGTGGGATACAAGGAAAGTGATGAAACTACAACCATGGTTACGTCATTCTCATACACTGACGAAAATCTCGTAAGCCATCCTATTTCCGTTCCAAGCGATATTAACGATCAGTCGAAATGGCTGTCGCGCGAGGAATATGAGGATATCCCCAACGAGCGCCACCACTATTCACCCATCGAAGTGAAGGAACCTCGTACTTATTATGTGGTGAAGAAGGCGTTCATGCGTGGTGATGTGCCCTATACCGTAGGTCAGGTCATTGATGTCTCTACTTGGACATCGCTGAATGACCAGCAGAAACTGAATATCGATCAACTTGATTTTACCGCTGAAGGATTGACAGATTCCACCCCCACACCAGTAGTTGACAAAGATGGTAAGCCCGTATTGGATAGTCAGGGTAATCAAGTCTATGAGTATGATCCCTTCTACTATTATTATTGCCGTGAACCGTATACTATCAATGAAAAGGGTGAAGGCAAACCTGTCAAAGCCCTGATGGCCAATGCCAATGGTAGAGACTCCGATGGAGAGACGGTTGCCATCAGCAAGGATGCTGTTATCGAAAGCGGTGAAGTGCCTGCAGGCTTCGTCATTAGACAAGGTGCAAGTAATGGAACTGATCAGTATACTTACAACAGCCTGGTGAACAAGCAGAAAGGCTTCGTTATCCATGGTACGGCACCCACAGAGACCAGTACCCTCTACGTGTCGAGCGGAAGCGATATCTACAACCTGCAGAAGGAGAAGATCATCACCGTCATCTACCTCTATGAGTACGAGGAGAGTGACGAGGGGGGTAACAACGTCACACCGGTGAGTGAGCGTCATATTGTGAACATCCACATCAACTTCGAGAGTGGTGTGCCTGAGGTGGGCGAGTTACGTAAACCCGACATTGTCTACCCGGGTACCTCGCTAACTCTCGACGTGCCAAGCGTCAGTGAGGGTGCCTATCGTGTGACCGATTCCGGCTGGGAACTCTTCTACCAGGAGAGCGATGCCAACACTCATACCAACGGTATTCCATATACAAATGGTGTGACGCCAGTCTATTGGTATCAGAACAACTACTGGGTTGCCTACTATGCACAGACCTATCTGGGCAAGACCTATAGTAACTCCGTACAGGTGAGTGTGGCTAATGCGCACGACCTGAAGAGCGTGGTGAACCATCCGCAACATTACTACATAGACCATAAGGACGTGGACTACGAGCCGAAGATCTATATTAACGACTACAGCAGTTCTGGCGGTAATGGCCTCGACATGCTGAAGAGCCTCTACGACCTGAGTTTGCTGGGTAAAGATGATGTCACGACAGACGCAAATGGTCTCATTGACAAAATAAAGGAGAATGGAGAAGCCACTACCACCGACAGCCCGTTCAAGGGCCAAGCCTTACTTGACGAGCGTGTGAAGGCAGGACAGGGTCTGGAGTTCTTCCTCCACACCGACCTCGACGGCTCAACAGCCAGTGAGGCAGAACCAACGAAGAATGCCCTGATTGCCGGCAGTACTGATGGTACCACTTATGAGCCTTGCTTCTCTGGTCGACTTCACGGCGAAGGCCATTATATCAGCGGACTCACCAAGTCGCTCTTCGGCAATCTCTGTGGTAGTGTCTATAACCTCGGTGTGATGGGCACATTCACCGGTGCCGGTATCGCTGAGACGGGTGATGGCTATGTGGAGAACTGCTGGATCAGCACCAGCAGCACGGCGGATAAGACCACACAGCCGGTATTCGGTAATCCTAACAGAACCTCTGGACAGTTGGTTCAGGTTGTAAATAGTTATTATAAGGAGAATTACAATGATGCCTACGTGAAAGTAGAAGGTGTTGATGTGCCTAAGCCAGGTTCTTATACCAAACAGATTGCTGACCACAACAATAGTGATCATGGCACGTCTATCCGCAAGGATGCTCAGGCCTTCTACAACGGTGAGGTGGCCTACGACCTGAACGGCTTCTACCTCTTCAAGCGCTATGCCGACGGCAGTGGCCAGAGTACAGGCCTGGAGAACAAGTTCTACACGTACGAGGATGTGACTGATCCGTTGAAGACCACGAGTACTGAGCCGAGGACAGCCCACTATGGTACGCCGGATGCTGCACTCAGTTCGTCGGGTGTATCGTCAGATTTGTATTATCCGAGTAATGGCTACGTGGAGGACCGCTTTGCCGATGGTGACTTCCGCTATTCCGACTGTAAGACCATTCCTTTAGGCGACAACCCGAGAGCCTTCAAATATATGGACGGTGCGGTAGAGAAGACCGCCTGGTATCCTGTATGGCCCGACGACTATATCTTCTTCGGACAGAACCTGAGTTATGGCCACGTCGAGGGTCGGACGCATCAAGAGGTGCCGTCGAGCATCGTCCGCACGGATGGCTTCGTGGATGACACCAGCGATGGTAACCGCGTCTATCGTGCACCGGCCTACTTCCGCTCATCGGAGATGAAGACGGCCTACTTCAACCCGGATGCCGTCTTTGCACAGACGAAGAAGGGCGATGCGACAACCCTTGCCTATAAGAGCATGACGGCTATCGACTTCACCGATGCAAGGTTCGGTACCAACGACACCTATAAGGTCTATGATAAGGGTGATGTGAATGTCACGTTTGGCACAAAGACCACTAAGGCCTTCTACCCGCCGCTGCTTGACGACGACGGACTGACAGGCTTCCAGAATGTCGACCTGACAGCCAACCTGCTGGTCTACACCATGACAGGCACCACGGCTGCCGACAAGACTAATGGCGTGGTGAGCGCTTATCTGGACGACCCGAAACTGAGCGACTATGAGTCGAATGACAAGTATCGTAAGGTGGCTGTCTATGACCACTGGTCTAACGCTTTGCGTGGTCACTGGGTGCAGTTGTCGGGTGGTGCCTATAAGTCCACACGCGACCATCTGCTCATCGACAAGCAGGACTTCAATGCGCCTATCAGTTACACCTTCGACAGCAGTCACCGGATGTGGTATCAGCGTGAGCCGAACAAAGACAATTTCGTCGACCGCACGAAGGGATGGGATGCTGTCAGCCTGCCGTTCAGTGCCGAACTCGTCAGCACACATCAGAAGGGTGAGATCACCCACTTCTATAGCGGCAGTCAGGAGAGTGCAAACGGTACTGGTACGAAGATAGGTCACGAGTACTGGTTGCGTGAGTTTGACAAGACAACTGCCATGAGTCTGAAGACCGGTACGACAGATATCGTGGAGGGTAATTTCAAATATCCGTCAGGCACTGAGTCGTCATCCACTGCGGAAGTCATCCTCAAGAAGGATGTCATGAATACCTTCCTCTGGGATTATTACTATTTGGGTCTCCACGACCAGGAGGACATGAACAAGGATACGTACCAGTCCTACTACTCGTCTCCGCGTTCATATACGAGTTACCCGATGGTGACCAAGGGCACACCGTATATCATCGGCTTGCCGGGTCCGACCTATTATGAGTTTGACCTCAGCGGTGTGTTCAAGCCCACTACGACGGATACTCCTAATCCTCTGCAACTGGAAAAGCAGACCGTCACCTTCGCCTCGCAGAAGGGTGCCACCATCGGCGTGAGCGACGATGAGATGATAAGTGTGTCGAATACGTATAGCGGCAATACCTATACCTTCAAGCCAAGTTACCTGAACGAGTCGTTCGCGGCAGGCAGTGACATCTACACGTTGCAGTCGCAATTCGACAGTGACAAGGATACAAAGGCTGACTGCAGTAGTTTCGTCAAGGTGCCTACAACAGGTGACGATACCGAAGTCTATGCCTTCCGTCCGTACTTCATGTCAAAGGTTGGCACCGGAGCCCGTCCTGTCACCCGCGCCATCGTCTTCAACAATGACGACTCGGAGATGAAGGGTGTCGAGGAGAAGGGTGATCCGGATGGGGACGATCTGGGTAAACTTAAGATATACACCAGGAAACATAAGATCTTCGTGGAGTCGGCCCTGAACCGCGACATCGACATACGCATCCTCAACGCGGCTGGTATCACCATCAGCACCTTCACCCTCGAACCAGGTGAGACCGTCGAGACGCGCATCATCAATGCCGGTGTCTATATCGTGCAGTCTGCCGACAACCGCTACATCAAGAAACTCGCCGTGAAATAAATGAATCATCCGCAAGAAGATTGATATATGACACAAGATATAAATAATAAGATATCACACCATAGACAGGCTGTTGCAAGGGAGATGGCAGGCTCCAGACAGGCTCTAGGCAGGCTCATGGAGCAGCCAAGGAGCAGCCAAGGAGCAGCCAAGGAGCAGCCTAGGGGCTGGCTAGAGTATGGCTGGGGCGTACTGCATGCGCTCCGCTATGCCGCTTGTGTGCTGATGTTGATGTTGGGGTTGAATGTGTGGGGACAGACAAACATCACGGCATTGAGTCAGATTACAGCAACCGATGGTCATTATGTTATTGCTGCCGATATAAATGCTTCAGGCTTCACATCCTCTATCGCTTCTTTCAGTGGTACACTGGAAGCAGCAATTGACCCCTCAACTCATATGCCGTACCGCATCAGGAACCTTAGCGTCCCCCTTTTCACTACCCTTACTGGTACGGTGAAGAACCTGGTGCTGGAGGATGTTGGAATCAGTGGTCATACAGGTAACACTGGTGCCATTGCATGCACGGCCAATGGCTCGGCACGTATCTATAATGTGGGTATTCTTAGCGGTGAGGTTGGTGGTACGGGCTACACTGGTGGCTTGGTTGGCCTCCTTGATGTAGAAGCTCGTGTTGTCAATTGCTATAGTTTTGCTGATATAACTGGTGGCTCGAATGTAGGTGGAATTGTTGGTTATAATAATGTGGCTACTACCAGCGGTAATCTGAAAACTATGGTTTTTGCATGTATGTTCTACGGAGATATTACTGGCGGAACGGATAAGGCTCCTATTTACAATGGAACCCCTATTGTAAATAAAGATGGCACCGGAGTGAGTAATTTTAATTATTTCCGTGCTGAAGCCTCATATGTACAGAACCAGGACATTGATACCTACAACTGTGCCCTTCTGGCCGAGAAGCGTTTCCTACAGCGTTTCGAATTCTTCCGTCATATACTCAACGGTCATCGCGAACTGGCAGGTTGGTGGGCAACAGGTAGTTATGACAAGAGCCAGATGTTGAAATGGGTGATGGAGCCTTCACAGATAGGCACATCTACTCCGTACCCCATCCTTAAAGAACAAGGTAGATACCATTCCGTAGTCAATATAGACAACCTTGATGTTGCGAGCGCAAAATCTCGTAGCATTGGAACAAAACTTGGTACGCTGACCGTAAATATACAAATGGACAACACATCCGACAATACTGTTCCCTTCCATCATCCAGGAACTGGAGATGACGAGGCGGTAATCACAACCTCGCAATTGACGCTCGACATCACCGACAAAGACCCCGAGCATTTCAATTTCAATTATTACAAGGTGCAGTTGCCTTTTTACAATGATGTAGGAACAAAAAATTACACCAAGGCAAGCGATGATACCTATCGTGTGGTGACTGGATGGAAGATTGTTAATTTCCATGGTGGCGGAACGGCTGGTACCTTCACCAATACAGGTGCTGATGTAACATTTAAATCAAATGGCGATATTGACAAGATGCCTTTTAACTTTGCTGACCGTAACTGCACCAACAAGGACTATTATGGTACTAATGGCAGTAAACGTGTCTTTAACCAGGGAGCCTATTTCGATGTACCAGAAGGTGTCACGGAAATAACGATTGAGCCATACTGGGCCAAAGCAGTTTTTCTTACCGATGCAAATGCAGATGTTGTGTATAACACAGCAATGGATAGCCAAAAAAATATTAATAATGTTGGTGGCGGAACAATCTATGGTACAAATGGAGGTAGTTATACCGTCGGTGGTGAGAGTAAAACGGTCTATACTAGTATCTCAACGGCTGTAACAAATCTTGCCCCCAGCACATCACATACTGTAAACGATTATGCCGTAGTGCTTGTTGGTAATTATCATTTTATTGGTGTCAATAATCAGACCGATGGTTTGCCCTATACTTGGATGTCTGCAGACTTTGATCACGATAATGAACCCGACTATTCATATTTTCTGCGTTTTAATGGTCGCGTTCAAATGCATCCCTTAAAGGTCGATTTTTTGAACATCATAGGTCTTGGTATGGCGCAGAAATCTATAGAAGGCTCTGGAACTTACAATTTGGGTATTCCTCGGCCTTTAGGTTGGTTTGAATTTACCAACACCGCTCTATTCCGTGTTACCCAGATGGAATACGAGCGAAGTAATCGGGCAGCTCAACCAATTATTCTACATGGAGGTGTCATTGAGCAGTGGGTAAGTGCCCAGAATGATGGCAATGGAAACAAAACGACCTATTTCCATGTAGGCAGTAATGTGTGGTTCAAGGAGTTTCATTTAGGGTGTCACATTGATAAAACTTTAACGACTAAACATCCGCCTGTATCAGTAACTGGAGGAGATTATGACGCTTTTTATCTTACTGGACTCTATTCAAATGCCGGTAACTATAATGATAATGCCGAATGTTATATCAATGGAGGGCGGTTTGGTATGGTGGCAGGTACAGGCATGGAAGGCATTGGCAATAATTCAACCCACGCTAACGGTCATATCATTTGGCAGATAAACAATGCTGATATTGAGAATTTTTATGGTGGAGGTATCAATGCTGCTAAGATTGCAGAAGGGAATATTAACACCACCATTAGTAACAGTCGTGTCGGAGTCTTCTGCGGAGGTCCCCAGTTCGGCGACATGAATAGTGGGCGTACCGTTAAGACAACAGCAACTGGTTGCACCTTTGGCACTTTCTTTGGTGCTGGTTATGGTGGTAACTCATATTATACGGCTGCTCCAGGAAATTTCAGTAATGTGAATAATGACCCATGGAACTCTGATGAAAAAGGTTTCAATCTTGATTGGGACAAGTGGGTTATAGGTACGATAAAGCCTCCATCAAGTAACTCAGGAAACTATGCTGGTGGTATTACATATACAGGTTATCATCGTGACTATATTGAAGCTTTCGGAGGTGTATCATCAGGTTTCACTTATGAATTCCTGCCCATGTCAGATAACAAGACCAATGTGGCACGTCTTTACTTGAAATTTGTAAAATTCTCGTTGGCAACTACCCGCAGTGTCACCTCAATACTTACGAATTGCATTATTACGGGCAATTTCTATGGTGGTGGTCGTCTTGGTAAAGTGGATGGATCTGTAACTTCCACTCTAACTGATTGTGAGGTGCATGGAAATGTGTTTGGAGCAGGCTTCTCTGCTGAATTACCCACGGTGGAGATGATGAAAACCGGAGGATTCAAAAAACAGCCATATTATGACAAAAACGCTGGTGTTTATCTTTCAGGCGAATACAAGGACTCGGACACTTATACTTGGGAACATTCTGAAACAACGGTTAGTTCTACTGCAACAGCCATAAAAGCGCAGGAAACCGAGAATGTTGATGATCGGATTCTTTATACAAATGAAAATCTTGATAAGTCCAACCTCGGTTCTGTGGATGGTGATGTCACCCTTACCCTTCAAGGGGAAACTACCGTGGGCACAGGTGACGAAGAGACTGGCAATGTCTATGGTGGTGGAGAACAAAGTTACGTTACTGGTGACCATACAGTCACTGTCAACATAGAAGGTAAGACCACCGTGCTCGGCAATGTATTTGGTGGTGGTAAGGACGGTATCGTACAGGGCAATACGGTGGTTAATATTGATGCACCAACAACGACAACACCATAAGGCGGTTCGCCAGGCGAAGAAACAATAAAGAAATAAAAGACAACGAAGATCAGACGCATGAACGAAGAAATAAAAGATATGACAATGACGTGACAAGTCACCTATGCTTCATTGGGATTATTCCTATGGGGCATTCCGATAATCCGGACGACTCAAAGAGATTATTCCTTATAGGGTAAAGGGATTATTCGAACGACTCGAAGAGACTATCCGGATGACGCGTTAAGATAATCCGAACAAAATAATATATATAATTTGGCCGTTTCGGCAAAAAAACGTACTTTTGCAGAAGAATAAAAGGAAATAGCATTGAATGTGAATAGATGCAATGAGATATAAGGAGTTCGAACGGATTATATCAGAAGAGCGCATAGCTCGGTATGTACAGGCTTGTGGGGGGAATACCCGCAAGGCAATGACGCTTTATCGCTATAATCTGCAACTGTCTCAAGAGATGTTTACCATCATCAGTTGCTTTGAGGTGGCATTACGCAATGCCATTAATACGGTTTTGAGGAATCGCCTTGGAAACGACTGGCTGAAAGATTCTATTATGCCAAATGGAATCTTCACCATAAGAAATACCCATAAGACGTTCGACATTATCCAATATGCTTATCAGAAACTTGTTCATGAACAGTCTTATTCCCATACAAAACTGATTGCAGAAATGGAGTTCGGTATCTGGAAGTATATGTTTTCTCCTGTTCAGTTCAATCAGACGGGTCGCGTGCTGTTACGCGTTTTCCCTAACAAGGAACGCTCTACCCCAGAGAATCAATACAATCATTCATATTTCTTCAATGAACTTGATAAGATTAATACGATGCGTAACCGTATTGCTCACCATGAGCCTGTTTGTTTTTATCTACAAGACGCGGTGATAGACACTTCCCATGTCCTTGGCATTTACCTGAAGATGCAACGTCTTTTTGCATGGATGAACATCGACAGTCATGCACTTCTCTATGGCTTAGACCATGTGCAGCAAGTTTGTGGAAGAATAAATGAATTGAAAGAATAAAAACTAAACCCACCGGTTTGACTTGCATCAGGGACACGGTGGGAATCAACGCTACAAAGATAGGCATTTAAACGATATGAACCAAATATTTCCGCTAGGAATTAACAAAATATAACAAAGAAGTGACAAATGACACAAGATATAAAGAAGGATACGATATTACATACGATAACCAAACGATTGGTACGTAACTGGCGCACTCAAGTTCGCCTGGGGGCGCACTCGCGTTCGCTAACCGGCGCACTGAGAACGATGCACCTGCTCCTGATCCTTACTCTCGGCACCACCACAGCGTGGGCACAGACACCCATCACCGAATTAAGCGAAATTACCGATGCAAACGGCCATTATATTATTACCAAAGATATCACAGGTGGCTCTCCTGGTGTCAGCACGTTTAGTGGTACACTGGAGGCAAATATCAATCCTACAACAAAGATGCCCTACCGCATCAAGAATCTCAGTGCGCCTCTCTTCACTACCCTCACAGGTACGGTGAAGAACCTGGTGCTGGAGAACGTGAACATTACTAGCGGCACCAATGTGGGTGCTATTGCATGTAACATGATCGGCACCTCTGAAAAACCTGCCTATATCTATAACTGCGGATTACTAGGTTCTGTAACAAGGACTTATGACCAGCATGGCGAACTGGAAAGTATAACTTGTAGTAGTTCTGTTAGCGGATCTGGTGCTGTTGGCGGATTGGTTGGCGTGTTGGGACAGGATGGAAACAACGACAACTGTTATGCGCGAGTTATCAATTGTTATAGTTTTGCTAAAGTTAGTGGCGGCAGTGGAACGACGGGTGGTATTGTTGGTAAGAACTGCTTTTCATCAACAACAGGTAACATTCGAACTATGGTGATGAACTGCATGTTCTACGGAACAGGCTCAGGTATTTCTCCAATTTATGGAGGTTCGGCTATCAGTAATGATAATACCAACAAACTGAATAATTATAATTATTTTTGTTATGAGAATCTGCCATCAGGAAATATTGCCAGTTATAATTGTGCCCTTGCTGCAGAGGAACGTTATTTGATTCGTTTTGAGTTCTATCGTCATTTGTTGAACTCTACCAGAGAACTGGCGGCATATTATGTTGATCCTAATCCTGAAACTATTAGAGTTAGTAACAAGGATCATAAGCGCTATCATGTCGATTTAATGGCAAAATGGGTACTGGATAAGAGCATTGCTTTCTATCCTATCCTCAAGGTACAAGGGACTTATCCTTCTGTGGTGAATTATGAAGATGTGCCTACATTGGGAACGCTTTCCGTATCTATTAATTTAGGCAGTAATGCGCCTGCTGGTGCAACAGTTTCTGGCACATCACTTCCTATCTACGACAAGGATCCTGAAAACTACCATTTTAACTACCGCACCGTGCGTCTTCCTTATTACCATGAGGTGGGTACAGGAAACTACACATCTGTATCAGGTACAAATTATTATAAGGCTGTGACGGGCTGGAAAATTACCGGAATGACAGGTGGTACACCAGGAACATTTACAGCAGCCGACGAATGGGGTGGCTATAATTTTGCAGATAGAAGTACATACGCTAAGGATATTTACAATGCGACAACCAATCCACGCGTGTTTTCACAAGGTGCTTACTTTGATGTTCCTGACGGTGTGACAGGCATTACGATAGAACCCTATTGGGGTAATGCCGTTTTCCTTTCTGATCCATATTACGACAAATACGGATATGCTGCTGGAAATGTTGAGGATTATGGTTTACGTTACAACAATGGAAGCACATACACTTTTGGAAATCTTAGCCTTAAGGTATATACAGGCATTAGTAATGCTTTGAAACAACTTCCAGATGCAAGCAGTGTTTATGATAATGCTGTGGTATTAGTGGGCAATTACCATAAGGGTGGTAATGGTGAACTTTCCGATGGCTCTAAGAACACTGATGGCTCTGATAATATGAAGGCTTTTACCATCATGTCTATCGACCTCAATGAGGATAATGAACCTGATTATAGTCTTATTTATCGAAGTGGAAAACAGAATAAATTTGCTCCTATTCGTTTTGACTTTATCAATGTTCCTGGCATGGCGATGGCACATAAAACAACAAGTGATGCCAATATGGGAATTCCTGGTAATGCAAAACTTGCTGGATGGTTTGAGGTTACCAATACAGCATTGATTCACTATTCACAGTTTGAATATGACAGTGAAAATAAAAGTGGAAGCCATCCTGTGATTCTATTGGGAGGTGTATTTGAGCAAATAGTGTCTACTAATGGTTCAGAAGGTTGCTTGAATAACAAAACCACTAAGTACATTCATGTAGGTAGTAATGTGTGGTTTAAACTATTCAATAATGGTTGTCACTTGGATAAAACAAATACAAAAACTCCTCGTGTACCAATATCCGTGACAGGTGGAGACTATGATAAGTTTTATTTATCTGGCTATTTCCAACCTGAAGCCCCGGTTTTTGCTGACAATGCAGAATGTTACATCAGTGGTGGACATTTTGGTGAAGTAGCTGGTGCTGGTCAAGAACCTATCAATGGCGATGTCCAATGGATGATAGATCATGCCGACATTGATAACTTTTATGGAGGAGGCATTAACGATCAGAAACCTATCACTGGCAAGATAACTGTGACCATAAAAGATAGCAAAGTGGGTACCTATTGTGGCGGACCGAAATTTGGTAATATGAGTGCTGATCAAGCGGTTTCAACTACGGCCACAGGGTGTACTTTTGATAATTTTTATGGTGCAGGCTTCGGAGGGACATCATATTATAGATACCTTTGGAATGGCAAAACAAACCACAACCAATATGAAAGTGTCAATTACGTATGGAATGGCAGTACTTGGGTAGGTCACACTACTTACGGTTTTACTTCAGGCACTCGTGGAAAATATGTCAATGGTAGGGGAATTTTGGTCAGTTATGACTACGAGCATTTTGAAGGTTCCAGTACAAACACCGTCGCCCGCCTGTATATGCTTTATGCTTCCTTGTCATTGGCACAGACAAAAGATGTCACCTCTATACTCACAGGTTGTACGATTAATCAAAACTTTTATGGTGGTGGTAAACTGGGAAGTGTAGATGGCAACATAGTATCTTCACTTACTGATTGCACTGTAAAGGGTAATGTATTTGGCGCAGGTTATTCTGGCACACCTCCATCGCTTAAAGTTTTTAGTACAGATGGCACTAGTGCTGGTGGATTCAAAACTATTCCTAACTACAATACAACAACCGGTGTGTTTGAGAAGGGAGTCTATCCTGATGGATTAGAATATACTTGGTCTACGAAAGGTTCTGTGACTGACGGTTCAAATTCCGGCTCCCTTACAGATGATAGTGAAGGGCATTGGATACATACAGATAATTTAAGTAACCTCGGTTCGGTAATTGGTAATGTCACCCTTACGATTAAAGGTGATTCCAGAATAGAGGGAAAGGTGTTCAATGAGGACGGCACTGTCAAGACAGATGAGATTGGCGGTGTCTATGGTGGCGGTGAAAAGAGTGCCGTTACAGGTTCTGATTATTCCGTCACCGTCAATATAGAAGGTAGCGCCACGGTGCTTGGCAATGTCTTCGGTGGTGGTAAGGACGGTATCGTAGAGGGTAACACTGTGGTTAATATTGATGCACCAACGTCAACGCCATAAAGGCGGTTTGCCTGATGATGAAACAATAAAGAAATAATAGACAACGATATGACATATATGAATAGATACAGACTGATATATACTTTGTTGCTAACGGCTCTGTTGGCTGGCGGAAGCATCACGTCGATGGCGCAGGTGACGATAGGCGGCTCCGTCTATGGCGGAGGCGAAGGTGAAACGACACTCGTACAAGGCACTGTGACCGTGAATATCGGAAAGAAAGTTGGTACTACCCTGACAGGTACTGCAACTATTACCGGCGATGTCTATGGCGGCTCGGCAAAGGGTAGGGTGAATGTCACAACAGACGGAACTACAAGTGGTACGACTTCGGTCAATATCTATGGTTGCACTTCTATAAGAAATGTCTATGGTGGTGGCCACGGTGACAACACTCCTGAGGCAGAAATAGCAGCTGACGTTTATGGTCCAGTGACTGTCACTGTTGAGATGGCTGCTGGTACTATAGAAGAAGTATTCGGATGTAACAATCTATATGGATCTCCTAAAAATACTGTGGCTGTGATTGTCGACAAGACCAAGGCGCATACGCCTGCTGCTGGTGAGAATCCTGCCGTTTTTGCCATACAGGGCGTCTATGGTGGCGGAAACCTTGCCGACTATGATGCTAGTGGAGCACCCACAGTAACCATCAACGATTGTGCCAGTAGTGTGAAGGATGTCTTTGGCGGTGGTAATGCAGCGGCAGTGCCTGCTACAAGTGTTACTGTGAATGGTGGTATCATCGACCGCGTATTCGCCGGAGGTAATGGACAGGTGTCGGCAGCCAATGTAACTGGCAATGCCAGTGCTGTTATTCATGGCGGTACCATAAACCAGATATTTACAGGATCAAATACAAGTGGAACCATCGGTGGTACTCCCAGTTTGACTATTGACAAGACTGGAACTTGTGGAATGCACCTTGCTGAGGTTTATGGTGGTGGTAATGAGGCACCTAGTAAGGCAGGTAATATTTCCATTGCCTGTACTGGTGGTGAAGGTGAAGGTATTGGCGATGTGTATGGCGGTGCCAATGCTGCAGACGTGGGTACCGAAGATAATCCAAGCAATATCACCCTGAATATTACGGGCGGTTCCATCAATCGCGTCTTTGGCGGTAACAATACAAGTGGTACCATTTATGGCACCATAACAGTAAATGTGAATTGGGCTACTGGCGAGGGTGCCTGTGGTACCAATTATCTCGGCTCTGTCTTCGGTGGCGGTAACTTGGCGTCATATACAGGCTCACCCGCTGTTAACATCATTAACGGCACCGTTAGCGAAAACGTCTATGGTGGTGGCAACCAAGCCGGTGTAGGTGGTTCGTCTGTATCTATACAGGGAGGAAGTGTATTAGGTGGCATCTATGGCGGTTGCAATACCTCAGGAACTGTCACCGGTGATATCACGGTGGATATTCTGGCCAATGTCGGTGCCTCGGGTACTGGCAACAGCGTGAATATCTTTGGTGGCGGCTATGGTGCTGCTACCAGCACCAATGGCAATGTCACAGTGACCATCGGTAAAGAAGATGGTACAAGTACTCCAACAATTTATGGTGACATCTACGGCGGCTCTGCTCTTGGTAATGTGAACGATGACAATGATGATGACGAAGACGGTAGCGCGGACGATCTTACTAAGATTGATTTCCTGAACGGTATACTACATGGAAATATTTACGGTGGTGGCTTGGGCGACAAGGCCAGCCTTAATTCTGGAGAAGATACCAGCCATAGCGATGTGGAAGCCAAGGTTTATGGTCAGGTTGAGGTGAACATCAGTAGCAGCACACAGACGACAGGAAACTGTCATATTGACCTGAGAGATGCTAACATTTATGGCTGTAACAACACCAACGGTTCGCCACAGGACAATGTGACGGTAAATATCTACAAGACGGCCTACAACTATAGCGATTACGCTACAGGCGACAAATACACAGCCTCTTACACTCAAGGCGAGGGCGATCCTGATCCCGCTTATGCCATCAATCAGGTCTTTGGTGGCGGTAATCAGGCAGACTATGAGCCTGCTGCTTCAACGAAGAAAGCCAGAGTAAACATTATTGGTTGCAACAACACCATCCGACGCGTGTTCGGTGGCGGTAATGCTGCTGCTGCCACAGGTGTGGCAACTACGATTAGCGGTGGTCGGTTTGACTACATTTTTGGCGGTGGCAACGGTGAGGTGTCGGCTGCCAATATAGGTACGGGCGGTATCGGACTAACAGTCAACAGTGGTATTATCAACCATCTCTTTGGCGGTGGTAACAAAAACGGCTTAATCACAGGTCCGATGATTGTGGCTGTTGACAATACCGGTTGTTCCGAGGATATCAAGGAATTCTTTGCCGGTGCCAATGAGGCTACTATCGGTGATAGTGAGCACCCCGTCAACCTAAGCACCACCATTGCCTGCGGTACCGTATTCGATGAGGTCTATGGCGGTTCGAATCTGGCAAACATCTATGGTAATGTTACTCTTACCATCAATGGCGGTACCATAGGCACGGTATATGCCGGTTCCAAAGGCCGTGCTGAGGCATCGGGCGTTACGGCTCAGGCTGCCAATATTAATGGTAACACAACACTCAACATTTATGGTGGTGCTATTGGTAACGCATTTGGCGGATCAAACATCAATGGTAATATTACCGGTTCCATCATAGTCAATATGGATTGGAGCGAGAGCGACTGTGCCCAGAAGAGCATGGGCAACATCTATGGTGCCAGCAATCTGGCAACCTATACCCCGACCAGCGCTTCAGGCAACTATCCTGAGGTAAACATTATGCATGGCACGGTAACCAATAGCGTCTATGGTGGTGGTAAGGGTGAAACGGCTGTTGTGACCAGTTGCCCGAAAGTGACAATTGGTGATAACAATGAAGACCACTATGCCGTTGTCACTGAGAATGTCTATGGTGGCGGTGATGCTGCTGCCGTAACAGGCTCTACTACAGTTATCTATGATGATAGTCACACGTCAAGTCAAGTAGCCCAACTCTTTGGTGGAGGTAATGCGGCAGATGTAAGTGGTCAAGTTAATGTGACCCTGACTAACGGTAAGGTTACAACAGGTGTATATGGTGGTTGTAATGATACTGGAAGCGTGGGTAAGGTGGTCATGAGTCTTACCGGTGGTACTGTGGGTGTCAATGGTACGACTACTAATGTTGTCTTTGGTGGTGGCTATGGTCATAGCACAAGCACCACGGGCGATATAGGCATCACCCTTGGCGCTACCACCGTCTATGGCAACCTTTACGGTGGCTCGGCTCTCGGTAGCGTGAACGGCTCGGCTTCTAATACGACTACTCTTACCATTAATGGTAGCAATCTCCACGGCACTATCTTTGGCGGCGGCATGGGTACTGGCTCAAGCGACGATACCGATACCAGGGCTACATCGAACGGCAAGGTGCAAATCGACTACAATACTGCCAACACCAACCTCACTGGCCTTTACGGAGGTGCCAACGTCAATGGTCATGTGGCAGGTGCTATTACAGTAAACGTCAAAAACAATGTAGGTGCAGCAGCAGTTGGTGAAGAAAGCGATCCCGGATACGTGGCAGAGAATCGCATCGACATCTTTGGTGGTGGTTTTGGTGAGAATACCTCCACAGGAAGCAATGTTACTGTTAATATCGGTGATGATACAAATACTAGCCGCCCTATTGTTTATAGTGATGTCTATGGCGGTTCGTCAAAAGGTCAGGTGAACGATGCCACTGCACTTGATGCCAATGGGAAACCTACAAACACAACTATTGTTAATATCCTTTCTGGTACCATCAATGGTGATATCTTCGGTGGCGGCCTCGGAGAAGCCAACGTTTATTCAGGAGAAACTTTGGTAACAGATAATAGTGCTAAAGGTCAGGTGAATGGTAATGTCGAGATCAACATTGGTAAGGATAAGGATCCAACTACAACTACTCCTAATCCCGCGAGAATTATTCAACGCGGTGAAGGTGATGAGGAGGAAGAAGATGAAGACCCCTACATAGGTTTTGCCACTATTAACGGATCTGTTTATGGCTGTAACAATACGAATGGTTCGCCAAATGGTACTGTGACGGTGAATATTTATAGGACAGCTCACACTCCAACAGATGAGGCCGGATATCCAGGAGATGACGCGACTTATGCCATTGCGAACGTCTTTGGTGGCGGCAACATGGCTGACCAAAGTTCTACGAACAACAAAACCAAATGTAAAGTGCATGTGCATGGCTGCCATAATACCATCGAGAATGTCTATGGTGGTGGTAACGCAGCAGAGACACTTGGTGTAGTAACCGTGGTCGACGGTGGTCGTTTCGACCGTGTCTTCGGTGGTGGTAACGGTGAGGATACTCCTGCCGATATAACTTCCACAGGAACAAGTCTGATAATCCATGGCGGAAATATTAAGCAACTCTTTGGTGGAAGCAATGAACAAGGCTCCATTAGTGGTGGTATGACCGTAACAGTGGATGCTGATGGCCCTTGCGCTGCAACTCATATGCATATTGCCGATTTCTTCTGCGGCAATAACAGGGCTGACTTAACTTCCGATATTAATACAATTATCGGTTGCGGTACGAGTTTTGGCAATGTCTATGGCGGCTGTAACCTGGCCGACATCACAGGTAATGTGACTCTCACCATTATAGGTGGTAAAATGGATAACGTCTTTGGAGGCTCCAAAGGTGATTTGGCAAGTTTGAACGAAACTCTCAGCGAAACCGGCCATACAGACAAACCGGCTAATATCAGCGGTAATGTTACCCTCAACATCTATGGCGGTACGATAGGAAACGCATTTGGCGGTTCAGATGTTTACGGAAATATTGATGGAACCATCACAGTCAATATAATAAACCTCATGGACGAAGAAACCGATGATTGCAAGTTCTCCGTGAATAATGTCTATGGGGCCGGTCGCGATGCGGCCTACACGCCAACCTTTACGCCGGATAGCGGCTCTGACCGTATTTCTCCTGTGGTCAACATCATTCATGGTACTGTCTCCAAGAATGCTGAAGGCGATGGCACTGATGGTAATGTGTTTGGCGGTGGCTTGGGAAACGATGCCGTTGTTTCATCCAACCCGAAGGTCAATGTGGGCTATGACGCAAGCACCATGTCGGGCTACTTACCCGATGATGAAACACTTGAACTTTTTACGGGATATAGTTTGCCCTCAACTTATTCTGTCGAAGTCGAAGGTGATGTCTTCGGTGGCGGTGATGCTGCCCAAGTCAGTGGATATACAAACGTTACAATTAATGAAGGAACCATTAACCAGAGTGTCTTCGGTGGTGGTAATAATGCTGCTGTAACCGGGAATACGACGGTGAATCTGTACAATGGTACCATCGAAGGCGATGTCTTCGGTGGTGGTAACCAAGGTGTTGTAAATGGCAGTGCGACGGTCAATATACAGGAGGCACCAACTTCTGGCGGTAGTGGCTCAGGAAGTGGCTCAGGTAGTGGCTCAGGCGGTGACGAACCTGGCGGTGAAGAGCCTTAAGGTGACTGATTCTCAGAAAATGGATAAAGTAACAGACAACGATATGGCATATATGACTAGATACAGACTGATATATACTTTGTTGCTGACAGCCTTGCTGGCTGGCGGAAGCATCACTTCGATGGCGCAGACCACTGGCGTCAGAGTCAAGGGCAACGTCTATGGTGGCGGCAACCTGGCTGATGTGAAGACCAATACCGCAGTGAACATGAGCACCGGTACGGTAGAAAAAAACGTGTTCGGTGGCGGCAAGGGCAAGGCCGACAATTTTACATGCGATAAAGCCATGGTGGGAATTGGAATTAATGATGATGGCGTAACATTAGTTTCAGGCACAGGTGAAAATGCAATTTACACTCTTAAAGATGGTGGAACGACCGTCACCATCACTAATGGTAGGGTGAAAGGTGATGTCTATGGTGGCGGCGAGATAGGCCGCGTGGAACGAAATACTATAGTGACGATAGGAGAAGAAGGGAATACGACTTTGACACCTATCGTCGAAGGTCACGTGTTCGGTGCCGGCAAAGGCTTAGAGACACATGGATATTCTGCTTTGGTACGCGGTAACGCAACAGTCACTATTCAGGGCCAGGCCGAGGTATGGCAGAACGTCCATGGCGGAGGCGAGAAGGCTTCAGTAGGCAGGTATTATGTTGCTCAAACGCAACCAGACGCAGATGCATATCATGTTCGTATAGGAATGCCGTGTTATTTGAAAGCCGGCGGTAAATGTACTGTCAATATTCTGGATGGTGCTACAATCGGAAAAGAAGTCAACACAGGTGATGTCTATGGTGCAGGTCAGGGAATCAAGCCAGATTATAGGGAAACTGATGATGCGGTTACTGGTAAGAAAAGATCAAAACGTATGATGCCCCATGTTGAGTATGCTTCAGGAATTGGTCATAATCCAGATGATGAAGGAACGACTTGGGATTATTATGTTGATGATGAAGGGCACCAAGATACCAGATATGTCTGGGAGTATTTTACTGGTTCTACTGGTCCAAATGATTACCTTCTGTTTGTTGAGACGCTGGCTCGAGCCTCTGAGACCGATGTTGTCATTGGCGGAAAAAGGGTTGACGCAAGCACTATCACAACTTCTTCCGGGTCTCCAACCGTCAAGGGTACTGTCTATGGCGGCAGCGAGAGTGGTTTTGTGTATTATGGCACTTTAGTAAATATCCCGAATGGCACTGTTAAAGGTGATGCCTTTGGCGGTGGAAAAGGACTTGACTCATATTCAGAAGCCGGTCGAGTAAGGAGGAATACCAACCTCACTGTCAATGGTGGCACTGTTGAGGGCAATGTCTATGGCGGCGGAAGTTTGGGTGATGTGGGTTATATCACGAAGAATTTCACCAACTATAACCATACATGGAAACAGAACAATGGCGAAACACCCAACGCCTCTCACAATAACAGCCCCTCTGCACCTGCTACAAACACAGGAGTATGTAATGTCACGATTTCTAATGGTAGTACGATAGGTATCAATGGAACTGTTTCATCTGAGCATGGCAATGTATTCGGAGCGGGCAAGGGTAAGGATGATACCTGGTGGTGTGAGAAAGCCATGGTGTTCGCAACGAATGTAAATGTCAGTGGTGCCAGCACGAAAGTGTATGGTAGCGTCTTCGGCGGCGGAGAGATCGGCCGCGTGGAAGATGATGCGAAGGTGACGATAGGAACCTCAGGAGGATCAGATGCTCCCAACATCACTGGCAGCGTGTTTGGTGCCGGCAAGGGCTTAGCGACGCACGGCTACTCAGCACTGTTGCGTGGCAACACAGAAGTCACTGTTCAGGGCGGCGCAACGGTTGGACACAGTGTCTATGGTGGCGGTGAAATCGCTACGGTGGGCAGATATGTAGTTGTCAATGGCGTACCGACCGAGCCGGACGGCGGAGGAGATTGTACTGTCACTATTAAGGACAATGCCGAAATCGCAGAAGACGTGTTTGGTGCAGGTCAGGGAGTGGATCCAACTACTTATAGAGCTTCTGGTGAGGATAGATCCAAACGTATGATGGTCTATGATTCGGGACGCGATTATGCTGGTGGCCCTTATGAATGGGAATATATTACAACTTATGGCACATCCTATGACGGACCCAAATATGTTTGGGAGTATTTCACAGAGGCCCAATATCGTACGTTCCTTGAAACACTTGCTTTAGCCAGCGATACCGAAGTTGAAATCGGTGGAACGTCAGGCAAAACGACCAAGGTCAATGGCTCCGTCTATGGCGGTAGCGAGAGCGGTTTCCTGCAGCGCCATACTCAGGTGACAATTAAGGACTACTGCGAGATTGGTACGACAAGTGGCACGACAGGCGGTAACGTATTTGGCGGTGGAAAAGGTCTTGCGGGATATGATGCAGGAGGTCGAGTGAGTGGATATACCGATGTCACTATCAGTGGCGGTACCATGTATGGTTCTGTCTATGGCGGTGGCGAGAATGGTATCGTCAAAGGTGGTGTGAAGGTCAATATGAATGGTGGTACGGTCAACAAAGATGTCTATGGCGGCGGTGCCTTGGCCGACACGAACACAGGCAACGGAAGCGACTACATCGCGGTTCCCGAAATTCCAAGTAATCCTAAAAATGCTGGCCTTTATGAGAAAACATACGTATCAGCAGGCTCAGGTACGGCTGTTGCTGGTACGACGTATTATGAATACAAGGATGGTAAGCATGTAGTTAAATCTGTAGCAGTGGGAGATCCATTAACCGATCTTTATGTAGTAGAATATACATCGACTACCAACGAAACAGTTGTTGCAAACAAAGCATATTATACTCAAACCCACCCAACTACCGTCAACCTGCTTGGCGGCACTATCAAGGGTGATGCCTACGGCGGTGGACTGGGACAGAAGACGGGATTCTATAATTCTCAGAATCAAATTGCCGGGAGTGACATCCCTGCTGTGGTGAATGGTGACATCTATGTGAATCTTGGCAGTAATGGCAGTTCAACAGCAACTTCCTTCTATACCATTTACGATAATGCTGGCACAACCGATAAACCGATACAGGTGATTAAGAGCGGCCGCATATTCGGTTGCAACAACCTGTTGGGCTCACCTCAGGGCGATGTGACGGTGACGGTCTGGAGAACCGTTGCTGGCAATGGTGGTACTAAAGTGAGGACAACTGCAGCAGCAAAAGCGAGCAATAAAACAATAAAAGAAAACTATCCGGATGATTATGAAAGTCATGGGTATGTAACTCCAACCTATGAAGTTGCTGCAGTCTATGGCGGTGGTAACTTGGCTCCATACGAGACAGTTGGCAAGAAAACTCACGTCATCATCAATGGATGTGATTTAACCAGCATTGAGACTGTCTATGGCGGTGGTAATGCCGCTGCCGTTCCTGAGACGGCTGTAGATGTCAATAGTTGCTATGAAATAGGTAGTTTATTCGGTGGCGGAAACGGTAAGGACAAATATAAAAAAGGAAATACCTGGACGACGAACCTTGGTGCAAATGTTAATGGAAACGCCAACACCCTAATCTATGGCGGTACCGTGCATGAGGCATATGGTGGCAGTAACGAGAAGGGAACGATCACTGGAAATGTCACTATTGACATTGCAGATAGTGGTCTTGACCCGGACGACCCCAACTACTGTGAACAGAACGTTGAGAAATTAGTCGGTGCCGGAAAGAATGCTGATGTCAATGGTGACCTGAAGATCATCATGGGTTGTAAACCAGAGACGAAAATCCCTCTTGTATACGGTGGTGCCGACAATGCCAACGTGAATGGCAATGTGGAACTGACCATCACCAGCGGTAACTTCGGCAAGGTGTTCGGTGGCAACAACGACGGTGGCAGCATCAAGGGTCACATCTTCCTGAATATTGAGGAAACAACCTGTATTCCTATCAATATAGACCATCTCTATCTCTGCGGCAACAATGCTGCCTATTCGCAATATGGGTATTATGTGAAGACAACACAAACCGAAGCTGGCACGGGTATAGGTGATCCCGATAATGAGATAGCTGAACTAACGGATGCTGGTAAGATCCAATTGGTTCCAAGGGAATCAGCAGATGATACCCATAAGGCTGTGAAGAAATATGAATATGATGAGTCTGGCGGAGTGTCATGGGAGGTCTATTCGGGAGACGAAGGAGACAAATGTGAATACCCTGCGCCTAATTTGAACGTCATCTCCTGTACCAGCATCGGTGAGGTGTTTGGTGGAGGCTATGGTGAGGATGCTACAGTATACGGCAACCCAAAGGTGAACATCAACATGATTCCGGGTGCTCATGCCGATGAAATTGACCGCAATGGAGTAACAGGTAATAACCATGCCTTAGGAGCAATTGGCGCTGTATATGGCGGCGGTGATGCTGCTGCTGTCCATGGTAACACCACGGTAAATGTTGGTACGGCCACAACGGTTGATGTGTATGAGTTTGCTCAAGTGAGTGGTGAATGGAAATTGCAATATGGTACTGATGGGGTTACTCCCAAAATGCATACGGAAAATGTCGAGGGTGCCTATATCACTGGCAACCTTTATGGCGGCGGTAAATTGGCTGATGTCACAGGTAATACGTACGTGAATGTCTGTGCAGAACAAGTTGCAGTTCTAGACGCAAATGACGAACCTACTGGAGAATACACCTACAATATCGTCAATATTACGGGTACAGATTATCAAGGTGTAATCATTGGCGGTAACGTGTATGGCGGCGGCGAGGGTTATGCAAAGATGGAAGCCGGAACAGCCGGAGAAGCATTCTTGTGCGCGAAAGCCATGATTGGCGTTGACGGTGAAGGTATAGCTCATCCTAATGGCGGAACGAATGTCGTTATTGCTAACGGTACCGTGGCAGGCAACGTCTATGGTGGCGGTAAGGTAGGCCGCGTTGAAAAGAACACGAAGGTGACGATTGGAATAGGAGAAGGTACAGGAACCAGTGAGGCCGCGAGTACACCTGTTATCGAGGGCAACGTGTTCGGTGCCGGTGCCGGTGTCGACACACATGGCTACTCTGCTCTGGTACGTGGCACAAGTACGGTCCTCGTAGAAGGTGATGCCAAGGTTCTGGGTAGCGTCTATGGCGGTGGCGAAAAGGCTTCGGTGGGCAGATATAAAGTTGTAGATGGTCTGCCTCAGGCATTGAATAATGCTTCAGCCCCCACCAGTGGATATTGCTACGTCACCATTCGGGGCTATGCCGAGATTGGTCCCGACGATATGGAAATGACAAAGGATGGTGGCCCCTCAGATGCAGGTCACGTCTTTGGTGCCTGCCAGGGAGTCCTGCCATACGATGGGGTTAATGACGGCGTACAGCCCTTCCACATGAATGGCCAACAAGTCCTGGATGCAAATGGCAAGTGGGATGGCAAATCATGGGAAGATGAGGAGAAAAAATATCCTGTATATAATGCCAATGCAGTTTTAGATGCAGGTTACGCTAAGTTTATCAAGTCGTTGGCCTTAGCCACCCAGACTGAAGTAACCATCAGTGGAAATCCCTTCATCAAAGGTTCCGTCTACGGTGGCAGCGAGAATGGTTATGTACAGTATGATACCCATGTAACGATATCGGGCGGTCAAATTGGTAACGGCTATGTACAGATGAAAGATGACGGAACAAATCTGGATACCAAACGTAGCGTTAATCGTCGCTATACTGCTAAAGAGTGGGCAGATGGACGTTTGTTCGCTGAAAGTGATCCTGACTATACTGCTGGTACAGATACAGAGTTGGAAGGTTTAGTTTCTCCAGATGCTTCTACTCACTATTATACCTCTTCTTTGCCAGAATGTGCAAGTTGGCCGTATGGAGAAAACATAGGTACGGCTGAAAGCCCACAGATGATTTATGCTCCTTACGACAAATTTGCTCAGACAACATCAGGGAATGAGGAAAAATATGAGGGTGGAAGCACTACTCACGGTGGTCGTCGTATGGGTTCCGACGGTCATACTTTCTACGGCAACGTGTTTGGCGGCGGCTCGGGCTACTATCCTTACAAGCCGGGCAGATGGTTTGAGGATGCTGGTGCCGTCTATGGCAATACTTACCTGACGATTACCGGCGGACACATCCTGACCAGTGTGTACGGCGGTAATGAGATGACTGATGTGGGTAAATATGATGCCAACGACAACCTCAAACTCGTCTCAGGAGGTACCTGTTATGTCACTATGATAGGTGGCACTATCGGTGTGCCACGCACGTTGGGGCAGATTCAGGCTCACCCCGTCACTTGCTACCTCTTCGGAGCTGGAAAGGGTGACCAACGTGTCTTCTTCAACAAGTCGACCAATGTGGGTAATGCTGTCATTCATATCTCTGATGATGCCAGAATCTACGGCTCCGTCCTTGGCGGTGGTGAGGATGGTCACGTCATGAAGGATGTGACACTGAACATCGGTGGCACCGTACTACCAACAGCAGTCTCAGGCAACTCAGCATTAACTTCTGTATTTACTGGTGTATCGCTGGTTGGCAGTAAGACCGTGGATGAAGTAAATTATCCGTACATCGGCACCTGGGGCACCTCCTACGTCGATGGTAACGTGTTTGGCGGAGGGCGTGGCTTCGGTGGTGACGCTTATACTGCTGGTAATGTGGCGGGCAGTGTCACGATGAAAATCATGGGCGGTTCAATTCTCGGTTCCGTCTATGGTGGTGGACGACTTGGTTCTGTGGGTTATGGTCTCTTCGACGCAAAGACGACATCAGGTGCTGATATGCCGGGCTATGGCGAGATGCGCCCCGACAATACGACTGAGAGTTATAGCGGTAGTAGCGGTTCTTTGGCCAATTTCAAACGCGGCTATGTTGACATAGAAATCAGTGGCGGTACCATTGGTAATGACCATGAATACCTCTATGTTGCTCCTAACACCAGTGCTGCTGATTTGGCAACTTTGAAGACAAACAATTACATGCCCAACACCGAGTTTGAACTTGTCAAAGATGCCAATAATAATGATGTCTACCGTCTGAAGCATACCAAAGGTGGCAATGTCTTTGCAGGAGGTATGGGACGCCGCTTACAGTTGGATAACTCAACCCCAATCTCTAGTATTGACTGGATGAAGTTGGGTAATGTCAAGCAGACCAAGTTGAAGATAACTGGTGGTACTATCAAGAGCAATGTCTATGGTGGCGGTGAACTTGGAGCCGTGACACATGCCAATGGAAGTACCACTGAGGGTGGTAAAACTGAAATTGAGATTAGTGGTACGGCAATCATTGGATCAGAGGTCAAGGAAACTGTCACAATTCCCGCTACGGACACTACCCCTGCTTCTACACAAAACATCGTCCGCTATACCTTCGGTAGCGTCTATGGCGCTGGTATGGGTAGTGAGGACGACACATCCACTGAAGAGAAGATTGGTGGTCGCGTGGAAGGCAGCACCAAGATATCCATGTCGGGCGGTACAGTGAATGCCAGTGTCTATGGCGGTGGTGAGTTGGCCGTCGTGCAGGGTAGTCATACTATTAAGGACTACGAAGACAATACCAAGACTGTAAATGTAGGTACTGAAATTAACATCAGCGCAGGAACCATTGGCTACGATCAGGACGGTTTCGGTGGTGCTACGATGGGTAATGTTTATGGTGCCGGTAAAGGTAGCCTCAATACGCCTAAGGCCGGTCTCATCATGAACAACACCAGAATCAAAATCACTGGCTCGCCCACCATCTACCATAATATATATGGTGGCGGCGCGTATGCCTCGGTGGGTACCTTCACTTTCGATACGAACGGACCAACCATAACCAATGAGACCACAGGCACTGGTAAGGCTGAGGTGATTATCGAAGGTGGTACCATTGGCATCAACGGCCATGAGAACGGTATGATCTTCGGCTCATCGCGAGGCGATGTGGCTAAGCCTGACGCATCAACCGAGAAAGACCCGAACAACAAGTTAGCGTGGGTACTCGACACCCATGTAGTCATTGGTACTAAAGATAGTAATACTGGACCACAGATTAGGGGGTCTGTCTACGGCAGTGGCGAGAACGGCCATGTGCTGAACAATACCACAGTCGACATTCATAGCGGCACCATCGGCATTGATAATGACACCCAAAAAGCATTTGACATCACCTCTAACGGCGTGACCTACAACGGTGCAGAATACCCCTCTCGCGGTAATGTCTACGGCGGTGGTTGCGGTACGGATACCTACTCTATCACGACTGACACAGGCGACGATGCCGGTACCAAATACTATTTCAACCCGACGGCTGGCATCGTGCGTGGCAATGCCACAATCAATATGGATGGCGGCAAAGTGGTGCGAGCCATCTATGGTGGCGGTGCCATGGGCTCGATAGGCAAGTATCACAGGAAAACTGCTACCACAACGAACCTTTATGTGCCAGAACCGATGGAAAGCTGTGAGCCAAACACTGGCTTATGCACTATCAACATCAGCCGCGGTCAAGTTGGTCCTGACAATTTGAAGGCGAACCTCGATGCCGGCAATGTGTTTGGTGCTGGACGCGGTGAGATACACAACACTGTGGAGTATCCTAATCTCGAAAGACTCGTCTATACCAACAACACCATTGTGAACGTCAGTGGCACAGCAGATGTCAAAGGTTCCGTCTATGGCGGTGGCGAGACAGGTAACGTGCTGAATAATACGGAAGTGAATGTCTGTGCCCAGAAACAAACGAGTGGTACGACTGTTACGTATACGGCTACTTCAGGAACTCCTACCATCGGTGGTAATGTCTATGGAGGTGGCAAGGGTAGTGCCGACAACTTCAAGTGCGACAAAGCCATGGTGGGACTCGTTGACCAAGGCGTAGATGAAGACAACAATCTGCAACCTGGCGGAACGACTGTCAGAATCTTTAACGGTACGGTAACAGGCAATGTCTATGGCGGCGGTGAGATTGCCCGTGTGGAAAGGAATACCGTAGTGGAGATAGGAGCAGCGACAGGAACCACTGCGCCCACTATCCAAGGCAGCGTCTTCGCTGCCGGTGCAGGTTTGGAGACCCATGGCTACTCGGCATTGGTGCGCGGCACCAGTACCGTCACCGTCCAGGGCAGCGCCAAGGTAAAGAAGAATGTCTATGGCGGCGGAGAGAAGGCCTCAGTGGGAAGATATAAGGTGAAGATTGCTGATGGTAATCCTGATGATGCACCTGACGACTTGCCTAATGGAATGCCGTATGGCTTGAAAGCCGGTGGAATAAGTTATGTCGTGATTCAAGGCAATGCAGAAATCGGAACAGCCAACGTCGCTACAACTGGTCACGTCTATGGTGCAGGTCAGGGTGTTGAGCCAGGTAATTATGATTTTGTTTCTGAAGACGATTATAGTGGAGAAGGAAAATATAAGATAGATGAGCATCAGCCCAAACGCATGATTGGCAATAATACTTGGGAGTATTTCGGTAGTGAGAGTGCTTACCATCAGTATCTTGAGACCTTGGCCATATCTGCTTCCACCGATGTAACCATCAATGGAACCAAAACCACGGGATACAATGTCATGGGCTCCGTATTCGGTGGCAGTGAGAGCGGTTTCGTGTATCAGAATACAGACGTGAAGATTCAGGGTGGCACCGTTAAGGGTGACGCCTTTGGCGGTGGTCGTGGTCTCGCTTCTTTCGCAGAGGCTGGACGTGTGAGATGGAACACCAACCTCGCTGTCAGTGGCGGTACTGTCGAGGGCAATGTGTATGGCGGCGGTAACCTGGGTGATGTGGGTACCATCTACAAGCCTACTGGCTCTTACGATTATATCTGGAGAAATACTGATGCCAATGGTAATAATATGGATGAAGACCATAACAATACCTCTGGTAATAACACTATCGTTGTTACAGATGAGAATCCCAATACTAACACTGGCATTTGCACGGTTACCATCTCTGGTGGTACGATAGGTATTGATGATCCTTCCGACAAGACCAAGCATGGTAATGTGTTCGGAGCAGGTGAGGGCCTTGCCACCACTTTCTGGTGTGAGAAAGCCATAGCATTCGCCACGAATGTTAGCATCAGCGGTGCTTCCACAACTGTGAAAGGTAACGTTTATGGTGGTGGTGAGGTAGGCCGCATAGAAGATGATGTGAAAGTGATGGTAGGTACTGCGAGTGCATCAGATGCCCCCTCTATTACGGGTAGCGTCTTTGGTGGCGGTGCCGGTGTGGAGACTCACGGCTACTCGGCTCTGGTGCGTGGCAACACGAAAGTCAACGTTGAGGGCCGAGCCAGTGTAGGACATAGCGTCTATGGTGGCGGAGAGATTGCTTCGGTAGGCAAGTATGGCCTTGATAAAGATAAAATGCCGTCAATATTGAAAGGCGGCGGCTATTGCTATGTCACCGTCCAGGGCAATGCCACCATCACAGATGACGTCTTTGGTGCCGGTGAGGGTGTCAAGTCTCATTTCGACAATTCTAATTCAGATCGTTCGAAGCGATCAAGACGTATGACGGTCTATTCTAATTCTGATGATTTCCCTGATGGAAAACAATATCCTGCTTCAGGTTATACTTGGGAGTATTATGAAGATTATCCCGGTGGTTATGCAGGACCGAAATTTGTATGGGATTATCTCCAGGATGGGCCCGCCTATTCAACGTATCTTGAGACGCTGGCCTTGGCCACACATCCCGAAGTGACCATCGACGGCACTGCCTCTATCAGCGGCTCTGTCTTTGGCGGCGGCGAGTTGGGTCTTACCAAAGGCAGCGTCATCGTGAACATCCAAGGCGGTACGATAGCCGAAGATGTGTATGGCGGTGGCTCGCTGGCCGATACGAACACAACAACTAAAGCCGATCTCAACAATGATGGAACATTAGAAGATTACTCTCCCACCACAACGGTAAAACTGAAGAGCGGCACCATTAACCGTAATGTTTATGGCGGCGGACTGGGACAGTTGGCGAAGGATGCCGTGGCTGAAGTTCTTTATACTGCTGAAGATGCAGAAGTAATTGCAGGAACTAAGCAAGAAGGTGATGTTAAGACTCCTGGAGTTGCAGCCCAGTCTGCCATTCCGGCCAAGGTCTATGGTGAAGTGCTGGTGGAACTTAACAAACCAGTAACAACGACTCAGACTACAGGTGAGGGAGAGGGCGCTTCTTCCACTTCCACTACCACATACGGCGACTGTGTGGTGAAGGGTGCCATCTTCGGCTGTAATAACCTGAACGGCAGCCCGCAGAAAGATGTCACCGTCCATGTGTATAAGACACAGGGATGGACGGAAGGTACTGGAGATAATGTAGTCAGCCATGATGTGTCGGCAGGAAAGAACAGTACCAATCCAACTAAGAATACTGGTGTCTACGAACTGACTGCCGTCTATGGCGGCGGCAATCTGGCTGCCTATTATCCTGATGGTGCCACGACCAGTTCTACAGCCAAGGCCAACGTCATCATCGACGGTTGTAAACTGACTAGTATCCGGAGCGTTTATGGCGGCGGTAATGCTGCGTCGGCACCGGCTACGGAGGTGACTGTGAACGGTACGTATGAGATTGGTGAGGTATTCGGTGGCGGTAACGGTAAGGACTCTTATCAGATAGATGGTAAGACCTACGAGAACCCGGGTGCCAACGTCGGTTACAAGAGTTATGCATATCATACTTGGAATGCAACACCCGACCCTGGACAGTATGTCGTCTCAGAATATACCTCTTCCGACGGAGCAGGTAAAGATGCCTCTACCAAGGAAAAGCGTGAAGCCAACTATGCCTATGGCACGGGAAAGACCCAGGTGAATATCTACGGCGGTACGGTTCATTCCATCTACGGTGGATCGAATTCTAAGGGTAATGTGCGTGTGGCATCTGTGGCACTGCTCGATGGTGAGGCAGTAGCAGAAGGCGATGATGATTATTGTCCCTTTGATGTCGATGAGGCCTACGGTGGTGGTAAGAATGCCGACATGGACGGTACGGCCACATTGATCATGTCTTGTATTAATGGCTTGTCGGAAGTATATGGCGGTGCGAAGGATGCTGACGTGAACAGTGATGTCAGCCTGACAATCACCAACGGTACTTACGGTCAGGTGTTTGGAGGCAATAATGTCGGTGGACGCATCAGTGGTGCTATTACAGTGAACGTTGAGGAAACGGGATGTAAGCCGGTCATCATCGGTGAACTGTATGGTGGCGGTAACAAAGCCTGCTACTCTATCTATGGCTATAAAGATTCCGGTCGTAAGGACGAAGACGGCAAGACTATATGGTTACCGTTTAAGGCCGGGGATGCTGCCACGACTGTTGGAGGAGTGACATATACCCCACAGACTGAAGCAACGAAATACGGTAATCCTGTAGTGAATGTCCATTCATTTACGAGTATCGGTACTATCTACGGTGGCGGTTATGGTGAAACTGCTGTGATGGTGGGCAGCCCGACGGTGAACGTCGATGTCTACGAAGGCAGATATTACAACGACACTAAATCTGTTATCAATCCTAATGCTAAAGTGGTAGGAGCAACCGTGAAGTATTCTGGAGAAGGCTATGACAAGGGCTATCCTATTCCGACCCACACGAAGGGTGATATCGGTGCCATCAATACCATCTTCGGTGGTGGTAATGCTGCTGAGGTGGTTGGCAACACGACGGTGAACATCGGTACTCATACGGGCGAAGAATTGGATGAGTATGAGAAAGTGCCTGATGCAGATATCACTGTTGGCACAACAGATGTTTCAAGTTATTATACCTATAGCTCGGCAAGTTATACTGCCGCCTCTGGCACTGCCGTAGAAGGCACTACCTACTACCAGAAGACAGGCGATGTATATAGTGTAGTGGAAATTGCAGCCGGTTCGGAAATTGGAGCAGACTGCTATACTCTTACCAGCGAAGCAGGTTATACTGCTGCTACAGGAAAAGCCGCAGCAGATACCACCTACTATTGGAAAAAGACTGTGAAGGGTGCCGACATCCGTGGTAACGTCTATGGCGGCGGTAACAATGCTCCTGTGACGGGCGACACTAACGTTGTCATCGGAAAACAAGCCACAGAGTAATAGCATTGATACCCTTTAAATAGCGCTACGATAACCCCATGGTTATTTGTAGCGCTTTTTTGTTAGCCATTCCCTTGCTACATCCTTGCTATACCTCTGCTACATCCTTGCTATTCCTTCGCTATTCCTTCGCCCTTCCTTCGCCCTTCCTTCGCCCTTCCACCTCCCTTGCATCTCCCTTCCACTGAAAATATACGGGGCTGAGGCTTGTGAAGTACGTGCTGAAGGTCGGGCTGAGGCCATGAAGGAAACTGCTCGTAATCTGAAGTCAATTGGGATGCCAAGTGAAGATATCGCAAAAGTGACGGGACTTACTCTGGAAGAAATCAAAGAACTATCATGAAATAGAAAGGCCCTCCGTTTGGGAGGGCTTTTTGGTTATTGCTTGTCCGACTTGTCGCGCTTCTTGTCGAACTTCTTTAGGATAATCCTGAAGGCTTCGAGGCCGACAAGGACAAGGACGGTCGAAAAGGCTGCAAGGATGTACATACCGCCTCCGCAGGCCAGACCGATGGCGGCGGTGACCCAGAGACCGGCAGCGGTGGTGAGACCACGGATGGCATTCTCGTTCTTCTGGAAGATGATGGTGCCTGCACCGATGAAACCGATACCGGATACGACCTGGGCCGCCACACGCGATACATCCCAGCGGTGTTCTGGCGATCCGAGAGCACCCTCGAAGCCATAGGCGGAGACAATCATAAACAGGGCCGAACCCAATGCCACGAGGAAGTGGGTGCGGAAACCGGCTTCCTTGGCACGGTACTCACGTTCCAGACCGATGGCACCGCCTAACAGCGCTGCCACGAATATCCTCAATATAAAATCCCAAGTCATTTCCATATAATAATAATGAGTAATTAGTAATTAGAAATTAGTAATTATGATTACCCTGCAAGCCATTCATGACCGCAAAAATACTGACTGCAAATTCTCGTCTATAGAAGAAATCATAATTATTCATTACTCATTACTAATTATTAATTCTTTCTTATAGCACCGGTGGCGGCGGTAGGGGATGGACTCTAAGTATTGCCATTGTGAGAGGACACCCTCATTGGTCTCCATCTGAGGACCGGTGACGGCCCACTCGAAGCCGTAGCGCTGGAACTGACGGATGAGGTCGTCGAAGATGAGGGCATTGGCGCCCTTGCTGCGGTATTCGGGCAGTACACCAATCAACAACAGGTCGACGATATTCGTCTTGTGCCACTTCAGGATCTTCAGCAGATGCCACCAGCCGAAAGGCAGGAAGCGTCCGTCGCGGGTCTTTTGTAAGGCGCGGGAGAACGAGGGGAAGGTAATGCCGAAGCCGATCATCTTCTCACCGTCCATGACGGCGGTGACGAGGTTCAGGTCGGCAATCTTGATGTAGTCGTTGACGAGTTTGTCTATCTGTTGCTGTGAGAGTTCGGAGAAACCATAGAGGTCTTTGTATGTGGCGTTGAGCAGGTGGAACACCTCGCGCCCCCAACCCTCATCAATGAGTTCACGACGCGTGAACTTATGTACGCTGAGGCCATAGCGTTTCTGCACCAGTTGGGTGGTCTTGGCAAACTTGTCGGGCACCACCTCCGGCACCTTTACCTTATATTCCAGGTAGTCGTTGTCCTTCACAAACCCGCTCATGCGCTCCAGATGTTGCGCGTAGTAGGGGTGGTTGTAGTTGACATACATCGTGGAGAGTTCCTCGAAACCCTCGACGAGCATTCCCTCACGGTCGGTATCGATGAATCCCATCGGACCGACAATCTCGTTCATCCCCTTCTCACGCCCCCAGTCTTCAACGGCTTTTAGAAGAGCGGTGGACACCTCGATATCATCGATGAAATCGAACCATCCGAAGCGGATGGCCTGGCGCTTCCAGCGTTCGTTGGCACGGTGGTTGATGATGGCTGCCACGCGCCCCACCACCTTTCCTCCGTCCATTGCCAGGAAGTATTGGGCCTCGCAACACTCAAACGATGGGTTCTTGTCGCGCCGTAACGTCGCCATCTCATCCGAATAAAGATAGGGAACGGCGTAGTTGCTGCCACGATAGAGGTCGTAGTAGAACTGGATGAACTGCTCCAATTGCTTGGTATTGGTAACTCTCTTTATCTGAATCACGCTGCAAAGGTACACATTTTTTAGGAATAAAACATATTTTTTCTGTGAGAATCTGTGTAATCTGTGGCTTTTTTCGTACCTTTGCATCCAAAATTAGTAGGATACGTATGCAGACAAACAGTCATTTATCTCGGTTGATACACGACCAGGCCAAGAAATACGGCGATCGCGAGGTGCTGATCTATAAGGATTTCGGTGGCAAGGAATGGAAATCGATGACCTGGAATCAGTTCTCTGCGAAGGTCAAGCAGGTGTCGAATGCATTGCTGAACCTCGGTGTGAAGGTGCAGGAGAATGTGGGTGTGTTCTCGCAGAACTCCGTCCAGTACCTGTTTACCGACTTCGGTGCGTGGGGCATCCGCGCTGTGACCATCCCTTTCTATGCCACCAGTTCGGAGCAACAGATACAGTTCATGGTCAGCGACGCGAAGATACGGTTCCTCTTCGTCGGTGAACAGGAACAGTACGACAAGGCCCGTCGTGTGGTGTCGATGTGCCAGACCTTAGAGCGGATCATCATCTTCGACAAGAATGTACGTATCTCTACCCATGACCCCAATGCGATGTATTTCGACGACTTCCTGAAACTGGGCGAGAACCTGCCCCGTCAGACGGAGGTGGAGGCACTGCAGGAACAGGCTTCGATGGACGATATCGCGAATATCCTCTATACCTCAGGCACAACTGGCGACTCGAAGGGTGTCATCCTGACTTGCGGACAGTATCATGCGGCTATGGAGGCCAATAATAAGTGTGTGCCGGTGGGGGAGAACGACCGCGTACTGAATTTCCTGCCGTTTACGCATATCTTCGAGAAGGGTTGGAAGATCCTTTGTCTGACGGAGGGTGCCAAACTGATTGTGAATACCTATCCTCTGGAGGTACAGCAGTCGATGAAGGAGACGCACCCCACCTGCATGTCGTCTGTACCCCGTTTCTGGGAGAAGGTGTTTATGGGCGTTCTGGAACAGATAGAGAAGGCAAGTGCCCCGAAGCGGAAACTCTTCCAGCATGCGCTGAACATCGGCAAGAAGCATAACATCGACTATCTCTCGAAGGGGAAGCGTCCGCCGCTGGCCCTGCATCTGCAATACGAGATGCTCAACAGGACCGTCTTCTCTCTGGTCCGTAAGGAGTTGGGATTGGAGAATGCCCATTTCTTCCCCACAGCAGGAGCCACGGTGAACCCGCAAGTGGAGGAGTTTGTGCATGCCATCGGTATTAATATGGTGGTGGGCTACGGTCTGACGGAATCGTTGGCTACGGTAAGTTGTAACCATTTGGGCGAGCCCTTTACGGTAGGTGGTGTCGGTATTCCCATCGAGGGCATCGACATCCGTATCAGCGACGAGGGTGAGGTGCTGCTGAAAGGTCCCACCATCACCATCGGCTACTACAACCGCGACGACCTGACGCGGGAGGCGTTTACGGAGGATGGTTACTTCAAGACGGGTGACTCGGGCTACCTGAAGAATGGTGAACTCTTCCTGAAGGAGCGCATCAAGGATCTCTATAAGACTTCAAACGGCAAATATATCGCCCCGCAGATGATTGAGTCGAAACTGCTGGTGGATAAGTTCATCGACCAGATTGCCATCATCGCCGACCAGCGGAAGTTCGTGTCAGCGCTGATTATCCCGGTCTATCCGTTGTTGGAGGAATATGCCCGCGAACATAAAATCCCGTTTGAGAACCGTGAGGAACTTTGCGCCAACCCGAAGATCAATGAGATGATGAAGGAACGTATCGACACGCTCCAGCAGCAGTTAGCCCACTATGAGCAGATCAAGCGCTTCACGCTGTTGCCACACCATTTCTCGATGGAGAGGGGCGAACTCACCAACACACTGAAGATCAAGCGTCGTGTGCTGAACGAGAACTACAAGCGGGAGATAGATAAGATGTACGAGGAATAATGAGTAATTAGTAATGAGTAATGAATAATTATGATTTGTTCTAAAGGCGAGAATGCAAACCAAAAAGTGAGATTAAGATAGTAATAAGAAAGGAAATGTGGCGAATGAGGAACAGCAAGAGTATTCACAATTACTCATTACTAATTACTCATTACTAATTAAAATGATAACAAGCGATCAATTAAAAGATGTTTTAGAGCGTGCCGATGCGCTGCATCGGTATCTCGAAATAGATAAGAAACAGATGGAGTACGAGGAGGAGGATCTTCGTACGCAGGCTCCTGACTTCTGGGAGGACCGCAAACGGGCCGAAGAACAGATGAAGAAGGTGAAGGGCATCAAGAAATGGCTCGACGGCTATAAGGAGGTACGTACCCTGGCCGATGAACTGCAACTGGCCTTCGATTTCTACAAGGACGAGATGGTGACGGAGGAGGAGGTGGAAGATACCTACGCCAAGGCCGTTCAGGCCATCGAGGACTTGGAACTGAAGAATATGCTCCGTCAGAAGGAGGACCCGATGGAGGCCGTGCTGAAGATCAACAGCGGAGCCGGTGGTACGGAAGCACAGGACTGGGCCTCGATGCTGATGCGTATGTATATGCGTTGGGCGGAGGCACACGGTTATAAGGTGACCGTCTCCAACCTGCTCGACGGTGATGAGGCGGGCATCAAGAGTGTGACGATGCAGATAGAGGGAGGCGACTATGCCTACGGTTATCTGAAATCGGAGAACGGTGTCCACCGTCTGGTGCGCGTGTCGCCGTTTAATGCCCAGGGCAAGCGTATGACGAGTTTTGCCTCTGTGTTCGTCTCGCCGCTGGTGGATGACACCATCGAGGTGTATGTCGATCCCGCCAAACTGTCGTGGGACACGTTCCGTAGCAGCGGTGCAGGTGGACAGAATGTCAACAAGGTGGAGTCGGGTGTGCGTCTGCGCTACTGGTACACCGACCCCGATACGGGCGAGGAGGAGGAAATCCTCATCGAGAACACGGAGACACGTGACCAGCCCAAGAACAAGGAGCGCGCCATGACACTGCTGAAATCGCAACTCTACGACCGTGCGATGAAGAAGCGCCTAGAAGCACAGGCGAAGATCGAGGCGGGAAAGAAGAAGATAGAGTGGGGCAGTCAGATACGTTCCTACGTCTTCGATGACCGCCGTGTCAAGGATCACCGCACCAACTACCAAACCACCGATGTCGATGCCGTGATGAACGGCAAGATCGATGACTTCATCAAGGCCTACCTCATGGAGTTTCCTTCCTCTGACGAGGAAAATTAGTAATTAGGAATTAGAAATTAGAAATTGTGATTACCTGATTATGCTGAAAAGGCCCGAAAATGTTATCCTACAGAAAACAGAAGATTTTAGCGATAGGATTGTCAGAATGTATAAATATCTTTTGCGTAAGAAAGAGGGTAATTCAGACTTGTTGAAACAGGTGTTACGTAGTGGAACAAGTGTAGGAGCTAATACTGCAGAGAGTCAGTATGCACAAAGCAAGGCTGACTTCTTGACGAAATTGACAATAGCCTTGAAAGAGGCTAACGAAACAAAGTTTTGGTTGGCTCGGCTATATGCGGCAGAACACCTGTCAGAAACAGAATATAATTCAATCATCAATGATAATGTTGAAATCATCAAATTATTAACAAGTATAACAAAAACGGTAAAGAGGAATCAGCAGGAGTAATCACAATTACTCATTACTAATTACTCATTACTAATTAAAAAAATGTATTATGGCACAGATTGCAAAAGCATCAAAGGCAACCGGTAAGAAGGTGGCTTATCAGAAGAAAGTAGAAGACAAGGGTAAGAAAGTGGTGAACTGGATTTTCGCAGCGCTCATTGCACTCGCCCTCTTGTTTGTGGTCTATTCCGTCTTTATCGTTTCTTAATGAGCGGACTGGAGATAGAACGCAAATTCCTGGTGAAAGGCGAAGGCTATAAGCAACAGGCATATAGCCATAGCCACATCCAACAAGGTTATATCTGCAGCAGTCACGGACGTACCGTCAGGGTACGCATCCGTGACGAACGCGGATACCTGACCATCAAAGGCCCCTCGGAGAACGGCGGACTGAGTCGCTATGAGTTTGAGAAGGAGATCACGCTCGACGAGGCGGAACACCTGATGCAACTCTGTGAACCGGGCATCATCGACAAGACCCGTTGGCTCGTGAAGAGCGGTAGTCATACCTTTGAGGTGGATGAGTTCTTTGGCGAGAACGAAGGACTGGTGATGGCCGAGGTGGAACTTGGTGCAGAGGACGAAGCCTATGAAAAACCCGATTTCATCGGTCAGGAAGTCACCGGCGATCGCCGTTACTACAACTCACATCTGAGGAAACTTCCATTTGCAAAATGGAAGTAATGAGTAATTACTCATTACTAATTATTCATTATTTTCTTTCCTATCATCCCAATTACTGCCGCAACGGTGACACCCGTGGCATTGGCGGCCAGGTCGAGAAAGTCGCCGTTGCGATGACCGAAGGTGCAGTATTCCTGCAATAACTCCAACACACCACTCATGAGGATGGGTCCTAGCCAGCCCCAGAAAAACAGTTTTTCCCAATCATACGTCTTGTGCTTGAAATAGTATTCCAGCCAGACGACGGTGAAAGTACCGCCGTACATCAGGATATGGACCCATTTGTCGATGAAACGGACATTATCGAGTGGGGTTTGGGGGAAGATGGGAGTCAGCGACAAAATCCATATCAGGGCGATACAGATGCAGGACAACGGATATTTCTTGACGAAATGACGGATTAAATTCATCTTTGTTACAATTTCGGCTGCAAAAGTACTAAATAATTCACAATTCATAATGCATAATGCATAATTATTTGTAATTTTGCAGGCAAATATTGAGAGAAAAGAGCAAATGGCTAAATTAGAAAGAGCGAATTTCGGAAGTAAACTCGGAGTGATTCTGGCCACGGCGGGTTCAGCCGTGGGACTGGGCAATGTATGGCGCTTCCCCTATATGACGGGACAGAATGGCGGAGCCGTATTCATCCTGATCTACATGGGGTGCGTGCTGTTGTTGGGCATTCCCTGTATGATCAGCGAGTTTATCATCGGACGTCATGCACAGGCCAATACTGCCCGTGCCTATCGTAAGGTGGGAGGCAGGAATCCATTATCGCTCATCGGTTATATGAGTGTGCTCACAGGATTCCTCATCACAGGTTATTATGCTGTGGTGTCGGGATGGTGCCTCCAGTATATCTGGGCCTCTCTGCTCGGACACCTGAACAGCGGCGACCCGACCTACTTCAAGGATTATTTCGTACAGTTTTCCGAAGACCCCGTAAAGCCGATCTTCTGGACGCTTCTGATGCTCTTGGCAACCTATTTTATCATCGAACATGGGGTGCGCGACGGCATTGAACGGGCTTCGAAACTGCTGATGCCCACCTTATTTATTATATTACTGATTATCGTCGGGGCGGCTTGTCTGTTGCCGAATGCCTCCAAAGGCATTGAGTTTCTGTTTAAGCCAGACTGGAACATGATCAACGGCGATGTGTTCCTAGGGGCTCTCGGACAGTCGTTCTATTCGATGAGCATCGCCATGGGCTGCATCTGTACCTACGCCAGTTATTTCTCCAAACAGACTAACCTGACGACTTCTGCCGTCCAGATCGGTGTCATCGACTCAGTGGTGGCTGTCCTCGCAGGACTGATGATTTTCCCGGCAGCCTTCTCGGTAGGCGTGAATCCTGACAGTGGTCCCTCGCTGATCTTCATCACCCTGCCAAACGTTTTCCAGCAGGCCTTTAGCAGTCTGCCGGTATTAGGCTATGTCATCTCCCTGCTGTTCTATCTGCTCTTGTCGTTGGCAGCATTGACCTCCCTGATGTCACTCCATGAGGTGAGCACGTCGTTCTTCCAGGAAGAGTGTCACATCACGCGCAGGTCGGCAGCCTTGATCGTGACCGTCTCTTGCTGCATTATCGGAGCCTTCTGCTCTCTGTCGCTCGGACCTACGGGACAGTTCATGCATGTCTTGGGCAAATCTCTGTTTGACATCTTCGACTTTGTGACAGGTCAGATATTCCTACCGGTTGTCGGTTTTCTGACTTGTATCTTGATTGGTTGGTTCGTGCCGCATAAGTTGGTGCGTGACGAGTTTACGAATTACGGGACGCTACGGGTGCAGCATTTCTTCCATGTCTATCTCTTCCTAGTGAAGTACGTCTGTCCGATCTGTATCTTGTTTATCTTCCTGCATCAATTAGGACTATTGTAATCATAATTTCTAATTCCTAATTTCTAATTCCTAATTAAAAATATGAGTGAGAGGGGTGGTTTCGGAAGCAGGCTCGGCATTGTGCTGGCGACGGCGGGATCGGCCGTGGGACTGGGCAATGTGTGGCGCTTCCCGTATATGACGGGACATAATGGCGGGGCAGCCTTTATCCTGATTTATTTAGGCTGTATCCTGATGTTGGGTATCCCTGGGATGGTCAGCGAGTTTATCGTGGGCCGTCACTCACAGGCGAATGCTTTTCGTGCCTATGCCAGTTTCACCAAAGGGAAAGGCTGGGGCTTGGTGGGTATCTTAGGTGTCATCACCTCCACGATTATCCTTGGTTTCTATGCAGTGGTGGCGGGCTGGTGCCTGCAGTACCTCGGAGTGTCTGTCGTCGGTGGACTGGAAGGTGATACGGGTTATGTGCAACAGTACTTCCAGACGTTCTCGGGCGATCCCGTGAAACCGGCTGTCTTGGGAATCGCCTTTATCCTGATCACGCATTTCATCATCGTACGGGGTGTGCAGAACGGCATCGAACGGGCTTCGAAGTTGCTGATGCCATTGCTCTTTGTCCTGCTGTTGGTCATCGTCATTGCTTCGTGCTCGTTGCCAAATGCATCGAAGGGTATAGAGTTCCTGTTGAAGCCCGATTTCTCGAAGGTCACCAACAGCGTATTCCTCGAGGCCTTGGGTCAGGCGTTCTTCTCGCTGAGTCTTGGTACGGCCTGTCTCTGCACCTACGCCAGTTATTTCTCGAAGCATACCCGTCTGTTGGCTTCTGCCACACAGATTGCCTTGTTGGACTTTCTGATTGCGCTGTTGGCGGGCCTGATGATCTTCCCTGCCGCTTTCTCCGTAGGGGTGCAACCCGACAGTGGTCCTTCGCTGATCTTCATCACCCTGCCGAATGTGTTCCAACAGGCGTTTGCGTTTATGCCTGTCTTGGGTTATGTCATCTCCATCATGTTCTATGCCCTGTTGGTGTTCGCCGCCCTCACTTCCACCATCTCCATGCACGAAATTGGGACGGCTTTCTTCCATGAGGAACTGAAGATGAAACGCTCGTATGCGGCCTGGATCCTGACGGTGGTGTGCAGTGTGATTGCCGTATTCTGTTCCCTGTCGGTGGGGAGGTCTGAGATTCAGTTGTTTGGCAAACCGCTCATGGACTTCTGCGACTACCTGACGGCTCAGATCATGTTGCCTGCTGGTGCCCTGTTGACGAGCATCCTCGTGGGATGGTTTGCCTCGAAGGCTCTGGTGCGTGAGGAGTTTACGAACTGGGAGACAACGGGCAAGTCATTGTTTGGCATCTACGTGTTCTGTGTCCGATATGTCGTACCCGTCTGTATCTTCCTGATCCTGATGCATCAGTTTGGAGTCATATAAATTAGGAATTAGGAATTAGGAATTAGAAATTATGATTACCTGATGCTATGAAAATACTAAGTGAGTTTTTTTATTTGAGGAAGTCGGATAGGAAGGTGATTCTTACCTTGCTCTGCGTGATTGCCATTGCCCTCGTCGTTATCTTCCTGACGGGTGGCGAGAATAGTGAGTCGAATGCACTCGTGGCTGCTGACAGTGTCCCTGCGAAGCAGAACTATCGTGACTCCTTCCGTCGTCAACCCTATCGCGACAGAACGGTCTATGTCCGCACGAAGGTGGTTTATCGCGACACAGCCTTCAGTCGAGGAAAGGCTTTGGTTGACGTAGAGCATGACTCTGTGGTGGCCCATTATCAGACGAAGATCAAGGCTGGTGAGCATATTGTACTGAACACGGCAGACACCACCCAACTGAAGATGGTGCCAGGCATCGGGTCTTATTTTGCACGGAAAGTGGTGCAGTACGGACAGCGTCTGGGAGGTTATGTGAGTATCGATCAACTCGATGAAATCGAGAATTTTCCTCTGGATGCCAAGGACTATCTGGTCATTGAGAACGCCCATCCCCATAAGTTGAATGTCAACACGCTCTCGCTCAACGACCTGAAAAAGCACCCTTACATCAATTTCTATCAGGCCCGTGCTATCACGGATTACCGTCGCCTACATGGACCCCTCAAGAGTCTTCAGGACCTCCGCCTCTCCAAAGACTTCCCCCCAGAAACCATCGCCCGCCTCACCCCCTACGTGGAATATTAACAAAATAAGATATAGCAATGAAGAATCTTTTAGCATTCATACTGATGGCGTTAAGTCCGCTTGCTGTTCAGGCAGCGGATGGGGAGCAGGACTCCCTGACATTCACCATCATCAAGGAGAATCCCATCACCTCAGTAAAGAACCAGAACCGTAGCGGTACCTGTTGGGATTTCGCGACGGTGGGATTCTTCGAGGGTGAGATACTCCGTAAGACAGGTCGCACCTACGACCTCTGTGAGATGTTCGTGGCGAATAAGAACTATGTGGATGAGGCCATCTATCACGTCAGGATGCATGGCGACAGCCGTTTCTCAGAGGGTGGCTCAGCAGATGATGTGCTCTCGGTACTGAAGACGCATGGTATCTGTCCTGAGGAGGCGATGCCTGCGCCAGGTACGCTGACGGGTGACTCACTGGCAAACTTCACTGAATTTTTCAGTGTGCTTACGCCCTACATCGAGGCTGTGGCCAAAAGCAAGGCGAAGAAACTCTCGCGCCAGTGGCTCGAAGGCTATCAGGCCATCCTCGATGCCTATCTGGGAAAATGCCCTGAACTGTTTGTCTATGAGGGAAAGGAATATACCCCAAAGAGTTTTGCGGAGAGCCTTGGTCTTGACTTCGACGACTATGTGAGCATCACCAGTTTCACGCATCATCCTTTCTACACGTCGTTCTACATTGAGGCACCTTATAAGTGGCGCCCCAGTTTGAGTTATAACGTGCCGCTCGACTCTCTTATGATTATCATCGATACTGCCCTTGACAAGGGTTACAATGTCTGCTGGGGTGGTGACGTGAGTGGCAATGGATTCAATCGTCAGGGGCTGGCACAAGAGGATGTCACGCCAACTCAGGAACTGCGCCAACAGCGGTTTGATGCGTGGGACGCCACCTACGATCATGTGATGCTGATCTATGGAAAGGCCAAGGACCAGAAGGGCAACGAGTACTATCTGGTGAAGAACTCTTGGGGCGAGGCGGGTGCTCATAAGGGTATCTGGTATATGCGCAAGAACTATATTGCTCTGAATACCACCTATATCTTCCTGAACCGCCACGCGCTCAATATTCAACTCCCTTGCCTTGATAATTAAAGCCTTTATTCCGTTAAGTTGTTGCTATTTTAATAAGTCGCTTGCCAGACCAACTGGGGCTCTTACCCTAAATAGGTTCCATTCATGCAGCAAAGATATACTCTTTTTCTGATATCTGCAAGTATTTCCTTTTTTTCTTGCTCATTTCCCAAATTTGTAATAAATTTGCAAGCAAAATCAAACAATAGTAATATGGATATCCAAAAGATACAACACTATAAAACAGCCTTCGATCTAATTGTAAAAGAAATCAAGGATGAAGAAGGCAACAGCATTGAAGTATGGTATGCCCGTGAACTTCAACCACAATTGGGCTATGCCCGTTGGGAAAACTTTGTGGTGGCTATTGGTCGTGCGATGGAATCGTGTAAGACACTGGGAATCAACATTGATGATCATTTTCGTGAGGTCACGAAAATGATAGCCTTGGCTAAGGGTGCTCAACGTGATATTCAGGATTTTATGCTCACCCGCTATGCCTGCTATCTGATAGCCCAGAATGGTGACCCAAAGAAGGAGGAGATTGCTTTTGCGCAGAGTTATTTCGCTGTGCAGACCCGCAAAGCCGAACTTATAGAAAAGCGACTCAATGAGATTGCCCGTCTTGATACCCGTGAGCGTCTTCGTGCATCAGAAAAACAACTAAGTCGCAATATCTTCCAACGTGGAGTTGATGACAAAGGATTTGGGCGCATCCGCTCTAAAGGTGATCAAGCCTTGTTTGGAGGTCTAACCACAGAGCAAATGAAACTGCGCCTAGGAATTAAGAGCGGTGCCTTGGCTGACCGTTTGCCAACGTTGACTATTGCTGCTAAGAATCTTGCTACAGAAATGACCAACTATAATGTTGAGCAGAAAGACCTTCACGGTGAAATGAGCATTACGGCAGAACATGTTCAAAACAACCGCAGCGTCCGTGGCATGTTGGGACAGCGTGGCATCAAACCTGAAGAACTACCCCCTGCTGAAGACATCAAGAAGGTGGAGCGTCGTGTAGCCAAAGACGAGAAGGATATGTTGAAAGAAAACAAGAAACTCCCGAAAGGAAGGAAATGTGATGTATAATATGCTTAATATAATGGAGTTGCATGGGTACTCCGTTTTAACAGGTCGTTTGCCAGAGCAACTGGGACTCCTGTCCTAAACGGAGTTTAAAAGTGCTTCTATTTTAATAAGTCGCTTGCCAGACCAACTGGGGCTCTTACCCTAAATAGGTTCCTTTCACGCTGCAAAGATAGGTGTTTTTCACTTAACTTCCAAATCTTTTAGGCAAAAACTTGTTCATTTCCCAAATTCTTTGTATTTTTGCACCTACATCTATTATAGATGAAATCTGCTTTGCAGATATTAAAAGCATATTAAAGAATATGATTAACTTTCAGTTTTTCCCAAGATCGCATGGTGTAACACCTGAGATTCAAGCGGTCATAGATTGCTTTAAGAAGATAGAAATAACACTTGAAGATGGTACACATCGTGTTTCAAACGATGTCCTTGCTCTTTTGCGCCCACACCTTGAGGCCTGTGGTTATAGCGTTGAAAAGGGGAAAGGCCGAGATGAAAAAATAGATGTTCCCGTACTTTTTGGAGAGAACAACGCTATTGACAAATCGTTTTATGCAGATGCTTTTAATAGGGAACATAATATTGTCATCGAAGTTGAGGCTGGACGCGCTGTTAGAAACAATCAGTTCCTCAAGGATATTTTCCAAGCCTGCATGATGTTTGACGTGGAATATCTTGTTGTTGCAGTATTAAATGAATATTCTGGCGGAGGAGTTGTTAGCAAAGATTACCAAGAAGTAAAGACCTTTCTTGAGACTCTGTATATCTCAAATCGTCTTAAACTTCCGTTAAAAGGAATTTTACTAATCGGATACTAAAATATGAGGTGGAACTATACCATAATAAGATGCCAAACAACAGACAAATTCAAAATAATGGATTTATTGTGCGATGCCGAGGAATACAAACTCATTAGAGATCATGTCGATGTTGTTTATTACTATGGTGATACCCCACGTGAAAAGAAAGAAACACAACAGTTGATAGAGAGAAACATAAAAATACTTATTGTGAACAATATACGGTCTGAAAGTCACCCAGAATTTATTGATGATTGGTTTTTTATATTAAAATAAAAAGCAACAGATTTCACCGATTATCTCGGTTTTTTTTTGCGGAGGAATGAAACAGATAGAAGTTGTTGCAGCGATTATCCACGATGATGAGGGTCGTATCTTCGCCACGCAACGGGGATATGGCGATATGAAGGATGGTTGGGAGTTTCCTGGGGGGAAGATGGAACCAGGGGAAAGTCCTGAGGAGGCTCTGAGGCGTGAGATATGGGAGGAACTGGAAACGAGAATCGTCGTTGAGCGGTTGGTGCAGACGGTGGATTATGACTATCCCAAGTTGGCCAATGGCCGAGCCTGCTCACGCTCGGAAGTCTCAAAGCAAGCTTTGGCCTCCTCTCGCTCAACCGCAGCCTTTCATCTCAAGATGCATTGCTTCTGGTGTCACATCGAGAGTGGAAGTCTCACGCTGAAGGAGCATAAGGCTGCGCGATGGCTCAGCAAAGACCACCTGGACAGCGTGGATTGGCTGCCAGCAGATAAGGAAGTGATAAAAGTACTAATCTGACTTTATTTCCCGAAGCCGATAGGATGGTTCAGCAGGATGATGCTGGTGTCGGCAAGGTTCAACTCTTTCTTGATGGCATCTTTGTCCATCATGGCGCGAGCCACGGTGTGCAGGCCGAGAGCAGTGCAGGCCAGATAGATGTTCTGCGACACATAGCCGGCATCCACGCCGCCATAGCGGTTGTTGTCCATCCGTTCATTGTCCTTTGTGCTGACGAGGAGTAGCGACACTGGGGCTGTCTTTGCAAAGTCCTGTCCTGCTGCGAGACTGGAACGGATGTCTGTCATCGTAACGGGAACCAACGTGTTTTCTTTAGGCATATAGCGGCAGACACCATACTGTGAACATACAAACACCTTGATGTCCTGCATATTGATAGCCGAGGGAGCCGTGATCTTGCCTGTGGCGGGATCGCTGATACCGCAGGCGGCCCAGAGGATGGTGGAGACGGTTTGGAGATCAACGTCTTTGTCAGACATGTCACGGTAGGAGCGACGCTGCTTCAGGGCATCGCCAAGCGACATGGAGAGTTTCTGTACTTCTGGCTGAGGCAGGGAGATGGATTCCTGCGCATTTGCCGTCCCAATCATCGTAGTCAGGGCAAGCAGTGATAATAGCAATTTTTTCATTTTCGTATTTTTGTTTAGAATCGGGAGCAAATATACGAAAAAAATAATGTAATAGAATTATTTTGTTAATATTTCGAAGATTTTTTGTTGTTTTTAGGGATTATTTGTATTTTTGCAATCAAAACTAGAAACGAATCAGATATGTTTGAATCATTGTTGTTGTTTGGACTTGGAATGCAAGAGATACTGGTTATCGCATTGATTGTCTTGTTGCTTTTCGGTGGCAAGAAGATTCCTGAGTTGATGAAGGGCCTTGGCAAAGGTGTGAAGAGTTTCAAGGAGGGAATGAATGAGGTGACGGATATCACGAAGGACGAAGAGAAAAAGGATGAGTAAAGGGTTGGGGAAGGCAAATCCCCTCCAACAGGACCGAGAGGTTATGACCTTTTGGGATCACCTTGATGAACTGCGCTCTGTCATCATCCGTAGCCTTGTCATCACGGTGTTGGCTGGTGCGGTGGCTTTCTGTCTGAAGGAACAGTTGTTTGCCGTGGTACTGGCGCCTCGTACGAGTGATTTCATCACTTTCAGGCTGATGGGTGTGGAGCCGTTCAGCATCCACCTGATGAACACGGGATTGACGGAGCAGTTTATGGTTCACCTGAAGACGGCGATGTATGTGGGTGTGTTGGTAGCCTCACCTTATATTATCTTTCTGCTCTTCCGTTTCGTCTCACCTGCGCTCTATGACAATGAGAGAAAATATGCCACGGCTCTGGTGACGAGCGGTTACCTGATGTTCATGCTGGGCACGCTGCTGAACTACTTCTTGATCTTCCCGTTGACGGTGAAGTTTCTTGGAACGTATCAGGTGAGCGAGGATGTGGCGAACATGCTGACGCTGCAGTCGTATATGGACACGCTCATCATGATGAGTCTCGTGATGGGAATCGTCTTTGAACTGCCTGTTGTCAGTTGGCTACTGGGAAAGATGGGCCTGATCAATGCTTCGATGATGAAGACCTGGCGGAAGCATGCCATTGTGGCTATCCTGATAGTGTCGGCTATCATTACCCCAACGACAGATGCCTTTACGCTCTTTATCGTGGCTCTGCCAATATGGCTCCTTTACGAAGTGAGCATTCTAATCGTTAGAAATAATGAGTAATTAGTAATGAGTAATTGTGATTACTTCTAAAGACAGGTGAAAAGTGTAATAACAGGTAAGTATGAATTATTTGAAATGTAACATAAAAATGGATAAAATGAGGAATGGCAGGGGTAATCATAATTACTCATTACTAATTACTCATTACTAATTAAAAAGACTTATGCTAAAGAAAATCAGAACAATCCTTGCAGCGGTGTTCTTTGTATTGATCACCCTGCTCTTCCTCGACTTCACGGGGACACTGCATCACTGGCTCTCGTGGATGGCCAAGATTCAGTTCCTGCCTGCTGTGATGGCACTCAATGTGGTGGTCGTCGTGGCACTTCTGTTGCTGACGCTCGTCTTCGGACGCATCTACTGTTCCGTCATCTGTCCGCTGGGTGTCCTGCAAGATGTCTTGGCGAGGATTCGCAGGAAGAAGAACAAATACAGTTATAGCAAGGAGGTGCGCTGGTTGCGCTATCCGGTTTTTGTGGTATTCGTCATTGCTGTGGTGACTGGCGTAGGTTCGCTCTTTCAGTTGTTGGCACCATATAGCGCCTATGGCCGTATCGCCACGATGATCTTCCAACCAGTGTGGAAGTTCGGAAACAACATATTGGCGACGTTGGCAGAGCGGGCCGACAGTTATGCTTTTTATAGCGTCGATACGTGGATGCGTTCGATGCCTGTGTTTGTCATCGCTGCCGTGACATTGGCGGTTCTCTTCGTATTGGCTTGGCGCGGAGGACGAACTTATTGCAATACCGTCTGTCCCGTTGGTACCATTCTCTCGTTCTTTGCCCGTTTCTCGTGGCTGAAGATCCGTTTCAATGAGGAGAAGTGCAAGAACTGTTCGATGTGTTCAAGGAACTGTAAGGCGGCTTGTATCGACTATAAGACGCATACCGTCGACTATAGTCGTTGCGTGGCCTGTGGCAATTGCATCGATAAGTGTAAGTTCGGGGCGCTGTCTTATTCTTTTTCGCCATCGGCGAAAAAGAATAAGTCAGTCGATGCTTCGAAGCGCTCCTTCCTCATAGCATCGGCTCTCGTCTCTACCGCTGCACTGGCGCAGAAGAAAGAGAAACTGATGGATGGTGGCCTGGCAGAGATTGAGGACAAGGTAGCCCCTAAGCGTCAGACGCCACTCACACCTCCGGGCTCTCTCTCTCATTGGCACTTTGCCAGACATTGCACAGGTTGTCAACTCTGTGTCTCGGAGTGTCCCAATGGCGTGCTTCGTCCCTCAACCGACCTGATGCACCTGATGCTGCCAGAGATGTCGTATGAGCATGGCTACTGCCGTCCGGAGTGTACGCGTTGCTCGGAGGTCTGTCCTGCAGGGGCTTTTCATCTGATTGATCAGGACGAGAAAACCTCGATACAGATTGGTCATGCCGTCTTTATCAAGAAAAACTGTGTGGCAGTCACCGATGGTGTGGAGTGCGGCAACTGTGCCCGTCACTGTCCCTCCGGAGCCATTGAGATGGTGATGCTCGACGAGAACGATGAGGAATCGCCGTCGGTGCCCGCCATCAATGAGGCTGCCTGCATCGGTTGTGGTGCCTGTGAGTATGTCTGTCCGTCGCGTCCCTTCTCGGCCATCTATGTCGAGGGGCACGAAGTGCACAAGAAGATATAAGAGACCTACCCCTAACCCCTCCCAAGGGAGGGGAATAATTACATCATAAAACAGATATCAATTATGAACAAGAAAGATAATAGTAAAGCATATCACTCCTCCCCCTTGGGGGAGGTCGGAAGGGGGTCTCTGTCCCGTCGTGGGTTCCTGAAGGTGTTTGGAGCCGGAGCAGTGGGTACTGCCGCCATGTTGGCAGGTTGTAAGGAAGTCAACAAGGCCGGAGAACAGGCAGCAGAAGAATATAAGAACCAGGTGGAACCGCCTGTTGGTCAGATGACCTATCGCGAGAATCCCAAGACCAAGGAGAAGGTTTCGCTCTTAGGCTATGGTATGATGCGTCTGCCGACGAAGGTGGACAATTCTGACGAGTTCGATCAGGAGATGATCAACAGACAGATTGACTATGCCCTGGAGCATGGCCTGAACTATATCGACACGTCGCCTGTGTATTGTCAGGGAAAGTCGGAACACTGTACGGGTGTCGCTCTCAGTCGTCATAAGCGCAGCGAGTATTTCATTGCCACGAAACTCTCCAACTTCAACCGTGACTACTGGACGTTTGAGAAATCGAAGGAGATGTACCTCAACTCGATGAAAGAACTGCAGGTCGACTATATCGACTACTATCTGCTGCATGCCGTGGGTGGTGGTATGGATGAGTTCAATGGTCGCTATGTGGATAATGGCATCATGGATTTCCTGTTGAAAGAGCGTGAGGCAGGTCGCATCCGTAACCTCGGTTTCTCTTTCCATGGCTATCAGAGCGTGTTCGACGAGGTGCTTGCCATGCAGGACAAGTATCACTGGGACTTTGTGCAGATAGAACTCAACTATCTTGACTGGGACTATGCCAATGAGATCAACGACCGTAACGTGGATGCCAGTTATCTCTATGCCGAACTTCAGAAACGTGGTATTCCTGCTGTCATCATGGAACCATTGCTCGGAGGTCGTCTGACCAATTTGCCCCAGTACCTGATGACCGAACTGAAGAGTAAGGCTCCGGAGCGCAGTGTCGCCTCATGGGCCTTCCGCTATGCGGGAACACCGGAAGGGGTACTCACCGTACTCAGTGGTATGACTTATATGGAGCATCTGAAGGATAATCTGCTTTCTTATTGTCCGCTAACACCACTCACGGAGGAGGAGATGCGCTATCTCGACGGTGATATTGCCCACAGGATTGTGCGTTTGGAGAATATTCCTTGTAATGACTGTAAGTACTGTATGCCCTGTCCCTACGGTATTGACATTCCCGCCATCTTCGTGCATTATAACAAGTGCAAGAACGAGGGCTCGTTGCCGATGGGGGTGGGCGATTCAGAGTATCGCAAGCACCGTCGCCAGTACCTGATTTCACTGGATCGTGCCGTGCCAAGGGACCGTCAGCCAGACCACTGCATCCAGTGTGGTCAGTGCGAGCCCCATTGTCCGCAGAACATCCGCATCCCTCGTGAACTCCGCAAGATTGACGAGATGATCGAAGAACTCAAGCGAGACCCGGAGGGCAAGGGACTTGCCACCAAATAATAAAAGAAGTGGTTGCCATTTGGCAACCACTTCTTGCTAAAAGCCTCTTGCTGTTGTCGGGATGAGGCGACTCGAACGCCCGACCCCTACGTCCCGAACGTAGTGCGCTACCAACTGCGCTACATCCCGCAATTGCTTCAGTAATGAAGCGCAATTGGCTTTTAGCGGCTGCAAAGGTACGAATTTTAGTTGAGAGTTGAGAGTTGAGAGTTGATAATTTACTACACGTTGACGTTTTTTAACGATGCTGACGGTAGTATTTGCGGAACTGATCGTACTCATCACATTTGCGGATATAGTCTTCCTCCGGCTGGTCACCTGTCAGTTCGTAGAGGGCCTGATAGGCACGGTACTGCGGGGCACTCGGATTGTATTTATTTACATAATCAGCCTTATCAGAATCCCATACTTTGTCAGTCCACAGGTTCTTGTTGATTTCGCCATAGAATACAACGCCGTAGAGTTCACGGTAGCCCATGGCGAAGAGGGCCTTGCGCTTCAGGGCTGGATCGGATGACGTGGCTACTTTCTGAAGCATCTCTAAGGCCTTTTTGTCAAAGTCGACCTCATTGACACTCACATTGTCGTAGATACCTTTGGCGCTGTGCAACAGCCACCAGCAGTCGCCGTGGATACTGGCCTGGGCATAGTAGACGGCGAGGTTATAGCAACGCTGGTCGTATGCTTTGCCTTTCAGGAGATTGAGTGAACCTTCCATCATCTGCATCTCTTTACAGAAGTCGAGTTTGATGTGCTTCCACCACTTTAGGTCTTTCTCCCAGAGTTCATTGGTGTTCACCCACTGGCGCTTCATCCATGGCTCCACGTCATAGTGGCGGACGATGGAATAGTAACGGTATTCGCTTCCGTAGTGGTTGTTATAAAAAGAGATGGGGATATCCTTCAGCCATTGGATGGCTTTGTCCCACTGACAGAGACGCATGTACTTCGTGCCGATAAGTTCGGAGAGCACGGTGTCGTTTTCGTGGAGGTTGGCCTTCAGGTATTTGTCGAGTTTGTTGTTGCCTGGGGTGTTGGTGTAGAAGAGGTATTTCTCGGTACTGCCCACATTGAGGGTATCGAGGTCGAAGCCGCTGCCTCCGCTTTTGAGGGCACGGCAGATGGCAGTAAGACGTATGGGGTTGGATCTGTAATGCGGCACGAGCACTTTGTTGGTGAGCCTGACCTCGACATCATCGAAGAAATCGTCGTTCACGGATTCTTTCTGCTTTTCCCTAAGCCAGACGAGTTCGTCGGCGATGTAGTCATCGAGAGCCTCGCTGGGCTTGGCCTGGGCGGCAGTAATATAGAGCATCAGCACGTGAGCGTTGTCTTTCATACGGGCCGTACCATCGAGTTTGACGGCTTCGAGGATGTCGTTGGCGGCTTCCTTCTTGTTGCCGGCGAGGAACTCCAACCAGGCCTTGGCACTCTTCCACATGACGGGACAGTCGGTCTTGCCCTCGCGAACCACCATCTCACAGAACTGCTGCATCTGCCAGGACTCCTGTTGGTTGATGTCGCGGATGAACTGCTTACCGATGGAACCTCCACCGCCCTCGACAGCATCGGCAGCCTCCTGAGCATTGTTCACGAAATCCTTCAGCAACCAGGGCAGAGCCTTCGAGGTAGGGTTCTGCTTATAGAACTGGCTGATGGCGAGGTAGGAGCGCTTCTTGTAGAACTGTGTCATCAGACTCTCCTCGTCGTCCATCTCCGCAAAGAGTTCGGCAGCCTCGGCCTCACGACCTGTCTTGTAGAGGGCACCAGCATAGATGTTTTTCATCATATCCTTATAGACCGTCTCAATAAACTCGCTGGCGGTCTGTTCCCAGTAGGTGATGTTCTCTTGGTGCTGTCCCAGTATCATGTTACAGCGCATATAGAGCAGGGCGTGCTGGGAGCGCAACTTGGTCTTGGTCTTGCCAAGGGCGTATGTGCGAACGACTTGCAAGGTACGCTTCTGACCGTCGAGGTCTTCCTTCGTGGGATAGTCCCACTCATATTGCTTGCGCTGTTCGATGTCGACACAGTCAAGATATTTCTGAAGGTTCTGTATATAACTGACCATCAGGGCATCACCCTTCTGTTGGGCAGCCTTGATGACTTCGTCGGCATTGAACCAAAAATATTCCTCTGTTGAGCCGAGATAGGCCTTCCAGTTGTCGTTGCAGATCTTCTCCACGCGACTCTTGAAATTGTTGCCGACGAAGGGGCTGAACAGGTAATAGTTGTCTGTACCACCTCCGGCACAGGCAAGCATTGGCAGCGTCATGGCTGTCATCAGACTAATGATGATAAATCTCTTCATAGGTTTCTGGTTTATATCTGTTAATGTTTTCTTGGTCTAAATGATAGGTGATGATGGAACGACTGAGGTCCTTGCGCTCTTTCTCCATCGCTTTCTTTACTTTAAGTATCTCTTCGGCCTCTACGGTATGTTCCACCCGTACGCCATAGATGTCCCGGACCCAGTGGAAGACAGGATAGGCGGCAGCCAGTGGCAGGGGGTATTGGTCGAGCCGATTCAGGTAGGGATACACATCGCGATAGTCAAGGATAGGGTTGCGCTGCTCCCATTTGTTGGGGTCGCCGGTGTTGTAGATCATCAGCGCTCCGTAATCCACGGGCGGGGCTTCCATCGCCAGTTGGTGCAGGCGGATGGTGGTAGAGATTCTGGGCTTTTCAAGGTCTCTCCTAGGATATCCTAGGTTTTTCCTAGGTTCTCCTAGGTTCCAGGAGGCACTTACTTCTTTGAGGAATTCGTAGTAGATCTTGCGGCTCTTCGAGGTGTAGTCGCAGTCAATCTGGATTTCATGAACATTCCTGATATTATTCGTCTCATTCATCTGGAGAATGCGCTTGACGAGTTTCTCTGCCAGACCATCATGCTTCTGGTGCATGCAGTCCTCAGTGATATAGACAGTGGGGATGATCTCGATGCTGTCAGGCAGGGTGTCAGAGAAGGTGATGGTGGCATTAGGCTTGGGTTCACCCGACTCGCTCATTACCACGTCAAAATAACGGCAGTACACCTTATTAATATGATACTGCGCAAGAAAAGCCTGTTCTGTGGAGTCGAGCCGAAGGTCCGTGCGCCAATAATAGACGGCATTACCTTCTTCTAGCATTTTCTGACTTTTGTCTGTCTGACATCCTGCCATCAGCAGTGCGGTCAGCATAATGATATGGACAGCAATCCTATTCTTTTTCATTTTATTATCTTTTGCAAAGGTAGCCCAAAATGCTGAAAGCACAAAATTTTTAGGTAATTTTTTTCGATTATATCATTTTTTCTGTTTTTTCCTTTTTTGTTTCAGTTTTTATTTTTACCTTTGCAAGCAGAACCAAGACTATATAATTAGGGCAATGAAAATTGTAAAATCTATCTTTTTGGCAATGGCGGCTCTCTTCCCCGTTTACTGTTGGGCTCAAGACAGTAATATTGACACACATGTGGCTGTGAACGACCTTGAAGACCCCAATACGTACGTTGTCATTATTTCTAACGAAAACTACCAGTTCGAAGAAAAGGTTCCATTTGCCCTCAACGATGGTCGGACGTTTGCACTCTATTGTGAGAAGACATTAGGCATCAGTAGAAGCAACATTAAGTTTGTGCCAGATGCCACGATGGGTGTTATGAAACGAAATCTATCGTTGATGGAAAGTTTCATGAAGATGAAACAAGGTGAGGGACGGGCTATCCTCTATTATAGTGGTCACGGTATGCCTGACGAGGATTCGAAAAAGGCGTATCTGTTGCCAATAGATGGATTCAGTACAGACCCCAGCACTGGAATGAGTACTGAAGACCTCTATCGGCAATTGGGAAACATGCCTTCGAAGGCAACTCTGGTGTTACTCGACGCCTGTTTTAGTGGAGCCAAGCGTGATGGAGGTATGATGAAGTCTTCACGTGGTGTCGCCATCAAAGCAAAGGATACGCCACCAGTATCAGACAAGTTGGTTGTGTTCTCAGCAGCACAAGGCAATGAAACGGCCCATCCGTTGAAATCTACAGAACATGGAATGTTCACCTATTTTTTGTTGGAAGAACTTCAGAAAACAGGTGGAGGAGTAACGTTGGGCGAACTGAGTGATTATGTCACACAGCATGTCTCAGAGGCAGCCCTGAGAGAAAACGAGAAGAGTCAGACACCCTCCTTGGTGGCTGGAGCGGGTAATAATGACTGGCGCAATTGGAAACTGACTGAAAATGCTGCCACCAAATATGTCAATTTTCCCAAAACTTTGGCATCTGTCAATCAGCCAAAGACGAATGTGGAAAGTGTTGCCGCCACTGCTCCCCCCAAGCAACAGGCTACATTGGATATGTCGGCGGGAGGTGCTTTCTCACTTGCTGGCGTAACCGTGGAGATGGTACGCATAGACGAGGGTTCATTTATGATGGGATCGAAGGACCTAAACAGCGAGTTCAGTACTTTTAGCATGAATATGCCCGTTCATCAGGTGGCGTTGAAGGCGTTCGCCATAGGAAAAACGGAGGTCAAGCAGTCTTTGTGGGAGGCTGTCATGGGAAGCAATCCATCAGCCAACAAGGGAGCAGACAAACCCGTAGAGAATGTGTCGTGGGATGATTGCCAAGAGTTCCTCCGGAAACTGAATAGTATGTGTGGCACCCAATTCCGTTTGCCTACTGAGGCAGAATGGGAATATGCTGCCATTTGTGGCAGTAATTATCCGGCGAGTGGACTCACGGACTTGACAGGTAGTGTAGATGAATGGTGCAACGACTACTATGCCCGTTACGCTCAGATGAATCAAAGCAATCCGAAAGGTCCTAGTATGGGATTTCAGCGTGTGGTCAGAGGTGGCGCAAACACGAGATTGTCCTCCAGGCAACGCATCAGTCAAAGGGGACATCTGAAACCGCAAAATACCTCTCCAATGGTGGGACTCCGTTTAGTTCATGATCTATAGTCCAAATAATATAATTATCTAAAACTTAAAAAAATGAAGAAACTATTTGTATTAGCATCAATGCTTTTGATGACGCTTGTTGCAACTGCACAAGAGAAGACGGTTGTTTGTATTGATAATTTCAAGAACAATTCTTCAATGAGTGACATTACAGTGAAGAATCTTCGTAATGAGATTATGCAGGGTATCATTGCCAAGAAACGTCTGGATTTGAAAGATGTTACCACGATGGGTAACCTCCCGACAGATAAGTCGGAATTGTTGAAGGCTCTTAAGAGTCAGGAGGTAGAGTACTTGATTGAGGGGACTTTAAATTCTATTGACCAGAAGAAACACTCTGATGGCAAGTCGTACATTGCGGAGATTAACTATACACTGACAATTATTGATACAGAAACGGGACTCACCAAGTCGTCGGATACTTATAAAGACTCTTGGTATAGTGGCTCCACTGCTGATGAGTCTGTTTTGAAAGCCATTGAACAGGCAAGGAAACGAATGGCTAAGTTTGTTGATGACAAATTTAAAGTTGAGGCCATCATCAAGGCACTTGATCAAATCGACGAGAAGAAGGGGGCTGTCAAGACTTGCTATATTTCAATAGGAAGTGCCGCAGGTATTACAAAGGGACAGATCTTTGAGGTTTTCGCAAATGTGAAGATTGCCGGAGAGGATGTTGAGAAGAAGATAGGTGAGGTGAAGGCCAAAGAGGTGATGAGTCCTACGTTGACCCTTTGTGATGTCAAGAATGGCGGTGAAGAAATCAAAAAGAATTTCGAAGGTGGTGTCACGATGACTGTAGTCAGTCGTGCTACCAAGGATGCCTTGGGATTGGGTGGCCTGTTTAAATAAGTTATGAACACGCGTTATATGATATTATCTGTTCTGTGCCTGTTGTCATTATTGTCGGCAGGTGCACAGAACAGTAGGGAAAAAGTCGAACTATTGGCCATAGAGGGAACCTTGGCTGTCTTTAGTTCAGAGGGATTTGCCGACAATAAGAAAGATGCCCTGGAAAACTCCAAGATGGCAGTACTGCGTAAGTTACTATACGATGGTGTTGAGGGCATCAATGACGGTATTCCCATTGCTACGTTGGATATAGAAACCAATCTGTGGCTAAAAGGTTTTTTCACGGGTAAGTATCCTGCATATAAGAATTTTACTGGTGATATTGAACTGGTTGGCGACTTTGATAATGCTCCCACAGGTGAAGTCCATTGTCAGTCGAATGTGATGATAAAATACAAATTACTAATGACACAAGCCCAGACCAATGGTGTGATGGCGAACGCAGGTGGTGGTATGTCTCAGCCTGCCGCTCCTGCAAATGTTTCGCAGGAACCTGCCAGTCAACCGAAGAAATCGTGGGGCAAACGAAATTTCTAATAATAAGAAGAGAAATATGAAGAAAGTAATCATTCTTTGTGTGACAGCCATTGCATTGATGGTTGTGGCAGGATGTGGTAATAAGGCTGACCAGTTGCAGCAGCAGGTGGATTCATTGCAGACGGCATTGCAGCAGCGTGACAATGATTATAGTCAACTCAACGAGTTCCTTACTGTCATCAGTGATGGCCTTGATAGTATTGCGATTCAGGAGAACTCTTTGTTGACTCGTAATCCGGAAGGTCCTACTCCCAGTCGTGAGCAGATGAAGCGTGGATTGCATCAGTTGAAGGAAACCCTGCAACAGCAGCGTGAACGTATCACCCAATTGGAGAAGGAACTTGCCAATGGGCAAGGTAATGTGAAGAAACTTCAGTCGGTGATTGCTGCCCTGAAACAGCAGATTGAACAGAAAGATATGCAGATCAGTGATTTGCTGGTACAATTGGAGCAGAGTAACTACTCTATAGATCAGTTGACGGCCCATGTTGGCATGCTGACGCGACAGACAGAAGACCAACAGGCTCAGATAGCCCAGCAGGAAGAGGTTATGCTTGCTCAGGATCAGGCTCTAAACGAAGGTTTCATTAAGATTGCCACTAAAAAAGAACTGAAAGAAATGGGATTGCTTTCTGGAGGTTTCCTTAAGAAATCAAAAGTGGATTACTCAAAGGTGGACCGTAGCCAGTTCCAGACCGTTGATACCCGTCAGGTGACAACGATATCCATTCCTTCGAAGAATCCGACAGTGCTGTCGCCGATGCCTGCCGATTCCTATTCATTGGAGAAAGACGGCTCCAATACGACGCTGCACATTACTAACGTAGCCAAGTTCTGGGGTGTCTCAAACTTCCTGATTATCCAAACCAATTAATGCAGTTCGGACCATTGGAGCGGCATCGGTGGAACGTATGTGCCCATGATGATGTCGACGATGAGTTTCACGTCCTTTACATCCACCTTGCCATCCTCGTTGATGTCTGCAGCCTTGAACATGAAGCCGGCGGGATTCTCTCCTCTGCAGTATCTGGCCGTCATCACTACGTCCGCGATGTTCACCTTTCCATCTAAGTTCACGTCGCCCTTGTCGTAAGGCAGGATCTTCAGACCAGTGGCCACCTGTTCGCCGTCCATGAGGTCGCCGTTGTAGCGGAAGTAGGGCTCTAGCGGCTCTACGTAGTAACTCTCGTCGAGCAGGATGTCACCGCTGGCGAAGAAAATCTTTCCTGTTGCCGTCAGTTCAGAGTGGTTCACTTTAAGTATATTCGTGTAATCGGGGTTCAGACCGCCGTCAATAGACAGTGAACTGCCCAGTGCTTCCACCTTCGCGTAATCGAGCGTCAGCGTCATGATGTTATCTTTGCTAGGGTTACTGAAAGTGATACCGCTATGACCGCCCTCAAGCCTGAGGCTGCCGTCGCCGGTGATGGTGGCATTGTTGGCTACCTTCAGTCCGTTGTAATCTTTACTCTTCACGATGCAGTTGCCCTCCACCATCAGCGTCATACCGTTGATGCCCAGCGTCATGCCTTGTGCCTCTTTGTCGCCTGTGTCGATGACGGTATCCTTCAGTCTCAGTGTGGTGCCGTCGAAGTCGATCTCCATCTTGCCCGTGTTAAACTGCTCCATCGATGCCTCGCTTGTCGCTGCCACCAGTTCAGCCAGTTTGTCCTTGTTGCGGGTGGTCACTTGTGTGCCGGCCAGATAGAGATCGTATTTCTCGCCGGGGACGGTAATCTTACACGTAGCCGACTTGTCGCCAGCCTTGGCCGTGATGGTGGCAGTAGCCCCGATGTCGGCATTGGCTGCCATTGTCACCACACCATCGGCCGATACGGTGGCTACGCTCTCGTCGCTCGACTCCCAAGTGATCTCCTCCTCAGCCTCTGCGGGGAAGATGAAGGCCGTGATTTGCTGCGACTCGCCGCAGTCGAGCCATAACTCGCTGGGCTGCACTTTCATCTCCTCCACGGGCGGTGTGGTCACATTGACCGTCAGTCCACCGTCGATCTTTCGGCTACCCTGATAGAAGTCGAAATTGAAGTATCCCTTTGTGGCGTCGGTGGCATCCACGTCGATGGTGTGCTCATCTTTGTTGAGCGTTACCACTGGAGCCGTACCTGTGCCGCTTGACAACTGGATGGTCACATCGTCGAGTGAGGCTTTGACCGGATGGATGTTCATCAGTTCGATATCCTTGAGGGCATCGTGTTTGTTGACATCCACAGCCAACCCTAGGTGGTCGATCAGGTAGTTGCCTGAGGCATCGCCCACATTCAAGGTAAATGCATCGCGGGCGATTTGGTTGTAGCCCATGGTGTGCTCAGCAATAACTTCTACATTGTTGGCTTGCTTCTTGGGCTTAAAATACACCTTCTTGTAAGAAGAAGTGGAATTGACAGGAATATAGCATTCAATGTTAGTAAAGAAATCGCCGTCCTTCGAGTTGTTGATCCATTTGCTGCCTAAAATGCCGTCGAAGTTTGTGGCGTTGGCGGGAACTGGTGTAACCTCGATCTGTATCACATCGCCTAGTTTTACGTAGTAGCCGTCGCTGCCTTGCTCCATCTTCTCAGTGATAATACTTGAACCGCTCTTGATGGCCTTCCTCGGTGTCAAAGAAAACTCTTGCAGGTAAACGGTCTCACCGAAGTAGATCTTGGCCATGCGTACATCTGTTCCGGCATACATTGTTTCGGTCTCCTTGACACGGGTATATACATAGTTGACACTGTTCTCTGTGCCACCCATGAATAGGAAGGTATCGTCAGGGCCGAAACGCTTGGCTGCAGCCCAGTCGCTTTCCGTCAGGTTCTTGACATCCTTCTTATAATTCAGGATGAGGTATTCCTGCATCGTCTGCGGGTTTTTCACCTGTATCTGGTTGTAGGCTGTGGAAACCTCTATCTCAGGCGTCACGACTTCCTTCACGCAGTTCCACTTGACACATTGCCGGGCGGGACCGTAGAGGGCACCGTCAAAGCCTGTTGCCATAATCATCACACGGAAGTACTTGCCCACATCCTCCGCTTTCAGCCAATAAGGGTTGCCGGTCTTGCCTGCCAAGTTCGTCCAACCGTCCTTGCCGTTGTCGCTATACTGCCATTGTGCCTTGATCAGGCTAGCATCCTCTTCCTCTGTCTCCTTCACCTTGCCGCTGAGCACGTAAGCGATAGGGCTTGAGGGTGATGGCTGGGCGTTGTTATAGGTCACCGTGCCTTTGAGTGTCGGCGGCTCGCACAGTTTGGGCGAACTGATCAGCGTGCCGTGAAAGTCTGCTGCCTTCAATACTAAACGAATATATTTGCCCAAGTCATCCATTGTTGGTGTATAGGTAGGATAAGTGGCTTCTGAGATATCCTCCCAGCGGTCAGTACCGTCATTGCTTACCTGCCACCGTTGACTCCATATAAGGGCTTTTCCTGAAGGTGTGTCACTGGTAGAATAGGTTAATACTGACCCAACTTCCACTTTGTCATTTCTAATCTTCACTGTTCCTGTCAGATTCGGAAATGCCTTATTAATAGTGACAATCTCGGAGTGAAGCAATTTATCATTAACTCCATATTCTTCTGCGTAGATGTATAAAGTATAGTTTCCAGTGTAATTGGCGCGCACAGTAATTGGGAATTGTTGCGATTTGTTGCTGTTGGGATCCATCTGTATGATTCCTCCGCCCACTCTATTACTTCCGTCAGTACCTCCGATATAGATGATAATGCTTTTTTGATAACTCTCTGTTTTACTTCTATTTTGAAAGGTAACCAAGATACTGGCATCTTCAAGTTCGGTCAACGTTGGCAGAAAGACGCTTGTAACAGATATATTATCACTCGAACCGCTCGTCATCGGCTGGATGGGCAGGGAAATGGTCTTGGTAGGATGGACACAGCAAACGATTGTCTGCAGAAGTCTGTATCCGTCGGGCGTTGAACTGCCGCCGATGCCCTGATCCTTCGGATTGCATAGTTCCATCTTGTAGTAGCCGTCGCTCTTGCCTCCCCAGCCCCAGTTGAAGTGGAAGTAGTCACCCTCGTCGTAGCCGTCGCAGACAAACCGGTGAAAGCCTCCTCTTGATCCTCCCCCATAGAGCACAGGTCTGCCCGCAGCCAGGTCGGTGTAGACCACCGTCTGCCAGTCCTCATACGAATAACTGTGACGGTGCAAGAATTGAGCCGACTTGTAGCCAAAGTTATCGGTCAGGGCAGGGGCTATTAAAGAGGGGGTTGCGCTTGAGCCACCATAGCCAGACCGGCCATATTTCATTTTCACTGAACGCCCACAGTAATGCATCAGTTCCGCTACGGCATTCTGTTGTGCTGTTGTGCTGCTGCTGGAATACTCATTTGTCATGTTGGCCCAATCGAAGGTCTCCGTGGCATTCAGCGCAGCCAAAGTAGTGTTTTGGGAACCATTGTACCACGTATATTGAGGTGTATCCTTCTCTAACTTCGCCTTGAAGTTTTCTTTCTGATACCAGTAGTACATCACCTGCGCCATGGCCGTTGCTACGCAGCCGGTAACGCATCTTGTACCATTCCACCATGTGGGAACCTGCTGGTTATAGGGATTACCCTGATTCCACTTCGACTCCAACAGCGGCGAGATCTTGGTCCACGAACTGCTGCCTCTTGTGGTTGACCTGCTCCTTGTCGGCTCGGCGCCACCTGTCTTTAGCAGGGCTATCTGCTCGGCATACCCCTCCAGCCAAGCCTTCAGGTTCTCCGGCATGTTCTCCGCATCAAACGTGCCGCTGTCGGCATAGCCTAAGATGTTGTCTGCGCTGTCGTCGCCGCTTACGATGACGAAGCCGTCGTTACGGCCCAGGTTGAACACATGATAGTTCTCGTTGCTCAACTCTACCTTCAGGTTCTGTTCCAATTGTGCGCCTCGTGCCATCGCTGGCCTGCGCTTGCTGATAAACGACAACGCCTTCTGACGGGCCTCTTCCTTACTCACAGGGTTTGCTGTCAGCACCACAGGCACCAACAACACCAATAGCATCAGCAATCCAATCCTTTTCATCCCTTCCGCTCGATTATATATAAATATCTAATGTGTCTAAATAATTAAGAATTACAGCAACTCAGGCAGTTGGAACAGTTTATTGCTGTTGCTGCCCTTGATGAGGATATAGAAACCCTCAGGACAATGCTCCCGGATAGCAGCCTTGACCTCTTCCACATCGTGGAACTTTTTGAAAGGGCAGTCGATATCCTTGAAATTGTCGCCCACGAGCCACACCTCGTCATAGCCAGCCTGTTCCAGATAACTCACCATCTTACGGTGCTCTTTGTCACTCTCCGTGCCCAGTTCACCCATCTGTCCGAGGATAGCCATCTTCCGGACTGCCTGAATCAGGCTGAAGTTCTCCAAGGCTGCTTGCATGGAGGTGGGGTTGGCATTGTAGGCATCAACAATGAGGTGGTTCTTCTCTGTGACGGTCATCTGACTACGGTTATTTGAAGGCACATACGCCTCCAAGGCAGCACATATCTTCTTGCGGTCCACACCGAAGTTGATACCCACGGAGATGGCGGCCAAGAGATTGTCGATATTGTAGGCGCCAATCAGATGCGTCTGTACTTTGTGCCACTTGGTGCTGCGACCTTCTTCCTCGAGTGTCATCAGTGGCTCGCGCCAGCGGAACTTCAGGAAGGGGTTGCACTCTATGACCTCACCGCTGATACAGGTATACTGATTGTCAGGACTGGTGGAGTAAGGTGTGATCCAAATATTTTCATCGTCGCCAATCTGGTCCATCAGGTGTTCATTGTCGGCATTGATGAAGATAAGTCCATCCTCACGGGTACGGAGGAAGTCGTAGAGTTCACACTTGGTCTTGATGACTCCCTCGAACGAACCGAAGCCCTGTAGATGGGCACGCCCAACGTTGGTGATGAGACCACAAGTGGGCTCTGCCGTTTCCACCAGTGTCTTGATGTCACCAGGGTGACTGGCTCCCATCTCAATGACTGCAATCTCATGTTCCTTGGTCAGACGGAAGAGCGTCTTGGGTACACCCACGTCGTTGTTGAAATTGCCCTGGGTATAGAGCACATTGTATTGCTGAGAGAGCACGGCAGCAACCAGTTCCTTGGTGGTGGTCTTGCCGTTGGTGCCGGTGATGCCAATCACAGGGATGTCAAACTGGCGACGGTGCTCACGGGCCAGATCCTTGAAGGTCTGTAGGCAATCGTCGACAATGATTAGTTTAGAGTTGAGAGTGTAGAGTTGAGAGTTTTCTACCGATGTCCCTTCTGTAGAGTTATTCTGGGCGGAAGCAAACTCTAAACTCTCAGTTCTAAACTCCACACTATCGACTATGGCATAGGCGCAGCCTTTTTCGAGCGCTTGCAAGGCGAATTTGTTGCCGTCGAATGACTCGCCTTTGAGGGCGAGGAAGATGCTCCCCTCAGGGCAGTCACGACTGTCTGTCGTGATGCAGGGATGCTGCTGATAAAGTCTATATAGTTCCTTAATTTCCATAAACTTCATAAATTTTGCTGCAAAGATACAAAAAAATGAGAAATGAGAAATGAGAAATGAGAAATTATTTGTAACTTTGTGGGCGATTATGGACTATACGTTGAATGTACACGGCCTTCTGATGGATCTCAGAGAGCCCCAGGTGATGGGTATCCTGAATGTGACACCCGACTCTTTTTATGCCGGTAGTCGTAAGCAGACAGAGGCAGAGATTGTGGAGCGTTGTCACCAGATTGTGGATGAGGGCGGCACTATCATCGATGTGGGGGCTTGCTCTACCCGTCCGGGGGCAGAAATGGCTTCTGAGACAGAGGAGATGGAACGCCTGCGCTTCGCGTTGGCTGTGGTGCGTCGGGAACTACCTTCCTCTGTGGTTTCCGTTGACACCTTTCGTCCCGATGTGGCTCGGATGACTGTGGAGGAGTTCGGTGCCGACATCATCAACGACGTGAGTGAGGGTAATCCGGAGATGTTCCGTATGGTGGCTCGTCTGGGTGTTCCTTATATATTAATGTCTGTACAACCTACGATGCGTGAGACACTGTTAGCCTTTGCTCAGAAGGTACAGCAGTTGCGCGATTTCGGTGCCAAGGATATCATTCTTGACTCAGGCTTTGGCTTTGGTAAGACATTGGAGCAAAACTACCAGATGATGAATGTGCTGGAGCAGTTGCAGGTAATGGAACTACCCGTGCTGGTGGGTGTCTCGCGGAAATCGATGATCTACAAGAAATTCGGTTGCACGCCCACTGAGTCACTCAATGGTACTACGGCACTCAATACCATCGCCCTGATGAAGGGTGCCGATATTCTCCGCGTCCATGATGTGCGCGAGGCAGTGGAGTGCGTGAAGATAGTTGACAGTTTAAAGATAAGAGTTTAGAGTTCATGTTTATTGACTTTGGCATAAAAGACATCATCGACATATTACTGGTCGCCCTGATGTTGTTCTACCTCTACCGACTGATGCGTGATTCGCGTTCGTTGAACGTGTTTATCGGCATCATGATGTTTGCTGCCCTCTGGCTGTTTGTCTCACAGATTCTGGAGATGCGCCTGTTGGGTACCATCATGGATAAGTTGGTGAGTGTGGGTGTAATCGCCATGATTGTCATCTTTCAGGAGGATATCCGGAAGTTCCTTTATAACCTGGGTGCCCATCAGCGTATGAAGGCTCTGACCAAACTGTTCCGGTCGAAGAAAGGAGAGCATGAGGCGAAGATGGAGGTGATGACAACCATCATCCCTGTCGTCATGGCTTCGCAGAATATGAGTCGTGGAAAGGTGGGCGCGCTGATTATCTTTGAACGGGATATACCACTCGACGATATCATTGTGACAGGTGACCAGATTGATGCGAATGTCAACCAGCAGTTGATAGAGAATATCTTCTTCAAGAACGCACCGCTTCACGATGGTGCCATGATTATCTCGAATAATCGAATCAAGGCGGCAGGATGTATCTTGCCTGTCAGCCATGACCTGAGTATTCCGAAGGAACTTGGTCTGCGTCATCGTGCGGCCATGGGTGTCTCACAGGAGAGTGATGCCGTGGCGGTGGTGGTAAGCGAGGAAACTGGAGGTATCTCAGTGGCCATCAAGGGCGAGTTCCACTTGCGCCTGTCTGCGGAGGATTTGGAGAGTATCCTGAGCAAGGAACTGGCAGATTCGGAATGATTCAATTTTCAATATAATTAAATACAAACAGACATGGATTTATTAAGTCAAATTGTTGCGCGTGCCAAGTCAAACAAGCAGCGCATCGTGCTCCCCGAGGCAACAGAGGAGCGAACACTTCGTGCAGCCGACAGGGTCATGGCTGATGATATTGCGGACATTATCCTGTTGGGTAATCCTGACGAGATCAATAAACTCGCCGCAGAGTGGGGTCTGCAGAACATCGACAAGGCTACCATTATTGATCCGGAGAACAGTCCGAAGGCTGAGGAGTATGCCGAGAAACTGGCAGAACTCCGTAAGAGCAAGGGCATGACCATCGAGGAAGCCCGTAAGTTGGTGAAGAACCCGCTCTATTATGGTTGTATGATCATCAAGACCGAGGGTGCTGACGGTCAGATTTCCGGTGCCCTCTCTACCACTGGCGACACCCTGCGTCCTGCCCTGCAGATCATTAAGTGCGCCCCAGGCATTACATGTGTCAGTGGCGGCCTGTTGCTCATCTCGAAGCAGAAGCAGTACGGTGAGGATGGCGTGTTGGTTGTAGCCGATGTGGCAGTCACGCCGATGCCTGATGCTAATCAACTGGCCCAGATTGCCGTCTGTACGGCTCAGATGGCGAAGGCTGTCGCCGGATTCGAGGATCCCCGTGTGGCCATGCTGAGTTTCTCGACGAAGGGTTCTGCCAAGCACGAGGTCTGTGATAAGGTGATCGAGGCTACCCGTCTGGCCAAGGAGATGGCTCCTGACCTGAAGATCGACGGTGAGTTGCAGGCTGATGCAGCCCTTGTTCCCAGCGTAGGTGCCAAGAAGGCACCTGGCTCTGATATTGCCGGCAAGGCCAACGTGCTCGTGTTCCCTAACCTTGAGGTGGGAAATATCGGCTATAAGATGGTGCAGCGCTTAGGTGATGCCATTGCCATCGGTCCCGTGCTTCAGGGTATTGCCCGTCCGGTGAACGACCTCTCCCGTGGCTGTTCTGTGGACGACATCTATTATATGGTGGCCATTACAGCCTGTCAGGCGATGGACGCAAAGAAATAGACCCACCCCCAGCCCCTCCCTGTATGGAGGGGAGTAAATAGATAAAGCGAAGTATAACAATATTAAAAATGCCCCTGTAACTCCCCATAAGTATCTACTCCTCCCCATATAGGGGGAGGTCGGGAGGGGGTCTCAGTTATGAAAATATTAGTATTAAATTGTGGCTCGTCGTCTATCAAGTACGCCCTGTACAATATGGACGACAAGAGCGTGATGACCAGTGGCGGTGCTGAGCGTGTGGGCTTGGACGGTGCCTTTGTAAAGGTGAAACTGGCCAATGGTGAGAAGAAACAGATTATGCACGATATCCCCGAGCATACTGAGGGTGTGAAGTTCATTTTCTCTCTGCTTACTGACCCTGAGATAGGTGTCATCAAGAGTCTCGACGAGATTGATGCCGTGGGTCACCGTATGGTGCATGGTGGCGAGAAGTTCAATAAGTCAGTCATCCTCACCGACGAAGTGTTGAAAACCTTTGAGGAGTGCTCAGATTTGGCTCCCCTGCATAACCCTGCCAACCTGAAGGGTGTGAATGCCGTGAAGGAACTGATGCCAGGTCTGCCTCAGGTGGGTGTCTTTGATACCGCCTTCCACCAGACCATGCCACCGAAGGCTTTTATGTACGCCATCCCTTACGAGTTGTATGAGAAGTATGGCATCCGCCGCTACGGTTTCCACGGAACCTCTCACCGCTACGTGTCACAGCGTGCCTGTGAGTTCCTGGGAATCCCTGCTGAGGGCACGAAGATGGTGACCTGTCACGTGGGTAATGGTGGTTCTATCGCCGCTGTCGTCGATGGCAAGTGTATTGATACTTCCATGGGTCTGACGCCGTTGGAGGGTCTGATGATGGGTACCCGTGCCGGCGATATCGACGGCGGTGCCGTGACCTTCATTGAGAAGAAACTGGGTCTGGATGCCGATGGTATGAGCAATCTGCTCAACAAGAAGAGTGGTGTGGCCGGTCTGACAGGCGGCTCTTCCGATATGCGTGATGTAGAGAATGCAGCCAAGAGTGGCGATGCCCGTGCCAAACTGGCTCAGGACATGTATTTCTACCGTATCAAGAAATACATCGGCGCGTACGCTGCTGCTATGGGTGGCCTCGACGTGGTGGTCTTTACCGCTGGTGTCGGCGAGAACCAGATCGGTATGCGCTCGGAAGTCTGCAAGGACATGGAGTTCCTCGGCATCAAGTTCGACGAGGAGAAGAACAAGGTGCGTGGCGAGGAGGCTATTATCTCAGCCGACGACTCGAAAGTGAAGGTGGTTGTCATTCCTACCGATGAGGAACTGATGATTGCTACCGACACGATGAATCTCCTGAAGTAACCCAAACCTCTATATACATTTAGGGAAATCCCGCTGCACAATTCGGGATTTCCCTTTGTTTTTTCATGATAATTGCCTTACCTTTGCAGTGTGAAATAAAATAAATGTCGAACTAAAGATATAGAAAGGGTACAATTATGAAGAAGATCTACACAATGCTGATGATGGCGATGATGGCAATGGCCTTTACCTCTTGCGAGGATGAATTTATCGCTGATACCTTAGAGGGTACTTGGAGTGGAAATATGTTTATCTCCTCTAACTGGGATGGCAAGACCTACGATGTCACCCGTACGGAGATCACCTTTGAGATAGATCCGTTCCGTTTTACCAAAGGCTCGGGCTACTGGGTGGACTACTACAGCCGCGCACCATGGGACTATGTGGCCAACCATATCGACTGGTCTGTCAATAACGGTGTCATCTACATATATTTCATCGAGGATGGCGACAGGATTGAGATCCGCGACTATCATCTCAATTCCAAGCGTTTCTATGGTACTATCTACGATGGTGACAATATGGTCGACTTCGAACTCTACTGCACGGGCCGTCCGCATTACGATGACTACAGATGGGGCTTCGATAGTTGGTACGACGACTACGATTACTACTGGGCACGCACCCGCTCTGGCGATGCCGACAGCACCAAGGTGGTTGAAAAGCCGAAGCGCTTCGTGAATCCGGAACTGAAGAATAAATAAAAGAAAAGCCGCTCAATTCGAGCGGCTTTTCTGATCTCAGTCCCCGTGATCACATTAGTCTTCTCTAGTAGGGATATCCTCGTTGACTAACATTGGCTCCATGTTGTAAGATGTAGTGTAGTAATGCTCGAAATTGGGGATAGAAACAAGATCCATCTGTAAGACGCTTTCTATCTTGCTGATGGTCTTCAGTCCGAGGTTTTCCTTGCCACTGAGCAGTTTTGTTACTTGTGCAGGGGTTACACCAAGCATCTTGGCAAACTCTTGTTTCGTGATATTGTTCTTGCGCAAATACGCATGAATGTCTAAGGCAATCAAGGCCGACTTCTCCAGCCAGTCCCAATTCTTTCTTCTGTACTCGGCCTCTTTCAAGTCCTCTGCTGATGCAGGCCTTGCTATTTCCTTCAGTCTTTCTAAATTAAACTTCATAAGCTTTTCTCCCTTAAATCTTCTTGTTCTGTTATTCCTTCTCGTTTCATGTAAGCAAGTGTTAAGTCTATGCGTTTAAACACCTCCGTTTTTAGTCCTGGCGAATTCTGTATGGTGTCTGCCAGTTTCAGACCTCCAAACACCAATAAATAGCAATTCTTCGACAATCGTATTGCATATAGTCTCAGAAATGATGGCTTTCCTATACCGTATCCTTTCATTGGCACCAAGTGCCATTCATATATGTATTTACCATCTAGAGGATGGAAATAGGTGTCAAAGTCGGGCTCATTACCATTATTGGCATTATCAGCCAGTTGGTTGATGTAGTTCTCCAATGCTGTTGCATCTACTACAACATCTTTAGCGGCATCTTCTGGTTCAGGAAAGTAATCTCGCCAGAAAGGTTGTTCAAGATATTCCTTGTTAAATCTGAAGAATTCCACCAGATACTCTATCTCATGCCAGTTATGAAACACACGATGATATTCGTCTGTGCGTTCGTCATCGTACTTTACACTATATAAATATGGTGGTATTATCTCTACGATTTCCATTGCCATTTAACCTATAGGTTTATTTTGATGCAAAGATACGAACTATTTTTGAAACAAACAAGAAAAAGGCAGGAAATCTTATGGAAGAACAAAAAAGCCCCATTACTCACGGAGTGTCTGACACATTGTGACGTGACACATTGTGACGCTTCGTTGGCTCAGGGGTGATATAACCATGTTGCCTGTTACACCCTTGCTTGTTTCGCGCATCAGATTCAGTGAGAATTGATTGTTGTCGTCAACCATCTGCATCTGGTTCTCTGTAAGTATGATACCACCTGGTGTCTGTTCAATCACAGGCTCC
>JAFZUS010000178.1 GCA_017618275.1 Prevotella sp.
ATCGAACGCCGGCGCTGATGCAGTGGCTTTGGAGGATGAGGATATTGTGATCGAGGCACTTGGTCACGATTGGAATGAGCCGGAGTATGAGTGGCTTGAGAACGACACCAAGGTCAAGGCAACGAGAACCTGCAAGAACGACACAGAGCACACTCATACCGAGAGCGAGACGGTGGATGTTGACTATGTAGAGGTTCCTGCGACGACAACGACTGCCGGAAGCAAGACCTGGACATCGAAAGAGTTCGTAAACGAAGCATTTAAGCAGCAGTTCAAGAGCGAAGACATCCCGATGATCGTGGATGAGATTGTATTCCAGACAACGATCAACATGGCGGATTATACCGGTATCTTCGTGTATATCCATATTCCGGAAGGAGAGGACGCTTCCGAGTATACGGTGGAGACTACGCCGCACAATACGGTTCTGACTGACATCGGGTCGAAGAACAAGGTGCTCAGCTCCCTGCCTGACAAGGAGCGCGAGATCGACGGAAGAACGGCCAAGTTCTACAGAATCGATGCGACTCACCTTGCGTCGGATGAAATGACGGATACGGTTGATGTTACTTTGAAGAAGAACGGTGAGGTAGTTAAGACGGAAACCTTCTCCGTTGAAAGCATTGTGGCAGATAGACTTGAATCCGGCAAGCTGGATGCATTAACCGCGAGACTTCACAAAGCACTGACTCAGTATGGTTACTATGCACAGATCCAGTTCCAGCATAACCTGGATAATATGCCGACATTGTATCCTGATGCGCCGGCATTGACCGAGATCCCTGAGACGTATGCACCTGACGGAGATCCGACGGATTTCAGCGACTATATTGCAGCGTTTGAGGCGAAGGTCGACTGCTCGGAAGCTGTTTCCATTAACATCTATCTGACACCGGCCGACGGTTATAAGCGCAAGGATTTCAATATTTATGTAACAAATGCGGATGGTACTGCTTACACTACGTATACAGAACCCATCACTACCAAGGGCAAGATTTTCCTTAAGATCAGAGACATCGATTCGGGTTCGATGGACAAGAACTTCAAGATCGTTGTTGAGTTGAAGAGCAATCCTGAAGTGACTGCAACCTGGACAAGATCCGTACTCACAAGTGCGTATGAGATTTACCAGACAGCGGTGGCAGCAGGTAAAGAGGAGACTCAGAACCTTGTTATGTCGCTGTATCAGTACTTCCTGGCAGCAAAAGAAGTGTTCTACGGTGACAGATAAAACTATCGAAAACCGTAACATAGGATAACACAAATGCCTTGGAAACATGCTTGTTTCCAAGGCATTTGTTCGTATCATTTAACCTTGCATTTTACACTGTTGTGGTATACAATATATTGTGTTTGTGGCAGAAGCATTTTACAATTATAGTGTTGAATTCCATGGTGAAAGACATGGAATAGACAGAAACGGAGAACGTGTTTGAAAACGATCATACCTTCTATTGATACGATAAACAGTATCTGCGGAAAGCAGACACCAAAGACGGGTGAGCAGTATCGTTATTCTACATATTGCGTTACGGTGCCTAGTGAAGACGGAACACTGTTGTATCATACTCTGACAGGTGAATTACTGCTGCTTTCTTCTGCGTTGGAGGAAGCTGACAGGGAGTGGATGATTGAGCATTGGTTCCTGGTCCCTGAGGGATTTGACGAGAAAGCGAAGACAGATCAGCTTCGGGTGATAGCAGGAATGCTTAAAAAGAAATCTACCCGCAAAACAGGTTTTACCATTTTGACGACGACTGACTGCAATGCGAGATGCTTCTACTGCTATGAAATAGGCCTCAAGAGGATTCCCATGACACCGGAGACGGCGGTGAAAGTTGCGAATTATATTGTAAGCGTGTGCGGTGGAAAGAAGGTCAGAATTCAGTGGTTCGGAGGTGAGCCGCTGTATAACCGGAAGGTGATCGATATTATATGTGATCGCCTCAGGGATTGCGGGATTCAATACGAGTCGGATATGACATCCAATGGATTCTATCTTGACCGGGATACATCTCTGCATGCCCGCGACAAATGGAACCTGAGTAAAATCCAGATTACCGTTGACGGTACGGAGAGTGTGTATAACCGAACAAAGGCGTATATTGATGCAGATGAAAATCCGTATCTTCGGATTATGGAAAATATCCGGTGCGCGCTGGAGACAGGGATCAAAGTGACTGTTCGTATGAACCTGGGCGAACATAACGCGAAGGATCTTCTGACGTTGGCGGATGAATTGGCGGAGCGTTTTCACTGCTATGAGGGCTTTCAGGCGTATGTTGCAACGATCCGGGATTTTTCAGGGAAAATGCCGATACAGACTGCAACGTTGATCATGAAGGAGAACTATGATCGGATATGTGACAGACTGGTGAAGCATGGTTTCCTTCGAAGAAGAAAGCTGCCGAGTGAAATTCAGACTTCTCGCTGTATGGCTGACAGCGATTCCCATGAGGTAATCCTTCCGGACGGAAGGGTCGGAAGGTGCGAGCACTGCAGCGATTCGATGATCACCGGAAGCATACAGGATAATGTGCGTGATAAAGCAGTGGAAAAGGCCTGGAAGGAGCCGTTGCAGGTGCAAGAATGCGCTCGGTGTGTCGTGTATCCGATATGCAAGAAACTGAAAATGTGCGAGTGGAACAAAGACGGATGCCTGGAGTTGGATCGGATGATAGCGATCGATGTCCTGAAGGATCAGATTGTAAAAGCCTATAAAGATCATAAAGCGGAGGAATGAGTTAATGAAACTTAAAGGTGGTTTTGTGTTGACGGAACTTGTTGGAGAGTATGTGGCAGTGCCGATGGACCCTTCAAATGAATTTCATGGTGTTGTAAAGCTGAATGCGAGCGGTGCGGAAGTATTTCGGGCATTGAACGAAGGTATGGACGAAGAGCAATGTGTAAGCCGTCTGCAGGAGAAATACAGCGGGCTGGACAGGGAAACGGCCAAGGCGGCAGTAGATGCTGTTCTGAAGGAACTCAGGGACAAGGGGATACTGGAAGATTGAGCGAGCGGGAAGGTAAGGAGAAACAGAATATGTCAGATTTTACTATTTCGCTTGCCGGGATTCCAATCGGTATTTCACCGCTGACACAGAAAGTCAGACGATACCTTTCCGGGTATATTACTTCTGAGCCGCCTCTTTTTACGATCGTTACAACCGACGAGGATATCGAGCGAGAAAGAGCCTATGCGGACAAAACACATGCTGATGAAGGAATCGTAGCAGGACAGTGGAACCGCGGTTATCTCGAGAAACTTTCCTTGTTGCGGAATATAGCGAATAAGATAGTTGAATATGACGTGATTCTCTTTCACGGAGCGGCAGTTGCGGTAAACGGAAAATGCTATTTGTTTACGGCACCGTCAGGAACCGGTAAAACAACACATTCCCGACTTTGGCTGGAGCGCCTACCGCAGGCATACATTCTAAATGGAGATAAACCTTTTTTGAAAGTGACGGAAGAGGGCAATGTTCTGGTATGCGGTGTACCGTGGCGTGGAAAGGAAGGCATGGGACGCAACGAGATACTGCCCTTGGAGGCAATTTGCGTTTTGGAACGTTCCCCTGAGAATTGGATAGAACCTGCAGAGCCTCAGGATGTGATTAGTAAACTGATACGACAGATCCATGTTCCTGATGGGCTGACAGCGTCGGTGAAGGTAATGCAGTTGCTTGACAGGATTTGTCGAAAGGTACGCCTGTACAGACTTGGATGTAATATGGAGCCTGAAGCTGCTGATGTGAGTATCGGCGCGATGTTGTGTGAGAATGACTGAGGGAGTTATTTTCCGACAAATAAGTGATGAATACGTAATGCCCCGGAGATGCAAGTGCTTTCCGGGGCGTTTTGCTGTCCGGGCAGACCTAAGCCAGGGACTTTAGAACGAATCAGCATATGGAATCGGTGAAAATAATTAGCTCGGAAAGATCGGAAAAGCAACGATTTACGTCATTACTCAAACGGTCATTTCCCTACTTAAATTGAACCTGATTTTAATGGCAAGATGTAACCCTAATATATTATAATGTTACTATGTAATAAAAGCACATATTATTGTTGTCAACGCCTGCCTAGGCGGCTGCGTGATTTCGATAGTATTACGCTTGGTTTGGAGGATTGGAACATGAAGAAACGCTTCTTCGCATTATTGATGGTTCTCGTCATGTTGATGAGTTTGGTTCCTTCTACGGCACTTGCTGCCAGTACAGGGGAATCAAACGCCGTTACCGCGGTTACATATGGCGAGAAGGCCGCCAAAGCCAAGACCGACAAAGCTATATTTGTCGGCACGGATGTACACAGTTCTACCAGTAGTCTGAATTCAGTATTGTCGACCGTTTCCGGTGACGGTATTGCGTATACCGTGATCGGTGGAGACATACAGGATAGCGGCAATGGTAGTCTGTCTACCTACACATCCGCAATTACCGGAGCATTAACAAGCCTTGAAACAAAGGATTGTTATTTTACCTATGGTTCACATGACAGTGGTATGTCAACCACAGGTACAAACGGTTTCCTGGACAGCGCAAGTACTGGTGCGGTTAACCTAGGAACGGCATGGCTCTGGGGCATCAGTTATGATGAGATGACAAACAGTAGCAGTGCATCTACTGCAGCTGCTGCATTTACGAGCTGGGTGAATGGATTGGCATCGGATGATCATAAAGCGATCATTATCATGAGTCATGTGCCGATTCATCAGAGAAGAAATGATAATCCCGGTGGTGCCACGTGGCTTTCGGCAATCAATGCTGCAGCGGAGAGCAAGGACATCCTGTTCTTCTGGGGTCATAACCATACCGGTTGGGGTGATAACGATTCAACCTACAAGTATGTAGCTCCCGGCGGATCTCTGAAGCCGCAGGGCGGTAACAACACGGAGATTAAGTTCACCTATGCGCTTGCAGGTTTCATCGGACAATCGGCAAACGGGGCGTGGAAGGGTTCCACAGTCGAGGTTGAAAGCGACCTTATTACGATCAAGCAGTATTCTTTGGGTTCGCTTTCCAATACGAAAACCATCAACCGTAAGGACGTGGTGAGTGTTGAGGACGGCACGCTTCTTTCCCTTACGCTTGACACAACGAACGTTAAGACCGCGTATACTACGGACGATACGGAACTTGATCTGTCCGGGCTTACCGTTACGGCAAATTATCAGAACGTTGCTTCGCAGACCGTTACGAATTATACCTACTCGAGCAACGTTGATTTCAGCAAAACGGGCACATATTATGTGACGATCAGTTATTCTGAGGATACCGGCGCAAAAGCGATTCACACGGTATATGAATCGTTTGAAGTAACCGTAACTAAGGCCAGTACCGTTGTTTTGGGTGGCGGCGGTACTCAAACGGTTTATGTGTTGTCGGATACCCTGCGTGCGGGCGAAAAGTATTTGATAGTCAATGCCAATACTGCAGGTGAAGCATATGCGTTGACATATGACAGCACGGGGACGAATGGCGTTGGCAGAGACGCGGTTACGATTAAAAACGCAGAAGGCGATATCAGCAATGTCTATATTGAAGCAGACGAGGTTGATGCGGCTTCTGTTTGGTCTGCCGCCAGCCAAAGCAGTGGTGTAGCATTGACTGCCTCTGTAAGCGGTACTACTTACTATGCGGAAGCATATGGGCAGTCATCGGCTCTTCATATTGCTTCAACGCAGTCATATAATACCAGATATTGGGCATATTCCGGTACAGCGTTAGGGTATTATGGAGGTAATGCAACTCACTATATCCAATATAGCAGCAATACTTTTTCAAGCAGCACTTCAAGTAAGGTAATCTACCTCTTTGTTGAGACCGAGATTTCATCTCAGGTTACTTACGAGTTTACAGCAGACAATATTACAGCAAGACAGAACGAAGATGGTTCAGTTGACAATCGTTCCATTTCCTGCGAATTGACTGCTAATGGTACGGTGGTTACACCGGATACGGTTTCGTATGAAATTGAGTCGGATGCGGATGGCATTATCAGTGGCATTTCACAATCCGGTGAGATTACATTTAATTCCAATGTGGTCGGTACAGCAACGGTCAACGTCAGCTATACTTACGACACAGGAGATGAAGTGATCACAAGTTCAAAGAAGATCACTGTCAAGGTGTTGGAATATGTGGAGCACCATTGGAGTGTCGCTCCTCATTGGGACTGGGTCGGAAATGATGCGGAAGGTTATACCGCTGCGACAGCAACCTTTGTGTGTATGGATGAAGGTTGCGGGGAAGTGTTCAAAGTTGATGCAACAATCAACTCGGAATCTAACACGCCGTCTTGTATTGTGCCGGTGCAGACTGTTTACACGGCAACTGTAACCGGACCGGATAACTTGAGTTATTCGGAAAGTAAGTATGTCGGTTCGACGGAAAATATAGAGGCATACGTTCTTGTCAACAGCTTTACGCTTGGCAAGGATTATCTTATACTCAACTCTAATACTGTTGGAACGGCAAATGCACTTAAGAACAACAGCGGTTCGGTCTCCCAAAGTACGGTAACGATACTTGCTCCGGACGACGAAGTTGACACGGTTTATGTGCTGGCTGATGAAAATGTTGATTCCGCATCTGTCTGGACTGCCACAGCACATCCGAATACCTCATACGCGACGTATCCCCGTTTGATCAACGGCGGGTATGCGGTGTATCCTAATAGTGATACGGCATTAGCATTGAGTAGTAGTTTGACGGCAACCAGTGGCGCAGTTTATACCAGGTATTGGACGTATGAAGGGAATGGTGCTCTGGCAGGTCCGAGTACCAACTCTGGTTCCACAAAACGTTATATGATCTATAACGTTGGTTTCAAAATGACTACCAATTCCGGATCGGGCATATATATCTACGAGAAGCAAACAGTAGCGCATGCAACGTATGGTGACCACAACTGGGTTTACAGTAACATGGAGTGGATCGATACGGCGCATACATCGGCTCAGGCGAATTACACCTGTTCTGTTTGCCAGGCGGATAACCATGTTCTTGTGAATTATCAGACAGAACACCGCAGTGCGACCTGTGAACGTCCGGATCGTACAGCCTATTTCGCAATCATCAGTGCGGACGAGAGTTTGGATCATACGAAGCACGAGGAGGAATTTGACTATGTTCCCGATCGAATTGTTATAGATACACAAACACTTACCGGACAAACGGTATATATTCCGTCCACCACTATAGAAAGCGGATCTAAGTATTTGATCGTTGACACGAACGCTGTAATGAACGGAGCACACGCGTTGAAAAATAATACATCGTCCGTGGGTTCAGCATCGGTCAATATTGTAGAAGGCGTAGTGAATGGTGATAGTCAGAAATATATAATTAATCCTGACTCTGCTGCCATTTGGACTTTAACTACCAGTGGTAACAATAGAGTATTTGCAAATGGGAGCCGTTATTTGGCTCATAGTAGCGGTAATCTGACTATGAGTACTAATTCCAGTACTTGGAAAACCGGAACAAATACAATATACTATAGTGGTTCTGCAACGAGGTATTTGACTTATACTACCACCTGGACGTTAACTACTTCTTCCGCGAATGTATATTTGTTCAAAGAAGTCACTAATGCAACAATTACCATTGAGCAGTACGGAGATGCACAACCGCTTGGCCATCTTTATGGCGAGAGCAGTCATACAGAGGCTAAAGCACCTACCTGCACGGAAGATGGAAATATTGAGTATTGGACCTGTAACCGTGAAGGCTGTGGCAAGCGTTTTGCGACGGCTGATACTTCGGCAACAGCAGTAGCGCTCACGGATGAGCAGATTATTATTTCGGCTACCAGCCACAGCTGGGGCGAGCCTACGTATGAGTGGGCAGAGGATCACAGCTCGGTAACGGCGACAAGAGTCTGCGCAAATGATGCGTCGCATATCGAGACGGAGACGGCACTGGCGACCATGACGGCAGAGACGCTTGCGACCTGCTCGGAGGAAGGAAGCCAGACGTGGACGTCGGCAGAGTTCCAGAACGGAGCATTTGAGGCACAGACGAAAACCTTTGCAACCGCGATCGATGCGAACGCACATGTCTGGGGCGAGCCTACGTATGAGTGGGCAGAGGATTACAGTTCGGTAACGGCGACGAGAGTCTGCGCACATGATCCGGAGCATAAGGATTCGGAGATGGTCGGAACGACCGTGACGGCAGTGACGCCTGCGACCTGTTCGGTGAAGGGCAGCCGTACCTGGACGTCAGATGAATTTGCCAATGAGGCATTCAGGGTACAGACCGAAACCGAAGAGCTTGCAATCGATGCGAACGCACATGACTGGGGTGAGCCTACGTATGAGTGGGCAGCGGACCACAGCTCGGTAACGGCGACGAGAGTCTGTGCACATGATCCGTCGCATACGGAGACGGAGACGGTCGGTGCGACCTGCACGTCGCTGATCCTTGCGACCTGTACGGACGAAGGAAGCCAGACGTGGGTATCGGATGATTTCCAGAATGAAGCTTTTGCGGCAAAGACGGAGACCATCGTTCTGCCGATCGAAGAGGAAGCTCATGACTGGACGTTTGTAGACTTCACCTGGATGAAGACGGAAGACGGTTACGCTGCAGTGGCCAACTACGTCTGCGGACATGATGAGACCCATACGAAACCGGTCGAAGCAACGGTAACGAGCGAGATAACGGTTGAAGCAACGTGTGAGGAAGAAGGAGAGATCGTCTACACGGCAACGGACGGCGAGAACACCGAAGAAAAGAGAGAAGTGATCCTGCCTCTGGATCATGACTGGACGTTTGTAGACTTCACCTGGATGAAGACGGAAGACGGTTACGCTGCAGTGGCCAACTACGTCTGCGGACATGATGAGACCCACACGAAACCGGTCGAAGCGACGGTAACGAGCGAGATAAC
>JAFZUS010000179.1 GCA_017618275.1 Prevotella sp.
CTGACTTAGACTAGAAAAAGTTGTCACTTTCGGAGACAAAAAAGAAAGTGACAATGAAGCACAAAACAAGAATGGAACGCGTGTATAACGAGGCCACAGGATGGTATGAGACACGCGAGGTAGAGTTAAAAGGTTACACATTCACGGATGATGATCGTATTTTAATCGTTCGTGAATACCTTGAAAGCGGTGTTCCCGCAGAGAAAATTATCAAGAAGTATCACATCAGCAGTCGTTCGGTGTTGTTTTCTTGGATGGACAAGTTCCTGAATGATAAAGATTCGTTACCTTTGCAGCAGGAATCTATTCTAGACGAGGACATGGCAAAGACGAAGGATGAACGCTTAAAGGAGAAAGACGCTGAGATAAAGCGCCTTCGCAAGGCGCTGGAACTGGAGAAGCTCCGTTCCCACGCTTATTCTACCATGATTGATCTTGCAGAGCAGACCTTCAATATCCCTGTAAGAAAAAAATCTGGCACCAAACAGTAAGTCTGCTTCGCGAAGACGGCTCAGGGGCAGCCCTGAGTACGCTTTGCGGTCTGTTTGGTTACAGCAGACAAGCATATAACAAGCGTGATGACAAGGACGGCTTTGCCGAGGATGCCATAGAACCCATCATCATGGAGAAGGCCCGTGAGTATCGCAAGGCCAATCCAGGGCTTGGAGCTCCCAAGTTGCATGCCATCCTGAAGAAGTTGTTCGACGATACCGGTTGCTTCCCTGGCCGCGACGCATTCACGGAGATGCTACGCAAGCACGGGCTTATGGTGCGTGTCAAGCGTCGCAGGCGCTATAAGACAACGGACTCCGAGCACAACTACCGGAAGTATCCCAATCTCATCAAGGATCTCGTTCCAACCCGCCCCAACCAGGTATGGGCCAGTGATATTACCTATGTGGAGACAGCGGAGGGTGTCTGCTATCTGTCGCTCATCACGGACCTGTACTCACATAAGATTGTGGGATGGTCTGTTGGACCGACGCTTGAGACAACGTATCCGATAGAGGCGCTCAACATGGCTTATAAGAGCATCGACGATGATACGGCAAGATGCCTGATACACCACTCTGACCGAGGCTGCCAGTATTGCAGCCAGATGTATGTGACTATCCTTAAAAGCCGTGGTACACAAATCAGCATGACACAGAGCGGAGACCCGTTGGAGAATGCTGTTGCAGAGCGGGCAAATGGGATATTGAAAACTGAATGGCTCTACAGGATGACCATCCCTACACGCAAGGCATGCAAGAAGGAACTCACGAGGATTATTGCCTTCTACAACGATGAGAGACCTCACATGAGCATAGGGAACCAGACACCCTCTGTGGCACATACTCAAAGCGGACCACAGCAGCGAATGTGGAAAAATCCGTGGGAAAATGCAGATTCTTAGAGAAATGTTTGTACCTTTGCAAGCGATTCGGAACGAGTGGAACGTAACCAAGTCAGTGAAACTGGCGAGAAAAGGTTAACCTTTTCAGTTGTAAGAACAATATACAGACAACCTGTTCAGTCTAACTGACAACCAATATCGTAATAAGAATCAAAAGAGGTAAACACTTTTAGTGAGATAATAATTATTGGAATAACCTATTAAGTTTAACTCTCCAAAAAGTGACAACCTTTTTCAGTTAAGGTCACTC
>JAFZUS010000180.1 GCA_017618275.1 Prevotella sp.
AACGACAATATCAAGATCAACCAGAACAAGTGGCTGGCCCGCGCCTTCTTCGGCGTGCGTTTCTAAGTTATCTGCCGCTATTCATAGCCATATACTAGACCGTATTTCTCATGAAGCTGACGGAGGGTGCCGTCGGCTTTCATTTGGGCAATGACGGCGTTGACAAGGACGAGGAGATCGTCTTGCCCCTTGCGCATCAGCACACCGATTTCTCCGTGGGTGAAAGGGTTCTCGATAAGCGGTGCAGCGAGGCGTGGGTCATTCTGCACATACCACGGAGCCTCGGTGATTTCGGTAATCATCACGTCAGCATTGCCCTCAGCCACTTGATTGGGGATTTCCTCGTTCTTCTGCCAGACGATGATGGTGGCATGTGTCAGGTTTTCGTTGGCGAATTTCTCGTTCATCCAAGCCATCAGTTCATTGATGCCCCAAATCACCGACACGATGAGGACGGGCGGGTCGGAATTGTAAATTTTGCATAAATATTATGGTTTTTATTGGGAGAATGGGGAAAAGTGACTATCTTTGCAGATGCAAGTGAAAAGTGAAAAAATAGACAATATGAAAATTACTAAGACATTTATGATGATTGGAATAGCATCAGCCGTGATGATGCAAGTTTCGTCCTGTAAGGAGGCACAGCGCGAGAATCCGCTGTTGCAGGAGAGTACGTTACCTTTCGGTGCGCCTGACTTTAGCAAGATAGACAGCACCGACTATCTGCCTGCCTTTGAGGTGGCTATCCAGCAGACGAAGGAGAACATCGCGAAGATTTTGGAGAACCAGGACTCGGCCACATTTGAGAACACCATCCTGCCCTACGAGGAGAGTGGAAAACTGCTTGATCGTGTGACCCGTACGTTCTTTGCTATCGTGGAAGCCGACAAGACACCAGAGATTGGTGAGATAGAGAAGAAGGTGACACCGATGCTGACAGACCTCGAGAATGAAATCTCGTTCAACAAACAACTGTTTGAGCGCATCCGTCAGGTGTATGACAAGCAGCACGACTCGCTGACGGGCGAAGACCAGAAACTGCTTGAAGAGATCTATAAGAGTTTTGTGCGCAATGGTGCCCTGTTGCCTGACGACAAGATGGAGCGCATGAAGGAGATCAACAAGAAGATATCCGACCTCCAGACGGAGTGGGGTGACGTACTGCCTAATGCCACCAACGAGGCTGTGGTTTGGGTGGATAAGAAGGAAGACCTAGCAGGACTCAGCGAAGCTGACATCGCCCAGTGCCAGAAGGATGCAGAGAGTAGGGGCAAGAAGGCACCATATGCCATCGTGATTGTCAACACCACCCAACAGGCTCCTTTGGCCAGCCTTGACAACCGTGAGTTGCGCAAGAAAGTCTATGAGGCTTCCATCCATCGTGCTGACGGAACGGGTAAGTATAATACCTTCCCCATCGTGGTGGAGATTGCCAAACTCCGTGCCGAGCAGGCTGAGATCATGGGGTATCCTAATTATGCCTCCTATTCGTTGGAGAATACGATGGCCAAGACCCCAGTGAATGTCTATGATTTCCTGTCGAAACTGATTAAGGCCTATTTGCCCAAGGCCGATGCCGAGACAAAGGCCATCGAGGACTTTGCCCGTAAGACGCAGGGAGCCGAATTCCAGTTGCAGCCTTACGACTATTTCTACTATTCCGCCAAGATGAAGAAGGAACTGCTCGACATCTCTGAGGATGAGGTGAAGCCTTACTTCAATGTGGATAGCGTGCTCGTGAATGGTGTGTTCTATGCAGCCAACCGTGCCTACGGCCTGACATTCAAGGAGCGTACTGATCTTTCCACCTACCATCCCGATATGAAGACCTTCGAGGTGATCGACAAGGACGGTACGACGAAGGCACTCTTCTACTGCGACTACTTCCGTCGCCCCACAAAGCGCGGCGGTGCTTGGATGGATGGTTTCCAGAAACAGAGTCGTCAGTGGAATCAGTTACCTATTATATTTAATGTATGCAACAGTGCCAAGGCGCCTGAGGGACAGCCCTCGTTGCTGACGTGGGATGAGGTGACGACGATGTTCCATGAGTTCGGTCATGCCCTGCATGGTATGTTGTCTGATTGCCAGTATAATACACTGAGTGGAACTTCTGTGGCGCGTGACTTCGTGGAGATGCCGTCGCAGTTTAATGAGTCGTTTGCCACTATTCCTGAGGTGTTCGACCACTATGCACGCCATTACAAGACAGGTGAGCCCATGCCTGCCGACCTGAAGGAGCGTATGCTGAAGAGCATCAATTTCCAACCGTGTTATGCCCTGGGTGAGAATCTCGCTGCCACCTGTGTCGATCTGGCTTGGCACATGCTCGCCTCGAAGGACATTCCGACGGCTGATAAGGCTATGGAGTTCGAGACAGAATCGTTGCGTAAGGTGGGACTTCTGAATCCTTTTATTCCGATTCCGCCCCGCTATCACACCAGTTACTTCAACCACGTGTGGGGTGGGGGTTATGCTGCCGGCTACTACAGTTATCTGTGGACGGAGGTGTTGGCGGTGAATGTGGCTGATGTCTTCGCCAAGCGCGGGGCCTTGGATCCTGCCACTGGTCAGGACTTCCGCGACAAGATTCTGAGCCGGGGTAATACGGGTGACCTCATGCAGATGTTCACCGACTTCACAGGCATGAAGGAACCCGATGCTTCCAGTTTGCTTAAAGCAAGAGGTCTGTGATCAGATGAAGCCCGCCCAGATATTCCAGCAATACATTTGGCTCATCAATACCTTGCGCCGTTACGGCCACCTCAGCCTCGATACCCTCAACCGGCGATGGGTAGAGGATGAGGTGGCAGAGGGTAATCCTCTTCCCCGTACCACGTTCAACCGTCATCGTGATGCTATCCTCGATATGTTTGGGGTAGTCATCGACTGCGACAGGAGTCATCGTTATTTCATCGCCAATCCTGAGGTGCTTGACGACGATAGCCTTTCAGGTTGGATGCTCTCCACGCTCACCGTCAGTGGCGTGCTTTCCGACAGTGTCTCGCTCAAGGATCGTATCATCCTCGAGAATGTGCCTGCTGGCGAGGAGTTTCTGCCTATCATCATCCGAGCCATGAAGAGTGGCAGGCGCATCCTGATGGGTTATCAGCGTTTTGGGGCTGAGGCGTATGAGAAGGTGGTGTCGCCATACGCCCTCAAACTCTTCCATCAGCGTTGGTATCTGCTCGTCTTCACTAGTCGCCACTATGCCACCTACAGCCTCGACCGTATGCGTTCTGTCAGTCTCACCGACGAGGACTTTGAGATGCCGAAAGACTTCTCACCGCAGGACTATTTCGCAGAGTATTTCGGCGTACTGACCGACGAGACCCCAATGGCGCATGTCGTCATCCGTACCTATGGCAAGACACCTAATTATTTCCGTACGTTGCCCCTCCATCAGTCGCAGCAGGAGATCGCCACCACAGAGGAATATACTGACTTCAGTTTCGACATTCGTCCTACTGCCGATTTTATTGGTCAGTTGCTCTCTCATGGCGAGGGTCTCGAAGTGCTTGAACCCCAGTCGCTCCGCCAACAGTTGCAACAGCAGGTAGAAACTATGCTCCAGCGGTATAACCCATCAAAGAGATAATATATGCAAGACAATAATCAAGAGATATTCCCGATTGTGGATGAAGAGGGCCGTGTCGTCGGTTCTGCCACAAGGGGTGAGTGCCACAGTGGTTCGAAGTTGTTGCACCCCGTGGTTCACCTCCATGTGTTTAACTCCCGTGGCGAGGTCTATTTGCAGAAACGCCCTAAGTGGAAAGACATCCAGCCAGGCAAATGGGATACCAGTGTGGGTGGTCATATCGATTATGGTGAGACGCCAGAGCAGGCATTAGTAAGAGAGGTGCGCGAGGAACTCGGCATCACTGACTTCGTGCCAGAGCGGGTTGGGCAGTATGTCTTCGAGAGTCGTCGTGAACGGGAATTTGTCTATGTTCACCGTACTACCTACGATGGTCCTGTGCGTCCCTCAGCCGAAGAACTCGACGGTGGGCGTTTCTGGACGCTCGATGAGATCCGTTCCGACATTGGCCAGAATATCCTCACTCCCAACTTCGAGAGCGAGTTCCAGAAATTCTTTCTGTAATTCCTTTTAGCATTAATTAACGAAAAAAGTTCCAAGGTGTACCGACTTATGGTACACCTTCGTTTTTATTTTGCAGCCGTAAACAATGATGTCTAACTAAATAGTGTAAGATTATGGCTGGTTTATTTTTGTTTTTTCTGATTACAATCGCCCTTGGCGAACTGGTGAGTGACTATCTCAAAGATTTGAATCGTGAGGATAATGTTGTCTCGACCATTCGCTTTACGAAAGAGGACAAGGCAGCGATCAAGCAATTTGAGTGCGATGCAAGCCCAAGTAACTTCAAGCGTGAGCCGCCCCGCCCCAAAGTCAAAACAGTGGAGGGAGACCTCTTCAAATAGATTTTTCCCTCGAAACACTTGGTTATTATATAAATAATGTGTATCTTTGCAAGCAGATTAATCAAGTGTATTCAACAATGAAAACTAGAAAGGTATTTGCGTTAATGCTTTTGCTCTGTCTGCCACTGATGGCGCAGGCAGGCAAGCCCGACAAGAACTTCCACATTTTCCTCTGCTTCGGGCAGTCGAACATGGAGGCTGGTGCACGTCCTGCTGAACAGGACAAGGACTTCAACGACCCACGGTTCCAGTTCCTCGCAGCGGTCAACATGCCGCGCAAGGAGCGTGAAATGGGCCATTGGTACACGGCTATTCCACCAATCTGTCGTGAAGGTAACAACATGGGCCCCGTCGATTTCTTTGGCTACCGCTATGCTGAGCAGATGCTGAAACTGCATAAGTATAAGATGAAGAGATAAGAAGAGCATGGACAAAACGGAGAAATACAGATTGCTGACGGAGCAGATACGGAGTCTGATAGCGGGAGAGACAGATGCGGTGGCTGTGATGGCTAATGTGTGTGCAGCCATACATGAGACGATGGGATTCTTTTGGACGGGATTCTATCGGGTGGTTGGCGACGAACTGGTGCTGGGACCGTTTCAGGGACCAGTGGCTTGTATGCACATCCCCTATGGACGTGGGGTATGCGGCACGGCATGGGAGCAGCGCGAGACGATTGTCGTACCCGACGTGGAGCAGTTCCCTGGGCATATTGCCTGTAGCAGCCTTTCGCGTTCGGAGATTGTGGTGCCCGTGTTTTCACAAGGTGGTGAGGTCGTGGCTGTGCTCGATATTGACAGCAAGGACCTCTCAACCTTCGATGAAACTGACCGTCACTATTTAGAGGCTATTTGTCATCTCATTGATTAGAGAAGAAAGATAATATACATGAACGTTGTATGACGAAGGAGGAATTTAAGAAGTTTCAGGAGAAGTGTGCTGCCCAGATAGAGATCATCAGGCAGTCGGCCCATGACCTGCATCAGAGCGTGAACCAGACCTACGGTGATGATCTGCCGTACGGATTCCACCTCGATATGGTGGTGGAGGGCATCTCAGACTTTGGCTATCTGGTGTGCACCAGTGAGGATGATGTGCTGCCGCTGTTTTTTGGAGGCTATTATCATGACAGCATTGAGGATGCCAGGGTGACCTATAATGATGTGATGAATATAGCGCGGAAGTGGCTGACGGAGGAACAGGCACTGATGGCGACGGAGATTGTCTATGCCCTGACTAACGATAAGGGGCGCACTCGTGCTGAGCGGGCAGGGGAGAACTATTATAAAGGTATACGCGAGACACCCTATGCTCCGTTTGTAAAACTCTGCGACCGGCTGGCAAACGTGACCTACACCTGTTCGGTGGACAGCGGTAAGAAAGGCAGTCGGATGCGTGAGATATATAAGCACGAGATGCCTCATTTCCTGCCTTCTATCAATCCAGATAGTGACGATCCACGCTTGCAGGTTCCTTTTGAGGTCGTCACTGCGTTGGCAGAGATTCTGATAGATGAGGTGGATCGTGACGAAATACGTCGTCAGTGGGGCAGATAGTAAAAAAAGTAAGCGAAATCGCAAAATTTCTTGCATTTTATTTGTTGGTTTCGCAAAAATGATGTACTTTTGCAGCCGAAATCATCAAAAAGAATGAAAATGTCAATGTTGAACGCTTATTTTTACGGTTATTACTTTTACTTTGCAAGCAATTGTGAAGCGGGTAGCCGTAAGTAAAAGATAAAAAAGAAAAAAGGTAAAAAATATAAGGCTCCGCTTCACGACAAGGTGAAAGCGGAGTTCTTTTTTAAAGGTGAAAAAGTAAAAAGGTAAAATATGAAGAGAATTGCCATTCAGGGAATCGAGGGCTCATTCCACGACATCGCCACCCACCTGTATTTCGAAGGAGAACAGATACAATTGATTTGTTGTTCAACCTTCGAGGATGTCTTTGCCAGCATCAAGCAGGATCCTACGGCCATTGGTATGCTCGCTATAGAGAATACGATTGCGGGTTCGTTGCTGCACAACTACGAGTTGCTGCGCGACAGCGGTACGACGGTGGTAGGCGAGCATAAACTGCACATCACCCACTGCATCTGTTGTCTGCCTGAGGACGATTGGGACACGATTACTGAAGTCCATTCTCACCCTGTGGCCCTGATGCAGTGCCGTCAGTTTCTGGCTCAGCACCCGCAGTTGAAGAATGTGGAGGCAGAAGATACGGCTGGTTCTGCGAAGATGATTGCCGAAGAGGGTAGGAGAGGTTGGGCAGCCATCTGTCATGCGGAGGCGGCAAGGCTCTACGGATTGAAGGTGCTCGAGGACCATATTGAGGACAATAAACACAACTTCACCCGTTTCCTCGTGGTGAGTAATCCTAACAAGGCGGATATGCTGCGCCCGTTGTTGGAGACCAATAAGTCGAGTATCGTCTTCTCACTGCCTCATGAGGAGGGTTCTTTGAGCCACGTGCTCGCAATTCTCTCGTTCTATAAGATCAACCTCACGAAGATTCAGTCGTTGCCAATTATCGGACGCGAGTGGGAATACCTCTTTTATGTTGATGTGATGTACGACGACCTCACCCGATACCGTCAGAGTATTGATGCGATTATTCCATTAACCAAGGACCTCAAAATCCTGGGAGAATACAAGGATGGGAAACAGACAAATTAGGTATTAGAAATTAAGAATTATGATTACCAAGATACAACCCGCAGAGCGTTTATCGCTCGTCAGTGAATACTATTTCAGTAGGAAATTGAAGGAAGTGGCTCAGATGAATGCCGAGGGCAAGGATATCATCAGCCTCGCCATAGGCAGTCCTGATATGCCGCCATCGGAGCAAACCATCAGTAAGTTATGCGAGGTAGCAAAGCAACCCAATGCTCACGGCTATCAGCCTACACAGGGAACGCCAGAACTGCGTGAAGCAATGGCAGGTTTCTACAAGCGTTGGTATGATGTCGACCTCGATGCGAAGACAGAGATCCTGCCCTTGATCGGTTCGAAGGAGGGTATCCTGCATGTGACACTGGCCTTCGTGAATCCCGGCGACGAGGTGTTGGTGCCCAATCCCGGCTATCCCACCTATACATCTCTATCAAAGATCTTAGGTGCGAAGATCGTGAACTACGACCTGCGCGAGGACAACGGTTGGCAGCCAGATTTCGAGGAACTGGAGAAGATGGACCTCTCGAAGGTAAAACTGATGTGGACGAATTATCCCAATATGCCGACAGGTGGTCGTGCCCAGCGTAAGACCTACGAGCGTCTGGTGCAGTTTGCGAAGGAGCACAGTATCGTAGTGGTGAACGACAATCCTTATTCTTTTATTCTCAGCGAGGAGCACCTGAGCATTCTCCAGGTGCCAGGGGCGAAGGATTGCTGTATAGAGTTCAACTCCATGTCGAAGAGCCACAATATGCCAGGTTGGCGTGTGGGTCTCTGTGCTACGAATGCAGAGTTTATTACGTGGATACTGAAAGTGCAGTCGAACATCGAGAGCGGAACCTTCCGTGGCATCCAATTGGCTGCAGCCGAGGCCTATAAGAACGATGAGGCTTGGCACAGGGAGTACAATATCAATACCTACCAGCGTCGTCGTCAGTGGGCAGAGAAGATTATGGATGTGTTGGGATGCACTTACGATAAGAATCAGGTGGGTATGTTCCTTTGGGGCAAGATACCTGCTGACATCAAGAACGTGGAAGACCTGACGGAGCGTGTGTTGCATGAGGCCCGTGTCTTCATCACCCCAGGCTTTATCTTCGGCTCTAACGGTGAGCGGTATATCCGCATCTCGCTCTGTGCCAAGGAAGAGAAAATACAGCAAGCATTGGAAAGAATCAAAAAAATAATATAATTATGGAACTGGAATTAGCACCATTGAATTTACCGAGTGATAATGAACGTCCCTTCGTGATTGCAGGCCCTTGCTCAGCAGAGACGGAGGAACAAGTGATGACGACTGCCCGCGAACTGGCAATGAAGGGTTGCCATAATTTCCGTGCAGGTGTGTGGAAACCCCGAACGAAACCAGGTGGTTTTGAGGGTCATGGTGAGCCCGCCCTTGTGTGGATGGCTCAGGTGAAGAAGGAAACCAAGATGCTCGTCTCTACTGAGGTGGCCACACCGGAGCATGTGGAACTGGCGCTGAAATATGGTATTGACATCCTTTGGATTGGTGCCCGTACGTCGGCTAACCCCTTTGCTATGCAGGCTATTGCCGATGCACTACAGGGTGTAGACGTGCCTGTATTTGTGAAGAACCCGGTGAACCCTGACATCGAACTCTGGATAGGTGCCTTGGAGCGTCTGAATCAGGCAGGTGTGAAGCGTCTGGGTGCCATTCATCGTGGCTTCTCGAGTTATGAACAGAAGATTTACCGTAATGCCCCGATGTGGCAGATTCCCATCGAGTTGCGTCGCCGTATCCCTGAGTTACCGCTGATCAGTGACCCCAGTCATATCGGTGGTCGTCGTGAACTGGTGGCTCCGCTCTGTCAGCAGGCAATGGACCTGGGCTTCGACGGTCTGATCGTGGAGAGTCACTGCGATCCCGACAAGGCATGGAGTGATGCCAAGCAGCAGGTGACGCCCGATGTGCTCGACTATATCCTCTCCCTGTTGGTGATCCGTGACGAGAAGCAATCAACGGAGGGTATCACCCAGTTGCGTAAGCAGATCGACGAACTCGACAATCAGATTATGGACATCTTGGCAAAGCGTATGCGTGTCTGTCGTGAGATTGGCCAGTACAAGAAGGAGCACAATATGACCGTATTGCAGGCCAACCGCTACAACGAGATTCTGAACAAGCGTGGTGCACAGGGTGCACTCTGCGGTATGGATCCAGAGTTTGTGGCACACGTGTTTGAGAATATCCACGAGGAGAGTGTCCGTCAACAGATAGAGATTATAAATAAGTAGTATGCGAATATTAGTCATGGGTGCAGGTAAGATGGGAAGTTTCTTCATCGACCTGCTGAGTTTTGAGCATGAGGTGGCGGTCTTCGAGAGAGACCCCAAGCGGATGCGGTTTACCTACAACTGTCAGCGTTTTACCAGTTTTGAGGAGATTCAGGAGTTTAAGCCGGAACTGCTCATCAATGCCGTTACGCTGAAATATACCATTCCTGTATTTAAGGAGGTGATTCCTTTTCTGCCCAAGGAGTGTATCATCAGTGACATCGCTTCGGTAAAGACCGATCTGAAAGAGTTTTATGAGGCTTCGGGCATGCGGTATGTCAGTACCCACCCGATGTTCGGTCCTACGTTTGCCAACCTGCAGCAACTCTCCGAGGAGAATGCCATCATCATCAGCGAGGGCGACTATATGGGCCGCATCTTCTTCAAGGATCTCTATCAGAAGTTAGGACTCAACATTTACGAGTACACCTTCGAGGAGCACGACAAGACGGTGGCTTATTCACTGTCGATCCCGTTTGTGTCGACGTTTGTGTTCGCAGCCGTGATGAAGCATCAGGATGCGCCGGGAACCACCTTCAAGCGTCACATGCGTATTGCCAAGGGCGTACTGAATGAAGATGACTATCTGTTGCAGGAAATCCTCTTCAATCCCTATACCCACGATCAGGTGAGTCAGATCCGTACGGAACTGAAAGAACTTCTGGAGATTATCGACAACAAGAATGCTGAGGGCATGAAGGGTTATCTGACGAAGATACGCAATAATGTCAAACGTGACATAGAGATCAAAAAGTGAGCGTTTTTCTTTGTCGTTCCGATTATTTTGCTTAAATTTGCGCCGTTATAACCAAATAAACAGAAAATTATGGGTATTATTTATTCACTTCTTCTTGGATGTTTGGCTGGCTTCTGTGCTGGCAAGTTGATGAAAGGTGGTGGCTTTGGCATCATCATGAACATTGTACTTGGTCTCCTTGGTGGTGCCCTAGGCGGCTGGCTTTTTGACATGCTCGGCATTTCTTGGGGTGGTCTGCTCGGACAACTCGCTACTGCCATCATCGGCGCGGTCATCATCCTCTGGATTGCCTCTTTCTTCAAGAAGTAGATTCTGATCATGAAAAGGTTTTTACTACTTATTGCAGCACTAGTTAGTGTCTGCAATATGGTTTTGGCACATACTGGTTTTGGTGAGCGCCCGAAACTTGTTGTGGGAATCGTGGTAGATCAGATGCGCTGGGATTACCTCAGCAGATACTACGACCAGTTCCAGGATGACGGTTTTAAGCGACTCATTGACAAGGGTTATAGTTGCGATAACTGCCTGATCAACTATCTGCCGACGATAACAGCCATCGGTCATACGAGTGTTTATACCGGTTCGACCCCTGCTCTGCACGGTATCTGTGGCAACGACTTTTTTATTGGCGACTCGGCTGTCTATTGCTGTGGCGACATGAGCGTGGATCCTGTGGGAACGGATAATCGCAAACGTGGTTGTATGTCGCCCCGCAATCTGCTCTCCACGACTATCGGCGACCAGATTCGGTTGCATACCGACTTCAAGTCGAAGGTGGTCGGTGTGTCGTATAAGGATCGTGCCGCCATACTGCCCGCAGGAAGGAGTTCAGATCACGCCTATTGGCTAGATTACGACAACGGACAGTTTATCACCAGCACCTATTACCGTACGGAATTGCCCGAGTGGGCGAAGGCCGTAAATCGGGAGTTGAAGAAGAACAGAGAATTGCAAAAGGTGGGCAAGGATGTCGGACTTTATCCTCTCTGCGGACATATCACCACCGATATGGCGATTGCCGCCCTGAAGGGAGAGCGACTTGGTAAGGGCAAGGTGACGGATATGCTCTGTGTGAGTTACTCGCAGACAGACGTAATCGGTCATAAGTGGAGTACCAGAGGAGAACATACCGATGAGGCCTACCTGGAGTTGGACAAGGATATCGCCCGTTTGTTGAATGCACTCGACAATCAGGTGGGTGAGGGCAACTATCTCCTTTTCCTGACGGCTGATCATGGTGGCGCGCATAATTATCAGTTTATGATCGACCACAAGATGAATGGCGGTGCCTGGAAGGTTCAGCAAGACGTGATGAACGACAGTTTGAATGCCTACTTAAAAGAAAAGTTTGGCGAAAAGGTTGATCGCTCGATTATCAATGGCCTTAATAGTTACCGTGTTTTCCTGAATCATGAGAAAATCAAGTCTCTGGGATTGGAACTGCAACAGGTGAAGGACGCTCTGATAGAGTATGCCAGCAAGTTGCCCCACGTGCAGTTTGTGATGGACTTTGAGAAAGTGAATACATGGAGTGTGCCTGACATCCTTCGCAGTCGTGCCTTGTTGGGTTATCATCCCCAACGTTCCGGTGACCTGATGTTAGTATTGGAGCCTGGTTGGTATGAGTTTTGGTCATCTTCGTCGCCTGTTGGCACCACGCATGGTGAATGGAATCCATACGATGCCCATATCCCCCTGCTGTTCTATGGTTGGAAAGTGGAACATGGCAGTACAAGCCGTGAGGTGCATATCACTGATATTGCCCCCACCGTGACGCAGATGTTGCATATCCAACAACCGAACGCCTGTGTGGGAGAGGCCATTGGTGAAGTCGTGAAATAATTGAGACGATGGCAGCAGGTAAGTGGATAGGCGGATTTATCGGATGGATGGCCGGAGGTCCTTTGGGCGCTCTGGCAGGCTATTTGATAGGGACGCTCTTTGACTCGGTACTTGACGGGGTAAACACACCTGGTAACTCTGGTACGTGGGGTACTGGTTCCCAACGCGAGGAGAACTGGCAACAACAGTCGTATCAGGATTATAGTCAGGCCTATCAGCAGGCCTACCGCCAACGTCAACAGCAGGGCAATCGTAACAGTTTCCTGTTTTCGTTGCTTGTATTATCTTCCTATATTATCAAGGCTGATGGCAAGGCCATGCACTCCGAAATGGAACTGGTGCGCCAGATGCTCCGTCAGAATTTTGGGGCGAGTGCAGTCTCTCAGGGTAATGAGATCCTGAACAAACTCTTCGACGAACAGAAACGCGAGGGATGGACACAGTTCAAGCAGACCGTGCGCCAGTGCTGCGGACAGATCAACCAGCAGATGGACTATTCGCAGCGGTTGCAGTTGTTGAATTACCTCGTGATGGTGGCAAAGGCCGACGGCTCCGTACCCCAGAGTGAGATCACCGCTCTGAAAGAGTGCGCCCAGTGGATGGGACTCCGCAGCAGTGAGGTTGACTCTATGCTGCATTTGGAAGGCAATACGTTGGAAGATGCATATAAGGTATTAGGTGTCAGCCCGGATGCCTCTGATGATGAGGTGAAGAAGGCCTATCGCAAACTGGCCTTGGAACATCATCCCGATAAGGTGGCTGCCCTTGGTGAGGATGTGCGCAAGGCAGCAGAGAAGAAGTTCCAGGAGATCAATGCTGCGAAAGACCGGATTTGGAAAGCCCGTGGTTTATGAAGCAACCTGCGATTATTGTTCCTGAGGGGTGCAGGGAGGTGCTGTTGCATGCCTGTTGTGCACCTTGTTCGTCGGCCATTGTCGAGTGGATGCTTGCCAATGGCGTCCGTCCTACGATATTCTATTACAATCCGAACATCTTTCCCCGTGAGGAATACGAGATCCGAAAGAATGAGAGTAAGCGTCATGCAGAGAGTCTCGGACTTACGTGGATAGACGGGGATTATGATCATGAACAGTGGCGACAGGATGTCTGCGGATTGGAAGGAGAACCGGAAAGAGGCAAGAGGTGCGAACAGTGCTTCACCCTCCGTCTGACAGTGGCGGCGCAGAAGGCCAAAGAACTGGGAATTCTATATTTCACGACCACATTGGCCTCCAGTCGATGGAAGAGTCTTGAACAAATCGAACGGGCAGGGCACTGGGCAGAGCAAGTTGTTGAGGGAACCACCTTCTGGGCCCAGAACTGGCGCAAGGGCGGCCTCTACGAACGTCGTTATCAATTGCTGAAAGAATTTAACTTCTACAATCAACAGTATTGCGGTTGCGAATTCTCCCAACGTCACCTTCAACCACTAAAATAAAAGAAAAACATAATTTTCCTTTGTATTTTGCTCACTTATTCGTACCTTTGCATCCTAAATTAATTTAATATATATGTTTGAAAACTTAAGTGATAGACTTGAACGGTCGTTCAAGATATTAAAAGGTGAAGGAAAAATCACCGAGATTAACGTTGCTGAAACGCTGAAAGACGTGCGTCGAGCCCTGTTGGACGCCGACGTCAACTATAAGGTTGCCAAGACCTTTACGGATACTGTCAAGCAGAAGGCGATGGGCATGAACGTGCTCACTGCCGTGAAACCGAGTCAGTTGATGGTGAAGATCGTTCACGACGAACTGACAGAGTTGATGGGTGGCAAGGCTGCCGAACTGAAACTCGAAAGTCGTCCCGCCATCATTTTGATGTCTGGATTGCAAGGTTCCGGTAAGACCACGTTCAGCGGAAAACTTGCTAAGATGCTCAAGGAGCGTCAGCACAAGAAGCCGTTGTTGGTGGCTTGCGACGTGTATCGTCCTGCTGCCATCGAACAGTTGAAGGTGGTGGGCAAGAGTGTCGGCGTGGAGGTTTATACCGAGGAAGGCAACAAGAATGTGGTGGAAATAGCCCAGAATGCCATCCGCAAGGCCAAGCAGGAGAGTTATACCGTGGTCATCGTCGATACCGCTGGTCGTCTGGCTGTCGATGAGGAGATGATGAACGAGATTTCCAACTTGAAGCAGGCCATCAATCCTGATGAGACCCTCTTCGTGGTGGATTCTATGACGGGTCAGGATGCCGTGAATACCGCTAAGGAATTCAACGACCGTCTTGACTTCGACGGTGTGGTACTCACCAAACTCGACGGTGACACCCGTGGTGGTGCAGCCCTCTCCATCCGTACAGTCGTCACAAAACCCATCAAGTTCATTGGTACGGGTGAGAAGATGGAGGCCATCGATGTGTTCCATCCGGAACGTATGGCTGACCGTATTCTCGGTATGGGTGATGTCGTCTCTCTCGTAGAGCGTGCCCAGCAGCAGTATGACGAGGAAGAGGCCAAGCGTCTGGAGAAGAAGATCCGCAAGAACAAGTTCGACTTTGACGACTTCATGGGTCAGATCCAACAGATTAAGAAGATGGGTAACATCAAGGATCTTGCCTCTATGATACCTGGCGTGGGCAAGCAGATCAAGGATCTCGATATAGATGATGATGCCTTCAAGGGTATTGAGGCCATCATCAACTCGATGACTCCCAAGGAGCGTGCCAATCCCGATATCATCAACCAGAGCCGTCGTCTGCGCATTGCCAAGGGTTCAGGTTCGAAGATTGAGGACGTGAACCGTCTGATGAAGCAGTTCGACCAGACCCGTAAGATGATGAAGATGGTATCTGGTATGGGCAGCAGCCGAATGGCTCAGATGGCAGCAGCCATGAAAATGAAAGGAAAAAGCCCCCTCAGTTAGGGGGCAACAGGGGTCTGAACAGGCGCAGATTCCTAAAATGTAACAATAAAAAGGGTCGATGTACGCTTGTTCAGACCCCCAACCCCTTAACTTAGGGGGCACCAATATGCAATTAATTGACGGAAAAGCAACGGCAACGGCCATCAAGGCTGAGATTGCCGAAGAGGTAAAGGAGATCATCGCCAAAGGTGGCAAACAGCCCCATCTGGCTGCCGTGCTGGTAGGTCATGATGGCGGTTCTGAGACCTACGTGAAGAATAAGGTGCTGGCTTGTGAGGCCTGTGGTTTCAAGAGCACCCTTATCCGTTTCGAGGATAATATCACAGAGGCAGAACTCTTGGATTGTGTTGACAAACTGAACAAGGACGACGATGTAGATGGTTTCATCGTACAGTTGCCTTTGCCCAAGCATATTGATGAGCAGAAGATCATCGAGGCCATTGACTACCGTAAGGATGTGGACGGTTTCCACCCCATCAACGTGGGGCGTATGGCGATAGGTCTGCCATGCTTCATCTCGGCTACGCCTCTGGGCATCATTACCTTGTTGAAGCGTTACAATATCGAGACCAGCGGTAAGAAGTGTGTCATTTTGGGTCGCTCGAACATCGTGGGCAAGCCGATGGCACAACTCATGATGCAGAAACAGTATGGCGATGCGACTGTCACCGTCTGCCACTCACGCTCAAAGACCTTGAAGGAAGAGTGTCGTGCGGCTGATATCATCATCGCTGCCATCGGACAGCCCGATTTCGTGACGGCTGATATGGTGAAGGAGGGTGCCGTCATTGTTGATGTAGGTACCACCCGTGTGCCTGACGCTTCGAAGAAGAGCGGCTTCCGCCTGAATGGCGACGTGAAATTCGACGAGGTCAGTCCCAAGTGCTCGTTCATCACACCCGTTCCTGGTGGAGTAGGGCCGATGACCATCTGTTCGCTGATGAAGAATACCCTTGCAGCCGGTAAAAAGGAATATTATAAATGACGGCGGAAGAGTACTATGAACAGGGCAACGAGGCTCGCAAACGGGGTCAGTGGCATGAGGCCATCAATGCCTATATCCAGGCTATTGAACTCGATCCCGCCAGTCCTGCTGTCGAAGCCAAACGTATGCTCGACGACATCATGTCCTTTTATTGTAAAGATATGTATAATCCCTGAACTGCACAACAGTTTGGGGATTGTTTGACTTATAGAAAATAGTTGTATGAAGCAGTTTGTTATTAGTTTTTTTGCCTTGATGACTGTTGGGCAGGTGACCGCCCAGACGACAATGACAGGTAAGGAGTGGGATGACCCATCGAAGACAAGTGTCAACCGTGAGACAGCGCACACATTAGCCATACCGATGGCATCTGACAATGAGGTGGCGCAGAATGATATGTCGCGTTCTCCGTACTACCAGTCACTCGACGGGGTATGGAAGTTCTATTGGGTGGGAGTGCCCACCAGCGTGAAGAATGATTGGTGTGCCAAAGATTACAACGATGCCTCGTGGACTGATATCGACGTGCCCAGCAGTTGGCAGGTATGGGGACTGCATCACAACAAATCGTGGGACAAACCGTTGTATTGCAATACCAGTTATCCCTTCTCATATAATGAGTCGAACTATAGCGTGATGGCTGACCGTCCGAGTTGGTTTACCTATACGGGCAGCAAGAAGAATCCTGTTGGCACATACCGTCGTCACTTTACCATTCCTGCTGAATGGGCTGGTCGCGATGTCTATGTGCGTTTCAACAGTGTTGGTCACGGTTACTATCTGTGGGTCAACGGCCAGCGGGTGGGTTACAGCGAGGACTCGTACCTGCCTTCGGAGTTTAACATTACTGACTATCTAACCGAGGGCGACAACACTATTGCCTTGCAGGTCTATCGTTTCACCAGCGGTTCGTTCCTGGAGTGTCAGGACTATTGGCGACTGACGGGCATACACCGTAGTTGTTTTCTCTGGTCGGCGCCGAAGAGTCAGATACGCGACTACTTTTTCACCACTGATCTCGACAAGACTTACACCGATGCCAAGGCTAACGTGAAGGTATGGCTGACAGGTTCCGAAGCAGTCAGCGGAGGTACTGTCGAGGCACGGATTATGGACAATGGTACTGTCATTGCAGAACAAACAGCATCTGTGGCTACAGATATGAGCCTCGACATGGACGTTACTGCTCCGAAGTTATGGAGTGCCGAGGCCCCCAATCTCTATGACCTTGTGCTGACACTGAAAGATGCTGCTGGTAAGGTGGTTGATCGTAGGGGCGGTAAGGTTGGTTTCCGTGAGGTGAGCATCGGCAGCAATGGCGCTTTGCTTATCAATGGCCAGCGCATGGTGTTTCACGGCGTGAACCGCCATGACTTCTCGCCAGTCAACGGACGGGCCATCACCCCTGAGGAGATTGAGGAGGACATCAAGACGATGAAGCGTTTGAACATCAATGCCATACGTACCTCTCACTATCCCAATGATCCCGTGTTCTACGACCTCTGCGACAAGTATGGCATGTATGTGTTGGCTGAGGCCAATGTGGAGTGTCACGGTAATTGGGGCCTGTCATCGGTATCGAAGTTCAAGAACGCCATGGTGGAGCGCTCGCAGAACCATGTCCGTTGGATGCGCAACCACGTTTGCATCTTCATGTGGTCGTTTGGTAATGAGAGTGGTGGCGGTAATAACTTCCAGGCTGTGCAGACAGCCATCAAGGCACTCGACAAGACCCGTCTGACACATTATGAGGGCGCTAGCCAGTATGCAGATGTGACATCATCGATGTATTGGGACTATAACGGCATCAAGAATAAAGGCCAGTCGCAGAAGGACCGTCCGCACATCCAGTGCGAGAACAGTCACTCGATGGGTAATTCCATGGGTAATGTCCGTGAGATGTTTGATCTCTATGAGCAATACCCTTGTCTGACGGGTGAGTTCATCTGGGACTTCAAGGATCAGGGATTATTGACGAAGAGCAGCAGTGGCCAGGAATACTGGGCATACGGCGGCGACTTCGGTGATAATCCCAACGACGGCAATTTCTGTATTAACGGTCTGGTGCATCCCGACTGGACGTTGACGGCAAAGTCGTATAACACGAAGAAGATCTATCAGCCCTTGGAGTTCGCGGCTGTCAGTGGTAAGAGCGGTGTCTTCCGCATGAAAAACAAACTGGCATTCTTGTCGAGTAATACTTACGATGTTTCCTACAGCGTTGTCGACGAGGACGGTAATGTCCTCAGCAGTGGTGCCATCACCGACGATGTGGCTGCCGGAAAGACAAAAGACATTTCCATTGACCTCAGTGCCGTCAACAGTCTCGATGACGCAAAAGAGGCCTTCATACAGTTCTATGCTAAGCAGAAGGAAGCCACAGCCTGGGCTGAGGCCGGTTATGTCGTGGCTGAAGAGAAACTGTCGGTGAAAACGGCGAAGAAGCCTATGTTTGACCTGAATAGCAAGGATGGCTACCAGTCATTGGCTGTTGAGGAGACAACTACTGCCATCACCGTATCGAATACTCTCTTCACGGCCACCTTCAACAAGAGCAAGGGTACCCTCAGCGGTTATACCTTCGATGGCGTACAGATGATGAGCAAGATGTTGCAACTCAATGCTTTCCGTCTGCCCACAGATAACGATGGCAGTAAGAAGGCCAGTTGGGACAGCATGGGCTTGCCCAAACTCAGTTCTACAGGAAAGGGCACTGGTAGTACGGTGACCAAAGCCGACGACGGCAAGACGGTTACCGTCAGTCTCAACAGTACCTATGGCAGTGGTACGTACACCATCGACGTGAATCTCTGCTTCATTGTCTGTGCCGATGGTACAATCATGGTTAACTCCTTGATCCGTCCTGCCAATCAGGGTGCCATCATTCCGAAACTTGGTTTCCGTCTGGAGATGCCGAAGGAAATGGAGCAACTTAGTTGGTTTGGTCGTGGACCGTGGGACAGTTATGTAGACCGCAAGGAAGCCTGTCTGCCTGCCATCTACCAGAGCACTGTCACCGACCAATACGAAGAGTATATCCTGCCTCAGGAGCACGGTACGAAACAGGAAGTGCGCTGGCTGTCGCTGACCAATGGCGAGGGGCAGGGCCTGCTCTTTGTCGCGCCCGACCAGATGGCAGCATCTGCCGTACATTTCCGTCCTGAGGACAACTATACAAATAAGGATACGCGCTCAAAACATACTTATCAGTTCAAGACCTGCAATACAGCCGTTGTCAATCTCGACGCTGTGACGCGTGGACTGGGTAATAACTCGTGTGGCCCTGACGTGATGGATAAGTACGAGTTGAGAGCCGCCAATACCTCTTTCCGTTTCTTTATCATCCCTCTGAAGTCAGGGGTGAAGGCTGCCGAGGCTGCCCGTATCGATATGCCCGTCTGTCAGCCTGTCAGTTGTGAACGCCTTTCTACAGGCCGCATCAAGATGACCACACCGACAAAGGGAGCCACCATCTGGTACAGCATCAATGGCGGGGAGTACCAGAAGTATTCTTCCACTATTCAGAACAACGAGGCTTGTACCATCACTGCCTATAGTTCACTTGAAGGTATGATGGACAGTCCGAAGATAGCCTACGACTTCTCTCTATATATCAATAGAAGTGCATGGAAGATCATCAGTGTCGACAGTCAGCAGGGTGGCAACGAAGCCAAGTTGGCCTTCGACGGCAAGAACGACACTTTCTGGCATACACAGTGGGGCTCCGTAGAACCAAGTTGTCCGCACACGTTGATTGTTGATATGGGGCAGACATATAATATCAAGGCCTTCACCTATCTGTCGCGTCAGGACGGTAACCAGAACGGTATGGTGAAAGCCTACGAGTTTTATCTCAGCGATGATGGAAAAACATGGGGTTCGGCTGTAGCCAGCGGAGAGTTTAAGAACACCACCGCTTTGCAGACGGCCAAGTTGAAGACCACCACTGCTGGACGTTATATGAAGTTCGTGGCCAAGAGCGAGATTAATGGCAGGGCCTGGACCTCTGCAGCCGAGATAGGTATTGAGGTGGATGCTGATGTTACGGGCATCACTGTTGTGTATAACAAGCCAGACCATGCAAAATATGTGTATGATCTACAGGGCCGGCGTTATGATATGGCTTTGGAGAGCCTGCCCCACGGCATGTATATTGTCTCAGGACGTAAGATCGTGATTAAATAACTTATAACAAACTAACTTTTTTAATTAACAACTAACAAACTTATTATGAAAAAACTGTTTTTGCCTCTTCTGCTCATGGTAGCCATGTCTGCCAATGCTGCAGAAAACCCCGTGTTAACGATTGAAGGTGGTCAGGTGCAAGGTGTCTTGGCCGATGATCATCCTGACGTGTTTGTCTATCGTGGCATTCCCTATGCTGCACCTCCCATCCGTGAGAACCGTTGGAAGGCTCCCCAGCCAGTTGAGCCCTGGAAGGGTGTGAAGATCTGTGACACCTTCGGTCGTCCGAGTTATCAGGCCATCCAGTACACCGGTGGTTATTACACTGAGTGGGGCTATGGCAAGGAGGCTGCCTTCAGTGAGGACTGCCTGTATCTGAACGTATGGACGAAGGCTCCTGGTCAGGTTGGCAAGAAATTGCCTGTGGCTCTGTGGATTCACGGTGGTGGCTATCGTGAAGGTTTCGGTTCTGAGCCTGAGTTCGATGGTCAGGAGTGGGGTGCCAAGGATGTGGTGCTCGTCTCCATCAACTACCGTCTGGGTATCTTCGGATTCCTCTGTCACCCTGCGTTGGCTGAGGAAAGCCCGAACAAAGTTTCCGGTAACTATGGTATCCTCGACCAGATCGAGGCTCTGAAGTGGATCAAGAAAAATATTGCTCAGTTTGGTGGTGACCCCGACAATGTGACTATCTTCGGACAGAGTGCCGGTGGTGGTAGCGTACGTACCCTTTGTGAGTCTCCTTTGGCTCGCGGCCTGTTCCACAAGGCTGTCATTATGAGTGCGCAGGGTCTCAGTATCCCCAACCCCAATGGTGGTGGTATGATGGGTGGCCGTTATAGTGGTGGTTCCATCGAGGATGCTGCCAACAATGCCAAGAAGATGTTCGACTGGGCTGGTATGACTGATCTGCAGAAGATGCGTCAGGCCAGCACGGAAACCGTCTTTGCTCTGCCAACTATCTACCAGCAGTATCAGCAGGCCAACAGCCCTCAGCAACAGCAGGGTGGCTTCGGTGGCATGATGCGCATGGGTATGGGCTATATGCCAATGATCGACGGTTATGTCAGCGTGAAGAGTTTCGACGATGCTACCCGCGAGGGCACGTTGGCTGATGTACCTTATATGATCGGTTTCACCCTCAACGATATGGGCAATATGGCTCCCAACATCGCCGAGTTCTGTAAGGTTCGCGCTGAGAAGGGCGGCAAGGCTTGGGCTTACGAGTTTGCTCGTCCTCTGCCCGACGACGGCAGCCATCCTGAGGTGACCCAGCGTCTGCGTGGTGCTTTCCACTCTTCAGACCTCTGGTTCGTGTTTAAGAGCCTGAAGCACTGCTGGCGTCCTTGGACCAAGGGCGACTGGGATCTGAGTGAAAAAATGCTCACCGCTTGGACCAACTTCGTGAAGTATAGTGATCCCAATGGCCCGAAGGGTGGTGCATGGGCTCCCTGCACAGAACAGAATCCGAAGTTCATGGTGTTCAAACTCGACGACAAGGATGTTGAGGCTTCCGTTTTCGGTGATCCTGAGGTGGCACCTCAGCCTAATTTCGGTGGCTTCCCCGGCGGTGGTTTCCCCGGCGGCGCTAGACCTGGTGCTCCTGGTGCTCCCACAAGGTAATGTAAAGATTATATGCCTAAAAAAGCATCTCTCTGTTTGCTCGAAATAGAGCGGCAGAGAGATCTTTTTTTCGGGGTTTTGATGATAAAGAGGCTTACGATTTGTAGAGACGGTACTTTACGGTCGTTCCGATGGCACTTTTGAGTCGTTCCGATGGCACTTTATAGTCGTCCGAATATCACTTTACCCCTGTAAGATGACGTTCGAACGACCCGAAAGTGCCTTTCCAATGGTTGAAAGAGACTATCTGAACGACCCAAAGATAACCCCTCAGTGTGCGAAGTACGAGGCTAGGGCGAAGGAAGGGCGAAGACACATGGGTTCACTTCAGTGTCCCCTTTATGTTGCAAAAGAGGGCTCGTTTTTGGTTAATTTGGTATAAAAGTGGCAGATTATTTGGCGGTTTGGTGGCAATTTGCTAATTTTGCAGGCGATTTTTAGTTAACCCCTCGTCGCACCCTCTGAGTAGGGTGGGAGCGAATCGGCAAGACGACGGCTCTCGGGTAGGGCTGGCATGGTACGCAAGGGATATGTATAACACTTGGCAGAGAAGCCGAGAAAAAACAAAAGTTATTATGGCACAAATGAATTTTGGTGGCGTTGTTGAGACTGTAGTCACCAGCAAGGAGTTCTCTTTGGAGAAAGCACGTGAAGTATTGAAGAATGAGACGATCGCCGTGATCGGTTATGGTGTGCAGGGTCCTGGACAGGCTTGTAACCTGCGCGACAACGGTTTTAATGTGATTGTCGGACAGCGTCAGGGTAAGACCTACGACAAGGCTGTTGCTGACGGATGGGTACCTGGCGAGACACTGTTCTCGATTGAGGAGGCCGCTGAGAAGGGTACCATCCTCTGCATGCTTCTGAGTGATGCTGGTCAGATTCAGCAGTGGCCCACCATCAAGCAATATCTGAAGCCGGGCAAGACGCTCTACTACTCTCATGGCTTCGCTATCAACTGGAGTGACCGTACGGGTGTGATTCCCCCGAAGGATGTCGACGTGATCATGGTGGCTCCGAAGGGTTCTGGTACCTCTCTCCGCACGATGTTCTGCGAGGGTCGTGGTCTGAACTGCTCATACGCCATCTATCAGGATGCTACGGGCAAGGCTAAGGAGAAGACACTGGCCTTCGGTATAGGCATTGGTGCAGGTTATATGTTTGAGACGACCTTCGAGCGTGAGGCTACCTCTGACCTGACTGGTGAGCGTGGTTCGTTGATGGGTGCCATCCAGGGTTTGCTGCTGGCACAGTATGAGGTGCTCCGCGAGCACGGACACTCTCCCTCGGAGGCTTTCAACGAGACTGTTGAGGAACTGACACAGAGCCTTGGCCCGCTCTTCGGTGCAAAGGGTATGGACTGGATGTATGCCAACTGTTCAACGACTGCTCAGCGTGGTGCACTCGACTGGGCTCCCCGTTTCCATGATGCCATCAAGCCTGTGATGGAGTGGCTGTACTACTCTGTCCTGACTGGCAACGAGGCTCAGATCACCATCGACGCTAACTCGAAGCCCGACTATCGGGCCGGTCTGGAGAAGGAACTCGAGGCTATGCGTAATCAGGAGATGTGGCGTGCCGGTGAGACCGTGCGTAAGTTGCGCCCTGAGAACCAGGAACTGTAAGAAGTTTGCTGCAATCATAAAGGCTCGCCAATTGGCGAGCCTTTTTTTGTGGGTGCTGATGGATTCGAACCACCGAAGTCGAAAGACAGCAGATTTACAGTCTGCCCCATTTGGCCACTCTGGAAAACACCC
>JAFZUS010000181.1 GCA_017618275.1 Prevotella sp.
TACAAATCACGTGCTCTGGCCAACTGAGCTAAAGAGGCGGGTGGGTAAGCGATCTGCATCGCGCCGCTACAACCTAATACCCTTGCTGCGTTCCCACCCTGGGGGATTCAAAGGGAGCTGGCCGTACAGGACTTACCCATGATGTTAAAGAGCGATTTTTCTGAAATCGGCTGCAAAGGTACAAAAAAAATAGGAATTTGAGATTAGTAATTAGAAATTATGATTTGATTAATGGCAAAAATACTGATATTTAACAAAGTTTAATCATTATATTGAATGGTAATCACAATTTCTAATTCCTAATTTCTAATTTCTAATTAAAAATGATTACCTTTGCACCCGATAAACGCTAAGTGTTAAATGATGACTCCTGCAGAATATATACAGTTGAAGGCTTTTGCCCGTCAGGATGGTGCCTTGTTGGCATTGCTCCTGGTGGTGGTCTTTCTGTTTTATATAATAGGTGTGTCGAACCAGATATTGGGTCTGGCGGCAATCTTGCTGTTATTCTATGTCCCCTTCTTTGTTGGCAAGCGCCTGGGTAAGTTTCGTGACTATGGGCGCGAGGGACTGATCTCGTTCCGTCGTGGCTACGTCTATACCATCTTGGTGTTCTTTTATGGAGGTGTCCTCTTTGCCGTCGTGCAGTATCTCTATTTCGCATTCATGGACAACGGTTTTCTGTTGAGTCAGTTTTCGAAGATGGTCACCTCTGAGGAAGGCAAGGCGATGCTGCAGCAGTATGGCATGCAGCAGATGGTCGACGAGAGCCTGCGTGATATGGCCAATATCCGTCCGATAGACTATGCGCTGAACATGCTGACCATCAATATCTGCATGGGCTTTATCCTGGGTATTCCCATCAGTCTCGTGATGCAGCGCAGCACGGTAAAAAAGTAAAAAGGTAAAAAGTAAATCGAAAATAGTATTGTGGATATATCAGTAGTTATACCTCTTTATAATGAAGAGGAGTCGATACCTGAACTCTACGACTGGATAGAGCGGGTGATGAAGCAGAACGACTTCAGCTATGAGGTTATCTTCATCAATGACGGTTCTACGGACCGTTCCTGGGAGATTATCAGCGAACTGAACCAGAAGCATCCAGACGTGGTGAAGGGTATCAAGTTCCGTCGTAACTATGGCAAGAGTCCTGCGCTCTACTGTGGTTTCGAACAGGCCCAGGGCGATGTGGTGATTACGATGGATGCAGACCTTCAGGACTCGCCTGACGAGATTCCTGGACTCTTTAAGATGATCAAGGAAGAGGGCTATGACCTGGTGAGTGGTTATAAGCAGAAACGCTACGATCCGCTGTCGAAGACCCTGCCCACGAAACTCTTCAATGCTACAGCCCGTAAGGTGAGTGGCATCAAGAACCTGCACGACTTCAACTGTGGCCTGAAGGCCTATCGTAAGGCTGTGGTGAAGAATATCGAGGTATATGGCGAGATGCATCGTTATATTCCCTATCTGGCGAAGAATGCAGGCTTCAATAAGATTGGCGAGAAGGTGGTACAGCATCAGGCCCGTAAGTACGGCTCGTCGAAGTTCATGGGCTTGAACCGTTTCGTGAACGGCTATCTCGACCTGCTGACACTCTGGTTCCTGAGTACCTTTGGCAAGAAACCGATGCACGTGTTCGGATTCTTGGGTACGCTGATGTTCTTCGTTGGTTTTGTGGCTGCCTTCTGTATTGGTGCCGACAAACTCTGGTGCCTCTACAACCATATTCCACAGCGTCTGGTGACGGATTCACCTTATTTCTATATCGCCCTGACGATGATGATTATTGGTACTCAGTTGTTCTTGACAGGATTCGTGGCCGACTTGGTGAGTCGTTCGTCGAGTGGGCGTAATGACTACCAGATAGAAGAGACGATATGAGGAAACTGCTGTTCTTCTTTGTGGTTGTTTGTCTGGCTGCCTGTTCCAGTATCGACTGTCCTGTACAGAATATCGTGTCTGTACAATATGAGGTCTGTGACAAGGCAGGAAAGGCTTTTGCTCTTACTGATTCTTTATCAGTTGTCACTACGCGTGTTGACGGCGAAAACATAGACATAACGAAACTTCTTAACAGTAATGACGTCACCCTCAATAGATTGATAGGCAAGTCATCCTTCAGTCTTCCCATCAGTTATTCTCATCCTGAAGATGTCCTTTTCTTCTGCTTTACGGATACTGTTAAGACAGTGGTGGATACCGTCTGGATCAAGAAGGACGACATTCCCCATTTCGAGTCAGTAGATTGTAATGCAGCATTCTTCCACGAAATAACCGATGTCAGGTATAGCCGACATTATATCGATTCACTCGTACTTCTCAATAAAACTGTGAATTATGACCAGACGACCGTCCATTTCCGTCTTGTTCCGAAGAGTAGCGATTAGTCTGCTGCTGTTGATGTCGGCAACAGGTGTTTCGGCACAATGGAAGTTCTTCTCTTTGCAGAAAGACTCCATTCCGTTGTTCCGTGGATTTGCTGTCTCTTTCGACTTGGTAGGCGCAGCCATGATGCAGTTGTCGGATTATGGATCGTATGAGGGCGCTTTTCGTGTGAACATCCACGACGAGTGGTTTCCGATAGTGGAGATAGGCTATGGCAAGGCCAATCATGAGATGGACGAGGTGACGGGTATTTCTTATCGTACCCAGGCACCCTATTTCCGTATTGGTGTTGACAAGAACCTGTTGAAGGACAAACATGGTCCCTATCGTCTGTATGCTGGTTTGCGTTATGCCTTCACATCATATAAGGTGGATCTGGATTGTCGGCCTTTCACAGACCCCGTGTGGCAATGGGATACGAGTTTTGGCGTGAAGGATGAGTCTTGTAGTTACCACTGGTTAGAGGCTGTGCTGGGGGTAGATGCGAAGATCTTTGGTCCGTTACACTTAGGATGGAGTGTCAGGTATAAACGTCGTATCGCCCATAACGACGGTGTTATAGGTCGTACTTGGTATGTACCAGGTTTTGGCCTCGATGATGATAACCGTCTTGGTGGCACATTCAACGTAATCATCGATATATGAACAAGAAGAAATTGATGTGGCAACTGCCCTTCCTGTTGCTTCTGATTATAGGCACGGTACTGATTATCCGTCAGCAGCAATCTATCCCTTATCAGAAAAATACTGGTATGGTATTCGGAACTGTTTATAATCTGACCTACCAGTGTGATTCCGACTTGAATGAAGGCATCAAGGCTGAGTTGCAGAAAGTGGACAATTCCCTGTCGCCATTCAATGAGCAGAGCATCATTACGGCTGTCAACCAGAATAAGGACGTCAAACTCGACGAGATGTTTCTGACGGTGTTCAAGAAGGCGATGGCTGTATCAGAGGATACGGAGGGCGCCTTTGATGTCACGGTGGCTCCACTGGTCAATGCCTGGGGCTTTGGCTTTAAGAACGGCATTGAGCCTACCCGCCATCAGGTGGACAGCCTGCGCCAGTTGGTGGGATACAAGAAGATCTCGCTTGTCGATGAGAAGGTTCGCAAGCAGGATTCTCGGATTATGCTCGACTGTTCAGCGATTGCCAAGGGCTATGGTACTGACGTGATAGCCAACTATCTCCGTAGTCATGATGTGAAGAATTTTATGGTAGAGATAGGGGGAGAGATTGTGACCAGTGGCGTGAATCCCCAGCGACTGCCCTGGAAGATTGGTGTGACGAAGCCTACGGACGACTCTCTGTCGGTGAATGGCGAGATACAGACGGTACTGAATGTGACAGACAAGGCGATGGCTACCAGCGGCAACTATCGCAGATTCTATTATAAAGGTGGTAAGAAGTTCGCTCACACCATTGATCCCAAGACGGGCTATCCTGTCCAGCATAGTCTGCTGTCGGCTACCGTGTTGGCTAAAGACTGTACTACTGCTGATGCCTACGCTACTTCATTTATGGTAATGGGAATCGAACGGGCCAAGACATTGTTGGAGAGACATCCTGAACTGATGGCTTATTTTATCTATAGTGATGACAATGGAGAGATGGCCGTCTGGTTCTCGCCTTCGCTGAAGGATAAGATTGTAGAGTAGGAGAGAGGCAATGGCAACCCTGCAGATATATGAGAAACTGCTCCAGTTCCCCCTGTTTCAGGGTATGAGTCGTGATGATTTGGAACTGGTGGCTGGACATACCCGTTTCGGGTTTGTCAAGGTGCCTCAAGGAAAGGCTGTTGTCAAGGAGGGTACAACCTGTACGCACCTTTATTTCCTGATCAATGGAACCATCCGTGTGGAGAGTCGTTCCGATGATCATTCCTATTCTGTCGTCGAGCAGATGCAGGCTCCATTCATTCTGCAGCCAGAGGTCATTTTCGGCTATCAGCAGTTTTATACCCAGACCATTGTGGCCCAGACGGATACAAACTTCATTACGATTGAGAAAGACGAGGTGGTACGACTCTCAGAGGACTTTCTGGTGTTCCGTCTGAATCTCCTGAATATCTATGCCACCCAGACCCAGAAACTCTCTCGCCAGCCCTGGCGTCATTATCCCCAGACACTTCGTGAACGACTTGTCAGGTTTTTTGTCCAACATTGTGTCTATCCTGCAGGTTCCAAGACGTTCTATATCCTGATGAACCAGTTGGCAGGCGAATTGAACGACAGCCGACTGAATGTCAGTAAGGTGTTGAATGAGATGCAGGCAGAGGGTTTGATAATTTTGCACAGAGGTCGTATAGAAATCCCTTTACTGGAGCGGGTTCTTATGTCATAGAGGGCATCTTTCAACTTTTTTAATGCGTAATCTTTTTTGGAATCAGAAATTATTTGTATTTTTGCACGCTGAAAAGTGAAGTATGTTATGAGTGAAGAGAAAAGACTCAACCCCTTTTTTGAAAAATACAATACGCCACACGACACGGCGCCCTTTGACCGTATCCGTTTGGAGGACTATGAGGAAGCCTTCATGGAGGGTATCCGTCGTGATGACGAACAGATAGAGAAGATTATCAATAATCCAGCAAAGCCCACCTTCGACAATACCATTATCAGTGTGGATGATGAGAAGGATGGTGAGGGCTACTATGACCTGTTGGGTCGTGTTAGTACCGTATTCTTCAATCTGTTGTCGGCAGAGACAAACGACGAGATGGACGCACTGGCTCAGAAGATGAGTCCCATCCTGACGAAGCATGCCAATGACATCCGACTTAATGAGAAGTTGTTTGAGCGCATCAGATATGTGCATCAGCATCACCGTAAACTGACACCAGAGGAAAAAATGTTGCTCGACAACTGCTACGACGGTTTTGTGCGGAGCGGTGCACTTCTGGATGCTGCAGGCAAGGAACGTTTGCGCCAGTTGACGGAGGAGGCTTCGATTCTCAGTCTGCAGTTCTCGCAGAACCTGTTGAAGGAGAACAAGGCTTTCATTCTGCATATTACGGATGAGGCACAGTTGGACGGACTGCCTGATTCCGCCCGTGAGGCGGCTGCACTGGCAGCGAAGGAACAGGAGAAGGAAGGATGGGTGTTTACCCTTGATACTCCTTCCTATTCACCTTTCATGACGTACTCTACCCAGCGTGAACTCCGTCGCCAGATGTATATGGCTAAGAATACGGAGTGTATCCACGACAACGAGGAGAATAATCTGGAGATCTGTAAGCGGCTTATCAACCTACGTCGCGAACTGGCACAGTTGTTGGGACATAAGACCTATGCCGACTATGTGCTGAAGCATCGTATGGCAGGTAATGTCCGTAATGTCTATAAACTGCTCAACGACCTGATTGTCGCCTATAAGCCAACAGCCCTCAAAGAGGTGGCTGCCATTGGGAAGTTGGCAAGGAAATCTGAAGGAAAGGATTTCGAGTTGATGCCTTGGGACTTCGGTTTTTATTCACACAAACTCCAGTTGCAGAAATACAATATTGACGCAGAGATGCTGAGACCTTATTTCGAGTTGTCGAAGGTCATCGATGGTGTGTTCGGACTGGCCAACCGTTTGTATGGCATTACCTTCAAGGAAAACAAGGATATCCCCGTTTACCATCCTGACGTGAAAGCCTATGAGGTGTTTGATGAGAATGGTGAGTATCTGGCTGTTTTCTATGCCGATTTCCATCCCCGTAAGGGCAAACAGGGTGGAGCCTGGATGACGGAATACCAGAGTCAGTGGAAGGAGCGTATCGATACGAAGAAGCCTTTTGGTCCTGATAATTGCAAGAATATAAGGCCCCATGTCAGTGTGGTGATGAACCTCACCAAACCTACGGAAGAGAAGCCTGCCCTGTTGACGCTGGGTGAGGTGGAAACCTTCCTGCATGAGTTCGGACATTCCCTGCATGGTATGTTTGCCAACACCCGTTTTGAGAGTCTCAGCGGTACGAATGTCTGGTGGGACTTTGTGGAACTGCCCTCGCAGTTTATGGAGAACTTCGCCATCGAAAAGGAATTCCTACGTACTTTCGCCTTCCACTATCAGACGGGTGAACCGATACCCGACGAACTGATTGCCCGTATCCGTAAGAGCCGTAACTACAATGTGGCTTATGCTTGTTTGCGTCAGGTGTCATTTGGATTGCTCGACATGGCCTACTATACAAAGAAGGATGAGTTTACAGACGACATCATCCCGTTCGAGAAAAAAGCCTGGCAGAAGGCGATGGTGACAGAACAGTTGCCTGACACCTGTATGACGGTGCAGTTCTCACATATCATGGCTGGCGGTTATGCAGCAGGCTATTACAGTTATAAGTGGGCAGAGGTGCTTGAGGCCGATGCCTTTGCCGTATTCAAGAAACACGGCATTTTCAACAGGAAGATTGCCCAGCGTTTCCGTGACAACATCCTCTCGAAGGGTGGTACGGAGAACCCGATGGTATTATATAAACGATTCAAGGGTGGTGAACCCACGATTGATGCATTATTGAAACGCAATGGAATCAACAAAACAAAGAAAGTTGGATGAGCGCTATCTGAGGATGGCACGTATATGGGCTGAGAACTCCTATTGCCAGCGTCGACAGGTGGGTGCCCTGGTGGTCAAGGATAAAATGATCATTAGCGACGGTTATAATGGTACTCCCAGTGGGTTCGAAAATATCTGCGAGGACGATAATAACGTGACTAAGCCCTATGTGCTTCATGCTGAAGCCAATGCCATTACGAAATTAGCCCGTAGTAACAATAATAGCGATGGGGCTACCATCTACATTACTGCTTCACCCTGTATCGAGTGTGCCAAACTGATCATCCAGGCAGGTTTCAAACGGGTGGTGTATGGTGAGAAATACCGCCTCACCGATGGCATTGATCTCCTGAAGAGGGCTGGTATTGAGGTTATATATTTAGAAGTATAGTAGTTAATATGAATAATAAATCGAACCGTTTTGCTCCGCTATGGATGGCCCTGTGTGTCGTGTTAGGCATTCTGGTTGGGACATTCTATGCCAATCATTTCTCTGGTAACCGGTTGAGCATCATCAATTCCAACGGCAGTAAACTTAACAACCTTCTTCATTATGTCAGCGATATGTATGTAGATACTGTCGATATGAATGATTTGGTGGAAAAGGCTATGCCACAGATTCTCTCCGAACTCGACCCGCACTCTACTTATATTGCAGCCAAGGATGTGCAGATTGCCAATGATGATCTGAAGGGTTCTTTTTCGGGTGTGGGTATTGAGTTTACCATCCGTCAGGATACTATCCGCGTGCAGAATGTGATTAGTAACGGTCCTGCCGAACGTGCAGGATTGGTGGCAGGCGATAAGATTGTTGAGGTTGATGATTCTGTCTTTGTAGGCAAGAAAGTGACCAATGAGGAGGCCATGCACCGTTTGAAAGGTCCTAAGGATACGAAAGTGAAACTAGGTCTCATACGTTATGGCGAGAAAAAGATACGTCATGTTATTGTGACCCGTGGCGAGATTCCAACAAAGAGTGTGACGGCCTGTTATATGCTTGACAAGGAAACGGGGTATATCAAGATCAAGAATTTCGGTGAGAATACTTATCCTGAATTGTTGATAGCCCTTGCCAAACTCTCCCAGCAGGGTTTTTCCAATCTGGTTATCGACCTACGCAGCAATACGGGTGGCTACCTGGCTTCAGCAGTGCAGATTGCCAATGAGTTCCTGTCGAAGGGTAAGTTGATTGTCTATACCCAAGGACGCAAGTCGCCCCGTCAGGACTACCGTAGCGATGGGCGTGGCTCCTATCAGAACCTGCCTCTGGTGGTGCTGATCGACGAAGGCTCTGCCTCTGCTTCGGAGATTCTCGCAGGTGCCATTCAGGACAATGACCGTGGTACCATCATTGGGCGACGTTCCTTTGGCAAGGGTCTGGTTCAGCAGCCTATAGAGTTCTCCGACCATTCTATGATGCGCCTGACGATTGCTCGTTACTACAGTCCTTCTGGACGATGCATCCAGAAACCCTATACCTCTGGTGCAGACAGGGATTATGAGGAGGATCTGTTAAGTCGATATCAGCATGGTGAGTTCTTCTCGCAGGATAGCATCAAACATACAGGACCTGAATACCATACCAGTAATGGGCGCATCGTCTATGGCGGTGGAGGTATCACCCCTGACATCTTCGTTCCGGAAGATACGCTGGGTATAACTTCTTATTATAAGGAGGCATCGATGAGCGGACTCATTGTACAGTATGCCTATCAGTATACCGACGAGAACCGCGCTAAACTCAAAGAGTTAAAGGATGGTAAACAACTGGAGGCCTATCTGAAGCGACAGAATATTATCGATAAGTTTGCCACCTTTGCTGACAAGAACGGCCTGAAGCGTCGAAACCTGATGATTCAGAAGTCGTATAAACTCTTGGAGCGTTACCTTTACAGTCGAATCATCTATAATATGCTTGATGAGCAGGCCTGGACGGAATATTTGAATCAGGAAGATCCTGCCATTATCCAGACACTCCGTCTGTTCCACGATGGTAAGGCCTTTCCGCAGCCTGAGAAAACAGAACAGCCTAAGAAGGTGGCGATGGCCTTCGATTATCGGAGCACCCATGCCTCCACAATCTTGATAGCCCATGCGTAAGGTTGAGTTACGACAGGATATACGAAGGTTGAAGCGACAGTTCACTCCGCAGCAGTTGGAGGAATTGTCGCTTCCCATTATTTCCCGATTGAAACCCCGTCTTGCTGAAGCCCATACCATCTTGGCCTATTACTCTCTGCCCGACGAGGTGTATACTCATCATTTGCTCGACGAACTCGTAGCGGAAGGCAAGACGGTATTGTTGCCGAAAGTGATTGGTGAGGGACAGATGGAATGGCATGTCTATACATCAGGGTCCGATTTGATACGAGGTTCTTTTGGCATCTGTGAACCAGAGGGCGATATGTTCCCGGAAAGGGAATTGCCTTCATCTTCGGAAGGAATAATTGCAATGGTACCAGGATTGGCTTTCGATGCAGCAGGTCATCGGTTAGGACGTGGAAAAGGTTACTATGACCGTTTCCTTGCGACTCATCCGTATATCTATAAGATAGGAGTCTGCTTTGATTTCCAGAAGGTGGAGGAAGTCCAGACGGATGAATACGATGTCTCCGTGGATGAAGTAATCTAATGAAACCGTATGTCGGCAATCACCTGACTACCGACATAGTCATTCAACCGTTTTACATAGTCTGAGCGTTGCATTGAGAGGTCCTGTCGTAAGGCAGGATTCGTCAGATGCACGTAGAGTGTCTGATTGCGGATAGTCACCCCGTCTGTGTATCGGGCGATGATCTCACCTGCTACTGTGGGCCAGGCATCCATCAACCGCTTCTGTAGCAAAGGCGTTTCCAACCCCTGCTCCCGAAGATTCCTCAGAATCAGTTCTTTGATGCTCTTAACGTCTCTCTTGAACATGGCCTTCCTCTACATAGAAGATTTTATAGTCGTGCGAAGAGGCAGAGAGTATCTGGTCAAGATGGTCTCGGTTGGTATCGGTAATAAAAATCTGTCCGAAATCATCACCTGCTACCAGACTCACAATCTGCTCCACGCGTTTGGCATCCAGTTTGTCGAAGATATCATCCAACAGGAGAAGGGGAGTAGTCTTCGAATTGGTGCGCTTCAAGAAATCAAACTGTGCCAGTTTCAATGAGATCACGAATGTTTTGTTCTGCCCCTGACTGCCCTCGCGCTTTATCAGATGGTCGCCGATCATAAATTCCAGATCGTCGCGGTGGATGCCGTGCAGCGAGTAACCCACGGCACGATCCTTCATCCTGTCGCGCTGTATCACCTCTAATAGTGGTCCCCGCTGACAATGCGAGATATAATTGATAGCCACCCGTTCCTGATTGCCTGATATCGTCTCGTAGTATCTCTGGAAGATGGGCACCATCTCCCTCACGAAGATATCCCTGCACTCATATATCTGTTCACCCGCTATGGCCATCTGCTCTTCCCAAATGCTTATCACGTCGATATTGGGCTCGTCTTCGGCTTTCAGCATGGTGTTGCGTTGCTGGAGGGCCTTGTTGTAGCGGTTTAGGGCATCGATGTAGGTGGGGTCGTATTGTGATATCACCATATCCATCAGTCGGCGACGCTCCTCGCTGCCGCTCTCAATCAGTAAGGTGTCCGATGGTGACACCACCACCACTGGAATCTGTCCGATATGTTCCGACAACCGCTTGTATTCCTTCTTGTTGCGCTTGATGTGCTTCTTCTGTCCCCGCTTCATCGCCGCAGTCACACACCCCTCGTCATATTGTCCCTCAATCATAAAGAATCCCTCGTTGTGACGGATCACTTGCGAGTCAATGGGGTTGTTGGCTGAATGACAGAAAGAGAGATAGTAGATGGCATCGAGGATGTTTGTCTTACCTGCTCCGTTCTGACCGATGAAACAATTCATCTTGGGCGACAACTCCAGTGTTGCCTCCGCGATGTTCTTGTAGTTCATCAGTGTCAGTTTTTCGAGAATCATACTGCAAAAGTACGAAAAAGTTAAGAATTAAGAGTTAAGAATTAAGAAAAAATGTATGACGGTAGCAAATTTTTCACTTTTCACTTTTCTCTTTTCACTTCTTTTTAGTAACTTTGCACCCGAATTTGCCCAAAGGGTGGATTTTGTCCGTTGGAACAATAAAAAATTAACAATAAAAATGGCAAATAACAACAAACAGCAAACTGCTCCCGTTGTGGACGAGCAGACCATCAGTCAGAGTGAGGCTTTCTTCCTGAAATACAAGAAGGCTATTATCGCTGCAGTGATTGCCCTTGTGGTGATTATCGCAGGTATCGTTCTTTACAAGACTTATATTTCCGGTCCTCAGGAGGCTAAGGCTAGCACGGCCATCGCCAAGGGTCAGGATTATTTCGCAGCAAACGATTTCCAGAAGGCCCTCAATGGTGACAGCGCTACATTCAAGGGTTTCGTGGCACTCGCCAAGGAGTATAGCAGCACTAAGGCTGGCAACCTGGCTAATCTTTATGCCGGACTTTGCTATGCCAAACTCGACAAGTGGCAGGAGGCTGCCGACTACCTCGAGAAATTCGATGGAAGCGACGACCAGATGATTTCTCCCGCAGCCGTTGGTGCATTAGGCAACGCTTATGCTCATCTGAATCAACTTGATAAAGCCGTTAGCAATCTGAAGAAGGCTGCTGAGATGGCCGACAACAACTCGCTTTCTCCCACCTTCCTCATCCAGGCAGGTGAGATCCTCGAAAGCCAGGGTAAGAAGGCCGAGGCTCTGAAACTGTATCAGCAGATCAAGGATAAGTATTTCCAGTCAATGCAGTATCAGACCATTGACCAGTATATTGAGCGCGTGAAGGAGTAATGGCTACTGCACTGCATAACCTCTCCGACTACGATTTTTCCGCTGTCCCCGATGCCTCGAACATGATTTTCGGTATCGTGGTGGCAGAGTGGAATCCTGAAATCACGGGGGCCTTGCTTGATGGTTGTGTCTCTACGTTGGAGAAGCATGGTGCCCTACCGGAAAATATTCACGTGAAGACCGTACCAGGTTCCTTTGAACTGGTATATGGTGCTCACCAGATGACCCTCAACGACGGCTATGATGCTGTGATTATCCTCGGCAGCGTCATTCGTGGCGAGACACCCCATTTCGACTATATCTGTCAGGGAGTAACAGAGGGTATAGCCCGTTTGAATGCCACTAGCAACATCCCTGTTGTCTTTGGGCTTCTGACCACTAATGATCTTCAACAAGCCCGTGACCGGGCGGGAGGAAAACACGGCAATAAGGGCGATGAATGCGCCATTGTCGCCATCAAGATGGCTAAGTTTTAACCCCAATAGTAAAGGAATAATAAAGGCTTGCGAATCCCAAGCCTTTTTATGTTGTCAGCGCGTGGCCAGTGTAGAGTTGGTAGTATTTGCCTTGCTGGGCAAGGAGTTGCTCGTGGCTGCCTTGTTCGATGATGCAACCATGGTCGAGTACGATGATCTGATCGGCATTGCGGATGGTGCTGAGACGATGGGCTATGACGAAGGTGGTGCGACCTTGCATCAGCGTGTCCATACCGCGCTGGACGAGCATCTCCGTGCGGGTGTCGATGCTGGAAGTGGCCTCGTCGAGGATGAGGACGGGTGGGTTGGCTACGGCTGCACGGGCAATGGCTAACAACTGGCGTTCACCTTGTGAGAGATTGCCGCCATCGCCGTTGAGCATGGTTTGATAGCCATTGGCGAGACGACGGATGAAATCGTCGGCACCTACGAGTTTGGCGGCAGCAATGCAGTCTTCATCAGTAGCCCCCAGTCGTCCGTAGCGGATATTGTCGAGCACGGTGGCGGTGAAGAGGTGGGTCTCTTGTAGCACGATGCTCATGGAACGACGCAGGGAGTCCTTGCGGATATCGGTGATGGGGATGCCGTCGTAGAGAATCTCTCCCTTTTGGATGTCGTAGAAACGGTTGATGAGGTTGATGATGGTGGTCTTACCTGCTCCCGTACCGCCTACGAAGGCAATCTTCTGACCAGGGTTGGTGTTGATATCGATGTCGAAGAGTACTTGTTTTTCAGGGGTGTAGCCGAAGTCTACATCCTTGAAATCGACATCCCCTTTAGGCTCCTTTAACTCCTTATGTCCTTTGTCGATCTCTGGTTCTGTATCCATGAGGCGGAACACACGTTCAGCACCGACGGTGGCGTTGAGTACGGAGTTGATCTGTTGAGAGACGTGGGTGATGGGCTGGGTAAAACTCTTGTTGAGGGTCAGGAAGGCGACGACGGTACCGAGGGTGATGGCACCTCCATGTAAGGCGAGGGCAGCACCGACAACGGCGATAAGGACATATCCGAGGTTGGAGAGGTTGCCATTGACGGGCATCACGATATTGGCAATCTTGTTGGCGTTGTAGGCCGAGGAACGGAGTTGTTCGTTGATCTGTTCAAATTTGTCGATGGCCTGTTGTTCGTGACAGAACACTTTAACAACCTTCTGTCCCGTCATCATCTCCTCAATGAAGCCGTTGACACGTGCGAGACTCTCCTGTTGGGTACGGAAGAAAGTGCGGCTGCGCTTGCCAAGTTGGGTGGTGACCACCATCATCACGATAGCCATCACGATGCTGACCAGTGTGAGTGGCACGCTCATTATGATCATCGAAGTGAAAGTGACGGTAATGGTGATGGCAGAATTGAAGACTTGCGAAATAGAAGTCGAGATCATCTGTCGCAGCGAGTCGATGTCGTTGGTGTAGACGGACATCGTCTCACCGTGGGAATGCTGGTCGAAGTAACTGATGGGCAACTGTTCCATCCGTTCGAAGACCATCTTACGCAGACGGAGCATTGTGCCTTGTGAGACATTGATCATCAGGCGGTTGTAGAGGTAGGAACAGACGACACCGACAAGCAGAATGAGACCGAGTTTGAAGAGTGCCTGCCAGAGTGAAACGTATTCGGGATTGGCTGTCTGCGTCAGCGGCGTGATGTAATCGTCAATGAGGGTACGGGTAAAGAGGGTAGAGGCGAGTGTGGTGACGGAGGTGATGGCGATACAGACGAGTACGGTGATGATGCTGTACTTGTAGTTGCTGAGCACGTATTTCGTCAGTCGCCAGATAATGGCACGCTGTTCTTTGCTGGCCTTTTGGAATCCTGCTTGTCCGTGTGGACCTCGTGGCCCGCCGAAGTTGGGTTGTCTCATGCGGCACCTCCTTTCTCTTTCTGGTCAAAGTCGCCAACATCGGCATTTTGGATGGCGTTGATTTCCTGATAGAGAGTGTTCGTTTGCATCAGGTGTTCATGGGTATCAAAGCCTGTGACGACGCCATTATCCAGTACGAGGATGCGGTCACAGTCCTTTACACTGAGGATACGTTGGGCGATGATGAGTTTAGTCATCTTCGGCAGTTCCTCGCGGAAAGCCCGTTGGATTTTGGCGTCAGTGGCTGTATCGCAGGCTGATGTGGAGTCGTCTAGGATGAGTATCTGAGGCTGTTTCAGCAGGGCACGGGCAATGCAGAGACGCTGTTTCTGACCTCCGCTGACGTTTGTCCCACCTTGTTCGATATGGGTATCGTAGCCCTCGGGCATCTGGTCGATGAACTCATCAGCACAGGCCAGATGACAGGCGTGGCGACAATCGTCGAGTGTGGCCTTGGGATTGCCCCAGCGCAGATTGTCGAGGATAGTGCCACTGAAAAGGATATTGTTTTGCAGTACCACACTGACGGCAGAACGCAGGGATGTGAGATCATAGTCCTTGACGTTGCGCCCTCCCACGAGGACTTCGCCTTCGGAGGGGTCATAGAGGCGACTGATGAGGCTGATGAGGGTGGACTTTCCAGAGCCTGTGCCACCAATGATGCCGATGGTCTCACCCGAGGCGATGCTGAAAGACACGTTGAAGAGCGCTGACCGACGCGAGGGCTTGGGGGATATTCCAGTTGATTCAGGTAATCTGGAATCTCCAGGTGATCCGGATTTGTAGTCGAAGCGTACGCCCCTGAATTCCATGCTGCCATCAGGGATTTCATTGATGGGCTGTTCAGGGTTCACGATATCTGGTACTTCCTCGATGACTTCGCTGACGCGCTTGGCGCTGGCGGCACTCTGCGTGAGCATCACGAAAATCATCGAAAGCATCATCAGCGACTGGAGGATGGACATGACATAGGTGAAGAGTGAGGTGAGTTCGCCTGTGGTGAGCGTACCGCTGACGATGAAGTGGGCGCCCCACCATGAGAGGGCGATGATGCAACCATAGACCACCAGGTTCATGATGGGATGGTTGAGGGCCATCAGACTCTCCGCGCGTACATATAATAAATAGAGGGCCTCTGCGGCCTTACCGAACTTCTTGTTTTCGTAATCCTCGCGTACGAATGCCTTCACTACGCGGATGGCTTGGATATTTTCCTGCACACTCTGGTTCAGATCGTCGTATTTCACAAAGACCTGTTGGAAGAGTCTTGCAACCCGTGAGATGATGTTGTAGAGTGAGAAACTGAGGATAACCATCGCCACGATGAAGATAATCGATAGTCGGGCATCGATGATCAGACACATGATAATCGACAGCACCAGTCGGAACGGAGCGCGCACAGTGATACGCAGTATCTGCTGGTAGGCGTTCTGGAGATTGTTCACATCGGTGGTCATACGGGTGACAAGACCCGAGGTGGAATATTTGTCTATATCAGAGAAGGCAAAGCGCTGGATATTCCGATACATGGCTTTGCGTAAGTTGGCTGCGAACCCTGAGGCGGCATAGGCTACGCTGCGCCCCGCCAGAATACCGAAGGCGAGTGAGAGGAAGGCCATGCCAATCATAACGGCACCGTAGAGATAGACATTCTCCATGCTCCCTGCATTGATGCCCTTGTCGATGAGCGAGGCTGTGACATAGGGTATCAGCACATCAAGCACCACCTCAGTAGCCGTCCAGACAGGCGTCATGATGGAGGCTGTGCGGTACTCCTTGATCTGTCGGGTGAGTGTGCGGAGCATGGGCTTGCCTTCTTACGGGTTAAGAGTCAATTCCACAGGACAGTGGTCGGAGCCGAATATCTCCGTGTGAATGGCAGCATCAGCCAGTCGCTCACGAAGACGGTCTGAGATAACAAAGTAGTCGATGCGCCAACCAGCATTCTTTTGACGGGCCTGGAATCGGTACGACCACCAGGAGTATTTCACCTCATCAGGATATTTGTAGCGGAAGGTGTCTGTAAAGCCGCAAGCCAGAAGGTCGCTGAACTTCTCACGCTCCTCGTCGGTGAATCCTGCATTGTGGCGGTTGGTCTTTGGATTCTTGATGTCTATCTCCTCATGGGCCACGTTCAGGTCGCCACAGAGGATGACGGGCTTCTGCTGGTCGAGTCGTTTCAGATAGGCGCGGAAGGCATCCTCCCACGACATACGGTACTCCAAGCGTTTCAGACCATCCTGTGAATTAGGGGTATAGCAGCAGACGAGGTAGAAATCTTCCATCTCAAGTGTGATGACGCGACCCTCATGGTCGTGCAGGTCGACACCGATGCCATATTCCACACTGAGGGGCTGGTGGCGGGTAAAGATGGCTGTGCCGGAGTAGCCTTTTTTCTCAGCGGAGTTCCAATAGGAGGTGTAACCCTCAAACTGCAGGTCGAGTTGTCCTTCCTGCATCTTGGTTTCCTGCAGACAGAAAAAGTCGGCATCCAACTGTCTGAATGTCTCACTGAAGCCCTTGCCCTCGCAGGCTCTCAGGCCGTTTACGTTCCAAGAAATCAGTTTCATTATTCTAAATAGTTATTGTATTTGTCCGCAAATATACTAAAATAAGTTGAATAAAACAGGGTTTTTGCCGATATTTTTTTGTTTATCCCTTCTTTTTTCCTATCTTTGCACCATCAAAATGATAAACCTATGATTGAGTTACTGTCTAAGTTCAATCCAATTACGCTGGAACAGATGAGCGGGGTGAAGTTGATGAACCGTACCGATACGAAGTTCGTCACTACCGTTGATCGTCTGCGCCTGTTGTTGGAGATGGCTCAAGGTGACTATTATATCCAGGAGATCGACGGCGAGCGGAATATGGAATATGATACGACTTATTTCGACACCAAGGCATTTGATATGTACTGTCAGCATCAGTATGGGCATGCCAACCGTCAGAAGATTCGTTTCCGTACCTATGTCAGTTCCCACCTGCAGTTCATGGAGGTGAAGACGAAGAACAATCACGGGCGGACGAAGAAGAAGCGTATCGAGGTAACAGACATGGATGTGAAGGATGCAGTAAAGCGTGAGTTTTTGGAGCAACATCTGCGCTATGGCGTCGACACATTGCAACCTGCCATCAACAATCATTTCCGTCGCATCACGTTGGTGAACCATGACAAGACCGAACGACTGACCATCGACAGCGGCCTGTACTTCCACAATATGATTAGTGGCATTGACAAGGACATGGGCGACTTGGTCATCATCGAACTGAAGCGCGACGGACTGGTCTTTTCTCCCGTGTTGGAGATGTTGCGCCAGTTGCGCATCCACCCCCACGGTTTCTCGAAATATTGTATGGGGTCGGCACTTACTAATCCGCAGTTGCCCGTCAACCGCTTCAAGACTAAATTGCGCGACATAGACATTATTATGAATATTAAACATTAAAAACCAATAAAGATTATGGACATTTTAAATGCAGAATTCGCCCAGGCGATGGTGAAATTCCTGTTCCTGATTGTCGTCAACTGGGTCATCATCTTCCAGTTGTATTTCCGCAAGAGTCACCGTCGTGACTTCTCGTTTACCTTCATGCTCATGTCGATAGCCATCTATTTTCTGGTGTTCTTCATGATGGGCATGGAACGAGGTAAGGCTACGATGGGTGTGGGTCTCGGACTGTTTGGTATCTTTAGTATCATGCGTTATCGTACGGATGCTATGCCTGTCCGCGAGATGACCTATCTGTTCCTCATCATCTGTCTCTCGGTGGTTCACGCGATGGCTTCAGAGTACATTGAACTCTTCATTATCGACGCCATCGTTTTGGTAGCCCTCTTGGCCTGTGAGTGGACGATGAAGATACAGCCTACGAAGATCATCCAATATGACCGCGTGGAACTGGTGAAGCCTGAGAATCGTGAGCAACTGAAAGCAGATCTGGAGCAGCGCACGGGGTTGAAAATCCTGAAGATTGACGTGGGCGGTATCGACTTCCTGAAAGATTCGGTGGTGCTGCGTATCACCTACGAGAGTGACAACAGGAAGTATATGCGCCTGGATGACGTTGGGGGACAATTCAAAGTCAAGAATTCACAATGGAGAGAAGTGTAAGACTGTGGCTGGTGCTGGCCTTTTTGCTCCTGACATCTGTGGGAGCGAAGGCTGAAGACGATGACTTCGGCATTTGGACGGAAGTTGATGTCGAAAAGAAGGTGACCAAAAACCTGTCTATAGACGCTGGCGTGGAGATGCGTACCCGCGACCATGTCAAGACGGTGGATCGGTGGAGTGGGAGCATTGGTGCCTCCTATAAACTGACCGATTGGCTGAAAGCATCGGCAGACTATACATTCCTTTATGATAATAATGAGAAATGGAATGAAAAGCAGACGAAGGTAGCCGAATTTTGGGGATCACGCCATCGTTTTAACGTGGCGTTGACTGGCTCTTTCGACTTTGGCAATCTCAGTGTGTCGCTTCGTGAACGCTGGCAATACACCTATCGTCCCGAACAGACCGTGGAACGTACTAAGGTCTCTAATGGTAAGGTAGAGGACAAGACTTACAACGGCAAGGGTAAGAATGTTTGGCGTAACCGTCTGCAGTTGAAGTACAAGGTCACCAACATGTGGCGTCCCTATGTCAATGGCGAGACCTATGTTGCAGGTAGTGGCTTGGAGAAGTATCGTCTCTCCGCAGGTACTGAGATCCGTCTGTCAAAAAAGCATTCCTTTGACGTGAAATATATGTTCCAGAAGGCCTGCAGTGATGACGATGATGAAGGCAACCGTCACATTATTGGCCTCGGATATACCTTTAAGTTCTGACGCTCGGAATGGAAATGATGAAGAAATGTTTTCTGACGATGCTGGCATTCGTCCTTTGCGTGGCAGTCAGTGCGCAGAGTGCCGACAAACTCTATAGTGAGGGTAAGGCACTCTATGATGCCAAGAACTACAAGGCAGCAGTGCCTAAGTTGAAGGCGGCAGCCGAGAAGGGACATAAGAAAGCCCAATACCGTTTGGGTCGCTGCTATGACAAGGGTCATGGTGTGACACAGAATGATGCACAGGCCTTCCAGTGGTATTCCAAGTCGGCTGCTCAGGAGTATGCCAAGGCCCAGTATGCTGTCGGCAAGTGCTACAAGGATGGCAAGGGCGTGGAGAAAGACCGCACGAAGGCTGTCTCATGGTTCTCCAAGGCTGCCAAACAGGATAATGCTGACGGACAGTTTGCCTTAGGTAAGAGTTACCTGAAGGGCAAAGGCATTGCTGCAGACGAGAAGAAAGCAAAGTCGTGGATCACCAAGGCTGTCAACAATCCCAAGGGCGGTGCAGACATCCTTGCCAAAATCCGCAAGGATGTAGCCGATGGCGATGAAGATGCCAAACGGATACTGAAACTAATCGGAAAATGAGAATATGCAAATCCCTGCCGTCTGGCGGGGATTTGCATTTATACCATTAGTCTTCTGGATTACCTTTATAGTGGAACTCCTTGACGGGAGGATTCACGCCGAGATCGTGATCGTCGAGGACACCGTTACGCAGGATGGCCTTGTTGAAATCACCGTGCATCTTGCCGATGTAAAGCAACAGGTCGCTATAGGTAACTGTTGGAAGCACCAGACCGTAGGCACCCCATGCTACACGTACACCTTCCGGATGAACATTGTTGTGAATGTAAGCCGTGCGTAAGAAGGTGTGGTCATGGATTTCCATCCGATTGTACTTTTTCAGTCCTGCCATCAGGTCAGGGTTGATCTGAGTGGTGTCGGCTGTCGTAAAGACATGCGCGAAGTTCGACATGTAGTCATCGATCCTGTCGCCCTTGATGCTGTCGTTGTTCTCGATGCATTCAAGGATGCCGTCTGTGGTTTCTGCAATCATGGTTTCCTTGCTGGGTTTAGTGATGATGGCAAGGATCAGCAGAATAACGATTACAATGGCTAAGATGACCAGTTTTCCCAGGCAACTGTGATAGAATGCCTGGCCGACAGATTCTTTCTGTTTAAAGTTGTCGTCTCGATACATAAGTTTTTAAATTTTGTTGTTATGGATTAAATTCATGAATTCCTGACGGGTCTTGGCTTGGTTGAAGGCTCCGCAGAAGTCGCTGGTGGTGGTGATGCTGTTCTGTTTTTCCACCCCACGCATCTGCATGCACATGTGACGGGCCTCAACAACGACCATCACGCCCAGGGGCTTGAGGGTCTGCTGGATACACTCCTTGATCTGGAGCGTCAGCCGTTCTTGCACCTGTAGGCGGTGGCTGTAGATGTCGACTACGCGGGCAATCTTGGAGAGTCCCGTGATGTAGCCGTTGGGGATATAGGCCACATGGGCCTTTCCGTAGAAGGGCAGCATGTGGTGCTCGCAGAGGGAGAAGAAGTCGATGTCCTTGACGATGACCATCTGTGAATAGTCTTCCTTGAAGAGTGCCTGTCGCAACACCTCGTGGGCATCCTCTTCGTAGCCTTTGGTGAGTGTTTGCATGGCTTTGGCCACGCGCATGGGAGTCTTCTCCAGTCCTTCACGGTCTGGATCCTCACCAATGAGCGACAGGATGTCGCGGTAGTGCTTAGCAAGTTCGTCGAGTCCTTCTCTGTATTCTGTTTCCTGAATCATTCAGTTATGGGTTTGACGGTTCTGAGGAAGGAAGATACGGTACCGTGATCTTTCCCTTGACGATAATGGCAGATGAATAGCCGAGTTTCTTTACGGCACGCAGTCGTTCGTTGGCTTCTTCGTAGGTCCGGTAGTTGCCCATGCGGCATATCCAACGCGGAGAATAGAAATGCACATAGACGGGTTCACCTGGGAAGAGCGAATTGATTTCCTTTCCTATACGCTCAGCCTTGATGCGGGCGTCGCGGGAGTTGCCTCCGGCAAAGACCTGTACGCGATAGCCGTTGATTTTATAGCCGCCCTTCATGATCTTCTTACGTCCATCGTCGATGGTCGTCGTGTCGGACTGCTGTTCCTGCTCTGCGACAACGGGACGCTGGGTGTTCCCGCTGTCGGGCTTATGCTGTTGTTCGGTTGTAGCAGTGGTTTTATTGTCTCCTGTCTTCTGGGGAGTGGTCTGAGGCGTTATGGTCTTTTGGGGCTGGGTGGACACTGTGACCTGGGGTCCGTTGACGAGTTCGTCGATGGCTTTGTCCTGTGTGACGGTGACCTTCCCTTCGCCCTTCTTCTCCTCCTGGAGTCTCTGGGTGAAGGTTGTCTGTGCGCTGGCTGCAACGATGCAGCCAGCGCACAACAGCCATATAGTAACTAAGCGTTTCACTTCTTCCAAGCGTCGATGATACCCTTGAAGTCAGCAGCCTTCAGCGAAGCACCGCCAATCAGACCACCGTCGATGTCGGGCTTGGCAAACAGTTCAGGAGCATTGCTGGCCTTGCACGAACCACCATAGAGGATTGTGGTGTCGTCGGCAACAGCCTGACCATATTTCTCAGCGATGATTGAACGGATGTAAGCGTGGATCTCCTCAGCCTGCTCAGCGGTAGCGGTCTTACCGGTACCGATGGCCCAGATGGGCTCGTAGGCAATCACGATCTTGCGGAAGTCCTCCTCTGAGAGGTTGAATACTGAACCCTCGAGCTCGGCCTTAACAACCTCGTTCTGCTTGCCAGCCTCGCGCTCCTCCAGGCTCTCACCGATACAGAAGATCACCTTCAGGTCGTTCTTCTGAGCCAGCAGCACCTTCTCCTTCAAGATCTCGGGAGTCTCCTTGTAGTACTCACGACGCTCTGAGTGACCCAGGATCACGTACTGGGCACCAGTGCTCTTTACCATCTCGGCGCTCACCTCACCCGTGTAGGCACCCTTCTCCTTGTCGGCGCAGTTCTCAGCACCCAGACCGATGATATCCTGGTCAAGGAACTGTGCGATACTTGCGAGGTGGATGAATGGGGTGCAGATCACTACACCGCAATTGGGCTTGTCTGCCTTCAATGTTTCATTCAACTCTTTTGCCAGTGCAATACCATCCTGGAGATTCATGTTCATCTTCCAGTTACCTGCTACAATTTTCTTTCTCATAATGTTGTTACTTTTTTCTTTTAATATAAAACGTTCTGTATTTTTATTCATTTGTCTTGTCTTCTTGCGTATCCATTTGGTCCATGCCCAGAGACGGTCTGCCAGTGTGAGCAAGGCCAGTGGGAGGACAAACCACATCAGTATCTTTGCAATCTTGCCAGGAACGCTGTCTGACGGCATCTGTCCGTAAACCTGTTGTTCGAGAGGTTTGGCATATTGCTCTTCCTCAATGACGGGCAGTTTGTTGTGGCTCCATTTCTGCAGAATGGTGCCCTGCTTCAGCAGTACCAGCCCCGGATTGCTGCGGATGATGGTCTTCAGTGTGATCTCATCCGTCGAGCAGAAGGGGTAGTCGGCTCCTGTCATGTCCTGCCAGCGACTGATGGCCTTGCCTGTACTTGCCGTGAGACAGTAGAAAGGGTAGCCCTGTTCCTTGCTGTATTCGTACACCTGATTGATCAGGTCGAGTTGTGAGTCATCAGCATTCTCCAGATGTGGTGATATCAATAGGAAGGTATAGCCCTCTTGGTTCAGCACGTCTTCCGTGATGTCCTCTCCCTCATCTGTCACGATGGAGAAATCGTGGATGGGTGGCACGTAGCCCTCTGCTGTCTGAACGGTCTTCGAGTCGATGAACGTCCAGGTGGAGTCGGGATAGTTGTCTGTCGTAAACTCCTGCCGCTGCCCGTCTTTCTCCAGGATGAAGGTCGTCTCAAACTGTGGTTGCGGTGCTCCTTCCGGAATCTCCATGCTTTCCCTGATGTTGGCTCCCACGTGATAGGGGCGGAAGTCGAACAGGGGCAGGTCGTAGAGACACCTTCCTGCGATGAAGAGGATGAACAGGGTGGAGAAGTTGAATACGATCCACTGGTTGCTTGCACTGATAATCCGGATCATATCCGTCGGCCATCGCCAGATGATGAGGGTCGCAGCCAGCAGCACCACGTTCTTCCAGAAAGTCTGCCAGTTTGTCAGTACGAGGGCATCGCCGAAGCAGCCGCAGTCGCTGATGGGGTTGGCGATAGCCAGCCACAGCGTGAGGGCTGTCATCACCACCATCATGACGAGTGTCAGTTTTGAGACCAGTCGTCTGTGGATGGCAAACAGCAGGCAAATACCGATGATAAACTCGACAGCCAACAGCAACACCGATGCTCCCAATGTCAGGAAGTCGGGCATCCACTGCCCCAAACCCATCGCAGTCAGGTAGTCGTTGATCTTGTACTGCGTGCCCAGCGGGTCCACTGCCTTCACAAATCCTGAGAGGATGAAGGTCAGGGCCAGCAGCAGCCGTGCGAAGTTGACAACGATCTTCCTCATGCCCGATGTTCAGCCGTATTAGTCCTCCGTTAATTGAATGACGCCAAAGACCGCATAGTTGATAATGTCCATATAGTTGGAGTCGATGCCCTCGCTGACGAGTGTCTCGCCCTGCAGGTTCTCGATTTCCTTGATGCGCTCGATCTTAGTGAGGATGAAGTCCGTATAAGAACTGACCCTCATCGAGCGCCACGCCTCGTCGTAGTCGTGGTTCTTGCGCTTCATCAGTTCCAGTGCCTCATGGGCATACTGGTCGTAGAGGCGCATTGCCTCCTCGTTGGTGATGTCCACGATGTCGGCAAATCCCTTGTTGAGTTGAATCAATCCCACGATGCCGTAGTTGATGAGTGCGATGAACTCTGGGCGTATGCCCTCACCCACCATGCTCTCTTTCTTGATTTCCAGCGAGCGGATGCGCTTCGCCTTGATGAAGAGTTGGTCGGTCAGGGCCGTGGGACGCAGGATGCGCCACGATGCCTTGTAGTCGTGCAATTTCTTCTCAAACAGCGAGCGGCATTCAGCCATCGCCTGTTCAAATTGGGCGTTTGTTTTCTCCAAATTGGCCATATCGGGTGCAAAGGTACGAATAAGTGAGTAAAATACCAAATTTATTTGGATATTTTTGAACGAGAGTACCTTCGGCAAGGCCAAAGGTAGTGAAAATCGCGCGAAAAACCAAAATATATTTGGGCTTTTTTGATTTGGTTAGTTGATAATGTAAATAATTTTAGTTGTTTGCCCTTGTCGCCTTCCGAAAGGGCTTTAACCTTGCTATTAATGTAAAATCTTGCTACTATTAATGCGCGCAAATTTTAGATTTAATCCTCGCAATTTTTATCGCTTAATGCCTGACATTGCATGTTTTTCGTTTGATCTTGCAAAGGTACGAAAATTTCATAAACTATGCAAGTGCTTTCCTTGAAACACCGCACCACCGCACCGCCGCACCACCGCACCGTTGCGAAAAACGAAAAAGCAGGCAATATTACCTATATATATTTTTATATTTATATA
>JAFZUS010000182.1 GCA_017618275.1 Prevotella sp.
GAGTGATTACGTGGCACTCGATAGAGACGGAAACGTGGTGCTCGATTTTACCGACAAAGACGGCAATAATGTCAGTACTGATGCAGACGGTATGCCTGTCACGCTGAAAGGATTCTCGTATGTGGACAGGGAGGGTAGTGTTGTCTTCATCGAGGATGAGTTCTATGAGGATGATGAAGGGTTTGTCGCGCTGCCCGACACCTTTACGGGAGAATACAGCGACATGCCCCATGTGCTCAGTTTCCTACAACTGTCCTACGAAGACTCCTTCAATATCCTGATGCAGGACGAGAACATCATGTCGTTGATGGCTCCGTTTAAGTCAGCCTACGATAATAACGCTATGGACCAGTTGGAAGGTATGGTCGGAACGCTCCGTGTAAACGCTGCAAGGCTGGTATCACAGGAAGCCTATTGGGTATTTTCGGGTGATGACTTTGACTTGAAGGTGTCAGACCCAGCAAAACCCTCGTATCTGATTATCGCCAACGATCCTGAGAAGGAGCAGGTGATAGGTTCGCTGAATGCCCTGATCCTGAACCGTCTGACTACCCGTGTCAATAGCGGTCAGGGAAAGAATGTGCCTGTGAGTATCATCATTGATGAGTTGCCTACACTGTACTTCCATAAGATTGACCGTCTGATTGGTACAGCCCGAAGCAATAAAGTGAGTGTGACCATGGCGTTCCAGGAGCTGCCGCAGCTGGAGGCCGACTACGGTAAGAACGGTATGCAGAAGGTCATCACCACCTGCGGTAATGTGTTTGCTGGGTCAGCGAGAAACAAGGAAACGCTGGAATGGCTGCAGAATGACATCTTCGGCAAGGTCAAACAGACCACCCAGAGCATCAGTATCAATGATGAGCGTATCTCCACCTCACTGAACGAAAAGATGGACTGCCTGGTTCCAGCCTCGAAGATTGCCGACATGGCTACTGGCTGGATCTGCGGTCAGACGGCTCGTGACTTCACGGCTACGGAGGCCAGTGCTATGCATAGCGTGAACTTAGAGGAAACCGAGGAGTTCAAAACGACAAAATTCTTCTGTAAAACGAACTTCGATATGCGGCATATCGAAGAAGAAAAGAAGCACTATACGCCACTTCCTAAGAAGTACTGCTTCGAGAACGAGCATGAGAAGGAGGTGATGCTATCGAGAAATTTCCGCAGGATCAATGAGGAAGTGACACAGCTCACGGCCAGCCTGCTGGGGAAGGAAACACAATAATACATGAAAGCAAACTCTAAACCTGAAAGACTCAGTCGTTTTCAAAAAACTCGAAAATGACTGAGTTTTTGCGTAAAATAATATGGAGAATCATCAAAAATGCAAGTATAATGCCAAAAAAGAATAATTTTTGGTATTTTGTGTGCGAAGTTAGACAAATTTTGTCTATCTTTGCAGGTGAAATACTCAAATGATATGAAAGGAACAATGAGCATAGCAGGCTGGATAAATGAGAAGCCGCCTCGTGGAAAGTATACATTCACACATGATGAAGTCGTGGGTGCTTTCCCAGAGATGAGTGCTGCAAGCATTGCGCGGTCGCTGACAAGGGAAGTGAGCAGGAACAGGGTAATGTCACCGCTTCGAGGTTTTTACGTGATCGTGCCGGATGAGTATCGCCTTCGTGGTACGGTGCCACAGTCTTTCTATATGGACGATATGATGAAGCATTTGGGACGGAAATACTATGTGGCGCTTCTGAGTGCGGCAAGTTATCATGGAGCCTCACATCAGGTGCCCCTTAGTTTTAGTGTAATGATCGAGCCGCCAACGATGCGTAACAAGAAGGAGGAAAAGTATCATACACTGTTCTTTTGTAAGAGTCGGATTCCGGAAAAGTATGTGGAGAGGCGACAAACCAGGGCGGGCTATCTTAATGTTTCCGGACCAGAATTGACAGCGGTTGATTTGATAACCTATCAGGCAAAGTCTGGCAGTATCACGCGTGCAGCAACCGTATTGGCAGAGTTAGTGGAGAAAATGGATTTCAATCGTCTGGAATCTGATTTTATGGAAGTTGCTCCTGTGAGCAGCCTGCAACGTCTTGGGTACATTCTGGAAGTGGTTCTGGAGGAGCAGAATGCAGCTGCCGCAGTTTATGGCTTACTTAAGAGGGCGGGTGCTAAACTACAGTATGTGCCATTGAAATCAGGCAAGAGCACTGTGGACTGTGAGAAGGATATGCGTTGGAAAGTATTAGTAAACGAAATAATTGAAATAGACGAATTATGATTCCGGTAAGGTATATTACTGAGTGGGGCGTACAAGCCCCATGGGTGGAGAATAAGTTCATTGAGCAGGATCTGATTATCTGCAGGGCATTGTGTTCAATCTATAGTGATGCGTTTCTGGCAGAGCATCTGGCATTCCGTGGCGGTACGGCTTTGGGTAAGCTCTTCCTTACTCCGCAGCCCAGGTACTCCGAGGATATCGATTTGGTCCAGGTGAATGCAGAGCCTATCAAAGAGACCATTGACCATCTGCGTGATGCACTTATATGGTTAGGACAGCCGGTCGTCAAGCAGAAGAAGCATAACAATACACTGGTATACAAGGTGGCGGCAACAGATACGGAGGCAAGTGAGATCCATCTGAAAGTGGAGATAAACTGCAAGGAGCATTTTAATGTGCTCCCAATGGTACATGTTCCTTTTTCGGTAAACAGCAGTTGGTTCAGTGGTCAGTGTGAGGTGTTGACATACGAACTGGCAGAGTTGACAGGGACGAAACTACGGGCAGTCTATCAGCGGAGAAAGGGACGCGACTTGTTTGACTTATGGAAGATCCTGACACTGGTACCAGAGTTGGACAAGGACAAGATCATGCAGAGCTATGAACGGTATCTTGGCTTCACGGCATCGCATTTGCCTACGTATAAGGAGTTTGTGATGAACATGGAAGAGAAGCTTCAGGACGATGAGTTCCTTTCAGATACAGACATGATTCTCGGACCTGAAGTGGAGTATGACGCTCAGACAGCTTGGGAGGTCGTAAAGGTTAATCTAGTGGATAGGCTGATAAAGGAATGAGGATATGAAGTCAAGTGAATTGATCGCAAAACTGTCTCCTTTAGCACCCGATACCGAGGTGATAGGAGGACTATGGAACGGACATGTGGATACCTATACGGTGCTGAATCGTTTTGAGGTATTTCAGTTTGAGGAAGTCTGTAATGATTTCTTTGGAACTCCAGGTGCGTTTGACAATGAGTTATTGAAAATTCGCTCGGAGAAGGTCGCTTATATAGGTTCTATGTTTGAGGAATTGGACGAAAAGGTTATCGGTGACCGCCGTATAACATGGAGGTTAGGGCATGTCCTGCGTCAGCATAGGTCGGAGGAATGGAAGAAGGAAAGGGTGTATAAGATGGTGAAGGAATTCTTGGAGAACAGTTAATTTGATTTCTTATGCACTATAGAAGTAAGTGATAAGCCCGCCTCCATGCGCAAGGGACGGGCTTTTTTGTATTATAGCGTATTTGCTATGGCTCTGACTTTAGCGTTATAGCTATCCATGTTTTCCGCATAGCCGATGCGTTTGAGGAAGGCATAGTAGTCTTTGTCCTTTTGGGGATTATAGCGCCGCTGGATCATCCTGACGTAACCGGCAACTGATTCCTCCCAGGAGCGGAAACGGTAGTAGTCCTTGTGGGCTGAGTCATAGAGTCCGAAGAGGTTGTTATAGTTGCGGCAAACAGCCGAGGAGCCGTAGCCCGTTTCTAAGCAATACTGAGCTGCCACGATCTTCGGGTAGAGGACACCACACTCTTCCATGACCTTGAAGAGGTTGGTGAGGTTCAGCGGTCTGTCAGGACGGGATGCGAAACGGAGGTTGGCCATCTCCTCCCGCAGTCCACGGATATAGTCATTCAGATGCTTGATGAACGGCTCAGGATTGACCGATTTCCATTCACCATCGATAAGACGTTCTGCCCGTATATGCAGATGCGGCCCTGTTGACCGTCCTGTGTCGGAAGACAATGCTACAATCGTTCCTGCAGATACCATATCACCCTCCTTGACGGCTATCAGTCCCAGATGACCATATAGTATGCGTAGTCCCACATGGTTGATGATGACATGATGGCCATAGCCGGATTCGCTATACACCACCTTCTCGATAACTCCTGGCATCATCGCATAGACCAGAGAGCCTTTTGCACATCGTAGGTCTATACCATTATGGAATGCCGTCTTAGAGGCAACGACAGGATCCTTGCGATAGCCATAGTCGGAGGTGATGTGGATGAAGTCCAAAGGAAGTGCCACAGAAGAACGGCGGTTCAGCACTTCCATCATCATACTGTCCTTGACTGAAACGAACAACGGTATATCGTACTCAATGGCAATCTCCCGATGAGTTGGGATGTCAAAGTACTCATTTGGACTCTTTCCACCAGAATCAGCCAAGTCTGTTGAATCGGGCAAACCTTTAGGAATTGGCTTACTTTTAACCACCTGTGGCAGCTTTTGCACGGTGTTGAACTGTGCCTGACAATTCATCGGCATTGTCGGCAGGAATAAGAAGTATAAGAAATAATTTTTTCTGCTTTTCATGATATTTTTTACTTTAATTTTGCACCCGGTTTTGAGAGAGCCAGGCACTCACTAATGCGAGTGCAAAGGTACGGCAAATGACTGAGGAAATCGAAAGATAAAAAACTATTTATCCTCTGCGTTCACAAGCCTGCCTATAATAATAAAAAGGTAAAAGATAAAAAACAGAGAGAGTATGCTATTCAACGAAAGAGAACTGAGCAAAAAGGATTTTGAGCGTATCGACATCGACGTAAGGGCGATGCCCAAGGAAATCAAGGAGAAGCTGCTGAACGGCGAGCTCACCCCCTTGCTGGAGATCCGTGACCAGATGGATAACGGTGTTATCGCCACCATGCCCGTGAAGCTCCGCTTGCAGCGCAGTGAAGACGGTAAGGCCGTTCTGAAAGCCTATCCCGTGAGCAAGGACATCGTGAGTGACCTGAAGCTCACTGAGGCAGAGCAAAAGCACTTGCAGGATGGAGAGGTCATCAAGAAGGATGTCCGTGAGGGCAATCGTACCAGAGCGATGTTCCTGCAGCTTGACCAGGAAACCAAGAGTCTGCTGAAGCGTGACATCAAGACGTTAGAGTTGGAAAAGCGCATGGACGAGCTGGAGCATGTTAGGCACATCACCCTTGGCCAGAACCAGCGTCAGGCTATCCGTGAGGGTAAGCCCGTGGAGCTGGAGGTCGGAGATACCAAGGTGACTGTCGGTGTCGACCTCCGTCAGAACTCCGGCTTCAAGTCCATTGACGGTGACATGGGCGAATGGAAACGTCAGCAGGAGATCAAGTGGGACATGGCCAATCCCGGTGCCATGGGCTACTGGCAGACCGACGAGAACCGTTGGGAGTACAAGCAGACCCAGGAGAAGTACAAAGCCCCAGAGTCGAAGAAAGACGAAAAGTCCAAGACCATCAAAGAGGAAGCCCGTCAGACCATCCACTTCGGGATGTAGGAGATTTGAAAAGGTAAATAGGAAAAAGTTAAAGGGTAAAAAGAAAAAAGGTTAGAAGGATAACAACACTGTAAAACAATTCAATGATTTCTTGCCATAAGAAGCTATGAAAAACACGAGACCTTAATATCTGGTACTATGGAAACACATTTTATAGTTTACGTATAATCGATTAATGCACATGGATAAGAATAAGGAAAAGAGTTACGAGGAGCTGATTCAGCTCAAAGAAGAAGGAAAGATCGGCTGGCGTGAGCTGATCCGTCAGCAGCCAGAGATGGAGAATGACTACTATCACTGGTGCGTGGAAAACGACCTCGACATGAACGAAGAGACGGCGGAAGCTTTTGTCACGCTCACAGAGGAACACGTAACGGCATAATAGCAGGACTCAAAACTAAAAACACCAAGTAAAGAATACACTATGGAAGATAACAAGGATAACAGTGTAAAAAAGACTGAGCAAAAGCCCCAGGAGCATACTGAGGGTAAGACTGGCGGTAAGACGA
>JAFZUS010000006.1 GCA_017618275.1 Prevotella sp.
AGATAGTCAACAGCGGCGCCTGATTTTTCTTTGCAAGAAAGCGTAGAACAACTTCGGTGAATGTAGTAACATATGTATGGGTTAACATATGGGATTCGTTCATTACGTCCTTGAAAACTTCACTATGCTCTATGAACTGCTGGGTCTTGTCGTCATCCTCGGCGTAAGTGCTCATCTGTCCCGGCGTATGAAAAAGCTGACCATTACGGTTGTGGCCCTTCTTTTCCTTGAATCTGTCGTATTCTCACTGGAGCAGTGGACCCAGACCTTCGAGAAACTGAGTCTTCTCCGTCCGATTCTGACCGCAATCCTGTATTCGCTCTATCCTCTGATTCTGATGACCCTGACACTGCTGACCGAGACCAACGGGATGTCAAGACGCAGCCTGTTCTTGGCCATCCCCTGGATTATCAGTCTTCCGCTGTTTTTCTTCTCCCAGTGGACTCATCTGGTCGTCTGGTATCATGAGAGCAACCATTTCGCTGCCGGGCCCCTGAGATACTTGCCGTACATTCTGTTCGCTTTCTATATCGTTGTGTTCATTGTTCAGAACCTCAGATACTTCCGCAGTTACACCAGGATGAACCGTGTTGCCGCCCGCTACATTGTAATCGGAGCAATAGGCGGAGTTTTGTTTTATTTCTACTTCGACAGCTACAAAGACTACAGTGCCATCTTCACCTCATCCATTCTGCTTTACTATGTTCTGGTTTACATTCACATGGCCAGAATGGATCAGATGACATCGCTTCTCAACCGGCAGAGTTTCTATCAGGATCTCGCTATGGAATCGCAGAACATAACCGGGGTCATTTCCATAGACATGAATGAGCTCAAGTACCTGAACGACACTCTCGGACACGAGGCCGGAGACATGGCCCTCGAAGTTGTGGCCGGAGTCTTCCGGAACAACTGCAAGGAAAAATGCTCTGCCTACCGCATCGGTGGTGATGAATTCATGATCATCTGCCGCAACACCAATGAATTCGACATCAGGACAATGATCTTCAACATGAAAGAAGGCCTGAAGCAGACCTCATACGTCTGTTCGTTCGGATATGCCATGTGCTCTGCAGACGTCCCGATGGAAGAGACCCTGCGGATTGCCGATTCCCGCATGTATGCCGACAAGGCGGCCATCAAGAAGGACCTTGAAGACCGAGGTATCACGGTTCATAACAGAGACTGATTTCCTTTATTCAGTTTTCCCTTCAGTTTTTCATTGACACAGGCTGTCGTGTGTTTTCAAGTACGTCTCGCCAGAGTGCGCTTTCGGGGTTGACCTTACTGCGGGAGGAGACTGCAAGCCTTATGGGCAGATTGATGAATCTGTCGTTCAGCATGCTTGTGAGAACTCCGGTCTTTCCGGCCATGGCTGCATGAACGGCGTTGGCTCCTAGTCTTGCGCAGTAGATTGAGTCGAAGGAATCTGCCGGTGCGCTTCTGATGATGTAGCTCGGATCAATGTATTTGACATTCACAACAGTGTTTTGCTCCTTGAAATACTTCTCGATTTCTGCTTTCAAAAACAGACCGATGTCATTGTATCGTACATTTCCGGAGGCGTCTGTCTGGCCTGTTTTGGGCAAAAGCTCCTGTCCTGCGCCTTCTGCAACAAGGATGACCGCGTGGCCCCTGTCGTGGATGCGGTTCTCGAGTTTCTTAAGAAGACCGTTCTCACCG
>JAFZUS010000029.1 GCA_017618275.1 Prevotella sp.
AACAGTGTACACATTGAGTAAGCAGAATAAGAATGTGCAAAAACGATGAAAATTTCATTATTACTATCCGCATTTCTGCTTCTTGTAGGGTGCAGCGGAGATAAACAGGAAAAGAGTATGTCGATAACAGTCAATCTGAGGTATACTGGCATTGATGGAAATGCCAGGAAGTTCGCTGAGGAGATGATTTCCAGCGGAACTGTTGATGCTATCAGAGCCGAGGAAGGTAATCTGAAGTATGAGTATTACCAGTCGTTGGATGATCCTGAGACTATTCTGCTCATCGACAGCTGGGCCAATCAAGAAGCCATCGACAAACATCACGCAACGCCAATGATGGACACCATCACCAAGCTTCGTGAGAAGTACGACCTCCACATGACCGTGGAACGCTATACTGCTGCCGAAACGCCTGAAACGGAGAATCGGTTTATCAGAAAGTAGAGATTCCGCAAAATTGGTAATTCTTTCCAAAATCTGTATAACGTGTATATAAAATAATGTCCGTACCTTTGCAGCCAGATTTCAAACTTAAAAATGACAGACAGTATGAGACAGATTATGATGTTACTGGCAGCGATGTTGTTCACTTGTTGTTCGTCAGACAGCGAGGTAAAGGCTGAGCCTGCCCCCGTACAGAACGCAGGAAGGGCACTGATAGTTTATTACAGCTACACGGGAAACTGCCGCGAGATTGTGAATTCGTTGAAGGCTCAGATTGAGGCTGATGTGGTGGAGATCCTGCCCGCTGAGAAGGGACTGAAGTATGAGGCAAACAACTACGCTATCGGTACGCAGCTGCTGAATGCCATCAAGGCGAACCCCAACGACGCGAGCAGCTATCCTGCCATCGACCCTGTGAACGTCAGTCTCAGCGACTACCAGAACATCATCATCGTGACTCCGCTCTGGTGGAGCCAGATGGCGGCCATCACGCAGACGTACCTTTTCAATAATAGTGCGCAGATGGCAGGCAAGACGGTGGCGATGATTGTATCGAGCTATAGTAGCAGCATCAGCGGTGTGGTGGCAGATGCTCAGCGACTGCTCCCTAACGTGACCTGGGCTGGTGATGCCCTGTGGATCAACAACGCCAACCACTCCAATCGCAGTTCGCTGATTCAGAATTGGCTGCCGACCCAGACCTTCAAAACATCCAGCGATATGACTCAGAAACTCTATCTTACCATCGGTGGCGTGACGAAGACGGTGACAATGGTGTGCAACTCTTCTACAGAGGCTCTGGTGGCTCAACTACAGCAGGGTAATATTACCTACGAGGCGCACGACTACGGCAACTTCGAGAAAGTTGGACCGCTGGGCTATACGTTCCCTGAAAATAATGAGCAGATTAACACCGTGCCTGGTGACCTGATTCTCTATCAAGGCTCGAACCTCTGTATCTACTACGACACGAACTCGTGGAACTTCACCCGCATCGGCAAGCTCGACGGTATGACACAGGCTGAAATCAAGACGTGGGTGAATGCCGGTGGCGGCAATGTCAGCGTGACTCTGTCTGTCTCTGAACCGACTGGCATTAGTAAAGTAAA
>JAFZUS010000183.1 GCA_017618275.1 Prevotella sp.
ATATATTATACATATAATATATATAATATTAAAATTTTCTCCTTGACAGAAAGGTGAAAACCTTCCTGTCGTAGTTGAATAAATGAATAAATGAATAATTCCCTTTCTGTACTAGGAGTGTTGACTTCCTGCTCCAGAAAAGTTGTCCTTATTCCTAAGAAGGTTGACTATACGGCTGAGGCATTTTATAGTGGTTCTATATCGTGTGTGTGTTAAAAACCGGCTGAAAATAGAGGCTCTATGCTGAAAATAGAGGCTCTATGTAAAAAAATAATGCCACTAATTTTCTAAATAGTGGCTCTATTTTGATGGTAATTTTTATGGTCAAATCGGAAACGAGAAAATTTTGAGAAAAATTGAAAAATAATTGCCGAAAAATTTGGTGGTTTCAAATCTTTTTTGTAATTTTGCATCGTGATTCAGAGGTGATGGCAGTGCGCAGGCCAGAACAGACGAAGAACAATCGTGAAAACACACACACGAACCAAGACTAAGGAAAACGACGCAAGGATGTTGACGAAACTACTAAACAATTCAAAACACACAACATTATGTTAGAACTCAACATTTTTCAAAACAAGAACCAGACCTCTCGCGCCTTTGGCAAGTGGTACGCACGCGTGGAAGTGAAGAAGCAGTTGTCCATCCACGACATGGCACTGCACATGGCGGAACACAACACGCCGTTTAGTGTCGGAACCATCGAGGGTATCCTCCGCGACTTCGTAAGTTGCACCCGTGAGCAGTGTCTCTCCGGCAACACCGTGAAGATTGACAACCTCGCCATCTTCAAGTGCGCCGTGTCGGCCAACGGACTCGTCCTGAGCGCAGGAAGGAAGGTGAACGCAGGTATCGGACAAGTTCCCATTGGCGGATGGGGTGCCGACGACACCCAGTACGCCCTGAAGAACGTTCGCCTGCAGGCTACCGCAACCGGCAATTTCTCGAAGAGTGAACTCACCGACACCGCAACGTTCCGTTGGACGAAGGCTGCCAAGCAGGCCATCGAGGCCCTGATCAATCCCACCCAGGGCGGCGGCAGCACCCCCGACCCGAGCCAGGGCGGCACTGAGAACGGTGGAGGCACCAACCAGGGCGGCGGAACCGGAAACATCACGCCTGGCGGCGGCGACAATGGCGGCGGTGACAATGGCGGCGGTGATGACAACGGCGGTGGAGGCACTGGCTTCGACGAAGGGTAAAAAGAATTAGAAATTAGGAATTAGAAATTAGAAATTATGATTTGATGATGAAGAAGAAGAGTTTCATTGAGATTGCGGTGAAGGTGATAGTAGCCGCGCTCACAGCCTTCCTGACGGCCATCACGACCACGAGTTGCGCGGGTTACGGCCCGATCTACTAAAAGAAATCAGCCGAGAGTTCAATTTCTCTCGGCTGATTTTTGTTATTTCTTGGCCTTTTTCTTTTCTTTTTTCTTGTAGGCCTTTATCTCTTCGGGGGTGGCTAGGCCTGTCTTGAGACGGAACTCCTGGCGCGCCAGGCGCATCTGCTCTAGGAAGCGTTCGCTGGTGTGCATGCGGGGTGCCTACAATACCGTTTACAATTAAATTATCCTAATTCTCCGTCACTGATTTCTCTATTCTCACCTCTTTTTATTAATTTTGCACCGTTTTAATTCGAATTGGAATATGAAGATAGCATTAATCGGCTACGGAAAGATGGGTAAGATGATAGAACAGATAGCCCGCGACCGTGGTCATGAAATCGTGAGTATCATTGATATTGACAACCAGCAGGACTTCGACAGTCCTGAGTTCGCATCGGCTGACGTAGCCATCGAGTTTACGGCACCACAGGTGGCCTATGGCAACTACCTGAAGGCCTGGGCAAAGGGCGTGAAGGTGGTCAGCGGCTCGACGGGATGGATGACGGAGCATGGCGACGATGTGAAGAGGGCTTGTGCAGAAGAGGGAAAGACACTCTTCTGGGCCTCTAACTTCAGCATCGGCGTGGCCATCTTCTCAGCCGTGAACCGTTACCTGGCCAAGATCATGAACCAGTTCCCACAGTACGACGTGGAGATGGAGGAGACCCACCATGTGCATAAACTCGACCACCCCAGTGGCACAGCCATCACGTTGGCTGAGGAGATTGTGGAGAACATCGACCGTAAGGAGGCATGGAAGGAGGATACCACCGACAAGAAGTATCTGCGTGTGGACCATATCCGCCGGGGTGAGGTGCCTGGTATCCATACCATCCGTTATGACTCGGATGCCGACCTGATTACGATCACCCACGACGCACATTCTCGCAAGGGCTTTGCCCTGGGTGCCGTGCTGGCTGCCGAATATACAAAAGACCATCAGGGACTGCTCACCATCTCGGACATGTTTAAATTTTAGGCCATGGAGAAAAAGAAAGAGAAACTGAATCCCGTGAAGCAATGGGCGAAGTTTATCGTCGTGTTAGTACTGTATCTCGCCTTCCTTTATTGGGTGAAGTCGTGGTGGGGCCTGCTGGTCGTCCCGTTTATCTTTGATGTCTATATCACCAAGAAGATCAAGTGGCAGTGGTGGAAGGAGTCGGAAGGTCCCGTGAAGTGGATCATGTCGTGGGTCGATGCCCTCGTGTTCGCCCTCGTGGCCGTCTATTTCATCAACCTCTTCTTCTTCCAGAACTATGTGATACCCTCAAGTTCGCTGGAGAAATCATTGTTGACGGGCGACTACCTGTTTGTGTCGAAGGTCTCTTACGGTCCGCGTATCCCGCAGACACCGTTGACGATGCCCCTGACGCAGCACACCCTGCCGATGGTGGAGTGTAAGAGTTATATCGAGTGGCCCCAGTGGGACTACCGCCGTGTGAAGGGTCTCGGCAATGTGCAATTGAATGATATCGTGGTGTTCAACTACCCCGCAGGCGACACGCTCTGTTCTTCCATGAAGTATCAGGCACTCGACTTCTACCGGCTCTGTTACGAGATAGGCTATCAGCGTTATCCGCAGCGTCCTAACCCCGACTCGCTCGACGTGAATGTGCGTCGCCAACTCTTTGAGGCCATCTATCAGGGAGGGCGACAGTTCATCGAGGAGAACCGTCAGGAATATGGTGAGATCATCACTCGTCCGGCTGACCGCAGGGAGAACTATGTGAAGCGCTGTGTGGGACTGCCCGGACAGACCTTGCAGATTAAGAACCACATCGTCTACCTCGACGGCAAGGCCAACAAGGAGCCGGATAATGTGCAGTACACCTATAAACTGAAACTGAAGCAGGGGCTGAGCGACGAGGTGATGAAGGACCTCGGCATCACAATGGAAGACCTGATGAGCCTGAACACCCTCGGCTACATGCCGCTGACGAAGCACGCCGTGGAGGAACTGAAACGGCAGGGGTATGTGGATAATATCACTCTGAACGAGGATGCCGACGAGTGGGATATCTACCCGTTGAACGGCAATAAGCACTGGACACGCGACAACTACGGTCCTGTCTGGATTCCGAAAAAGGGCGAATCCATCGCGCTGAACATGGATAATATCGCCATCTACGAGCGTCCCATCCGCACCTACGAGGGCAACGAGTTGGAGGTGAAGGACGGCAAGATATTCATCAATGGTCAGGAGGCCAAGGAGTACACCTTCAAGTTGGACTACTACTGGATGATGGGTGATAACCGCCACAACTCACTCGACTCCCGCTACTGGGGCTTCGTGCCAGAGGACCATATCGTCGGTAAACCGATCTTTATCTGGTGGTCGTCGGATCCTGACCGTAGCGGCTTTGGCGGCATCCGTTGGAGTAGACTGTTCCGCTTCGTAGACAATATTAAATAAGGAGTCAGGGAGACAGGGAGTATGAAGGGGACTGTGAAGTTTTTGGGAGCGTTGGTCATTGCCTTTGTGGTGATGCTGGCCTTCCGAGGACTGGTCATGACGGTCTGTGCCATTGAGGGCGACGGCCTGGCACCTCAGTTTGTGGAAGGTGACCGGGTGGTTGTCAACCGCTGGAGTTACGGACTGCGTACAGGCAAGAAAGGCAGTCTCTTCGACTATGGCAGAATCTGCCGCCAAGAGGTGAAAAAGGGCGAATTCATCGCGTTTGAAGACTCTTTGGGCCATATACTTATCTGTCAATGTACGGGTGTGCCTGGCGATACAGTCTATACGAGGAAGGGACAGGCCCCGAGTGTGGTTCCAGGCCTTTTCAACTGCGACGATCAGGACTACTACTGGGTGAGGAGTGTCAGCAAGAACAATCCCATTGACAGTCGGCAGTTGGGCTTTATCCCAGAGGAGCGCATCATCGGACGGGCTTGTCTGGTCTTATTCAGTCGCGACCCTATGGCGCCTTTCTGGAAAGGCTACCGTTCTGACCGTTTGCTTCTGCCGAAATGACAACCCTGCTTAGCACGACTTATTTCGGACCCGTACAGTGGTACCAGAAACTCTATCGCAGCGAGGAGGTGCAGATAGAGGGGTGGGAGAGTTTTCAGAAACAGACCTACCGCAACCGTTGTCTGATTGCTACGACAAATGGGGTGCAGGCATTGACGGTACCTGTGGAGCGAAATCATGGGGACAGTCCCCATGATCTTCGCGATGCTGCTATCACGGGGACTGTCCCCATGATTCGTTCTGTCCGTATCAGTGATCACGGCAACTGGCGCCACCTGCATTGGAATGCCCTGCAGAGTGCGTATGGCGAGAGTCCGTTTTTTGAGTATTACCAAGATGATATATACCCTTTCTTTGAGAAGCGTTGGACGTTTTTGCTCGATTTCAACGAGGAGATCCGACAGAAAATCTGCGAACTCATCGATATCCAGCCGAAGGTCGGCTATACGAAGGATTACGTGCAGAATCACGGGGACAGTCCCCATGATCTTCGCGATGCTGCTATCACGGGGACAGTCCCCATGATTCATGATCTTCGCGAGGGAATCCGTCCCAAGCACCCGGCTCAAGATCCGGACTTCACGCCTAAACCCTATTACCAGGTGTATCAGCAGAAGCACGGTTTCCTGGCGAACCTCTCCATCCTCGACTTGCTATTCAACCTGGGGCCGGAGAGTATCTTTTACCTGTAAGAGAGATGTAATTAACAACATAGTTTAACCATTTAAAGTAATTCAAAAATGAAAAAGATTAGTTTGAAAGTGGCAATTTGCCTGATTTCCGGAAGTTTCCTGTTCAGTTCTTGTATGGTAGGCTCTTGGGGCCTCTTCAACAAGTACGCCTACTGGCAGACACACATGTCTGACAGCAAGTTTGTCAATGCCATCGTTGGTTTTGTGCTGGGTGCTGTTTGTTATCCGGTATGCACACTGGTGGATGCCCTCGTACTGAACAGCATCGAGTTCTGGACCGGTGACAATCCTGTGGCTTCCAATATAGGTAAGACCCAGAACGTGATGGGACAGGACGGACGTCTCTATGCTGTGAAGACCTTGAAGAACGGTTATGAGGTCACTTCTCCCAACGGTGAGGTGACGCTGTTTACCTACAACAAGAAGGCCGACAGTTGGTCAGTGAGCCAGAACGGTCTGACGAAGGAGATCTTCCGTTTCAACGAGGACGGCAAGAGCATCAAGGTGGTGATGAACGGCGAGGAGCGCGACTTCACCCTCAACCAGCAGGGTGTTATCGACGCTGAATATGCTTCTACTACGGGTCTCTACTACGCAGCCCGCTAAGCGTCATTTCATTCAAAAGAGAAAGGCTTCCCGATGCGTTGGGAAGCCTTTTTTCGTTTAGTCTTCGAGGCCGCTGAGGCTACGGGCTAGCCAGACATCCATCTTGCCGGCACCACGGTGGTTCCAGGCGTAGTAGGGGATGAGTCTGATGGCGACATCCTTGACAGTGAGTCTGCCGTCGTCGGCGATGGCGGCTTCCTGAGCCTTGGCACTGATGGCGGTGACATGGAAGGTCTTGCCGTCGCCCTCCGTATTCTGGATGCTGTAAGCAGTCTGCACATCAAACTGCGGCAGGCGGGGCAATAGCAGATGATGCGGATTGATGCCTTCGTTGTCGGCCCACTCGGCGCAGTAGACCAATGGTCCGCGCTCTACGGCGATACGTCCCCTGTCGTCAGTCACTCTTGGATTGGCCACGACAGTACGCACGGGCATGTCGAAATGGATACGGACGACATCACCCTTCTTCCAGTTGCGGTTGATGACGAAATAGCCGTTCTCCAACTCACTGCTGACACTCTGGCCATTCACGGTAATATCGTAGGTAGAGAAAATATCATCGCTATAGGAATACAGGTCGCTGGGCACTGCCTTGCTCTGTACCCACCCTGGGATGCGGATCATCATATTGAACGTCTTGGCCTTGTTCTGTAGCACCTTGATGCTGATGTCGCCATCCCAAGGATATTGCGTGGTTTCCTCAAGGGTAACATTCTTTCCGCCAATCTTGATGGTGGCCGTGTTGGAAGCGAAGAGGTTCACGTAGAGGCTGTTGTCACGTACGCCATAGACATAGCCCGGCATCGAGGGGATGAAACGGCAGAGGTTGGAGGGACAACAGGCACAACCGAACCAAGGCTGACGCGTCATCGTACCATCGGCATTGAAACGGTAGTGTCCGTCGCTGCTGAGGGGATTGGGATAGAAGAACTTACCTCCATCGACACTCATGCCACTGATGACACCATTATATAAGGTGCGTTCCAGACAGTCGATATATTTCGCATCACCATGCAAGAGGAACATCCGTTCGAAGAGATATACCATCGAGATAGCGGCACAGGTCTCGTTATAGGCTGTCAGGTTGGGCAGCTCGTAGTCGGCGCCGAAGGCCTCGCCTCCATGACGGGCACCCACACCTCCCGTGAGATAATACTTGCGTGAGACGATGTTTTCATAGATGGTGTCGATGGCCTTGATATAACTGGAGTCGCCAAGCAAGGCGGCGACATCAGCCATACCGGCATACATATAACCAGCCCGTACGGCATGACCCCAGGCTTCTGTCTGGTCTACGACGGGCTTGTCGCTCTGCGAGTAGACATCCTTATGGTCTGTCTTTCCACGATAGTCGAGCAGGAACTTGGCCTCATCGAGGTATTTCTTCTCGCCAGTGAGCACATACAGTCTCGCCAGCGCCATCTCTGCGATCTGATGACCGGGTACCACACAAGCCTGTCCCGGGTTGGGACCTACCTCCCTGACTACGCAGTCGGCATAGCGTTTGGCAATATCGAGGAACTTCGTGCTGCCTGTGGCCTGATAATGGGCGCAGGCGGCATCCACCATGTGACCCAGGTTGTAGAGTTCGTGGCTCGCATGTTCCTCCGCAGCCCAACGCTTATTGGCTGCCCATCCGTGAGGATGCTCAGGGTTGATGGTGCGGGCGGTATAGAGATAGCCGTCTGGTTCCTGGGCTGCCCCCACCACATCGAGCACGGAGTCGATATAAGCCTTCAGTTTGGCGTCAGGAAAGGTCTGCAGCACATACGAGGCTCCCTCGATGGTCTTGTAGACATCCGTATCATCAAAAGAAAAACCCATGAACTTGGCCACATCCCACTCTGGAGTCTTCAGACCAGCGTGTCCCGGGTGCTGTAAAGTGTAGGCCGCCATGTCGAAGTTCTTGTAGCGGTGTTCGCTCTCGCACTTCGAGAAGGCCAGGGGGATAGTCACCTCACGGGCTGCCTGGATACGGTCGCCCCAGAACGTGTTAGGTGTAATCTTTACAGAGGTAAAGGGAACTTGGGTATAGGGATACCCGCTTTGGGCAAAGACTGTGCCCACACAGAATAAAGAAAGGCATACAAAGGCCGCAAAACGTTTCATATTGTTATTGTTTTCGATTACTTGGTGGCAAAAATACACTTTTTAATTGAAATAGGCAAGGAATTCGGAAAAAAATGATTATCTTTGCCACAGTTTTTACAATTACTACCCAATCATGAAGAAAATGATAATGTTTGTTGGAAGAGTCTCTTTCACGATGATGATGCTCCTCTGTGTAGGTAGCATCCAAGCCCAAGACCGGCTTTATGCTGATGAGTTTCCCTTAGGGGATGTCACCCTGCTCGACGGACCGTTGAAGAAGGCCCGCGACCTGAATATCAAGACGTTGTTGCAGTATGACTGCGACCGTCTGTTGGCTCCCTACCGCAAGGAGGCAGGTTTGGAACCCAGAGCCAAGACCTATCCTAACTGGGACGGACTGGATGGACACGTGGGCGGACACTACCTCACGGCGATGGCTATCAATGCCGCCATAGGCAACGAGGAGTGTCGCCGTCGTATGGAATACATGATCAGCGAACTGCAACTCTGTGCTGATGCCAATGTCAAGAACCATCCTCAGTGGGGTAAGGGCTACGTGGGTGGCATGCCTAACAGCGAGCGTATCTGGAGTAACTTCAAGAAAGGTGACTTCGGTGTGTACTTCGGTTCATGGGCGCCCTTCTATAATCTCCATAAGATGTATGCGGGCCTGCGTGATGCGTGGGTGTACTGTGGTAACGAACAGGCAAAGACACTCTTCTTGGGTTTCTGCGACTGGGCCATTGACCTGACGGCAGGACTTACGGATGACCAGATGGAAAACATGCTGGGCAACGAGCACGGTGGCATGAACGAGGTCTTGGTGGATGCCTATGCCATCACCAAGGACAAAAAGTACCTCGATGTCGCCAAGCGTTTCTCTCACCGCCGTCTGCTTACCCCTATGTCGCAGCGTCAGGACAATCTCGACAACATGCATGCCAACACTCAGGTACCGAAAGCCGTGGGTTTCGAACGTATCAGCGAACTCTCTGGTGATGAGAGTTACCACAACGCAGCCGATTTCTTCTGGGATATCGTGACGGGTGAGCGTTCACTGGCCTTCGGTGGCAACTCACGTCGGGAACATTTCCCCAGCAAAGAGGCCTGCATCGACTTCGTGAATGATATCGACGGACCGGAGACCTGTAACACCAACAACATGCTGAAGTTGACGGAAGAACTGCACCGTAGGAATCCGGAGGCTCGCTATGCCGACTACTATGAGTTGGCCACCTTCAACCATATCCTCTCGTCGCAGCACCCTGAGCATGGAGGCTATGTGTACTTCACCTCTGCCCGTCCACGTCACTACCGCAACTACTCGGCTCCCAACGAGGCCATGTGGTGTTGTGTGGGAACGGGAATGGAGAATCACGGCAAGTACGGACAGTTCATCTATACTCATGTGGGCAATGCACTCTACGTAAATCTCTTTGTGGCTTCAGAGTTGAACTGGAAGGAGAAAGGCATTCAGATTCGTCAGGAGACTCCGTTCCCATACGGTGAGACAAGTAAGATTACCGTTACCAACGGCAAGGGACAGTTCCCACTGCTTGTGCGTTATCCGGGTTGGGTGAAGCCAGGTGCCTTCAGCGTGAAGGTGAATGGTCAGCCTGTAGAAGTGATAAGCGGTCCGTCGAGTTACGTCACCATCGACCGCAAGTGGAAGAAGGGTGACGTGATCGATATCACCTTCCCCATGCACAATAGCATCAAATATCTGCCAAATGTCACTCAATATATTGCCCTGATGCACGGACCGATCTTGTTGGGTATGAAGACTGGTACGGAAGACCTGGCACATCTCATCGCCGATGACAGCCGTTTCGGACAGTATGCAGGCGGTAGGAAACTGCCTATTGACCAGGCGCCTATCCTCATCGCAGACGATCTCGAGGACATTGCCAACCAACTGACTCCCGTCGACGGTAAGCCCCTGCACTTCACCCTCAGCACCAAGATGGAGAATGGCATCCACAACGAGCTGCAGCCTTTCTTCGAGATCCACGACAGCCGTTATATGATTTATTGGCTCGCCTTGACCGAGAAGACGCACAAGGACTATCTCAATCGTCTGGCCCGTGAAGAGCAGGAGCGTCAGGCACTTGAGGCTCGTACGGTGGACAAGGTACAGCCTGGCGAACAGCAGCCTGAGACAGACCACAAGATGGAGACCGACCGCTCCAATACAGGCAATACAAACGATGTGTTCTTCCGTGATGCACGTGACGGTCATTACTTCAGTTACCTGATGCAGACTGGCGGTGAGACCGACCTCACCCTGCGCCTGCTGTTCTGGGGACAGGATGAATGGCGTACCTGCGAGTTCGACATCATGATTGACGACCAACTGATGTGTAGTGTGAACAACACCCATAAGTGGCGCACTTCGCAGTTCAAGACGGAGGAATACCCCATTCCTGCCGACCTCTTGAAAGGTAAGACGCAGGTCCGTGTAAAGTTCGTCGCCAAGCCCCGTAAGCAGATTGGCGAGATCTATGGGGTGAGATTAGTCAAGAACAATCAACTCTAATAAAATAAACGAAAAATGAAAAGACGATTTGTATTCAGTGCTGCCCTCTTGGCAGTCTCATTGGGCATCTCCGCCCAGAAGGCCATGAAAGCCCCTGCTGGCGGCAAGGCCATCAGTGACGAATTGATCGGTATCTTCTTCGAGGACATCAGCAGCAGTGCAGATGGTGGCCTCTATGCCGAGTTAGTACAGAACGGCTCGTTCGAGTACAGTCCATCCGAGCGCGATGGCTGGGGCCCTGGAACCGCCTGGAAGGTGATACGTCCCGGACATTCTCTCGGACGACTGGATGCACGCATGGACAACCCCATCCATCCCAACAATCCCACCTATATGCGCCTTCATACCGAACGTGCGAAGGAGTATTATGATTACAGAGGCTGGACGGGCTATGGTATCCAGAACGACGGCTTCGACGGCATCAGCGTCAAGGCTGGCGAGAAATATGACTTCTCGTTCTTCCTGCGTAACATCGACAATCCCAAATCGGTTCGCGTAGCACTGATAGCACAGCCTCAGGGTCGCGGCTTTGGCTTTGGCCCCAGAGAACCAAGACTCCTGGCTGAGGCCAAGTTCGACGTCCGCAACACCTCTTGGCAGAAATACCAGGCCGTGCTGACACCCGACAGCACTTGTCAGAATGCTTCGCTCCAGATTCTCGTGCTCAACACAGGCGACCTCGATATCGACATGGTGTCGCTCATACCACAGGACACCTATAAGGGTCACGGCCTGCGTAAGGACCTGGCTCAAGCACTGGCCGACCTCCAGCCGAAGTTCATGCGCTTTCCTGGCGGTTGCGTGGTGCATGGCGGTGGCGACGGCTTCTGGGATACTTACCGTTGGAAGACCACTATCGGTCCCAAGGAGCAGCGTCGCGGATTGAAGAATACGTGGGGTTACCACCAGAGCATGGGACTGGGTTTCTTCGAGTATTTCCAGTTCTGTGAGGATCTTGGCATGCAGCCACTTCCCATCCTGCCTTGCGGTGTGAGTTGTCAGGGTGCCAATGGTGGTTGGAGTATGAGAGACCAGGCCCAGGACGTCGTTCCCATGTCTGAGATGGACGAATGGGTGGCTGAGGCTATCGACCTCATCGAATGGGCCAATGGCGATCCTGCTACCAACAAGTGGGCGAAGATGCGTGCAGATGCAGGTCATCCGAAACCCTTCGGCCTGAAGTATCTCGGTCTTGGCAATGAGGAGCGCATCAGCCCTGAGTTCAGCGAGCGCTTCAAATATATCTATGAGCGTGTGATGAAGGCACATCCTGAGATTGTCATCGTGGGTACGGCCGGACCTGGTTCTCATCCTGGCAACAGCGACCTGAAGAACGGTTGGGATCTGGCTACCGAACTGGGTATGCCTATCATCGATGAGCACTACTACGAGCCCAATGCCTACTTCCTCTCTTCACGCCAATACAACTACTATCCCCGTGACCGTAAGACGAAGGTTTATCTGGGAGAGTATGCTGCCAAGGACAAGAAACTGATCGATGCACTGGCTGAAGGCCTGTATCTGTTGCACGTCGAGGCCAATGGCGATATCGTCTCTATGACCTCTTATGCACCTCTCTTCGCCAAGAAGACCAATACCAACTGGAACCCCGACCTGATCTATTTCGACAACGAGCGTCCTTATCTCACCTGCAGTTACTATGTGCAGCAGATGTTCGGACAGTCGAGCGGACAGTACTACTATGGTGATTGTGTGACTATCGAGAATCCTGATGAGGCTCCCCGTTGGCGTGGACTGCCCGAAGGTCAGGAGAGTGGTTACCTACAGGGACAAAGCGTAGTGCTCAACGTGAAGACCCGTCAACTCTATGTCAAACTTGTGAATGCATCGGACAAAGAGAAGGAGTTTGATGTCAACCTGAGCCGTTTTGGTCTGAAAAAGACGGCCACGAAGATCACCCTCACTGGCAATGCTCAGGATGAGAACAACTACGAGGCCCAGCCCATCGTCCCACAGACAGAGACCATCAAGGCCCAGAAGAAGTTCACCCTCGATCTCGCCCCCTATTCGATGGTCATGCTGCAGTATCAGTTGTAAAATATATACTCTACCTATAATATTTCATCAAAATGAAAAATTTTAGAGTGATACTCTTGGCTGCCATGTTTATCTTAGGTGGCGCCTTGACTTGGGCAGCAAAAGTGGATAAGGCCGTAAATATCAAAGTGGGCAGCAAAAATCGCAAGTACCGTCTGTACGTTCCCAACAATGTGAAAGAAAACACGGCACTTGTCTTCTGTCTGCATGGTACGGGTGGCTCTTCTGATAACAAGCAGCCAGCCTTTGATGCTATCGCCAATACGGAAGGTATCATCGTGGTCTATGGACATGGTGAGAATGTCAAATTCCCATTCTTCGGGAACATGGAACTGCCTGGCTGGAACTCCACTGGTGAATGGAGCGGTGATATCGACTACATCAAGGCCATCATTGAGGATGTGGCTTCGAAATATAGCATCGACCGCAAGCGCATCTATTGCTGTGGATTCTCCAATGGTGGTATGATGACCTATACCGTTGCCAATCTTCTGGGTGATGTGTTTGCAGCCTATGCCTCTATCAGCGGCTATCCCATCAATGAGTTCCACCTCCATCATACTGGGGCACGACCAGTTCCTTTCCTTCATATCCACGGTACGAACGACGACCTCGTGAAGTCGGCTTATGTTTCGAAGATCATCGACAACATGGTGGCACGCAATGGCTGTAATCCCGTGCCGGAGACGACTACCAAATCGGGTAAGTTTACGAAGAAAGTGTATGCCGCTGGTGAGGGTGGTTTCCCCATCGTGTTCTACTCGATGAATGGTATGGGCCACTCTCCTGAAACTAACAATACGGAGGAAGGCAATGCCAGCAAGACGATGTGGAACTTTATGAAGGAGTACACGCTCGACTCTCCTTGTGATCCTACCTTGAAATGGCGTCCTTGCATCGAACAGGAAGGCTGGGCACCGAAGAGCCACGGATGGACCATCAATTCAGGAACCACCATTTGTTCATTTGGTAAGGACCAGAACACCAACTCCAATGCCAACGTCTATCCCTCGCTGCAGTTTATCAAGGGAAACTATCGCCTCACCTTTAATGCCATCGGCGAGGCAGGCAAACAAGTTACCGTCCAACTGAAACGTCTGGCAGGGAAGAAAGACGAGGTGTTCAGCACGGCTGTTGAGGTAGGCGAGAAGCGCGCAATCGACTTTAGTATTCCTGATGAATGGGCGGAGTTCAAAATCTCCTTTACCAAGGACGATGCTGCCGATGACATCACGATTACCGGTATCGAGGTTCACTCCGTCGACCCGAATGAAGCAGGTATTAATGATGTACGTAGTGATGTCTCAACGCATGTTGATGGCATCTACAACCTCTCCGGCACTCGTACCAACGGCCTGACACGTGGTATCAACATCATCAAGACCAGCGACGGCAAGACAAAAAAGCAATTTGTCCGTTAACAAATTAGTCTGTGTTTTTTGCAGGGTCAGGGTACAGGTTCTCTGACCCTGTTATTTTTTCTCCTTTTTAGTGCAAGATTTTGTCGTTTTTCCGTTATATATATAAAAGGTATCACAATTTATTTGTAATAATGTGTAAGAATATGTATAGACTGACAATGAAAATAGTATGTTTGACTATCATGATGGCTGGCATGTGCTCGTGTTCTACTGGCAATGATGAAGATAAAAGCGATCCTTTTGTGCCTAAAATAGAACCGACTTCTTCCTTGCTGCAATCCGATGGAAAATATACTGGCGTGTGGTGGATGAATGATGTAAAGACCGAAGCAGATAATATCTTCTATCTTCATAATGAGAAAATCTCTCAGAAGCCTGGCGTTATCGATTATAACAAAAATGTCAACCCTTCGTATGTGGACTTGCATTATAATTCAATGAAGTCTACCTTTTACATAGAGTTTTATGAATTTCCATTCAAGGCCATTGCCAGAGAACTGTTCCCAGATATAGAAATCGCTTATCTTACCATTGAAACCCAAGAAGGTGCACCGTTCGACCCAGAAGAAAAACTCTATTCCAATATCCGTATCGAGGCAGGCAATAGCATCTGCCTATTCTATTCCATGCCTTTGGAAATCATTGGCTATTCGGAAAATGCTGTTTATAACAATTTTCATCCTATTGTAGGTATGGCCTATCTGCGTATGCCATATGTCGTGACTACAAAGGACGGTAATTACTTTGGTATGGTGCTCGACATCGTTCCAGACAAGAGTACCGTCAGTCAGGACATTGCTTCCGGCACGATATCGTGCAACATCCTTATCCGACAAATAGAAATCTACGATAAAGATATGCAGAAGAGTGTCAGGAGTCTGGATCAGGACATCAAACTGACCTTCATCAGCACGGAGAAGAAAAGCGAATAGGACGCAGTGGAGACAGAGCAGCAACTGCTAAACGCTATACGTAACGGAGACCGTTCGGCGCTGCGGCGCCTCTACGACCGCTATTCGGATTATGCTATGGCCGTCGGACTAAGGTATATCCCTGAACGCGAAGAGGTCTGTGACGTGATTCAGGACAGTTTCGTGAAGATACTGACCTCCATCCATCGGTTCGACTATCGCGGAGAAGGCTCGCTGAAATCATGGGTATCGAGGATTGTGGCCAACAAGGCCGTCGACTACCTCAGAGACCACCAACGGTTCTCGTATGTCAACGCCGTACCCAACGACCTTGTTGACGATGAAGAAGAACCTGGGTTCGAAGAGATACCGCCCGACATCCTTACGGCGATGATTGGGCGACTCCCTGACAACTACCGTATGGTCCTGAACCTCTTCGTATTCGAGCAATGCTCGCACAAGGAAATCGCCCAACAACTAAGCATCAAGGAAAGCACCTCTGCATCGCTCTTTTTCAGAGCCAAACAGATGCTCTCAAAGATGGTTAAAGAATACGTCAAACGACAAGAGATATGAATCAGGAAAAGTGGATAGAACAATTGCGCGACAAACTGGCAGACCATAAAGTGGCTCCGCCAGAGGGTATGTGGGATGAGATTGAGGCCGCTCTTCCTGAACTAATGCAAAATCAACAGCCTAAGAAAGCACGTTTTGTGCCCCTGCGCCGATGGCTTGTGGCTGCTGGTTTGGTAGCACTCCTTGCCACAGGTGGCTATTGGTGGTGGAGTCAGGAAACACCTCGTCAGGAAGTGATGGCTGATGCCAGCGAGAAAGCGACAATCATAACCGAAGGGACTAGGGGTCAGCATCAGAATGACAATCCGAAACAGGAAGAACCGCAAGCGTTTCCTGTTGGCAAACCGTCAACCTCGCCCAAAAGGAAGTCTTTCGACAAACTTGTTACTTTGACCCAGAGTGAATCAACACAATCGGAAAGTGCTTCTTTGTCAGAAACATGCAAGGACGATTCATCTGTGTCTGACGGAACCAAAGAATCCCCTCGTGACAACCTCTTTGTGTCACAAGAAAAAGAACTAGAGGTCATTAAAGAACTCGAAAAGGAGATCTTTGAATTATCGAAGCAACAAAAGCGGTCTGTCAGTGTTGGACTTTACGCGATGAACGGCTTTGGCGACCAGACAGGCAGAAACGGTGTCTTTATGTCTAATGAGATGCTTCAAAAATACAACATTGTCAACAGCAATTCTACCAGAACACGGACACCCGTCTATCTGGCAGGCTATGAAGAACGGCAGAAGCACAACCAGCCCCTTTCGTTTGGACTCTCTGCCAGTTATCCGCTGACAGAACGTCTTTCGCTGACCTCTGGTATTGTCTTTACCAGACTACATGCCGACTTCCAGTATATCATGCCCACCCATCAGATTAAGAAAGAACAAACGCTCTGTTATCTGGGTATCCCTCTTCTAGTAAATTATCGCCTCTGGCAGTATCATGGTCTGAAGGTCTATTTCAACGTTGGCGGTCAAGTCGACTGGAACATCAGCATCAGCCTAAAGAGCAACGGTGTCGCTCAAGAGATGAACAAAGATCGGATGCAGTGGTCCGTCAATGGTGCTCTTGGTGTGGAATACGACATCATTCCTCAGTTAGGCCTTTACGCAGAACCTGGCATAAAATACTATTTCGACAATGGCAGCCGTGTACAAACCTTCTTTAAAGAAAAACCCACAAGTTTCAACCTGCAACTGGGCCTTCGCTGGAATATAACCAGGTAGTGTCATTTCCGTAAGTACTTCTTTATCTGTGTTTCTAACTGACCAACAAAGAAACGCCCCCGTAATTCTGGATTCAGAACTGCGGGGGCTAATGGTTGATTATTAGTTTTTTAATAATCTTCGATTCACATTGCTTTTAGGCCTTGCTACGTGCTTCAATCTCGCTGCTCATCTCGTCAAGTCTCTCATCAGTAAGAGGATACTTATAGATCAGGTAACCTACAACGATAAGAAGAATGGCAGGAATGATAGTCGTGAACACCAGGATGGCATTCTGTGCTATTTCAGAATAATTGGCCAGTTTTGGATAATAGGCATTTACAGGTGCGCTGATGAAGGAGGCGAGGAACACCACCACAAAGATGCTGAGCACCAACTGCAGGCACTTGTTGGCCTTGAACTCCTGCCACATCTCACCGAATGAAACAGGTTTTTCGGGGGTCGTGGTGATATTCTCCTTGCTGCCCATGAAGCAAAGCATCAGGAGCACAAAACCGACGAGAGCAAACACACATGTCACCGTAAACCATGCCATCGGACTGGTAGGCAATGCAGACTCCTCGCTGGCGAAGTTGAAGCCAATCCATCCCATCACCAGAGGTGTGATCCAACCTGCAATGGAGAATCCAGCCTTGAAAGCAACACCGGCAAGAGCGTTTACTGTAGCAGCAGGTCTGTTTCCTGTACGATACTCGGCCTCGGTGATGACTTCAGGCACCAGTGCCCACATCAGTGAACCAACCAACAGTCCGACACCCGTCATGACCTTTGCGGTCTGAACAAGGGTATTGAGACTTGTGACATCAAAGAACTTACCGATGGTGAACAGGATGGCAAATCCAATCAGGCCGATGGCGAGAAGTGTATAATAAAGGCCCTTCTTGCCCAGCCATTTCTTCAACATGGGAAGAGATGGCAGGATGATGAAGGCGGGAATCGTACCGATGGCCATAAAGGTAGCCTGATTCCAGTCGATAGCCTGGTGGACACACATGGCAAGTCCGATGGGGAAGCCTGCCTGAACGATAATCTGACCGATATTGGCGCATACCATTCGTGTAGAGGTCAGGATCAGCACTTCATCGTTGTCACGGGTCATACTGGCCATAATTGAGCCGTATGGTATGTTGACTACTGAATAGATCATGCTCAGAACAGTATAACTGATCGTAGCATAGGCAATCTTCATACCCATGGACCAGGTAGCGGCCTGTGGAAGCATCAGTAAGCAGGCGGCAACGGTAAGGGGAATACCACCATATAGAAGATAGGCACGATACTTACCCAACTTAGGATTGCGATTGTCGATATAGCGCCCCACTACAGGACTCCAGAAACAGTCGATAAGTCGGACGGCAAGAATCAGTCCGCTGACGAATGCCGGATTCAGTTTCAATACTGTAGTAAGGTAAATCATCAGGTAGCAGGCTACCGTCTGGAAAATAAGGTTCTGCGCCAGGTCGCCCGATCCGAAGCCGATGCGCTGGAGCCACGAAAGTTTGTAAAAGCCTTTTGTTTCGATTGCTGTTGCCATAATTTAATTTGTTTTTATTTATTTGTTTATTGTTTATTTAGTTTAAGTTCAAATGATGACATGGGGAGTCCGCTGAGCGAGCGCACGTTGGCATTAATTGGGTTGTCTTTCCAGGCATAGCGGACTGAGAATCCATAATCTGGAATTGAGTATTGTGAATTGACGAGCGGCTTCACCTCTATGATATTGCCGTTGCCGTTGGCCTCAGCATTATGGTATACACCATCGTGGCCAGCCAGTTCGAAGCCGTATAGTTCACTTGGCTGGATGGGCTGGTCGAGGGTCAGGATGATCTTACCATCCTTTGCTTCCGAGGCGATGATCTTTGGTGAGAGTTTCACCTTATTATTATTAAAGACGAGGCGGTCGAAACAGAGGCCGATACGTTCGGCAGCCTCTTTCTTGCGAAGCGGATGGATATCGACAGTCTCACCGAGGTCGTTGAGAACAGCCAGTTCTGCATAAGGATCGGCATTGGCTACGATGCGCTGGGCCTCACGGAGTTGTGCCCAGCCGCTATTGACGGGCTCTGTCTGGGGCGTGATGGGTCTCGGTATACCAGTCTGCTGGCGTCCGTCGTAGTTGGCCAACTGGGCAATGACGAAGGGCATTTGCTGGTCCTGCCAGGTGTCTCGCCAACAGCCAATCAGTTTCTTCAGATAGTCGGCATAGGGGGCGGGGTTGCCTGTGTTCGACTCTCCCTGATACCACACCACGCCACTGATGGCATAAGGAGCCAGGGGATAGAGTACGGCGTTATAGAGCGTGGTGGGGATATTCTGTAATGACACGTCGCCACCGGGACAAGGAGGCATCTCTGTACCGACATGGAACTTCCACTGGTCGCTGAGGGGGATGACATCCTTCGGCATGGGGTTTTGTGAGAAACGGTCATCGCCGAAACAAAGCATATAGGGCTTCTCAGGGATGAAGTGGACGGCACCGTTCTTGTTGATGAAACGGATGGCAATCACATTGTCGCCCTCCTGGAGCAGGCCTTCAGGGATGTCATAGCGACGGGGGGGATACTGATAACCAGTGCTTCCAATCTGCTTGCCGTTGAGATAGGTGATGTCCTGATCATAGAGCGTACCTAATAACAGACGGGCGGGCTTGCCTGCATGTGCCTTATCTATATTGATGTGCTGACGGAGCCAGACGGAACCGATCCCTCGCCAACTCCAATTATTTTGGTCGATGGTCATCCAGTCGGAATCGTTGTAGGTGGAGAGAGGGTAGGTCTGTGTGCCGTCCACCTTGTCCAGCAGTTCATTCCAGCGTCTGCTGGCCTCGCCGTTGGCCTGCATCTGTGCCCTCACGTAGTTGTCGTTCTGAAAGAATGCCACGCGCTTGACCAACATGGGATAATCAGTCATCAGCGAGTCCATCGATATCCAGGCCTCGATGGGGGTGCCGCCCCAACTGTTGACGATGATACCCTGTGGTACCTTGTTTTTCTCAAACATCCGTTTGCCCAGGAAGTAGCCGATGGCGGAGAAGGGCCAGGCATTCTGCTTGTTCAGGGGCTTCCAGTTGATGCTCGTCGGACGGATATCGTCTTTTACACCATGTGTGGCAGTCTCGTTCTGTACACGGAACAAACGGATCTGGGGATTCTCGTAGGTATCTATCTCTTGGACATACTGCGGATAGACGCGCTCGATGTGGACATCGATGTTCGACTGTCCTGAACAAAGCCAGACGTCGCCGATGAGGATATTGTCGATAGTCAGGTCGTTGACAGACATCTGGTAAGGGCCTCCAGCCTTCATCTTTGGTAGGTCAATGCGCCACTTTCCCTGATCGTCGGCAGTGGTGGTATATTGTTTCTTGTTGAATTGGATAGTCACAGACTCGCCAGCATCGGCCTTGCCCCAGATGGGGATGGACTTGCCCCGCTGAAGAACCATTCCCGACTGGAACATCTGTGGGAGACTGACCTTCGCATCGGCCCATGATATGCACAGGAATACTGCGCTAATAAGAAGTGCTCTTTTCATAAAGTTGGTAATCTGTCAGATTTTTGTGCAAATATAGCAAATTCTTGCGTTGAAATGGCGGAATATTTCTTTTTTCTTTCCAAATGAAACATAACGAAAAGCATCTGTAACATTTCAAAACGGCATATTGTCCCATTTTTATTAACTTTGCAGCCAGATTGATTTTATGACTTTAAAGAACGATAAACTGCAGAAAGTCTCATTGGGCGAGAAAGTAGGTTACTCTTTGGGTGACGCTGCTGCTAATCTCGTGTTCCAGATGATGGTCATCTTCCAGTTGAAGTTCTATACCGATGTGTTCGGGCTTGATGGTGCCGTTGCGGGTAGCGTGTTGCTGATAGCCAGCCTCTCTGCAGTAATGGTTGATCCCCTCATCGGTATCATGGCAGACAAGACAAATACCCGATGGGGCAAGTTCCGTCCCTGGCTTCTGTGGACGGCCCTTCCGTTTTGCGTTTTCTATGTCCTCGCATTCTACAACCCGGGCATTGAAGAAAAGGGAATGGTGGCTACCTATGCTACCATCTCCTATCTGTTGCTGATGACGGTCTACTCTTTCAACAATATACCATACACATCGTTGGGTGGTGTCATGACGAGTGATATTAAAGAGCGTACGAACATCACGACCATCCGCTTTGTGGCTGTGATTATTACTCAGTTCATCGTACAGGGACTCACGTTGCCGCTGGTAGACCATTTTGGGAATAATGGTGAGAACCTGCAGCACGGCTGGGTTTGTACCATCGGTATCTTCTCTGTCATAGCCTTTGTTTGCTTTATGATAGCCTTTGCGGTTTCCAAGGAGCGTATCCAACCGCCTCCCACTCAGAAGGTAAGTATCAAGGAAGATGTCAGGCAGACGGTGTCGAACGTGCCTTGGAACATCTTGTTCGTCCTGACCTTCTCTGTTTTCATCACGCTTTCGATGTGGGGTTCGGCCATGAATTTCTATTTCCAGTATAATATCGACCAGAAGTCATTGTACGATTTCCTGCATTTCTTCGGGTTGTTGGATGATCCTGCTGAGGCTTATTCTGTGGGATTCTCTGTGTTTAACATGATTAGTGCCTTGGTTCAGTTTGCAGGCATTATCTTCCTGTCGCAATATCTGGCCAATAAGTATGGTAAGAAAAAGACCTTTATGGTCTGTCTTTTCCTGACCGCCATCTTCTCGGCCATGTTCTATATTCCTTCACCAACAGATGTCAGCCTGGTCTTTGTGTTGAACATCCTGAAGTCACTGTCTTATGCTCCGACGGTTCCTTTGCTGTGGGCAATGATTGCCGATGTGGCCGACCATATTGAGTATGAGAGTCACCGTCGTGCCACGGGCTTCTGTTTCTCGGGTATCGTGATGGCCCTGAAGGTCGGTCTCGGTACGGGTGGTGCCATTGCAGGTATCATCATCTCCGCCTTTGGCTATGTGCCGGGTAATGTGAGTGCACAGAACGAGACTGCTATGGAGGGTATCCGTCTGGTGTCCAGCGTCCTGCCAGCCATCTTGTTTGGCATTGGTGTCCTGGCCTTGTATTTCTATCCTATCACAAAAGAGTATAATAAGGGTATGCAGGCTGAACTGGCTTCCAGGCGTCGTCAGGCCAGCCAAGACGAAAAAGTTTCCAAGTATTGAATAATGTCTAATTTAAATAATTTGTGAATATGAAACCACGTTATCTTTTCCCGAGTGATTATATGGCAGATCCTGCTGCCAATGTGTTTAACGGACGTTTGTATGTTTATCCTTCCCACGACTGGGAGGCTGGTGCTGCCTTTGACGATGATGGTGGTCACTTCCAGATGAAGGACTATCATGTGCTCTCGATGGACGACATTGAGAATGGTGAGGTGACCGATCATGGTAAGATCCTCGATGTGGAGCAGGTGAAGTGGGCTGAGAAGCAGATGTGGGACAATGATGTCGTGGAGAAAGACGGTAAGTACTACCTGATCTTCTCGGCTAAGGACTACAATGGCGTGTTCCATCTCGGCGTAGCCGTGGCCGACAAACCAGAAGGTCCGTTTATCCCGAACGACGAGCCTATCCGTGGCTCCATGAGTATTGACCCCTGTGTGTTCAAGGACGACGATGGAGAGATCTACATCTATTTCGGTGGTCTGTGGGGTGGACAACTCCAGTGGTATCAGGCTCCTGAGAAGTTGGTGAAGGAAGGTATTGACCTTGGTCCTGCCGCCGACAAGAAGACCCAACTCTTCGCTCCTGCCGACATCCCGGCACTACCCAGTTTCGTGGTGCGTCTGAACGGTGATGTGATGCAGTTTGCTGAGGCCCCCCGTAATGTGATTATCCTTGACAAGGACGGCCAGCCCTTGAAGGCAGGCGACCCGCACCGTTTCTTCGAGGCTTCGTGGATGCATAAGTATAATGGCAAGTACTATTTCAGTTATTCTACGGGTGACAGCCACTTCCTCTGCTATGCCATCGGTGACAATCCTTACGGACCGTTTACCTATCAGGGCGTGATCCTTGATCCAGTGGTAGGTTGGACAACCCACCACAGCATTGTGCAGTACAAGGGTGAGTGGTTCCTGTTCTACCACGATTGTGTGCCCTCTAATGACATCACCCATCTGCGCAGTCTGAAGGTGCAGCGTCTGTTCTATAATGAGGATGGAACGATTCAAAAGGTTGTGAATGAGTAATCTCATAGAGACATATTATACGAATCATCGCGACGAACTGCTGGCATTTGTCAGCAGTCGTCTCGGTGGCTCAGAAGAGTCGGAAGACATTGTACAGAATGTCTTCCTACGCCTTCTGACTTCCGACAAGATGATTACACCGATCACCTTGCCAGCCTTAGTCTATACGATGACACGAAACCTGATATCCGACTATTACCGTCGTCGCCATGCCTATGAGGAGTTTGAGCATTTCATCAAGGGGGGGACAGACGAAGTCGACTCCATGGAGTCCGTCTTCTCTGCTACTGAACTGACTGAACTGATGGAGCGCGGCTTGGCCCGTATTCCAGAGAACTGTCGAGAGATTTATCGCATGCATATCTACGGCGGGATGAAAGTCAGCGAGATATCCCTGACGTTAGGTGAAGGCTATAAGTCAGTAGAGCATCGACTGGGTACCGCCAGAAAGGCGGTACGTCAATACTTGCGAAAATACGCATAGATAATCGTCAGGATTAGTCTTCTATTATTTTGATACGTCCTTGTGATTCGGCGTAGGCTTGGCCTGTATTGCCGCCAAGCACCTTGCGCAGGTAATCTGACAATGCCTCGTAGTAGCGAAGCGAACTCTCCTGTAATACCGGGCATTTCTTGAAACAGTCGAAGAAGCCGCCGGCATTGTGGTTGTAGTCTGTCAGAGCCACGCTGTAAGTGCGCTGCATGTCGATGGGCGCATAACTGCCGTCTTCTTGCAGTATCTCAATGTCGCTGACGGTGTGACTCTTACTGTGGATGGTGAATCGCAGACCTGAGCACTGTGGGAAGTTTCCGTCGAGTACAGGCAAGAGGGCTGTACAGCGTGTCAACATCGTCTTCAGTTGTTCGGCAGTCACCGAGATACGACGTAGGGTGTTGTCGTAGGGCAGCATACCGATGATGTCGCTATAGGTAATGTCGCCTGCATGGATGTCATTACGAATGCCGCCGCCATTCTCCATACCGATGTCGGCCTTCATAGCATAGCGGTAGGCATCAGCCACTATGTCGCCTGCATTCGTCTCCTGTCCGCGTACCATCATCTGGTTGTTCTCGTCAGTCACCACGAGGGGATAGTCGCTGTGGGCGATCACCTCAGAGGTGACGGCTTTTACCATCTGGTGGATACTGTCGACGGTAGCAGTTATTTTTGCATTCTCATAGGGGATATCCTGACTCTTGATGAGATGGGTGATGAACTGTCCGTCGGGGGTGATGAGTAACTTGCCTATATTGTTGAACTGTGTTCCCGTTTGGGTGACGGAAATCTCCTTGCCGTCAAGGTTCTTTATCTTCACGCCTTCGAAGATCTCATGTGAGTGGCCGTCGAGCACCACGTCAATGCCTCGGGTATTGTTGACGAGACGATATGAACTGAATCCCAGCGACTGTGGTGTCTCGCCTACGTGTGAGAGCAGTACCACATAGTCGGCTCCTTCGGCACGGGCTGCATCTACGGCCTGCTGAATGAGTTGATAGAAGGTCTTCGCCTTCAGGTCGTAGAGCAAGATGCCATTGGTATCGTAGAAGGAATAGCCTTCGAGAATCATCGTCTCTGGGGTGGTGGCTCCAATATAAGCCACTTTCTTATTGCCGTATTGATGAATCACGTAGGGAGCATAAAGAGGCTGAGGCTCTCCGGCTTCATAGAGGTTGGCACAGACCACAGGGGTACCGGCCTCCTCTAACAACTGCTTCATGCGAGGCACACCATAGTCAAATTCATGGTTACCCAGTGTCAGGGCATGATAGTCCATCAGTCGCAGGATGTCGGCGATATACTGTCCCTTCGAGATGGCTCCTGTGGTGTTACCTTGCAGGAAATCACCACAGCACACAGCGGCAGCGTAGGCCGTATCCGACTGGTTAATGGCATCACGCAGACCGGCGATCTTCGTATAACCGTCGATACCACAGTGGACATCGTTTTCGTAGAGAATCACAATGCTCTTCTGAGCCATTACCAGATGACAGCCCATCACGAGGGCCAACATGCTTAAAAAGAATCTTTTCTTCATGATTATAGGTTTATATTGTTCATTCATATTCTGTGGAATCAGGGATTCCGGCTTCGGCGAGGGCTTCACGGCGCTCTACGCAGGTGCCGCACTTGCCGCAATGCTTATCACCGCCACGGTAGCACGACCAGGTTTCGGCGTAGTTGATGCCCAGTTCCTTGCCCCGTTTCGCAATGTCGCCTTTCGTCATATTGCAATAAGGCGAGAGCAGACGTACCCCGTTGAAGGTTCCTGCTTGGGTGGCGGCATCAAAGGCCTCCACAAACTCCGGACGACAATCGGGATAGATAGTGTGGTCGCCTCCATGGTTGGCCATCATAATATATTGCAGGTCGTTGCTCTCAGCCATACCGGCGGCAATGGCCAACATGATGCCGTTGCGGAAGGGTACCACCGTCGATTGCATATTCTCGTCGGCGTAGTGTCCCTCCGGGATAGCCTCATCGCCTTCCAACAACGAACTGCGGAAATATTTCCCCATGAAGTCGAGAGGTATCACGATATGCTTGATGCCCAACTGCTCACAATGATATTTGGCAAAGGGGATTTCCTTCGCATTATGGTTCGATCCGTAGTCGAATGAGATGGCCAAGGCTATCCGTTCCTGATAGTCATATAATAAGGTGGTGGAGTCCATTCCCCCACTCAGAATTAATATGCAGTCTTTCATCTCTCGTCAAATTTTGCTGCAAAGGTAATATTTTTTTGGGAATTCTTATGTGGTGTCGGCTTTTTTTTGTAATTTCGCACCATGAATCCCAAATCATTATCATTATGGAGAAAACTCTTGTATTATTGAAGCCCAGTTGTGTACAGCGGCAACTGATTGGCGAGATTGTGAACCGTTTTGAGCGTCGCGGACTGCGTGTCGCAGGTATGAAGATGATGCAACTCTCTGATGAGATCCTGCGTGAGCACTATGCCCATCTTGTTGACAGACCCTTCTTCCCCTCGTTGGCCGCTTCCATGCAGACATCACCTGTAGTGGCCCTTGCCCTCGAAGGTGTGGATGCCGTGCAGGTGGTGCGTACTATGACTGGTTCCACCAACGGACGTGAGGCTGCACCGGGAACCATCCGTGGTGACTACTCAATGAGTAACCAGCAGAATATCGTCCATGCCAGCGACTCTACATCGAATGCCGAAATCGAGTTGAAGCGCTTCTTCCGTGACGAGGAAATCTTCGACTACACCAGCGGTGCCATCGGCTTTATCTATGGCGAAGGCGAGGCAAAATAATAAAAGTCGTTAATTTTTCCAGGGTGTACCGACTTATGGTACACCCTTGTCGTATCTTTGCAGGCGTATGTTGACAGAAAAGACAATGGAGAAGTTGCGAGTGCTCGCAGAATCGGCAAAGTATGATGTGTCGTGTTCGTCGAGCGGCACTGTGCGCAAAGGCAAGCAGGGCATGGTGGGCTCTACCGTCGGCGGCATAGGCATTTGCCATTCTTTTGCTGATGACGGTCGTTGTATCTCCCTGTTGAAGGTGATGTTGACGAACTATTGTATGTACGACTGCGCCTACTGCATCAACCGCCGTTCGAACGACATCAAACGGGCCACCCTGTCCGTCTCTGAATTGGAGGAAATCACGATGGAGTTCTATCGCCGTAACTATATTGAGGGACTCTTCCTTTCGAGCGGTGTGGTGCGAAACCCCGACTACACGATGGAGCGGTTGACAGCCATCGCGCGTGACCTCCGTACCGTTCATCGCTTCAACGGCTATATCCACCTGAAGACCATCCCCGGTGCCTCGCAGGAATTGCTCAATGAGGCAGGACGCTATGCAGACCGTATGAGTGTGAACATCGAGATTCCCAAAGAGGAGTCACTGAAACTCTTAGCACCAGAGAAAGACCACAAGAGCGTGTTTCAGCCGATGAAACTGATACAGCAGGGTGTCCTCGAAAATAAGGAAGACCGCAAGAAATATCGTAGTGTACCTCGTTTTGTGCCTGCCGGACAATCGACGCAGATGATTGTGGGCGCCACAAAAGAGACAGATCGCGACATCCTCAACATGTCGACAATGCTCTATGGGCAACCTACGATGCGGCGTGTCTACTACTCCGGCTACGTCAGCGTCAATACCTATGATCCACGTCTGCCCGTACTGAAACAGCCACCACTGGTACGCGAGAACCGGCTTTATCAGGCTGACTGGCTGTTGCGCTTCTATCATTTCAAGGTGGAGGAGATTGTGGATGACCAGCATGCGAACCTCGACTTGGAAGTGGATCCGAAACTCGCTTGGGCACTCCGCCACCCAGAGGTCTTCCCTGTCGATATCAATACAGCCGACTATGAACATTTGCTCCGTGTACCAGGTCTTGGCACTAAGTCGGCATGGCTGATTGTCAATTCACGCCGTTTCAACCGCCTGACATCCTACGACCTGAAGAAGATGGGTGTAGTGATGAAGAAAGCGAAGTATTTCATCACCTGTCATGAACTGACTGATGGCTATGCGGTACCCATCGTGGGCATCAACGAACTACATCCGGAGCGCCTGCGCCCCTTGCTCGTCTCGAAGGCTCAACAGAAGCGGGCTGCGGAAGAAAGACAATTGAAACTGGACTTTGACCAATGATGGTATAAGTGTTTGACGGAATGATGGATTGATGTGCTAGGTTACTGGAAAATAAGCGTGGTCAGTTTCTCTGTGGCGAACAGGTCGTTCGCCACTTTTTGGATATCTTCAGCAGTTACCTGGTCTATGCTGTCGTAGAGGTGGGTGATGTCCTTCTCCCAACCGTAGTGCAGGAAACTTTTGCCAAAGTCGAGGGCAAACTGCTCGCGGTTGTCGCAGGCAATGGCAATCTGACCCTTCAACTGGCGCTTGGCATTGCGCAGTTGGGTGACGCTGAGAGGCTTCTGCATGATCTTATCCAATTCGTGACGCACCAGACGGAGGCATTTCCTGACATCGTGCGGATCGCAGCCGAAATAGATACTCCAGATGCCTGTGTCACTATAACTCACCATCGTGCTTTCAACCGTATAGACCAGTCCGTGGCGCTCACGGAGAGAGAGGTTCAGACGGGCATTCATGCCAGGTCCGCCCAAGATATTATTTAATAGGTAGAGGGGGATGCGAAGGGGGTGATGGATGTCGTAGGCTTGTGTGCCAAGCATCACGTGAGCCTGGTGTGTACCGATGTCTTTGGTGATGAATTGAGAGTTGAGAGTGTAGAGTTTAGAGTTTGCTACCGCCTTAGATGAAAGTACCTCTGGGATGGCGGTGGCAAACTCTACGCTCTCAGTTCTACACTCTACTCTCTTTATCAGTTTCTCAAAGTCCAAGTCCCCATATGCAAAGAAGATAGCATTGTCAGGGCGGTAGTGGCGGCGCACAAAGCGTAGGGCATCATCTGTGGTATAAGTACGCAACTGTTCTGCCTTTCCCAGGATATTATGTCCGAGAGGATGACCTTCAAAGATAATATTCTCGAATTCATCGTAGATCAGTTCGGCTGGGGAGTCGTTATAACTCTCGATTTCATCGCAGATGACCTCTACCTCTTTGTCAATTTCATGCTGCGGATACCGGCTGTGGAAAACGATGTCTGTTAGGATGTCCACTGCCTGAGTGAAATGTTCCTTGGAAATGGCGGCATAAAACACGGTATCCTCCTTGTTGGTGAAGGCATTGAGTTCACCACCTACACCCTCCAAGGCATTGATGATCTGTAGGGCATTACGTTTCTCAGTCCCTTTGAACGTCATGTGCTCACAGAAATGTGCCATACCCTCCTCGTCGGATAGTTCATTGCGGGTGCCTGCTGCAATCTGATAACCACAATAGACTACTTGCGAAGGGGACTGCAGATGGATGATCCGCAGCCCGTTTTCAAGCGTATGAGTGTTGTATTTCGTCATTTTGAGCGCAAAGGTACAAAATTATCTGTGATAATCTGTGTAATCTTTGACTTTTTTTGTATCTTTGCACCATTAACAATAAATGCAATGAGAAAAGTTATTGGAATCGGCGAGACAGTTCTCGACATTATCTTCAAAAACGACCAGCCTATTGGTGCAGTACCTGGCGGTTCAGTATTCAACGGCATCATCTCCTTGGGACGCTGTGGCATACCAGCCTCCTTTATCAGTGAGACGGGTAACGACAGGGTAGGCAAGAAAATCATTTCTTTCCTGAAGGAGAATAATGTGAATGCGGAGTATCTCTATGTCTATCCGGAGTCAAAATCACCTATATCCTTAGCGTTCCTGAATGAAAGGAACGATGCGGAATATGTATTTTATAAGGATCATCCGCACGACCAGTTGGATTTTGTCTATCCTGATATCCAACCCGACGACATCGTGATGTTTGGCTCCTATTATGCGGTCAATCCTGTGATTCGTCCACAGATGGTGGCTTTCCTCGATCATGCCAAGAACAAGGGGGCTATCATCTATTACGACGTGAATTTCCGTGCTTCTCATCAACATGAGGTGATGAAACTGACCCCGAATATCTTGGAGAACTTGGAGTATGCTGACATAGTGAGAGGCTCTTCCGAGGACTTCGAAATCCTATATAAGAAAACGGATGCCGATGCTATCTACCGTTCTCAGATATCCTTCTACACCAAGAATTTCATTCTCACCCAGAGCAGCGAACCTGTGGAACTAAGGGCCGAAGGTGGAATCAGTAAACAGTATGCTGTCGAACAGACCGAGGCTATCAGTACCATTGGAGCAGGTGACAACTTCAATGCTGGCTTCGTCTATGGCCTGATCAAGTACGGCGTGACCCGTGATATGGTTAGGACGGGCTTTAGCGAGGATCTGTGGGATCAGATTATCGACTGTGCCATCAAGTTCTCTGCAAATGTCTGTCAGAGTATCGACAACAGTGTGGACATTGCTTTCGGAAAAGAGCGTCAACGCGAACTATAAGCCCTCCCAAGAATAGGGGAGTATCATTTTTTCTTCTTTTTTCGGGGTTTGCGTAGGGCCCAGCCTTCTTCAGAGAAGTCTGGTTCGGGGCCACGAAGGTCGCGAGGCACCTTTTTCATCAGACTGCGCCAGTCATCCTTTTGGGGGCGCGAGGGAACAGTATTTCCTGGCTTTCCAGACTTTCCGGGTTTTCTGGGGGAGGTGTTTTCATCCGCATCATTGCAACGTACCTGACGACCTTTGTGGCGGATGCCCGTCAACTGGATCATCACCTTCTTGGCATCTTTTTCTGGCACCTCGAAATACGAGATGGTATCAAGCAGGTCGATATGTCCCACCTCCTGGCGTCCGCCCACGAAACGGTTCAGCATCTGCATCAGTTCACCAGGATAGAAACCGTCGCGCTTGCCGAGATTGATAAACAGACGCCTGTAACCTTTTTGAGCCTTGTTCTGCAGTTTCTGCTTGTCTGTCTGAGGCTTCTTCTCCTTGGCCATGTCCACCTTCTCCAGTTCCGGGGCATCGGCATAGTAAGCCAGGAACTTACCAAACTCCAACGACACGATTTTCTTGATGATTTCCTCCTTGTCGATATATTCGAAGTAACGACTGATGTCCTGCATGAATGGAGCAATCTCCTCATCGTCGACATCTGTCTTCACAATCTGGTCCATCACCTTATAGAGTTGTTTCTTGCAGATTTCCTCAGCCTTCGGAATCTCTGCATGGACAAATGCCTTGCCAATCTCCTTCTCGATATTACGGATTTTGAACTTCTCACGACTATGGATGATAGAAATCGAGGTGCCTTTCTTGCCGGCACGACCCGTACGACCTGAGCGGTGGGTATAGTTCTCGATGTCGTCGGGCAGTCCGAAGTTGATCACATGCGTCAGGTCGTCCACGTCGAGTCCTCGTGCTGCCACATCCGTCGCCACCAACAACTGCGTCAGGTGCTGACGGAACTTCTGCATCGTCAGGTCGCGCTGAGGCTGCGAGAGGTCACCATGCAACGACTCTGCATTATAACCGTCACGAATCAGTTTGTCGGCAATCTCCTGCGTCTCTACCTTCGTACGACAGAAGATGATGGCAAAAATCTTGGGATAGTAGTCCACAATTCGTTTCAGGGCCAGATACTTATCTTTGGCACTTACCAGATAATAGATGTGGTTCACATTCTCAGCGCCCTCATTACGACTACCCACCACTATCTCCCTGTAGTCGTGCAGATAGGTCTTCGCGATACGTTCCACCTCACGACTCATCGTTGCTGAGAACATCAGCGTGTTATGTTCGGCTGGCAACGACTCGAACACCTCGTTGATACTTTCCGAGAACCCCATGTTCAACATCTCGTCGGCCTCATCTAACACGATGGTCTGCACCTGCTCCAGACGGGCATAGCCACGGTGCATCAGGTCGACCAGTCGTCCAGGCGTCGCTACGATGATGTTCACCCCTTTCTTCAGAGCACGCATCTGAGGCTCGATAGACGCACCGCCATAGACGGCCTCCACATGTATTCCGTCCATATACTTCGCAAAGTCACGGATGTCGTCGGTAATTTGCAGGCACAACTCTCGTGTCGGACTCAGCACCAATGCCTGCGTCTCTCGGCTTGTTGTATCAATCCGCTGCAAAAGTGGAATACCGAATGCTGCCGTCTTACCTGTACCCGTCTGGGCAAGGGCAATCACATCCCTCCCCTCTGGAGAAATCAGATAGGGGATTACCTTCTCCTGTACAGGCATCGGCTGCACAAATCCTAACTCTTCGATGGCTTTACGAATCCCTTCGCTAACGCCTAATTCTTCAAATGTCTTCATCTTGGGTGCAAAGATACGAAAATTTTTCGGAGTTTCCACGAGAAATCACATGATTTTGATTAACTTTGCAGCGGATATGAAGATATGTATTTTTTGTTCTGCGAATCAGCAGATTGATCCAGAATTCTTCACTATGACGGAAGAACTGGGTAAATGGGCGGCGAAAAACGGCCATTCCATCGTATATGGAGGTGTGAATCAAGGATTGATGGAGTGTGTGGGAAAGGCGGCTAAGGAGAATGGGGGACGAACTATAGGCGTTGTTCCAACAATCGTCGAAAAGACTGGACGCACTAGTGATTATGTAGAGATAGAGATTCCCTGCGACAACCTCAGTGACAGAAAACAACTGATGATGGATCAAAGCGATGTGTTTATTGCCCTGCCTGGTGGTATCGGCACCATCGATGAGATATTTACTGTGGCTTCTTCTGCTACCATCGGCTATCATAACAAACTCGTGATCCTCTATAATATGAAGGGCTTCTGGGATTCACTCATTGCCCTGCTCAACGATCTGCAGAGCAAAGGTATGATCCGTGGCAACTGGCAGCAATACATCAAAACGGCCGATTCCATCGAGGAAATCAGCCGGATGATTCAATAGGGTGAGATATTGTTCAGTTCTCCAATCTTTCCCTCAACGACATCTGTGGTCATCAGTTGGTAGAAGTCATCAAGGGTGATGTGCGTCTGGGGTGCAAATTTATCTGAGGTCATGTATTCCAAGACGCTGCGATAGAAGGCCCGTCCCTCGGGATATTCAGATGCCTTTTCGAGGTCAGTCATGCAAACGAGTAATTTCCCTTTTCCGATAGCGAACTCGAAGATGAGGCCGAGTTTATGATTGCGCTCAATGTTATCAATCACCTGCACGATGGGCCGGTAGTCCTTATTCGTGTTGTCGAGAATCATCGGATGGCTGTTCTTTATGACGGGGAACCACTGCCAGTTGGTGTGCATCTCCGTAGGGAAACTCTTGAATATCGGATGCTTGGGATCTGTGAGAATGCCTAACGTACCTGGCGAGACGGATTTCTTGTTCCCCTCGCAGATGGTCTTGAACATACGGTAGTTCCAATAGTCGGTCTGGAAGAGTCCGCCCACGCAGAGTTTCGATGAGTCTGGCATCAGCAGTACGCTTTTGCCTTTCTCCAATTGTTGGGCAATCTCTTCCGTCAGTACATTGGTGATGATGACTTTCTTCTGCAGTTTCTTCAGGTGGTCCTTGACGGGATAGACCCATAGGTCGTAGGTGTTTTGGTATTCTGTGCCGTCGATATTCAATAACAGTTGCAGTTGGGTGGGTTTGTCATATCGGGAGAGGCTGACATTGATCTCTCCAGCCTCAATGAGCCCCTCACCATCGGGGGTGTCTATCTCTCCTTTTATGTCGGGAGATACTTCCCATGAGAGTTTCTTCCCCTTCAGGCTTTCACCACTGTAATTCGCTATCTGAACCTTCGCATGGATACCTTCTTTATTGGTGAAACAGTATTTGTCGGCTATGAGCAGGGGTACCACAGGGGCGCACCACTGGCGCCATTCTCTTTCCGTGCAGAGGCCTTTTGGATCCATAAAAGCATCAAGGATGCCGACGTATGCACTACCCTGTCCAGGGTAGTCCTGCAGGTCGAGCAGTTGGAAACCAGCCATATTCGGGGTGCGGAGATCCATCTCAATATCCTGTTTGTAGAGTTGCAGTGACCAGAGGCCACTGGCTTGGTGAAAGTCTTTTGCCTGATCCAGCATACCAGCCTTCTCAAGGCGACTACGAAAGACCTCCATATTATAGGGATAGAGTACACCTGTATATTTCTTTATTTCGTCGTAGTCGGGATAGGTCTGGAACTGGGCCGTTTCGTGGGAGATGACGGGAATTGCAAATTCCCTCGAACTGCCTTCAGCGAAAGCCAAGGCACATCCTTCCTCGAAGTTCATCGTGGTGTTGGGGTGGAAGTGGTTGATCATCCCACCGTCAGCCGCATCGGCAAACGAGAAGGAGCCACGGGTATGGGTGTTGTAGTGGCCCCACGCCTCGCCACCAACACGACAAGTCGTAAAATAGTCCATGCCTTTCTTCACACCCTGATAACCAAGGTAGTAGTTGCTACCGAAGGTATAGACCTTATCGGGGGCCATCTTCCGGAAATCCTCGATGAATTCGGCCATTTTGTCAATGCTGCCCCATAGTTCATTACCCAAGGCGAACATCCTGAACGAGGGATGATGACCATACCAGCGCAGGATGTTTTCTCCCTCCTTATGCAGGAACTGCATCAGCACCGTGTCCTTGTCATTGAAGTCGCCCCAGAAAGGCAGTTCGGGTTGCAGGATGATACCCAGTTCATCGGCAGCGACAAAGGCGGCCTCTGGCGGACACCAGGAGTGGAAACGCACATGGTTCAGTCCGTAGGCAGCACAGTCACCCAGGTAGTTTCTCCACGATTCCGCATCCATCGGCACATGACCTGTCAGTGGCCAGACACACGCATCGTGCTTGCCTCTTAAGAAGATCTTGTGTCCATTGGCATAGAAGTGCTGTCCTTCGATATGAAAGTCCTTAAGGTTTGGATGCTCTTCTGCGCGTGATGCGGCAGGAAGACCATTCAACAATTCAATCCTCCCAATGATCCCATTCCAGTTGGTCTGGGTGTCTTCTGTATAGGCATGGCTGTTGGCGTAGAGTTGCTCAGGTACGCCACTGCCATTATCCACCATGATGGCGAGGTCGTGACGACCTGGGGTGAGCCATTGTGAGAGGTCGAACACCTGGGGCGTGGAGATGTCGTTCGACGAACCGACAAAGTTCGCATCGACATAGATTTCCGTAGGTTTTGTACGTTCTAAGAAGAGATAGACAGGTTGACCTTGCCAGTCGGCAGGAATCTCCACCTGACGCTTGTACCACGCCCTGCCTTTATAAGAAAAGATTCGCGAGAGGTGGGTGGTCTCGTCTTTCTTCACGAGAGGGTCTCCCTTCTTATTCGTATCCGTCGTACCGGGCAGTTGCACTGTCTCTGTCAGGATATAGTCAGGATGCACCAGTCGTTGGCGGTCCAGAGCAAACTGCCATGTGCCGCTGAGATCCATCACCAACGTCTGTGCCGTTGAGGTGAAAAGTGATAAGTGAAAAATGAAAAGTATAAGCAGAAGTCTTCTCATTCAACTTTTTTACCTTTTTACCCTTTTACTTTTTTACTTTTTTACCTTTCCCCTTTATTTCGCATTGATCTCCTTTAGCAGACGATCTGCCTTGCCCCACGACTCCATCATATAGAGCACATAGCGGATGTCCACGCCAATACAACGGGCCAACTGAGAATCGAAGAAGATGTCAGATGAGAGCGAGTCCCAGTTGCCGTCAAAGGCCAGACCTATCAGTTCGCCCTTGCCATTGAACATCGGTGAACCGCTGTTACCACCCGTGATGTCGTTGTTTGACAGGAAACAGAGGTGCAGTTTGCCTGTCCCCTTGTCAGTGTATTTGCCGAAGTCCTTCTTCGAGAGCAGTTCTCTCATGATAGGCTCAGCCTCGTACTCAATGTTCTCGTGGGCCTTGTCCATCTTCTCCACGATACTCTCGGCAGTGGTATAATAACCAGATGGCTTGCCGCCCAGCAGGTATTCACCCACCTGACCATACGAGAGGCGCATGGTCATATTGGCATCTGAGTAGTTGGGCATATCCTCCTCCATACGCAGTTTGGCGGCACAGAGGTAGCGCTCCAACACGTCGATGCTGTCGTAGGTGGCCATTAGGTCGGAACGGAGTTCGAGCAACGTCGAATAGACACACTCACCGTACATGACACCAGGGTCACGTTTATAACTGTTCTTGTTGATGTAGATCTTCTTGTCGCTCTTCATCAGTTTCGACTTCTTATAGAGGTGGTTCGCATATTTCTGGTAGTCGCCCTTGAAGTCGCGGTCTATGATGTTGTAGAAGGCAGGCAGATACTTCGGGTCCACCTGTTCACGGTAGTTCTTCATCAGGGCAGCAATGACCTCACAGTCCAAATTGTAATCCCACTCGTCGCTGTTGTTCTTGAACTCCACGTAGTAACTCTTGGGCTTGCCCTCCTTGCCGTTGATGATGGCGTTGTTCTGTACGCGCATGGCGCGACGGGTCATTTCGTCACTACGTCCGAAAGTCTCGCTGAAGAACGTCATTGTCCGCATGGCATCAAAGCGCTGTTTGTAGAGACGCTCCAGTATGTCGAAGTCGAGTTTATCCTTCAGATAACCTGTAGAGTCCTGCCACTGACGGATCTTCGCCTCGAAGGCGGCTTTCTGCTGAATCAGACCGATGGAATCGATACATTTGTTCATGCCGATGGAGTTTTTCCAGTAGTTGGAACTGCTGGCATACTTCGAGTCGTACTTGATGCGCACAGCCTCGTCGGCACGCATGTGGCGGATCATGATGTTCTGCTTAATCTCGCGCGTCTTGTACATTGGCTCGTTCTGGGCATCACGACGCTCCCTGATGCCATAACTCGACAGATAACGGCTTGTGCTTCCCGGGAAACCGATAGTCATAGAGAACGATCCTGGCTGATAGCCTTGCAGAGACACCTGTGCCCACTTCTTCGGGTGATAGGGCACATTATCCTTAGAATACTTCGCAGGACCTCCTGTCTTGGGGTCTACATAGATACGGAACACGCTGAAGTCGCAGGTCTGACGGGGCCACATCCAGTTGTCTGTCTCGCCACCGAACTTACCCATTGATTTGGGCAGGGCAAACACCAAGCGCACATCTTCGTAGTCGCGGTAGGTGGTGAGATAGTACTTGTTGCCCTCATAGTAAGGCTTCAACTCTGCACGGAGTGTGGAGTCCTGTTCGTATACCTGTTTCTGGAAGACATTCTCCAAAGAGTCGATGAAATGGCCTCTTTTGTCCTCAGTGAGTCCGCTGAGGCCCAACGAGTCCAGTTGTTCTGTCACGTCCTTCTGTTCCACCATGAAACTCACGAAGAGATTCTTGTTGGGCAGTTCTTCCTCATACGAGTTCGACACAAAACCGTTGAGCATATAGTCGTGTTCCACCGTAGAGTGGCTGCGGATAGACTCGAAACCGCAGTGGTGATTGGTAAATACGAGTCCATCGGGTGACACCACCACACCCGAGCAGTAGCCTCCGAAGAGCACCACACAGTTCTTCACGGCATCATCGCCTTCATACAGTGCCCCGTACGGCAATTCGTAGTTTTCCTGCTTCATCGTTTCATAGACGGCATTCGGCAAGTTATACAACGTCCACATGCCTTCATCGGCTTTTATGCCATTCGGCAGAAAGGTAAGAAGGATTAGAATTGAAATAATAATTTTTCTCATTGCTAATATTATTTAGTTGTCATTGTTTTCGCTTTTCCGGATTTTCCGGGATATCCGGATATTCCGGCTTCCCGATTCTTCCGGGATTTCCGGAGCATCCATAGCCCCCGGCTTTTTCTAACTATCCGGGCTTATCCGGTCTCTCCAGCCAGTGCTTTCAGACGCGCTATCTCCCTGCGAAGGCTTTCTATCTCATCACGTAGCCTTATAATCTCCCGCTCTTGCTGGGCGATGATATCCTTTTGCGAGGCTCTCTGTTCAAGCCGAGCGGCTGTCATTCGCTCTTTGATACCGCCTTCCGTCGTGAACTCGCGGTCTTTCTTCTGGATATACTTCGTCAGTGCCGAGTCTATCTGATGGCACAGGCAGATGCCCATATTGGCCAGTTCCTCATCATTCATCTTGGGTAGCAGCGGCTGATAGTCTTCAAACTTATAGTGGTTTTTACAAAACAGATGGAGGGGTTCGAAACGAGGGTTGTTCCCAAACCATTCACCGATACCCTTACGTTTCAGATAGTCGTGAAAGTCTTCTAGAAGTTCTAGGTTGCTACCACGTGATATGCCTAAGAGTTTAAGTTCCACCTCTGTGGAGGTCTGTCCGTCGCTGCTTCCCTCAGCGATGTTCTGCTTGACGCTCCGGGCACTCTGCACCATCTGATCCACCGTACGGTCGCCGTATTTAGGCAGGTATCTCTGACAGAATACCTGCGTCAATTGGTAGAGCACGTCACTGCGCTGGTAAAAGCGCAGGTTACTATAGACCACGGCCTTGCGCAGGACGCTGGCAGTGCCGTCGGCATAGTGGTTGATGATGGGGGATTTCTTATTGTCAGGCATATTATTCTTTTTATGTGAGTCTTCTTATTATCCGGGATTTCCGGGCTTCTTTCTGAATCTCCGTCCTATCACTGGTAGGCTGCTGAGTGGGAGATCCTGCTTGATGATTCTATATACGAATCCCAGGATGAAGACGTTGTTGATGATGAGCAATACCCATTTGGGCCATTCCGTATTGATGTCAAACCACTCCATCATACCGAATAAAGCCATAGCGACAATGAAGTAAATGATGATATCCTTCATCGGATAGGGAATAGGGTTCTTCTTTTGACCTACGAAGTAACTTAGCGTCATTGAGGTAAAATAACCGGCAAGTCCTCCCCAGGCACAGGCCCAATAGCCGATCTTGGGGATATAGATGATGTTAATGGCGATGAGTACGATGCAGCCAGCCAACGAGAACCACGCCCCATAGATGGTCTTGTCGATGAGTTTGTACCAGAACGAGAGGTTGAAATAGATACCCATAAAAATCTCAGCCATCATTACGATAGGTACTACACCCATTCCAGCACGATACTTTTCACCTATAATATATTGCAACACAGGCATCCAGCCCATCACACAGAGGAAGGCCAACAGCGTGAAGATGATGAAGTACTTCATCGCTGAGGCGTAGTATTCTGTCTTGTCTGCATCTTTGTTCTTGGCAAACACGATGGGTTCATAGGCATAACGGAAAGCCTGCGTAATCATCGCCATAATCATTGCTATCTTGACACATGAGCCATAGTCACCTAACAGAATATCGGCCTCGCCCCTATCAGGGTAGATTAGCGGGAAGAGGATCTTATCTGCCACTTGATTCAGTATACCGGCTATTCCCAATATCAGGATGGGCCAGGAGTAACTGAACATCCTGTGCAATAGCATTCCGTCGAAATGCCACTGAATCTTAAAGAGGTCTGGTATAAAGAACAAGGTGATAAAACCCGTACAGAGCAGGTTGATGAAGAATACATAAAAGACCGATGTCTTGCCCAACAATACGAAATAGATGAGATTTAAGCAGATGTTCAGTATGATAAAGAGCATCTTCAGCGAAGCAAAACGGATGGGCCTCTTCTGGAATCGCAGATAACTGAAGGGAATGGCCTGTAGCGCATCAAGGGCTACCACTACTGCCATCATCAACAGATAGTCGGGATGTTCCGTATACCCCAACGCATGACTGATGGGGCCGATAAATCCGAAGATACACAACAGGAACACCAGTGTCAATGACCCTACCACTGCCATCACTGTCGAGAAGACAGTATCAGGTTTGCTCTTCTCGTCGTTGGCAAAGCGGAACAGGGTGGTCTCCATGCCGAAAGTCAGCAATACGAGAATGAGTGCCGTATAGGCATAGACATTGGTGCTGATGCCATAGTCGCCGGTTTCGTGCGGCATATAGTAAGTGTAGAGGGGTACCAGCAGATAATTCAAGAATCTGCCTATGATACTCGAAAGCCCATATATTGCCGTATCTTTTGCCAATGATTTCAGATTAGCCATTTTTTTACCCTTTTACCTTTTTACTTTTTTACCTTTTTACTTTTTTACCCTTTTACTTTTTTACCCTTACCCAAAGAATAAGTATGCGATAGCGATTGCGGCGATGATGCCGGCGAAGTCGGCGAGGAGCCCACAGGTCACGGCGTGGCGGGTCTTCACAATACCCACACTGCCGAAGTAGACGGCAAGAATATAGAAGGTTGTATCTGTCGAACCCTGGAAGATACAACTCAGGCGTCCCACGAACGAGTCAGCCCCGTAGGTTGTCATAGCGTCCACCATCATACCCCGTGCTCCACTGCCGCTCAACGGCTTCATCAGGGCTGTCGGCAAGGCTCCCACGAAGTCGGTATTGCCGCCACAGGCTTCCACACCCCATTTGATACCGTCGATGAGCATATCCATTGCCCCAGAGGCACGGAAAACGCCGATTCCAACGAGAATAGCCACCAGATAGGGAATGATCCTCACTGCCGTCTGGAAACCCTCCTTCGCACCCTCGATGAAAGCGTCGTAGACATTTACCTTCTTCCGGATACCTGCGAGGATAAAGGCGATGATAATCGTCATCAACAGGATATTGGCTGCCGATGTACTCACCTTATTCATTAATATAGAGTCCAACTGTCCGAAGCCCCAGATGATGCCTGCCACCACGAGGGCTGCACCTCCTAAGGTCAACAGGATGGTGCGGTTCAACAGGTTGATCTTCTGAAAGAGACTCGTGATGATGATACCTGCCAGCGTCGAGAAAAATGTGGCCAACAGGATTGGTATGAAGATATCCGTAGGCTGTGCGGCTCCCATCTGGGCACGATAGACCAATATAGATATAGGTATCAGCGTCAGACCTGAGGTGTTCAGCACAAGGAACATAATCATCGGGTTCGAGGCGGTATCCTTCTTCGTGTTCAGTTCCTGCATCTGTTCCATAGCCTTTAGGCCGAGGGGTGTGGCTGCATTGTCGAGCCCCAGCATATTCGCAGCAATGTTCATAAAGATGGAGCCCGTAACTGGGTGACCCTTGGGTATTTCCGGGAATAGTTTCGTAAAGATGGGACTCAGCAGACGAGCCAGCACATTCACCACACCGCCCTTCTCGCCAATCTTCATAATACCGAGCCAGAGCGACAGAACACCTGTCAGACCCAAGGAAATCTCAAACGCGGTCTTCGACGATGAAAAGGTCGAATCCATCATGGCTGGGAACACTTCGAAGTCTCCCAGAAACACCAGTTTCACCAGTGCAATCAAAAATGCGACGATAAAAAACGCCACCCAAATCCAATTCAGTACCATATTGTGTGCAAAGGTACGAATAAGTGAGAAGATAACCAAATAAAACCATAAAAAAGGAGCACCTACTCCCGTAGCCGCTCCTTCTAGCTAACTTAGTTTATTTAAAGTATTTGATAAAGTGTATTCTGTACTTTATTTATTCGAGTGCAAAGGTATGAAAAATATTTGATACTTCCAAATGTTTTCAGGAAAAACTGACGAAAGTACACAAAAAGAACCGTCCCTTTTGTGTAGAAAAAATCATCCCGCTCATCCCGCCTATCCCACACGTAAGATTTTTTACTTTCAGTGTGGGATGAGCGGGATAGGTGGGATAAAAAGTGGATATGACAAGTATACGCGTGCACGCGTAAAGACACTACTATTTTTTGCTATGACACTACTATTGAAAATTACGACACTACTAATTTTCGTTACGACACTACTAATTTTTGCTACGACAGTACTAATGAAAAAGGAGCGATTGCTCGCGCAACCGCTCCCCATCCTTTTATTACTTTTTGAAGTATCTGATGTTCTTATTCAACGTCGTATGTGTTGATACCACCAACCCATTTAAGTACGCTCGTCTTGCCTGTACACCAATCAGCAAATGACTCGTTCACAGCCTTGATGCTTGTGCGCTCTTCCATCCAGCCATAGTTGTAAGGAACAGCAAACTTGGCTGCGGGCTCACCCTGTTCTGATGTGATCTCTACCCACTGGTTGCCTTTATAGACCTCAATCTTAATATTCTTGGCATCAGCATTTGTATTAACTGCGAACGGCAGTGTGAACTCAGGACATGTAAGGCCGTCAAGACTCTGACGCTGTACATTAGCAGACTTATCAGGATAAGTTCCATGGGTGTTGATCATCTTGTTAGCGCAGTTCACGCCAGGATTTGCTTCTGCGAACAGATCATGTACCTCAGACCAGTCAGCATCGTTGGCATCATTAGGTTCAGCAACTCGTGCAATACGGAGGGGCAGTGTACCACCGGCAGCCCTGATAACCACCTTGGCAGCGTTTGCAGCACCGAAGTAAACGTCGAATACGATATCGTTGAAGTCGAAGTCCTCGTCAGATGTACCATTAGTCAAGTCCTCAGCCATCACACGGAGATCAGCATTTGCTGGAGGATTTGGAGTGCTATACTTCTGAGCCTCAGTCAGTGTAACAATCCAGTCACTGTACCAACCATCTGCAGTTCCACCAATCACTACCCAGTTATATTGATTTAGTGGAAGTTTGTTTGCCTGCAAAGCAGGAATCATTTTCTCAATACTTAAATGTTTTGTGCTGCCTTCATAATACTCCCAATCTGTACCATCCCAATCAGGATCCCTATCACCAGCATATTCGTTACTATTTGAGGAGAGTAAACCAACTTTTTCTGTAGTATTGGGGAAATATGGATAGAGAACCTTGTTGCCATATACATATCCAATCTCACCAACTGTTGAAGCATCAACATAAGTTGTTCCATTCCATACCTCTTCATTACCATTAGGAAGTTCAACGTAGAAGTAGTTAGGTACCTTATGATCATATTCATCACCAGAATAAACAATATTTCCTTCAGCATCATACTTTGTGTATGAATACACTTCGTCATCTACCAACATCTCAAAGTCGAAGCCCATGTATGAGCGGTTCCAACCGTCATTCAGACAACCATCGTAACCCTCAATATTGGCAGTTGCCCAATCATGAATTGTCTTCCAACCGACGAGACGTGTGTACTCAGTGCGACGTAAAGAACAATTACTATTGTAGTAACCGAAACTCTTCGTTGTAGAATTTGTCATCAGATTGATCTTGTCTGGATGACGATATGCATCGCCAGAATTCACTGGGTAGGTCTCTATGACATCAGTTAACGTACCCTTATAGTTAAGCACATTGCGATATATACCGCAATCACCATGGTTGAAGTTCTTGTTATGGTCAACAAATTCGGGAGTTTGAGTATTGTCAACTGCAGCCAAGTGATCCATGTGGTTAGAACCTATTAGTTGTGTTGAACCATCAGCTGCCTCATATTGCTCAGTAGAGTTTGGTCCTATTTTGTCTGCATCAACTCCTCCCTTGTAAACCTGCTGGATGAAGTAGTTCTCCCACTGAGGATCAACATATTCATTACCTGGTACAGTCTGGAAATAGATACGAACGATTTCCTTCTGATTTTCACTCAGTGCAGGGGGAACTTTATACATACAATCTGTGCGATTATTTGCAGCCCACTCATTACCGTTGGAAAACGTTCCACGTGTGCGGGTAGAGAATGTGCCACTGAAACCCCAGGTCTGATTGGCAGCAACCTTACCACCAATGTACTGCTCGAAAGCAGCCTTGTAGGTGTTAACGATCTTCTGGGCCTCCAGATTGTCAATCTCCTCCTGACTCATCGGCTCGAGGTCATGAGAACAACTTGTGAATCCAACGCAAAGTGCAAGCGCTGCGATTCCGGTCATCAAATACTTTTTCATCTTCATAAAAGTTTTAAATTAATATTGTTATTAAAGCGAATTATACTCGATATTTGAAAAGATTTCGTCGGTAAAAATGGACGTTTGATAGATATTCTTTACGAATTCGACGGCAAAATTAATATATTTGTCGATAAAATACAAGAGTTTTTGCGTTAAATAAAGTTAATGACCCAATATTCATCCACAAAAAGTAGGGTTTCGTATGGAAAATGTTACTTTTAACGTGTTTTTTATGTAAAATTCCGAATCAGATCATAAAAATCCTATGGTGCATTGTTAAAATGATAAGGCACCTGCTTCTGCAGGCGCCTTTATCACATTAAAATCTTATTGTACTTGATTCTCCACTCACTTAATCACAACCTTCTTACCATTAATAATATAGAGGCCCTTGGTTGGGTTCTCCACACGCTGGCCACGGAGGTTGTAGATAACATCGTCGCCAATGGTCTCAGCCTCGATGTTAGAGATACCTGTGCTCTCACCAATGAGTTTGATGGCGAGTCGTCCACGGGCGGCATTCGTGCCGTTCAGGTCGAGGTAAGCATGCTTGGAATCAACGTAAGCCCCCTCAATATTGACCTCAGCGAATACGACATCATTAGAACGAACAGTCAGTACATACATTTTGTCACCACTCACATATTTGTCTTGGCCGTTAACAGTACTGCCGGCATGGAGTTTATTATTTGTAAGTGCTTCGATTGTTGCGGCAGGGACAGTGGCAGAAGAAATTAGGAGTTTGTACTCCGTAGCATCACTCTTGGCTTTCAGGAGCAGGGGAACGCCCTTGTCACATACGCCAGTCACTTGAGTGAACTGCACTTCTGTGTCATTTGCGTCTGATGCGTAGTATCCCTCCACGCCTATTGAGCGTGAGAAGTCGACTTTCTCTTCAGTGACGTAGGTACGATAGCCGAAGAAGGAGATTGCATGATTTTCTTCATCGATGTCGATATAGTCTTCCTCAGTTGGTGCGGCTTCAAGGACTGTCAGTCTGTAACTGACGGATTGAGCAGCGTTGTAGTATTCATCACCATTGAAAGAGGCGGTGATGACTGTTATTCCAGAACCGACCAAGGTGACATCTCCTGTCGTAGGATCGACAGTTGCAACATCAGTGTTCGAAGATTCATAACTGATATCCAGACCTGTAATAGTTTGATTGTTAACGGTGGCAATCAGTGTGGGAACCTCAAAGTAACTCTCACCCATTGTTGCAGTTGCCGTCGCAGTAGTGAATGACAACGTCACATTCTGCTTGATGGGAGTAGAAGAAAGATAATACGCATCCGTAACCACCACTGAGGCATCATTTGACGTGTTGTCGCGGTTGCAGCCATAGATGGTCAGGTCATGGATATTGTAGATGTCACAGTCACCCCACTCTATATTCTCAAGATTGATGTCGATGTTACCCCATTCATCTGGAGTGACCACGAACTCCTTTGTAGGACCACTGGGAGGGTTTGATCCATCGTGCATCTTGAATACAACCGTCAGTTCATGAGCACTTGCATTATTCCAGTCGCTAACATGCAGATGTAGATGCGTCCAGCCGCTCAGGTCGCCGCTGATATTCACGGCTTCCATGAAGTTCCATGCTGTATTACCCCAGCCTGGATAAGATGGACCCCAGGAGAATGTGCTGTTTTGCTCATTCCAATTGGCTGCACAGTATTCTGATGTCTTAAACGTCAGATAGTGTGCCTCGGCAAATGTGGTACTGATGGTCACATTGCTTGCGGGCATTATAAATGTGCGTGTATTTCCGCTGCCAGTAAGCGTCACAGCATTGTTGCTTGCATCCACCACACTGATACTTTCAAGTGCATAGCCGTTATTAGGTGATATGGTGACGGTGACAGTTTCACCATTAGCAGCACTCGACTTATTAACAGACGCAGAACCATTACTACTAGCATTGACAGTTACAGAGTATGCCTGTTCCTGAGTAGATCCGGTAGTGTAATACGCATCCGTCACTACTACAGAGCCATTCTGTGTTGCGTCATCACGGGTGCAGCCATAGATGGTCAGGTCATAGATATTCGTGATGTCGCAATCACCCCATTCTCCAAGATCAATATCGATGTCGCCCGATGCATTAGGAGACTTCAAAAACTCCTTTGTGTCGCCTTCAGACGGAACTTTACCATCAGCCTCCTTGAACACTATCCTCAGTTGATGAGCACTTGCATTCGTCCAATTGCTGACATGCAGATGCAGATGTGTCCATGTGCTCAAGTCGCCCTTAATATCATTGCCGTTGATATCCTTGGCCGCCATGAAGGTCCATGCAGAATTAGAGCCGCCTAATCCCCATGTAAACGTGTTGGTACTGGCATTCCACGTTGCCGCGCAGTAGGATTCCGTCTTAAAAGTTAGATAGTGTTTGTCTTCTTGAGTAGTGGTACCACTACCAGAGCCAGTTACAAGAACAACCGAAGTAACAGTAAAATCATATCCTGCAACAAACACATTTCCATTTTCATCGGCTAGAATTTCATTTATCATACCTTGAGTTAATTCTATGTCAACGTGTCCATTTATTGCCGTTCCATTGTTCTGTCTTGAACTACCACTGACATCCGGCCTATTACCATTTAAATTTCCTACTGCTAACTTAAGTTGCCAAGAACTTGTACCATTTCCGTTAATACGAACTATATCATTTGGTGATGCGTTTTTAAAAGAATCATTAGAAAACATCACAGGGTCACTATCATACCATCCAACGGTTTTTGGATTTTCCGACGTCCAAAGTGGAATATCTGTGGCCTTTACATTGTTTGCTCCCATCAGCAGCGCTGCTACTACGAGAAGCATTCTGAAAATATTCTTTGTCTTCATATCTTTGTTCTCATTTTAGGAGTTAAACATTAATGTCTTCTGCGCACAAGTACGGGATCTGTATTACGATATCCACTATCGGTGCCTCCGCCAGTGACAGCACTCATACCCATATAAACCATTGCTTCGGTCCAGTTTGGTGCTTCGTGCCGAGCAGTGTAGGAAACGTCAGGCGTAAAGAGTGATGCAGTTACAGGATTGTCCCAAACAGAATTGGCATGCTCGTCGAAATCGTATTCGTCTCCGTCGCCAACATATCCACCCTCTGGGCCATCGTTTTCTGTAACACCAGGATTGATTTTATAATTTTCCAGATAATTACCGTCCTTATCCTGATACTTCACATATCTTGTAAAGGAGGGATAGCCATTGCTAATCTCCTCGCGCTCCTTTAGCCACTTTGTGGTAAGGGGAACACAAATCTTATGAGGAGCCACACCCTTGTAGGCTGTCAGTTCTGCGAACTCCGCGCCATAGGTGACGAATATCTTGACATCCGCCACACTCGTAATAGCAAGTGGTGTGTCGTTCAGTTTCTTGGCTGTGGCGTAATTCCTGTAATCATTACCGTAACTGCCATCCCTGTCTTCAATGGTGTTTACGATAACCTTATCAGAAAGTTGATATTGAAAGGATTGCTTTACGTTATAGGTATAACCACCTGCTTGAATCGTGGCGGGAATGGTACCACCGCCAGCAAGGAGCCATACATCACCGTCATAGGTGGTGGAGGTCGTCACTCTTGGACGATTGGGATCTACTACCCACTCCTCACCATCGGAACTAATTTGATATTCGGTAATCATCTCCGTCTTATAGATTAAAACGTCGAACACGATGTCGTTGAAGTCGATATCTGAGGCACGCACCACACCAAGGTCTTCACAGAACACTCGGCCACTACCCTCTTCGTCGAAAGACACCTTCTTGTAATACACTTCCCGTTTATAGTCAGAGCCCTCCGAGCCTGGCTCAATGGGAATAGTGATGGTTTCAGGCAGCCTTCCAGCGTCTGCAGGCATGAAGGTAACAATCCAGTCGCTGAAATAGCCGTCATTGCAATTACCGACCTTGACCCACTTTTTATTATCGCTACCTGTTACTGGAAGCCAACCAGCATCAAGTAAGTCTTTTGCATCATCAACGTTTGGTGCTGGGTCAATAGTTCGGAACTCACCACAATATTGGTTCTGTTCTGCTTTCAGGTAGTGATATTTGTTACCATACAAATCATGGCGATAATAGTCATTCTCAGAGTAGGTTTTGCCTAAGTAATGGGGCTGATAATCATAGTCAGGATTTCCGTACTCCCACTTTTCTGTTCCAGTAAATATCTTCTCATTGGGTAATTGGTCGAAGTCAAAGCCAATGAAACTGCGGTGGAATTCATCGTCACATTCTTTGTCTACTTCACCATCATTCAACTTGCTGCTGAGCCATGTGGCGAAATCAGGATCGCTGTTACAGAAATTATCGATTGTAACAGCGCTGACAAGTGTCCAACGATCGTCGCGAACACAACTTGCATCACTGTTGGCATAACCGAAACAACTGGTTTTGGTGTTCAGCAGTAACTGAATCTCGTCAGCGTGCTGCTGATTTGTGTTGTTTACATCAGTCTGGTCACGGTCAGCCACATTGTAGTTTGTACTGCAATTACCGTTGTTGAAATTGTAGGTGTGAGTATGGTCTGGGCCACAGGTCAGGTGATCCATGTGCTCACCACTCTCAATATATGTGCTGTTGTCGGCTGCCAGATATTTCTCAGGCGACTTGCCTTCCATAGGATCGGTACCACCGTCATAGACCTGCTGCATGAAGAAGTCAATAGCACCGTAGTCGGGACGATTGGGTTCTACAATATGATTCTTTTGGAAATAGTACTGCGCACGCAATTTCTGTGCATGGGTCAGTGGATCAGGAGCCAGGAAGCCTTTTGATGTCCACATATTAGCATCAGGATACGCACCCACATAATTGGCAAACTCACCATCTGCACGGGTACGAGACATAGCCGTACGTGTACGTGCCAATATTTCAGCGGTACCGAAGCCCCAGTCCTGGTTCGGATCGACTTTACCGAACTCCTCCTCGAACACCTGCTCATAGGCCTTTAGTTTCTGCTCTACAAGAGACCCGGAGAGTTCATCATCGCTATGACAACTGGTAAGGGTTGCGCAGGCGACTAGAGCCAATGCTCCTGTTATCAAATACTTTTTCATCTTAATAAGATTTTAATAGAGTGTTACGTAACTAAATATCAATTGATGGCGCAAAATTAATACATTTTCCCTAAGTAATATCATTTTTATTGTTAAATTCTGTAAAACGGGACAAAAAATGTATCACTTTAACGAGAAAATTAGTAATTTTGTCAGCAAAATAAACGATTTTGTCTATGAAGATGAAGATTTTCAATCAACCGGTCCTTTTTATTGCCGCAGTCATGGCGCTTGGAACCGTTTCATGCAGTAAAGAGATCGATTTTGACAAGGAGAAATACACGAAATACAGGAAATATGTTTCTCCAGTAGACAGTGTGGATCAGAGCCATACGTGGCAACTGTCCACAAGCCGCACCTACCAGTTCACCCTGAATGGAAACATGGGGGCCAAGAAGTTGGAGATCTATAACGAAAACCCTGTGACGTCTACGAATGCGGAACTGATGGCTCGCACCTTCGTGAAGGATGGACAGCAGGTGGCATTGTCCGTCTCCGTACCCGACTTGTTGACGACGCTCTATGCGGCTGTGGTTGATAATGCCGGCACCTATACCGTGACGAGTTTCAGTACGACGGAACACTATGTGGACTTTATTGACCCGATAGCCACGAAAGAGAAGCCTCGCATGGCCACACCGAATATCATGGCCTATACCTACTGTTATGAGGAGAACTACCCCGAACCGGGCGACTATGACTTCAACGACCTGGTGATGCATATCGGTCTGGAACGAACGGGGCAGAAGCAGATAGACATCCATGTGACACTGGTGGCGGTAGGTGCTTCAGGACAGATTGCGGGTGCCCTCCGTCTGGTAGGCTATCGCTATCAGGATATTGAGAGCGTGGTGGCCAAGGACGGCAAGACGTTGAATGTCGATGTGCCGAAGATGTCGTACGGTCTGCTTCACAATGATGATATCTTCATAGAGGGCAGGAACGGAAACGGGAAGAAAGGCTACGGTGAGGCTGTCATCAACCTGTTCGTAGATGCCCATTGGGCCATGAGCGGTGGTGATATTGAGACCATCAACGACGAATTTGAACGTAGGAAATACAACGTGATGAGGTCGTTTACTGATCCGTATGACCAGACTTACGCCAAGACCGTCGACTTTACCGTTACCTTCAAGAGTGAGAGCGGCCTGAACAGCCTGACACAGGAGATGATAGACCCGTTCATCATTACCTATTATATGGCTAACAGGATTGAGACGCACATGGATGAGTACAAGAAGTCACAGACGCTCTATAATTATGATGACAACGTAGACTTCAAGGATGTCCCCTGGGCATTGAAGATTCCGACACAGTTCTTCCAATACCCGTTGGAGGGTTGCCAGATTGGTTTCAGAAAGCGGACGGAGGATGGCACACCTGCCATGTTCGGAGCCTATATGACACTCGGCCATTCGTTTGGCGAATGGGTGGAGAATCAGAATAACAGTCTCGACTGGTACCAGTATCCGACAGCAAACCAAGTATGGTAAAGGGGGAGTGGACCAGGTAGGGCTTGAACCTACGACCTCCAGATTATGAGTCTGTTAAAGTAAGATTTTTTAAGATTTCACAAAATATTTTCTTGTATTCTATTTGGTTGTTTATCAGATATTTACTAATTTTGCAGCCAAAATAGGAAACTTTGTAATATCTTAAAAAACGACCCTTGGTGTTCGCGTGGTGTTCGCAAGGTGTTCGCGGAAATAAAGGCGAAGAGCAACAGATTTGAATTATGAAGGC
>JAFZUS010000184.1 GCA_017618275.1 Prevotella sp.
AAATGAGGGCGTTTTTGTTCCCACACTGGGGAAATATTTTTCCCAGCCTGGGGAAAAAGTTTTCCCACGCCTGGGAAAAATAAACCCTCCCAATCCCTTGGTGGTTTCACCGAAAGTTCGTATCTTTGCAAACGAAATTATAAGAACGATTTTAAAAACGAAGAAAATATGATTACAACATTGCCACCACAGACGAAGGAAATATCTACGGTTGATGCTTTGTGGGTTCTTATCCAAAGTCAGACGAAGACAGTCCGTAAGGCACTCACAAAGAGACTGCTTGCCGAACAGGATCAAACCAAGGCCCAGCAAAAAATGGTCAAGGATAGCCTGACAAGAGCGTTTGATGAACTACACTCAGGTAAGGTTCACCACGATGCTCGCAAACTGTTCAAAAAGTAGGATCTCATGAAAGTCACATTCGACTACATTGAAGAATTCGAGCGAGGTGCAAAGGCACTTCGTAAGAAATATCCCTCGTTTGAGTCTGACTATGACACTTTTCTTAATGAACTGGAGGCAAATCCGTTCAGTGGAGAGTCGCTTGGTCAGCATACGTATAAGAACCGCATGGCCATTGCCTCGAAAGGCAAAGGTAAAAGCGGAGGAGCAAGAGTTATCACATATAACGTTCAGCAGCAGGGTGAGGATGAAGTCCTCATAACCCTTATGACGATATACGACAAATCTGATATAGAAAATGTGTCGGATGCCTATATCCGGAGTCTTGTTCAGCAGATTGAATCTAAAAAATAGCGCAGTGAGCAGATGATGACATAAGTGCAAACGAAATCGTAAAAGTAACAGAAAGGGGCTGACAGAAATGTCGGTCCTTTGCCTTTGTAGGGGGTGTGCTCAGTTGTCAGGAGCAAAAAGAAAATAGAAAAAGAAAAAATTGACGATGAGGTATTCGATAGGCATACAGAAAAAATACCTGCTTCTGGCGACGGTTGCCATGACGATGGCTGCCTGCGCCAGCGAGGACTTCGTCGGCAATAAAGAACTGCACGAGGCGAATGAAAACGGCCGCCCCGTGTCGTTCGGACTTGTTGCTGCTCCCCAGACACGTGCCGTGTATGGTGGAGAGGCTGCTGGTCTCCTTAACAACAACTTTGTAGTTTGGGGCGATAAGACCGTCGTCGAAGGGCTAAGTGAGGAAACACAGACCGTTTTCGACAACTACCAACTCAACTACGTGACAAATTCAGCCAGTACCACCACCTCTAATTCCGCTGGATGGGAGTATGTTGGCTATAAGAATCTGCCTAATGGCGTGTCAGCCTCTGAAACGTCACAGGCCGTTGCCGACATTCAGGCATACGCCAACAGTTCGGCTAATTCGGGAAGCATCGACCAGACCATCAAGTACTGGGACTACGGTGCCTCCAAATATAATTTCTTTGCATATTCATTAGGTCAGGGCGTTGAGGTTTCTCCCGCCACTGATCCAAAAACATATACATACGCCAAGGTTTCAGCCATGACTTCATCGGGCTATACCGTGTCTGGTACAGGCGACCAGTTGAAAGCCAGTTTTATTTCCAATAAGAAGACGATTAGCCCGAGCGGTTCTTCCGGGGTTGAGGTTGAACTCCAGTTCCGTCATTTCGCCTCGAATGTGAGGATGGCCTTCTATGAGACCGTCCCAGGCTATTCGGTGAAGAATTTGCAATTCTATCCATCAGCCTGCGATCCGGCAGGAGTCGTACCATATCTCTATGCCAGTTCGGAAGCCCTACCCACACAAGGCACATACACCGTGTCGTTTGACGCTAACGGCAAGGCTACGACTCAACTTATTACGGAGGGTACTCCTCCTGTGGCTGCTGATTATACCAATAATATTTCCTTCGGCGATGCCCTGACCTATACGGCAACTAAGGAATATATGGAGCCCCAGGCAGCAGGTACCACCCCATACATCGGACGCAGTTCAGATGAGGCCACTCCTACCACGGAGGTGACGATGCTGCCGAACCCTAATGGCACAGATCTTTATCTGAAGGTTGACTACACCCTTGTGTCACGTGATGACTCACAAGAGGTCATACAGGTGACAGGAGCCACGGCTACAGTGCCTGCTGTCTATGCACGGTGGCAGCCTAACTACTCCTACACCTATATCTTTAAGATTACTGACACGACTCTTGATCCCATCACCCTCGATGCTGTGGTGAATACTGATGCCGACGGCAAGCAGGAGACCATCACCACCGTCACAGAGCCAGAACCGACGATCACCACCTATCAGAAGGGCTCTGACTATGCGACAACCGACGGATATGATGCAAGCAATGGCGACATCTATGTCACTGTCATGGATGGACTCAGTGTGCAGACATTGACGGTATCCGGTGAAGGTACCAATGCCAGACTCTATACTGCTACTGTGGAAGAGGGTGCCGTCCAAAGCATCATAGAAGAGACGGTGGCGAAGGCGATTAAAGAAGGAACCACAGGAACAAATGGAGCAGGAGCGAACACTTGGACGCTTACAGATACAGGTGGCAAGAATCTGGTGGTGACG
>JAFZUS010000185.1 GCA_017618275.1 Prevotella sp.
GACCAGAGGCATCAACCTTGATACACAGAAAGCTTTCAGTGCCCATTTCATACTTGCCACCAAAGAAGCTCAGGCAGAAGGCAAGACCTATACCAATCTGTCTTTCCCCTTGTATGTGCCAGGAAACGACAACGTTGTTGGCTTGGAAGAGCGAGGCCGCCCCCGACTGGATGGCAGTTCCGGCTATAAAGGCAAGGCGATGGGCAGCAACAGTTCCGAAGGGCTGTGGATAGCCCAATTAGGCAAAGGCGGGTTGGCCGAAGCCAAACATGTCTATTGGTTTGAGTCCGCCTACGATGCCATGTCCTATTATCAGTTGCATGTGAAGGATAAACCCGAACTGCCCAAAGCCATCTTCGTCTCAACGGGTGGTAATCCCACAGTGGGTCAGATGCGTGGAGTGTTGAAACATACACCAGCAGCGTTGCACCATATCTGCTTTGACAACGACCTTGCCGGGCGGCAGTTCACCGAGAATTTCAGGAACGTGTTGCATCAGCAGGTGCGCTTCAATATCGTAGAAGCGCCAGAGCGAAAATCTTATCTTGATTCCCTGCCCTTCGCTCAGGATTTAGCCAACGGCAATATAGATCTGCTACCCGACTCTGTACAGGAGAAGTATGCCAAATATGAATCCGCATGGGAAGAAACCATGTCTATGCGCCAGAGTCGCTTATGTTTTGATGGAGACATCAAAGAACAGGAGAAACAGGCGAAGGCTCTGTATAAAGATTTCCGTTCCTCTTTACAGGAATTTCTGGGTATTACTTCAGCGCAGGACACACAGTCAGTGCGCGAAATCCCTTTCAAGGGAAAGGACTGGAATGAGCAACTGCTTTTGGACAGAGAGGAAGGCCGCCTTGCATCTGATGAGACCGATGAGACAAGAAATGTCACTTCCGGCATTGATCTCGATGCCGATGGAGAGATTGAAACTTGTGAGAGTGATGAGAAGAAACAAAGCCATAAAGTCAGGAGGTAACCATGAGTCAGAATTATGCTGTCATCATATTACGTCCGCATAGATTACAGATCGTGGCGGGGAATATGGGAAGAATCCTTTGTTTAGCTCTCTTCCTTGTTCTTGCCGGATGGGACGGTTTGCTCCCAGAATCGTTGTTCCCGTTTCTGATGACCGCAGCAGCCATACTGCTGGCAAACCTTTTTTGCAAGTATCTGTATCTGAGTCGTGTCCGATACACCATCAATGAGGAACAGCTTCAATATGAATACGGCATCTTCTCCATTCAGAGAGACTACATTGAATTGTACCGCGTGGTCGATTACAGCGAACAACGCAGTTTTCCACAGAGGCTTTTCAGCCTGAAGACCGTGAGTATCTACAGTGGCGACAAGACTTGTCCCCGTCTGGATGTCGTGGGTGTCCGCAATCATACGGATCTCATCAAGGTCATACGGGAACGAGTAGAGTATAACAAGAAAAAACGCAATATCCATGAGTTTACGAATATCCGATAGATTCAGCATAAAATCCAAGAAGAACAGTACGCTTCCGCCGTTAGGCGACAGTTCTGTAAAGCGGTGGCTTCTTGTGTCGTTGATGTCACTCATCCTTTGGGTGGTCAGTTGTCAGCGTGGCTATTGTCAGATAGTCACATCCAACCCGGGTGAGTACACCATCCTAGCTACAGGCAATGCGCTCATCAACAATACCGTGAAGTCAGAGACCAAGGCAGAACGAGAGACCGCCGTATTGCAAAATGCGATGGCGGGAGAGTTCACCAAGATGGCTGAATGGGAACGTCAGTATAATTCCTATCTGAAAACCGCTACCGGGTACGCCTCAGCCATCAAGGCTGCCACCCATATCTATGACGATGGCGTAAGGGTGCTGATTACCCTGAAC
>JAFZUS010000186.1 GCA_017618275.1 Prevotella sp.
GAGGATGCCGTCTTCCGCCAATTGGTGAAAGCGCGTCTTTCCTACCCGGCTAGCAAGGCGGCGACGGTGGAGTATCTCAAGAACCACTTCGACGAGGACTTGAACCTGTCCAAGATATACCGTTACCTTGACAAGCTGAGCAATCGTCAGCACGAGATTGTCCAGGACATCAGCGTGCGTCACACGCGGGAGATACTAGGCGGGGCTGTCGGGGTGCTGTTCTACGATGTCACGACCCTCTATTTCGAGGCAGACAGGGAGGACGACCTCCGCAAGACGGGGTTCTCGAAGGAAGGCCGCCATCACAACCCGCAGATAATACTCGGCCTGCTGGTCAGCCTCGGCGGATATCCGCTTGCCTATTGCATCCATGAGGGCAACAAGTACGAGGGGCACACGATGCTTCCTGTTATAAAGGATTTTGTCAGCAGGTATGAACTGGAAGACTTTATCGTAGTGGCAGACTCAGGCCTGATGAATAACGAAAACGTATCCGAGATGGAGTCCCTGGGATACAAATATATAATAGGAGCAAAGATAAAGACAGAGTCAAGTGGCATAAGGGAATGGATCATGTCCCTGCCCAGGCATGACGGTCACATGGCGGAGTATGACAAGGGAAACGGCAGGCGCCTCCTGGTCAGCTACAGCGAAGACAGGGCGCGGAAGGACGAGTACAACCGCGAGAAGGGCGTCAGGCGTCTTGAGAAGGCATACAGGACAGGCAGGCTGACCAAAGGCAACATTAACAAGCGTGGGTACAACAAGTTCCTCACCATGGAGGGCGACGTCAAGGTAAGCATTGACTACGGACTGTTGGAAAAAGATGCCCGATGGGACGGACTGAAGGGGTACCTCACGAATGCAGACCTGCCAGTGGCAGACATCTACGCTGCCTATCACAATCTATGGCACGTGGAGAAGGCTTTCCGCATATCAAAGTCCAAAATAGAGATACGACCGATGTTCCATTTTACCAAAAGACGTATTGAGGCCCATGTCTGTATCTGCTTTGTCGCACTGAAAGTCTACAAGGAGCTGGAGCGCATACTGAAGATGGAGGATATAGACATCAGTGTGGACAAAGTGCTTGAGATGGCCAAAACTGTCGTCACCATACAAATAAGGTTGCCGAATAGCAAGCAGACTGTCAGCAAAATAATGCTAATGAAACGTCATCAGAAAATCGCATTCCTGTTCGATGAGAATTTCTGGGTGACACGATGACGAAGTCAGGAAAAAGTCTTTTTATTAAGAGGTCTCATTATATATATTTCCATTATTTAAATATCTATACGCTCTAATAAACGTTCTACCAAGAATCTGTCAGTTCCTAAAATTTCTGCTTTTAAAGATAAAAACTCTGCTCCCTCGAAGAAACGACTGATATCTACTGTAGATTTCTCCTGATCTATATAATAAGATACACCATAATGTTGACCATTCTCCTCTCGTAGAACCCCCATATAGCAATGATAAAAATCTTTAACATTTGGAATGAAAACCTTAACAATGAACTTGTCGCCTTTTGAGTACAAAGACAGATACTTGCCCTGTTTTATGGTTTTGGGCGTTTCAATCTCTGAATTTGAAGGAAAAACAAGGTCTTCCAACGAATCAATATAA
>JAFZUS010000030.1 GCA_017618275.1 Prevotella sp.
CCCATCAAGTATAAGAAGTGCTTTTCGTGGGTGGTACTGGCGATATAGCCACCTCGCACCAGGAACTCATACTGCCGGAGTCCCGTCTGGGTATCTCCATAGAGAGGATAATGCGTCACCACCGCACCAGCATGCTCTTCATACCGCGCATGCTCTCCCTCCATCCGTATCTCACGGTCATCAGCCACCACGTCCTTTGAACGTCGCTCTATATACTGGGCGCTATTGCCCGTCATGATGATTTTTCTGCCCATATTGATAGTCTGATAAGTTTTCGTTGTAAATGGCGCCGCTGCCAGTCATCATAATGCGACGGGCATCTATCTGAGGGTTAATGTAATGCGTTGTTGGCCGCTTCAAGACGATGCCCAGAAGTTTTGCGACAACCACAGCCACAAGAGCGAGCGCAATGACCGCCACTAACAATACAATGATCATGCTCTTCTGCTGTTCATCCCTCTCTGCAGTCTTTTTGGCCTCGCTCTGGATGCGGGAATAATTATAAAGAGATTGCATCTGCTGGATATTATCTTTGTTATTATCTGCAAGTGTAGGGATCACCTGCTCATACTGCAAATCCGCATATTTCTCCATCGAATCCGCCACCTGCGACACACGGGGACTGGCTCCATCCTGTGCTCCGCTTGCGGGGCACAGTGGTGCCTGTCCCCTGTGTGTCGCTCTTCGCTCCTTATACAGCAGAAACAGTCCCCGATACCCCGCCTCCAGTTGCGAAGCATTTCTCCCCGGCTCAATGAGTTTCCTGAAATAGACCTCTGCCGAATCCATCTTCCCCACGGCCAGACAGTATTTCCCCTTCGAATAATAGTGATCAGCCTTATGAGGAAGAATCTCACCATCCCTAAAGATGCTTTGAGATCCTTCATACCGATGTATGCAGCGACGGGCCCTTGCGGTATCTCCTCTTTCTACAAGATCGCCGATGATAGGCCCCGCCGCTATGGCAGCCTCCTCATGGAAGCCATACTGCTCGTAGAGTTCTGAGGCGCGCAGTTGGATATTCACGGCAGAATCTTTCATGTCAAGCATACGATAGGCATCCGCACTCCGCTCTATGGCTATGATGGCGCTTTTGTCATCACCCGCCAACTGGGCATAGTGCCGCTGCTTTCCCAATTCATCCAGCATCTCGTAGGGCAGCAACTGGCTCTTAAACAACTCTGACGATTGTGAATGTACCCTCATCAGCAATCCATAGTCACAATCTGCTTGGGTGGTATCTGCCCTGTCTGCTGCCTCGTGGAAAGCCTCTAATGCATTAGGCGCCTCACCCGCATCACGGTAGGCGCACCCTAATAGGTAGTACGCGCGTACCGCTTCTTTATTAGTTCCATGTTGATCATAATAATCGGCAGCCATCTGAATAGAATCAATACCAGTGATAGTGTCTCGATTCAGATTCTGCTGTTGCGCGCGATCCAGCACTTGTTTATAGACATGCCCTTCTGTACAACTGAGCACCAGCCACGCCAAACTCACCCCCAAAATGACTAATTTAGTTTTTTTCATTTGTAATCAGGCAGACATTCTGCTCGTGATAATCCTCAGAATCACCTCGGAGCAGGATTCCCCTCCAAAAGGAAGTTGCTCGTTACCATATAATCAATATAGTCTGCCTCAATAGTCGAGTCTTTTGGGTATTTCGCCATACGATCTTCGATAACCTGTTTAATACTATCCTCTAATCTTTGAAACTCTTCCGCAGAAGAGTTGACCGCCTCAGGGACTTTGCTTCCCTTTGATGTGCAGCTAATCGTAATTATCGCTGCTGCAAACAGTAAATAAGTTAGTTTCTTCATTGTGTAATTCTTATTGTACCACTCGTACTGACTTGCTACTAAAAGAGGGGGGGCTTGATAGATTACAGCATCGCTATTAGGACTGCTAAGTGTTAATACGTGCTGCAAACACCAAAAGCCCACGCCTCTAAGCGTGAGCCAGGCAGACAATCTACTCGTATTAACACTTTTAAGATTAGCAGTCCTTAAGCGATCGAGAAAGCTGTCTAAAGCTCTATTTACTCAAAAATATGTTTCTGTCTGCAAAGATAATCCTTTTTTACTAATCTTGCAAGTTTTCCTCAAAAATAATTTTGGAAGATTCGTAACGACCAAGGAAAGTCGATATAATTAAATATTCCACCTTTTATATTTTAATTTCAGAAATAATCACTATCTTTGCAGCATGGATTCATTAATTAAATAAATTGTAAGATATGAAAAGACTAATGACACTGGCCGTTATCATGATGCTGATGACAGTTGCTAATGCCCATGTCAAGGCAAAGTCATTCAATAATTACAAAGTGCAAACCATCGATTAAATCAAGCGGAATAACAAATTGGATTCAGGATTCATGGATTCAAGGATTCAATTTGATAATAGAAATGATCCAAAATAGTTCAAATTATTATTTACTTATATTATATATTATAATATATAATATAAGTAATATTATTCTCTTACAATTATTTGCTAATATCAAAACACTAAATGAATCCTTGAATCCTGAATCCAGTGCAGTAATTTTTTGTTATTATCGAGGATTATTCTTATCTTTGCGGCATGAAGAAGAACAAACTGATAGATGGCACTGAGATCATCGGCTTAGAGGCTGAGAAGGCGGTAAGTCTCCCGCTCTATGAGGGTGGAAGCGCGGGGTTTGAGAGTCCTGCGGCTGACTATGCGCATGAGTCGCTGGACATGAACGAGCGTTTTGTGCATCATCCCGAAGCATCCTATTTCCTGAGGATCAAAGGCGACTCGATGATAGGTGCTGGCATCATGGACGGTGATATCTGTCTGGTAGATCGCATGGAGGAGCCACAAGACGGTGCCATCGTAGCCGCCTGGCATAACGGCGGACAGGTGGTAAAGTATCTCGACACCTCTACCCGTGAACAGGGATTCCTGAGGCTCGTACCCGCTAATCCCGCCTACCCGCCTATTATTGTCGATGCCAACGACCAGTTCATCATTCAGGGTGTGGTGACCTCTGTTCACCGCGATACCACCAAGCACAGATGTACGCCATAGTAGATTGTGATAACTGTTACGTGTCGTGCGAGCGAGTCTTCAGACCTGATCTCAACGGCAAGCCCGTGGTTGTTTTGAGCAACAACGACGGTTGCGTCGTAGCGCGCTCCAATGAGGCCAAAGCCCTCGGTATCAAGGCGGGCACGCCCTACTTCAAGATGCGCCAGGAGCACCCTGAAGTGACGGTATTTTCCTCCAATTATGAACTTTATGGCGAGATCACTGACCGCGTGATGTCGCTTGTGCATAAGGCAGCACCCACATTCTACCGCTATAGTATTGACGAGGGCTTTTGCGATCTTCACGGTATGGAGCATTTTGATTTGAAGCGCTGGGGCGAAGACCTCGCCGCCTATATCTGGAAAGCCGTGCGCATGCCCGTGAGTATCGGCATCGCCCCCACGAAGACTTTAGCTAAGATGGCCTCGCACTACGCCAAGCACTATCCCGCATACCGTCACTGCTGCCTCATCGACAGCGACGAGCGCCGCGAGAAAGCCCTCTCGCTCTACGAGATTGGTGAGGTGTGGGGCATCGGACGTCGCTATGCCGCGAAATTGGACGCATTAGGCATCAAAACGGCCTTCGACTTCGCCCAGAAACCCGCCTCGTGGGTGCGCGCGATATTTAATAATGTGGTGATCCTGCGCACATGGAAGGAACTGAACGGTGAAGACTGTATCCCCATGGAGGAGATGACGAAGAAGAAATCTATCTGCACCTCGCGTTCTTTCCCCGGGATGGTGACGGACTTCGAGACCCTGCGCACCAGTATATCCAACTTTGCTGCCCGCTGTGCCGAGAAACTGCGCAAACAGGGTACGGCGGCTGCAGTGGTGAGCGTATTCATCGACACCAACCACTTCCGCGAAGACCTGCCCCAGTACTGGAACATGGGCGAAGAGCGTCTGCTGACACCCACGAACAGCACGCAACAAGTCGTAGAAGCCGCCCTACACTGCACGCGTCGCATTTTCAGACAAGGGTATCACTACAAGAGGGCTGGTGTGGTGGTATATGACATCTGCCCCGTGAGTGCCCTACAGACGAATTTCATCGACTACGATGCAGAGCGTCACGAGAAACTGAAGCGTCTCGATGAAACTATAGACAAGGTTAACCGTCTGTACGGCAGTGAGACCGTCGTTCTCGGTTCCCAGCAATACACGAAGGAGAATGGAAAAGGTAAGGCAGGTGTGTTTAAGGATAGTATTAAGCATGATTTCCGTAGTCCTTGCTACACTACACGCTGGAGCGACATACCCGAGGCTGAATGAACTCATAGGGGACGGTTCTCTCTGAGTTCTGCTGCGAGAACTCAGAGAGAACC
>JAFZUS010000187.1 GCA_017618275.1 Prevotella sp.
CATCCCGGAAAAGAGTCCTGTGGACATACGCATCTCCAGATCTGCAAGGGTCATCGTGTAGGCATCGTCCAAGTCGGGCTTGGTCATATACGCCGTACGCTCCATCAGAACCTTGGTAACGTTCGTAACAGTACCGAGCATATAGGCTTGCTCCTGGGGTGTAAAATAGTTCAGGCCAAAGGCTGAGTCAGGCTCTGCAATCTCCTTCACCTTCAGATCCCGGGGATTCTCCAACGACTGCTCCAGATGGCTCTTCACCAACTTCTTGATTTTCAACTCACGGCTCTGGCAGGATGCCAACAGCACCACTGAGAGCATAGCCAATAAAACAAATTTCGTGCTTTTCATTTTCGTTTATTCACCTTTTTTCTTGTTTATTCTCTTTTATTCTTTTCTGTTATTGTGTGCGTTTTCGCTGATTAGCGGCTTATGCCAGGATGGTCTTTCCGTCCTCCAGCTTCAGCTTCTTGTCGAACTGGCTTCCATCCTTGCGGTAGAAGTGAATGACCTCGTCGGTCTCTCCCTTATCACAGAGCTGTTTCACTTCTTCGGGTGTCACCTCATGGCCGTCGATGGTTCGCCAGACGGAGAACAGACACTTCACGTCCTCGTTACTGTAGTTGGAACAGTTGTAGGCTCGTGGCCCGACCCGTATCTCACCGCCGCACTGAGGACACTGGCAGATGGTGGAGTTCAGCATCACCTTTCCCTCAACCGTAGTAGAGAGCAAAGACGAAAAATGCTTGCCTGCCTTGGAGCAGAAGCCGTCAAGGATCTGCTTCTTTCCTGCGAGGAAGTTCTCAACCTCCTGCTCCGTGATGACCCTGTTACAGATGGTACTGCCGATAAAGAAGTTACAGTGCCCGTCATCCTTCTTGAAGAAGTTCTCACAGGCATAGCCCTTGCCGGTCACCTTGATTCGTCCTCCACAGACAGGGCATCGTCCCTCCAGATAACGGGGAGGAAATGCCAGCTGCACCTTTCCGTCCTTGATGACGAGCTTGCCTGTAAAGGGCTTGCCTTCCTTGTTACACATCTGAAGCTCGCCTGTCTCACCGGTTTCAAGCAGCGTCATCACGTCTTCCTCGGTGATGTTGGCTCCATGATACTGTCGGAACACGACGAACTTACAGTTGTACCAAGTGCCGTCAGCATTTTTTGTTGAATTGTCGCACGCCCATCCGAAGGGATGCTCCGTAATGTGGCCCTGTCCGCATATCGGGCAGATGCCGATTGGTTTTGTGTTTTCCATTCTCTTTTCCTTTTTGTGATTAAAGTATCTTTTATTGATGTTATCCTTCTATCCTTCTTTTCTTTTGTCTGTCCTTTCTTACTTCAGGAGGTCATCCCAGTCCCTGATACAAGACTCGGCCATCCACTTACCTTGCATATAGTTCGCCCAGGAGTCCGGGTCGAGTCCTCGCCAGAGGTCTTCCCAAGACAGATACTGTATCTGCCAGGAGAGGACATACAATGCAGAGTTGATGTCTTCCAGCGATGATACTATCTTCTCGCACAGCCAGTATCTTTCTGCGGCATTCAGGAGGTTCACCTTATTGCCGTCAACGGTCTTTGTCTTAACCAATGAGGTACACAGTGTTGACAGACTGGCAATCTCGGTATAGACACTCTTGATCTCGTCAGAGACAGCCAAGGCAATGGCGGTTCCTTTCAGATGACCCTTACAGGCCTTGCTGACCTCACTGATATTCCTCGGTATCTCCACCGTGACCAACTCTGCCGTACGCTTCACCTGATAGAGGTTCTGCATCAGCCCTGACACGTTGGCCATATAGTCCAACACCTTCTTCTCGATGTCGTGGAGCTGTTTCAACTGTACTTCCTCGATACCCGTAGCGGCAATGATCTTCTCCTGAGTGCTCTTTCGTGCATCAAAGAGTGTTCCCAAGGTGACAGTCTGGGCTGCCACCGCTGCCGCCAAGGCCGGATCGGTCTGCTGGGCATGACTGTTCAGTGCAACCGTAAGCAACATCGTTGTCAGTATATATCGTATTCCTGTTCTCATACCGTGCTCTTTCTTCTTTTCTCTCTAAGGTTCTCATTACGCTGGTACTTGGTCTTGACTGGCAGATCCTTCATGGGTCTGTTCATCGTCACATCATTCCAGTCCTTGAAAGCCTTGGGCGCTTTCCACACATACATGTGCCTGTCCATTCCCAGCTTTTCACGTACCTTGTTCAGGGTGACTTCACCCTTTGGCAAGCGGACTTCATCCGCTCCCTTCTGAAAGATGATGGTATCATCGGTTGTGATGATGTTGAGAAACTGTCCACTCAGTAATGCCTCCATCCTGACACCATAGAGGATGCCGGGAGCATCGTTATCAAAACAGTCCCAGTACCGCGCCTGTGGATAGTAGTCGGTGATGCCCTTGACCTGCTGACTCGAAAAGGTGCCACCCGTAGAGACGAACACAGAGGTTTCGAGGTTCAGCCTGGACTTGTTCACCTGATAGAAGGCCATGGCATCATACCCACTCTCAAAGAAATAGACATTCTTGGCATTGTCGGGCTGCTCTTCGGTAAAGTCTGCAATCCATGCCGCACTCGAACTGTTCGTGCCAGGTGCCTTCTGGCGGAAGTTGTTATAGCCTCGCAGCTCAAAACCCTCTATCTTCTCATTACCCGGTCTGGTATAGGGGAAAGCCAGGTCTTTGTACTTATACTGGGCCTCGGTATCAGTCACACGCATGATGAACGGCAAAAACGTCCTGAGCGTTTCCTCATCAATGCAGCGTCCTCTGAGAAAGGACATAACAGCATTGAAATGCTCTGCTGCTACCTCTATTTGGTAGCGCCTGATGTCAAAGGGCTGTGACTTCACATCTTTATATCTATCCTCGGATGTGGAGAAAAGGCTGTCATCACTGGTGAGCTTCGACATGACGGCTCGCAGCATATCTGTCTCACTGCTCCCCGTCACGCCAAAACTGCTGATGTTCTCCCTGATCAGGCTGATGGCATCGCCGCCACTGGCTCCGTTCCTATGAAAGTAGGTCTGGCTGGATTTGTCGTTGGGATGGCTGATAACGATAGAGTCTGTCTTTCTTCCCCGACCGTCGCGGAGATTATACTCGACATACTTCCCGATACCGGCCTTTCTGTCAAGCTTATAGCCGAGATAGGACGCGACATCATCCACGCCGACCTTTTCCTTAAACGCCTTATAGTCTTCAAACATCTCTTTTCGCTCTTTATTTCTTCTTTGTTCTAATTTGACCTTATACGGCTCTGGCCCTGCTGCGTTCTTCGTGCTTCGGCTGGGAGAGTTCCTTGCCGTAGTACTTCTGTACCAAGGCTGCCTTGGTGGTCGTATGCTCAAAAAAGGCATTCCTGTCTTCCTTGTCCAATGCCTTGACAGACAGCTGCTGACCGTCCACC
>JAFZUS010000188.1 GCA_017618275.1 Prevotella sp.
ATCCTCTCTTTAAGGTGAATGCCAAGGAGTTTGCTGACTACATCGCAGAACTGGGTAAGCCCATCGTGACCGACATCACCGACTATCACCTTGGCGGTTCTGACAAGCTGCCTCTGACCATGCCTGAGGGTATGCCCGCATTCATCGAAGGTCCTGTTTATGGCGGTATGATGAAGAGCTTTGCAGATCAGTTTGGTGACACGATGGTAGAACTGCCCACTCAGAAGGCTGCTGAGGTTCCTTTCGGACAGACTCAGAACTGGGCTGGCATTGATTTCGACTTCCAGCATGGTGCTACCTCTGACTTCCCCGCTGCTTCTATCATCATCGGCAAGCAGGTTTATTACACCCACTGGACTCCCGCCGAGGCACACATCAGCCCACTTCAGGTTGGCAATGCCGCAGCTGTTGATGCTGAACTGGCTGAAGCACAGAAGTCGCTCGCATCAGGTGCCAAGTACTTCATCGGAGGTCATGGTGGTCTGGCTGAGAAGGCTCAGGTAGAGTTCAAGATTGCCTACCTGCAGAAGGTGAAAGAACTGTTGGCTGCTAACAAGGACGCTGCTGCATTCGCCGAGGCTCTGAAGGCTGCTTATCCTGAACTTCCTGGTGATGCCGACGCTCTGGCACAGGCACTTTACAAACAGCAGTAAGTAATGGAAAGGCTTGAGAATCTGAAAAACATTATCAGGTATCTGATGGCTGATAATCATGTCAGCTATCAGATTCCATCTTCTCTGAATGAGAGACAGCGGATGATGCGTGCTCTCATGAACGTTTGGGCACCAAAAGAGATTTCGGCAGACTTTCTGAGGATGCAAGATGCTGAGCTCCAATTGCAAGCGAAGGATAAGGGTATAGTGAACATAGATGATGTGGCGGCAGCAAATTCTTCACTCTTCACTTTTCACTCTTCACTTTTTCTCTGGCAGGGTGACATCACCCGTTTGAAAGTCGATGCTATCGTCAATGCTGCCAATGCCCAAGGCTTAGGTTGCTGGGCACCATTGCACAACTGCATAGACAACTGCATCCATTCGGCTGCTGGTATCCAACTCAGAAAGGAGTGTAACGATCAGCTGCAAGGCAGGCTCCTAAAAACGGGCGAGGCCATGATAACCAAAGGATATAACCTGCCTGCCAAGCACGTCATCCATACCGTTGGCCCCATCATAGAAACAGGTGTGCCAACGAAGGAACAAGAAGAACAACTGGCCCAGTGCTACCGTTCTTGTCTTGACCTCGCAGAGCAGGCTGGTTTCGAGAGCATCGCCTTCTGCTGCATATCCACTGGCGTATTCCATTTCCCTAATGAGCTTGCAGCAGGGATTGCCGTCGAGACGGTGAAACGTTATCCGAGGCAATCGATTAAGACCATCGTGTTCAACGTATTCTTAGACAAGGATTATGACATCTACAGACAATTACTCACAGAGGATTGAACAGTTGCATCAACTGATTGCTGATGCTGATTATGTGCTGATAGGTGCCGGCGCAGGACTTTCTGCTGCCGCAGGACTCGACTATGCCGGTGAGGATTTCCGCCAAGAGTTCCGTGAGTGGATCAGCCGCTACGGCATTACCGACCTTTATTCTGCATCGTTCTATCCCTTCAAGACCGAAGAAGAACTGTGGGCCCAGTGGGCCAAGCACATCTGGTTTGCCCGCTATCGTCCAGAGGCTCTGCCGCTCTATCGTCAGCTTTTCGATGTAGTGAAGGAGAAGAATTACTTCGTCATCACCACCAATGTAGATGGCCAGTTCGAAAAGGTTGGATTCGACATGGAACGCATCTTCGCTACACAAGGCGACTATGCTCTATTTCAGCCAAAGTCAGGATTACCCAAAGAAACATGGAGTAATCAGGATTGGGTGAACCAAGTGCTGCCACTAATCAAAGATTGTCGCATCCCTACAGAGCTGATTCCCCATACTCCCGATGGCAAACCAGTATCGATGAATCTCCGCTGCGATGACACCTTTGTTGAGGATGCCCATTGGCACCAGCAGGCACGTCGCTATCAGGAATTCGTCCAGCTGGCCAGCACCCGTCGAC
>JAFZUS010000189.1 GCA_017618275.1 Prevotella sp.
GTCAACTCTTTCAGGAAAAAGACAACCTTTTCAGTAAAGGTGTCAACGATTCCAGTAAAGTGTCAACTTGTTCAGAAAAACGACTGTCAACCACATCAGGAAAAGAGTAAATAACTGTCAACCGAAATCAGGAAAAGACAAGGTCAAGATGGTCAAAGTCATTAAGGTCATTAAGGGTTTTGGATTCGGTCATTTGCTCACTATAATAATAAATATAAATATTTATTTTATAGTGCTGAAATTTTGAAAAGTTGAAAGTCTTAATGACATTAATGACAAATTGACCGTAACGACATTAATTGTTAAAAAATATAAAAACAAGAAAAATACTTTGCCATTTATTCGAAAACCGCAATCTGAATGTTGTACCTTTGCAACGTCAATGAAAACGACGAAACGTTCATTCGGCGACAAGTAAAAATATAAAATATGCAACGCAGAATCCTACTTATCTACACAGGCGGCACCATCGGCATGAACCGTAATCCGCAGACGGGAGCACTGGAGCCCTTCGACTTCGAACACTTGTTGTATAATGTGCCGGAACTGAAGCAGTTTGACACGCAGATTGAGACGTACCAGTTCGACCCGCCCATCGACTCCAGCGACATGTCGCCTGCCCTGTGGACAGACCTCAGCCACTGTATTGCCGACCACTACTGGCAGTACGACGGTTTCGTGGTGCTACACGGCACCGACACGATGGCCTACACCGCCTCTGCCCTCTCCTATATGCTGGAGAACCTGACGAAGCCCGTCATCTTCACAGGCTCGCAACTACCCATCGGACAGTTGCGGACGGACGGCAAGGAGAACCTGATCACGTCGATAGAGATTGCTGCCGCCTGCGACGAAGAAGGGCATGCACTGGTGCCAGAGGTGGGTATCTACTTCAACTCGCATCTGTTGCGCGGCAACCGCACCACCAAGCAGAGTGCAGAGGAGTTCAACGCCTTCGAGTCGTTCAATTACCCACACCTGGTGGATGCCGGTGTGAACATCACCTATCATCAAGAACGCATCCTGAAGCCAGACTTCGCGAAGCCAATGACACCTCACTTCCGCCTCGACAACAATGTGATCATCTTCTCGCTATTCCCGGGCATACGCGAAGACCTGATCCGACATATCATCCACACGCCCAACCTGAAGGCCATTGTCATGCGCACATTCGGCTCTGGCAACGCACCACAGAGTCCATGGCTGCTGAATGCACTGAAAGAAGGAACAAAGAACGGCAAGGTGATTGTCAACGTGAGCCAGTGTCTGCAAGGGGCTGTCGAGATGAGCCGCTACGACTGCGGCTACCATCTGCAGGAGGCTGGCGTCATCAGCGGACGTGACATGACGGTGGAGAGTGCCGTCACCAAACTGATGTTCCTGCAAAGCCATTACCCCGACGATCCTGATACCGTGCGTAGTCTTATGCAACAGTCCATCCGAGGAGAGATGACTATATAACAAGAATCCCCGCCGTGTTGTGGCGGGGATTCTTTATAGAGAACTGATTTAATCTTCTTCCTTCAACTCTTCCTCGTGCTGCTTGATCAGCGCCTGTTGGATGTCGTTCGGTACCAGTTCGTATGAAGAGAACTTGGTGTTGAACGAAGCACGGCCACCGGTCAGAGAACTCAGGGCAATCGAGTAAGAAGCGAGTTCCTTGAGAGGAATCTTGGCGCTGAGTTTCTGATAGCCAGCCTCGCTGTCCATACCCATGATGATGGCGCGACGACCCTGCAGGTCGGACATCACATCACCCATATAGTCGGCGGGCACAAGTACCTCAAGGTCGTAGATAGGCTCGAGCACCTTAGGACCGGCCTCCTTGAAGGCGGCACTGAAGGCATTACGGGCTGCCAGCATGAACGAAAGTTCGTTAGAGTCAACGGGGTGCATCTTACCGTCGTATACGATGACGCGAACGTCACGGGCATAAGAACCAGTCAACGGTCCCTGCTCCATACGTTCCATGACACCCTTCAGGATAGCAGGCATGAAGCGCATATCAATGGCACCACCAACGACGCTGTTGATGAATACGAGTTTGCCGCCCCACTCCAGATCCTTCTCTTCCTTCGACTTGATGTTCATCTTGAACTCCTGGCCGTTGATGGTGAA
>JAFZUS010000190.1 GCA_017618275.1 Prevotella sp.
GACTTGCTGATGGACTTGCCGTCCCACGTCCACTCGTCCTCATTGCCTACTACGATGAAACCCCATGAGGCCAGATGTCGGAAGACTGCCTTGTACTTAGATGCTCGTATGCCCGTGCCATTAGCCATGAGGACCAAGGGCCATACCCTCTGCTCAGTCTTCAGATTGGCAGGGTAATACACCTGGAGGAGTTTGATTCGCTCGTCGCTGTCCTCCTGTGTGAACAACTCCACTTGATATTCCCCATCGTAAGCATACTTCTTCTCCAGTGCTCCCTTGTAATCAAATTTGCCCTGATATCCTTTACCAACGGTCTGGATGTTCTCCCAGAATGAACTGCAAGATGTGCAGGATGTCAACATAGTCATAGACAACGTTATGCACATTGTCGTTTTCCAAAAACCTCTAAACATATAACTCCCGATTTATCTGAACAAACATACTAATTCTTCAGCACAACAGCAAACTAGAGCCATGATGTCTTCAAAAAACGATAACACTCCGACGCCTGATAGTTATCCAATATCTATTTGAATACCAAGCAGATAAACTTTTCTAAAATCGTCAAAATTGGTTCGATAATTGTTAACGATCACGTACACGCGAATAGCCCGGCTTCCAGCCGGGTTTTCGCGTTCGGGGACTGTAATTGACCTCGTGGGACAGAAATATGTGCAGAAAAGGCCTAATTACACATTTATCAGCCAATTTTGCCAATAATTGTGCAAAACACCCTGATTTACACATTTTTGTCGTGAATTGGGCACCTTGGCACGATTCGGGAAACCTATTTCAGGACAAAACCCCGGCATTCTTTCAAGATGTCGGGGCCTATGTTCTACCGGATAATTGGAAACTACCTGATGGGATAGCGGATTACCGTCTTCAACTTGTCTGCTGATGTCTTTCTCGGGTCACTGAGATAGATTTCGTGATGGCGGCGATTATTGTCGATGGCAATCTGATATCCCTGGCTTCGGGCATACTCTGTCATGGCTTTGATCGTTGTGGGCTCGTCATCATAAGAGCCGATGTGCATGCATTGCACGCACAGACCCTCATCGTAACGGAGAAACTCCACCTTCGAGAAATCCATCTTCTTCTTTCGGGTCGCTTCCCGAATGGCCCACTGCACATCTTTCTCTGTAACGAAATCGGGCAGCCGAATCATCGAGATGAAACAGAATCCGTCTTTATTGGCATAATCTATCTCGCCGTTCTCAGCCCACCACAAACCTTCGAGCGGCGGTACGACATACTCGAAGAATCCTTCAATCCGATAGCTGCTCTTATAGCTCATTTTCAGCGTGTAGGCGATACCGTAGAGTTGCTCCAGAGCCTGTTTATAGTCTCCTCCTTCTTCGTTGGGATTACCCTTGCCACGGACTGCCAGAAAGTTCATGACGGGCATTTCTACGATGGTCGGCGTGGCTGCCGGGAGGTAGAACTCCTTAAACTCTTTTTTGAAATCAAATGCCATAATTAGTAAATAACGTTATGCTTTTTCCACCGGCACCTGGATGATGGTCAGCCATTTTTCGGCATCTTCCTGATTCCAGACGCCATCGACATAACAAGCGCGGGGTGCGCCGACGATGCTATAACCCTCCTTCTCCAGATAAGCAAAGAGGTCCAGATAGGCCTGGTACAGGCGGTCATAGGGGCCGAAAACCTTGAGACAGGCGGCCAGCGGCACCTCCGGGATGTCCTTGAACTGGATGATGGCAGAGTCAGTGCCTTTCTTGGTCACCTTCTCGCAGTATTCAATGTCGATGTCCTGCGGCTTGTAGCCGCCGTGTTCGATGGTGTAGCAGTAGCCGGGCTCCGGGCATTCACAGCCCAGGCGGGCCATTTCCGGGCCGATGACCTCATAGCAGAGGCGGCCGAGATCCTCAAAAGAAGGGATGATGGCGCGATGGCTGGCCACGGTGATGGCGGGCAACGCTTCAAAGTAAACTTTTTCCATTTTGTGCAATTTCTTTTGGGAAGCCACCACCGCCTTGAGCATGCGCCTTCGCTCCTTGAGCACCGCCAGTTCCTCTTCGCACGCAAGTATCTTCTGCTCCAGCGATTCTACAGAAGGGAAATGATTGTCGTCATCCCACAGGTCCCGGATTTCCTCCAGCGAGTAGCCGAGACTCTTGAGGGTTGTGATGCTCTGGATCTTCTGCAACTGCCCGACGGCATAAAAGCGGTAGCCCGTGTCCCGGTCCACAATCTCCGGGACCAGCAGATCAATCTCCTCGTAATGCCTGAGGGCCCTTACGGTCACCCTGCCCAGGCGGGAAAACTCCCCGATTTTCAACTTGTTTTTACCCATAACAATTGTGCACTTTTGTTATCCGGCTGCAAAGATAATATATGCCGTAGGGTACGAGTCAAGAGAAAAATGAAGATAATTACTTCTTAAGATTCTTCTTCGCCAGAGGATTGTTCTGCCATATGGCGCCGACTTTTGGGCAGGTGTCCTTCTCCGGGCAAGCGCCACAGGTCTCGAAGCCCTTGCTTAAAGCGCATTGACGGACTGGGCACAGACGGTCACAGAATACAGTTTTCCGTCCGTTCATCCGGCAGCCGTCGCAATTGATATGCTCTGGCAAAATGGGGGCATTGTTCAACTCTGCCCACAACTTTGCTGTCTTTTCACGCAGCGCCTGGTCATCATTCTTCGTAGCAATATAAGCGTCACACTTCTCACAGTCAAGGCCACAGATGGCAATCATTCTTTTCATAGCATGGATGAGCGGATTCAGTGAATCCAGATTGACGCAGTCTACCTTTTGTCCATATGTGGCAAGTACCGCCTTGAATTCGGCGGTCAACTGGTCCTCGGGCATCTTTGAGGCCTGGGAATACATCATCTTCATCAGAATGCGGTACTTTAACTCCAACTTGTCATAATCGATGGCACCACGAAGATGGAATATCTTCTTCTCGTCATAGAGTTGTTGCGGTATCTGTTTCTTCAGCGACTCCTTGAACGCATCGAAAAATGCCTTGTCTTCAGGATCAACCATCCCGACGGTGGCCAGGAAGAGTTCCTGATTGGGAGACATCCTGGCAACTGTTTTCTTCAACCCCGTTACGCCGTGGGCATAGATGGACCCCAGATAAATAACACGGTCATATTGGCCGAGGTCCTTCACGTCCTTGTAGTCGAAGGCCTTGATGCCCGTTACTTTTGCCAAATGTTCAGCGTATCTTTTTGCGGCGCCATGCAGGCTGCCATATAGGATGATGTCCATAAAGGTGAATTTAACTACTGTAGCCAATCATCTACAACATATAACTCCCCATTGTAGGTAAAGCAGATTTTGCTTTCCTTACCGGTGAGATAGAGGAACATCTTCTGCCCGGTCTTTGTGTTCTTGAAGTGGCCATAGTTGATTTTGCCAAGGCTCATGCCGTTGGTCCTGATCAGATGGTTCAACATACCCTCTGGCATTTCGGTGATGGCAATCTCATCAACAGGAATAAGTTGCGGCTTGCCTATGTACGTGCTCAACTGGATTTCCTCGTTCTCGTTGACCGAGATACCCTTGGGCCAATAGGCCAGCATTACACCCACCACGACAAGGAAAGTGACAGCGATAATAACGATAGTAACTATCATAGCAGTACGAGGAGATTTATGAGCCATTATAGTGTAAACTGATTTATCTAACACAAATTTAAGCAAAAAGCGCTTGTTCGGCAATATCGACAACGAAAAGTAGTATGAAAACTGCAAAAAGTAGGGAGAAAAAGCAGAAAGTGGGGAGAAAAAGTGTTATCTTTGCATTGTTAAGTTACTATGGCAATGAATAGGATGGATCAACTGATGGAGCTAATTGAGCGCTACAAACAATTGGGTATTGACTCGCAGATAGACTATGAGAAGTTCTACCTGTACTCGATCATCACGCACTCCACAGCCATCGAAGGGTCAACGGTGACCGAGATTGAAAACCAGTTGCTTTTCGATGAAGGGATTTCTGCAAAAGGGAAAACCATCGTCGAGCAGATGATGAACCTCGACCTGAAGCGAGCCTATGAAGAGAGCATCCGACTGGCGAAGCAACATTCTGACATTACCATCGATGTCTTGAAAGAATTGTCGCACCTGGTGATGCAGAATACCGGATCCACGTACAAGACGGCTCTTGGGGACTTCTCTTCCGCCAATGGTGACCTTCGTCTGGTGAATGTGACCGCTGGCGTCGGTGGGAGATCTTACCTGAGCTACCAGAAGGTCCCTACCAAATTGCAAGAGTTCTGTGACTGGCTCAATGAGCAGCGAAGACGTCCGATGTCCATGCCAGAACGCTATATCCTAAGTTTTGAAGCTCATTACCGCTTAGTGACGATCCATCCCTGGGCAGACGGAAACGGCCGTATGGCACGGCTCATCATGAATCATATCCAGTTCGAATTCGGACTGGTTCCAGCCAAGGTCCTCAAAGAAGATAAAGGCGATTATATCAATGCACTCATAATTACCCGGGACACGGATGACATCTCCCATTTCCTGGAATTCATGACAGAGGAAATGATCAAGACCCTATCTTCAGACATCGATACCTTCCTCAAGTCAATGAATGAAGGTGGGGAGATAATCC
>JAFZUS010000191.1 GCA_017618275.1 Prevotella sp.
AACGAGGACATCAGCGTCGAGACGATGGTTGGCACGGGTGAAAGCAACTCTTTCCAGGGCACCTTCCTCGGCAACGGCAAGACGCTGACTTTTAACTATACCACTTCGTGGGGCTCTTACTATTGCGCCCCGTTCCGCTACGTCAAGGATGCTACCATCCAGGGCCTCAAGGTGAAGGGCGACATATATACCTACGGATACTACGCTGGCGGACTTGTTGCTTGCTGTTATGGAACAACCAATATTATCAACTGCCGCATCGGCACCGTTATCCACAATTGGGGTAATGACGATTATAGTTATTACTACCACAGTGGTTTTGTAGCAAAACATTGGTCTGGCGCATTGACTATCACGGGCTGCGCCTATACAGGCTGTCTGCTTACAAAAGATACCGATGCAAACATGAGTGGCTTTGTGGCATATAGTCAAGGAACAAGTCTTACCATTACTAATTCACTATTCAATCCAAACCTAAACGTACCAATGCCTTATGGTCAGAGTGTCAATAGGGACCGTGTCTTCGTTGTATGGAGCAAAAATGTCCCTGTCACTGTCACCAACAGCTATTACGCTTACAGGCCGGAAAAGGGGGAACCGCTTGGCACAAGGGTCTATGCCATCATTCCGGGAGATTTTGTCACCGTGGCTAACGCTGGTGATGTCAGCAATGTTTATGCCGACAGCGAACTTACCTTCTATACGACGGGCATCCAGTGTGGCGACGCACTCTATGCTGCCAATGGTCAGAACGTCAGCTTGACGCTCGGTAGCCAGCCTGACTGTCAAGTCACTGCCTTTGCAGCCAGCGCAGGTACACTGTCGGGTAGTGGTAACCCCTATACGCTCACCATGCCAGAGCAAAACGTGACCATTGGAGCCACCAATGTGACGGTAAACAACCTCCAGGGCGAGGGTACCTCCGAAAATCCTTATACCATCAACAATGCTGATGACTGGCGCATCTTCAGTTTAAATGTAGCGAACAATAACACCTATAACGGCGAGTACGTGAAGCTGATGGCCAATATCAGCGTATCAGAAATGGTTGGCACGAGTGAAGGCAACTCTTTCAAAGGTACCTTCCTCGGCAACAACAAGACGCTGACCTTCACGAAAGGCTCTATAGAGAACGTGTTTAGCGAAGAACAATGCGCCCCGTTCCGCTATGTTAATGGAGCCACCATCCAAGACCTCAAGGTGACGGGCGCCATCTATACCTCCAAAAAACACGCAGGTGGTCTCATTGCCCACTGTTATAACACAACGTACATCACTAACTGCCACGTCAGTACCATCATCTATAACGATTGTGGAGATAATAATGGCAGAGTCCGGCATGGTGGCATCGTAGGCCTGTTGAATGATGATTCGAATGCAAAGTTGTACATTCAGGGATGTAGCTACACTGGTCGTCTGTTGACCGACAGAAATATAGAATGGTGCGGAGGCTTTGTAAGCGGCTTAAACTACTACTCACATGCCTACATCACCAATTCTCTCTACGCTCCTGGCAGCATACCATCGGGCTGGTCAACCAGCATCACTAACTCCCGTACTTTCAATTGTGGTGGTGGCGACATCACTAACTGCTACCACACTGAGACGATGGGCTTGGTCCAAGGCACGCGTGTCCTAGCATTTGCCACTGACCCTGGCAACTTGGGAGATGTGGTGTACGACTATGGCATGATGACGGCATACCAGAACGGTATCCTCTACGATGGTACGTACTACGCGGTTCCTACGCTCCCCGGCAGCGGCACAGAGCAAGCCCCATACACCATCAGCAGTAATGATGAATGGAATCTTTTCGCCAATATTATCAAAAATGGCTTTAACAACTACAATGGCGAGTTCGTGAGACTGGATGAAAACATCAGTGTCTCGACAATGGTGGGTACAAGCGATGACCGCTCTTTCCAGGGCACTTTCCTCGGCAATAACAAGACTCTGACCTTCACACAAGGCTCATCTGAAAGTGCCTTCGGCGAAGAATACTGCGCCCCGTTCCGCTATGTCAAAAATGCCACCATCCAAGATCTCAAA
>JAFZUS010000192.1 GCA_017618275.1 Prevotella sp.
CCCGGAAAAGACGGCTATGCGATTGGCAAATGGTCAATGATTAATGGTCAATGGTCAATGATCATTGAGTTCGGTATGTCGCTCCGCGAAGAGAATACAAAAGACGACCCTTCGCGTGTCGCTTTGATGTATGGACCTATCGTGCTCGGTGGTCGTTTGGCTGAGGTGGATCATCCCTTTAGCGACCCCACGAAGCATAACGACTATTACACCTTCGACTACGGTAAACACGCTGATGTCAAGTTAGGCGAAGTGAAGCATCTTGGTGGTTTACGCTTCCAAAATGCCGATGGTACTTCCATCGTTCCTTTCTACGACCTCCAGCATTGCCGCTACGTAGTCTATTGGAAGAAATAGATACGTAAATACTTTAACATATTCGTATAATATAAAAAAAAGAATTCTATATGGTACGATTTTTTTTGATGGGTGCGCTACTGATGATTGCCACCATGAGTCAGGCGGCTGAGGAGTCGCTGGTAGTAACCTCGCCAGGGGGAGTGAACAAGATTGAAGTGGTACACGTGAACGATGGTGTGCAGTACAGCGTCACTCGTGACGGTCAGCAGGTGATTGCTAATTCTCGACTGGGTCTGGAAATGGACAACGAACAGTGGGAGCATGCGCTGGCACAGTATTACACCCAGTATGATTCTTGGATGCAGGGCTTCAGCGTGGATAGCGTCAGCTATAGTCAGCACCGCGAGATGCTCCATCCGCTCTATGGCGAGCGCAAGGACGAGCCCGACAACTACAATGCCGGCACCATTTATCTCTCCAAAAAGGACAAGAGCAACTACCGTTTAAATATAGAAGTTCGCGCGTATGACGAAGGCGTGGCCTTCCGTTACTACCTGCCCGAACACCCTGTTGCTGTCTATCATAAGGTGGTAGGCGACCTCACCAACTACACCTTTGCCGAGGGTACGAAGGTTTGGTGTGCCGAGTGGTCGCAGGCTCCCTACGAACTGAAGGATGTCAACGACGTCAAGAAGCCTATCGAACGAGTGGTGACAGTGGCTCTGCCTAATGGTTTGTGTGCTGCCCTTGGTGATGCCGACTGCGACGACTGGTGCGTGGAGGCCAACATCGCCTCGAAGACCAAGAAGAATACATTGGAAACAGTGATGCACTCGCCCGTTGACGTTGTGACCTATGCTGCTACACCTTGGAAGGTCATTTTGACGGGTAAAACCTTTGGTGAACTGCTGGAACATCGCTATCTCATCGACAACTTGAACGAGCCTTGTCAGATTCCTGATGCAGCCGAATGGGTGAAGTCAGGCAAGAGCATGCGCTGCGTGACGCTCACTACACAGGGTTGCATGGACAACATCGACTTCTGCAAGGAGCATAATATTGACTACCTACTCATCTGCTGGAAATGGTACTTGCCTGTCACATCTTTCGATGGTGATGCCACCAAGGCTCGTGAAGAGATTGATTTGCCTAAAGTGTTGGCCTACGCCAAGGAGAAGGGCATCAAGGTGTGGCTCTATATCAATCAACACGCCATGATGAAGCAGGCTAAAGAGCTGTTGCCGCTGTATAAGAAATGGGGCGTGGTAGGTATCAAGCCCGGCTTCGTAGAGTACCGCTCACACCGTTGGGCCACCTGGTTGCACGATTTCATCCGTCTGGCTGCAGAGAACAAGTTGATGGTGAACATACACGACGAATACCGTCCTACAGGTTTCTCACGTACCTATCCTAATCTGCTCACCGCTGAGGGTATCCGCGGCAACGAGGAGTTCCCGTCGGCCACCCACAACGTGACTTTGCCCTTCACCCGTATGATTAATGGTCCTGGCGACTACACCTTCTGCTACTATAACGGACGACTTAAGAACACCCATGCCCACCAGTTGGCTGCCGCCCTTGTGTTCTACAGCCCCATCAATGCCCTGTTCTGGTACGATACGCCTAAAATGGCTCATGGTGAACCAGAGTTGAAGTGGTTTGACAACCTGCCCACTACTTGGGACAACACCAAGGTTCTCTCCGGCGTTCCTGCTGAATATATCGTGATGGCTCGCGAGAAAGATGGTGAGTGGTATGTGGGTGCCATGACCAATGATGAGGCTCGAACCGTCACCATCAACCCAGCTGACTTCCTCACTGCGGGCAAGTGGGAGGTGACCAGCTATACCGATGACCCGACTGTTGAGACAAAGACCCATGTGGCCGTGAAGAAGCAAATCGTCATCGTCAAGACTTCTAAGAAGGGGCTGACAGCAAAGCCCGTCGTTCTTGATCTTCAGGCTAAAGGAGGTGCAGCCCTGAACTTTAAGAAACTATAAGGTACATACTACTTGTTCCGCTCCAAATATCTTGGCAGGAACAACTCCTCTACGAACTGGCGCAGGTC
>JAFZUS010000193.1 GCA_017618275.1 Prevotella sp.
ACTCTTGATTCCACCATACGACGAATATCTCATTGGCTATAAGTCCCGCGATATTGTGTTGCCTCCAGAACATCGACACCGTGCCCACAACAACAGCGGTATCTTCCAACCCATCATAGCCTGCGACGGCATCATCTGCGGAAATTGGTCTCCCTTCAAAGATGACTGTCAAGTAGATTTCTTTGATGGAGGCAACAAGATGGAGAACTTACAAGAAGCATGGACTCTGTACCAACGATTTAGACAAAAGTAAAGGAAATGAATAGCCCCAGCCTGCAGTAAGTGCGAGCCGGGGCTTCTTTTGGGGTTATATGTAGTATGGCATGTAGTTATGCCACTGAGTGCTTGATGTACTTGACTGATGTCTTGTTGGCATCGTAGCGGATAGTCACTTCACGAGTACGAGCGTTCCACTTGGCATCCATCACGCCATCGATGCGCTCAGCCTTTGCTACGACTTTCTTGTAAGAGTCATGACGGCTTACCTTGAAAGTATAGGTCTTCACGTCAGGACGATAGGTGTTCTTCTTATGGGTGTTGAAATGAGTCGTCTTTTTGTCTACCTTGTCGAAATGCGACACTTTCTTGCCGATATTCACTGCAACAACCTTATCCTTCTTGTCGTTGTTGGTGTGATTCTTGTTACCGGCCATTGCTGGCATTGCGGTTGTGATGGCCATCATCATCATGGCTGCGATCACCTTATTCATTGTCTTCATAATCTCCTTCTTTTAATAGTTCAACTTCTGTTTTGTGACCAGACTCCTATGTTCTGAATCACAGTGCAAAGATCGGTACTTTTGGTGAACTATCAAAAGGATTATTCCTAATAGGACACGGAAATCGCCTATTCTTTCATAGGGGATTCCCATTCATCAAACCTCCGGCCATGGCTCGAACTCCAGTTCCAGCTCGACCCAAGGCTGCTGCTCCTGGGGAGTGGTATTCTTTTGATTTGACACGCCCAAGCCTAACAGACGGATGGGGTGGGAATGAAACTCCACGCTCTGCATCAACTGCTTTGCCAAAGGAAGTATCTCGTCCTTGGTTCGCAAGATGTGGTCAACAGTAATGCTACGGGTAATCTGCTGGAAGTCTAGGAACTTTACCTTCAGCGTCAGTGTGCGCCCTTCAAAGTCATTTTTCTCTATGCGCCTGACCAGCTCCAGCACCGTATGGTACAAGTGGATGGTAACGGCTGAGTTCTCACTGATGTCCGACTCAAACGTCTGTTCACAGCTGACGGACTTGCGTTCCCACTCGGAGATAACGGGCCGGTTATCTATCCCTCGCGAGAAATCGTAGAATACCTGCCCCATCTTGCCAAACTCTTGTGTCAGCCGAGAGAGTGATATATTTCTCAGATCCAACCCTGTAAAGATGCCCATGCGGTGCATCTTCTCAGCCGTTTTCTGCCCGACACCCCAGATTTTCTCTACCTTTAGCAGGGCGATGAAGTCCAAGGCCCTGTCTGGATGAATCACCGTCAGACCATCCGGCTTTCGCCAGTCAGAGGCAATCTTCGCCAGGAACTTGCAATAACTGACACCAGCTGATGCCGTCAGCCCTGTTGTCTCACGGATGCGCTGCTTAATCTCACGGGCTATGTCAACACCCAGTTCAATACCCTTCTTGTTTTCTGTCACATCAAGAAAAGCTTCATCGAGAGAGATTGGCTCAATCAAATCTGTATAATCATGGAAAATCTCGTGCAACTGAGCCGACACCTCCTTATACCGCTGGAAATGTGGCTCCACGATAATCAGTTGCGGACAAAGACGTTTGGCCACCTGAATGGACTGTGCAGAATGCACTCCGAACCGTCGGGCTTCGTAGCTGGCCGTCGAAACCACGCCACGTTCAGCGTCATGGCCAACCGCTATCGGCTTGCCTTTCAGTTCCGGATTGTCTCGCTGCTCCACAGCGGCAAAGAACTGGTCCATGTCCACGTGGATGATTTTCACCTATTATACGTTTACATATCACTCTTGCTGAGTGAACCTATGTGAATCTTCATCTTGTGCAGTTCAGGGGTTTGCTGAACCATGATATCTACCTTCTTCTTGAAGGATTCTTCGTCATAGCGGCTTTCATCCTTCTTCAGTTCATACGCCCAAGCCTCCTTGCCAATAGGGTCAACCACCACGAGGTCTATTTCATTGAAGCCCTTTCTGTCCCACCATTTGCCGATAATATATTTCCCCTGTTCCTGGAACTTCCTGGCAAAGTATCGCTCCATCATCAGGCCCGAAACGCCACTGTAGTCTCTGCGGATGATGGTGTCGAGGGCTTTCAAGGCCTTGTTCTCCACCAGTGCCTGATACTTGAAGAAGAAGCGGAACCAGAAAATCAGGAAACAGTCATCGAGCTGGTA
>JAFZUS010000194.1 GCA_017618275.1 Prevotella sp.
TCTGGTTGCGGTGAGACTCCATACGTTAAGCTGATTTCTCAGCTGTTCGGTGATCGTCAGATGATTGCCAACGCTACTGGATGTTCTTCTATCTACTCTGCTTCTATTCCTTCTACACCTTATACTAAGAACGAGAAGGGTCAGGGTCCTGTATTCAACAACTCTCTGTTCGAGGACTTCTGCGAGTTCGGTCTGGGTATGGCTCTTGGTAACAAGAAGATGAAGGAGCGCGTAGCTAAGCTGCTGCAGGAGATGATCGACGGCAACGCCAGCGACGAGTACAAGGCTCTCGCTCAGGAGTGGATCGACAATAAGGACGACGCCGAGAAGACTAAGGAGATTGCTCCAAAGCTTCGTGCTTGCATCGCCGAGAGCGCTGCTAAGGGCTGCCCAGTTTGCAAGGAGCTCCAGACTCTGGATCACTACCTGGTTAAGCGCAGTCAGTGGATCATTGGTGGTGACGGTGCCTCTTACGATATCGGTTACGGCGGTCTCGACCACGTGATTGCTTCTGGTGAGGACGTGAATATCCTCGTGCTCGATACTGAGGTTTACTCTAACACTGGTGGTCAGGCTTCTAAGGCTACTCCTCTTGGTGCTATCGCTCAGTTCGCTGCTCAGGGTAAGCGCATCCGCAAGAAGGATCTGGGTATGATTGCTACCACTTACGGATATGTATATGTAGCTCAGATTGCTATGGGCGCTGACCACGCACAGACCCTCAAGGCCATCCGCGAGGCTGAGGCATGGCACGGACCTTCAATCATCATCGCTTACGCTCCATGTATCAACCACGGTCTGAAGGCCAAGGGCGGCATGGGTAAGAGCCAGGCTGAGGAGAAGAAGGCTGTCGAGTGCGGTTACTGGCACCTGTGGCGTTACAACCCCGCTCTGGCTGAGGAAGGTAAGAATCCGTTCTCTCTCGACTCTAAGGAGCCCAACTGGGAGAACTTCCACGACTTCCTGCTTGGCGAGGTTCGTTACCTGTCAGTTAAGAAGGCTTATCCCAACGAGGCCGATGAGCTCTTCGCCGAGGCTCAGAAGATGGCCCAACTCCGCTACAAGTCTTACGTTCGCAAGACTCAGGAGAATTGGGAGGATTAATCTGCAAGAGTGTAGTCTGGAGTATTTCGCTCCAGACTACCTTCCATACAAAAGAGAGCATCCACTCATCGGATGCTCCCTTTTCCGTTCAGTTCAATTAACCTTTTCGGTTCAATTTCTATTTAAAAATGAAGAAAATATATTTGTTAATGCTGGTAGCCAGTCTGTCGACCTTGGCTATGGCACAGGAAAAATTCGAGTTGGGAAAGCCCAACAACGACGACTACCGATACTTAGATGAGTATTTGGCCCTCAAAGAGTACGTAGACCATTCCAAGTACCCCAATTTCAAATTGGGTGCCGGTACAGATGTAAGCGGCTATCTCACCAACAATTCTATAGTCAAGAAAATGATTAACAAGAACTTTGATGAGACAGTTGCTGGTAATGAAATGAAGATGGCCAGTTGTGTGAATAGCAATGGTGACATGAATTTCACCACGGTAAGGAACTATGTGAATGCTGCTACCAGTGCAGGACTCAATGTCTATGGTCACACCCTTGCCTGGCACTCACAACAGCCTGTCGGTTGGTTACGCAAACTCATTGCCGACAAACCGGCACCAGAACTCGAGGACGGCGATGTCGATATATTATCGGAAGTCGCCAGGAAGGATTTTCGCACCCAGCAGAGCGTTGGTTTTAAATCACCCGAAAATGATTACAACTATAAGATCTCTTTCGATGCCACCAATGGCCTTAAGGTAACAACCAATAAATCATATTCTTGGGAAGTGCAGTTCGTACCAATAGATGGTATTCCCCTTAAAGCAGGCAAGACCTTTAAGATGACGATGACCGTAAAGGGCTCGAAATCTGGAAAACTGGACGGTCATCTCGGAGACTGGACTACCAACAATGACGGGGATAACAAAACTGGAACAAATCTTAGCGTGTCTTTCACTACAACATGGCAAGATGTGTCAGTAAATGTCGTCCCAACCGTAGACACCAATTTCTTGTTGCTGCATGTTCCCAACTACGTAGGAGATGTCTATATCAAGTCCATCAAGTTCGAGGAGGTGAAGAAGGGTAAGACCATCAACGAGGAACGTCGCTGTATCGTGGCTCATGCAACAGCCAAGGAGGCGGATGTATGGGACAATCAGTTCTGGGTGGTTCCCGGTTCGTTCTCTTCAGGCGCAAGTTATGTCTTCACTGCTGACGTACGTGCCGACAAGCCTGCTTACGCATCCACACAGATCCACACCACGCCGAGTTCGTATGTCAGCAGCGATGCATTTGGCAATATCGATTTCACTACCGAGTGGAAGACGATCACCGTCAGTGGTAATTTCAGTGCTGCCGGTCAGAGCATTGCTTTCAATCTGAGCGAACTGGCTGATGAGAACAACTACTACTTTGACAATATCAGTCTGAAGATCGGTGGTGTTGAGAAGATCAATAACGGCGACCTTGAAGGTACCACTGTCAGTTCATTCAAGGTGAAGGAAAACAGGGGTGCCGTCGTTTCTCCTACCATCAGTGATAATATTTCATACGTCTATGTGCCAAGCACGATTCCTTTGACCCAGGAGGAGCGCCACGATGCCCTCGTCGGTGCCATGGAAAAATGGATCAAGGGCATGATGAATGCCTGCCAGGGTAAGGTCAAGGCCTGGGATCTCGTCAACGAAGCCCTCTCTGGTGGCGGCAACGACGGTAGCGGCAACTATGTGCTGCAGGGCAATAATCCCAATGGCAATCCCGGTACCACCTGGGATGTCGGCGGCGACAATTTCTACTGGCAGGACTATATGGGCTCCCTTGAATACGTGCGTCAGGCCTGTCGTCTGGCCCGTAAGTATGGTCCTTCGGATGTAAAGTTGTTCATCAACGACTACAACCTGGAGGGTGCTTGGGATCTCGATACCAGGAATGGTATTACCGCCAGCAAGAAACTGTGGTCTCTGGTGAACTGGATTAAGAAGTGGGAGGCTGACGGTGTGACGAAGATCGACGGTATTGGCACACAGATGCACATCTCATTCAAAAAGAACACCAATGACCAGAACAACCTAAAGAGAGCCATCACCGGTATGTTCCAACTCATGGCGAAGTCGGGCAAACTGGTACGTGTCAGCGAGATGGACATGGGCTATACCAATACAAGTGGAACCAATATCAAGACAAGTCAACTGACTGAAGCCCAGCACAAGGAAATGGCTGACTTCTACGAGTGGATCATCAAGGAGTACTTCCGTCTGATACCACCTGAGCAGCAGTGGGGTATTTGCCAGTGGTGTACCACCGATGCTCCTGATATCCAAAACATGTGGCGTGGCGGCGAACCCGTAGGTATCTGGGATTCGAACTACTACCGCAAGCACGCCTATGCCGGTTTCGTACGCGGACTGAATGGCGGTGAGCCTATCCCCACAGGCATTGACGGACTTGAGGCCGACAAGACCATCGACACCTCGAAAGGCATCTACAACCTCCAAGGCATCCGCCTGTCAGCCACATCGCTCGATGAACTGCCTACAGGTCTCTACATCGTAAACGGAAAGAAACTCGTGGTGAAGTAATAGAGGATGGTTATCAATCAATAACCCTGCCTTATTTCGCAATAACCCTGCCTTATCGTTCAATAAGGCAGGGTTATTTGATGGTGCTTATAAAGGAGATTTTATTTCTTGTCGTCTTTCTTCTCGTCAGCCTTTTTCTCGTCTTTCTTGGCGGCTGGCTTGTAACGCTTGTTCAGACCGTTGATCACATCCTGCGTGATATCGTACTTCTTATCGGCGAAGAGGATGTTGTCACCAGCCTTCGAGAGGATGATGTCATACTTCTTGTCCTTGTTGTAGGCCTTCAGGAAGTTGTTCAGCGAGTCGCGAAGGGCCTCATTGAACTTGGCGGTCTCGTTGGCCAGTTCTGACTCCAGACGAGCCTGAAGAGTCTGCAGGTCGTTCTGCTGGCGCTGGATGGCATTCTGCACGGAGGCAGCCTGCTCACGGCTCTGGAAACCATTGTTGTTCAGTTTCTGCTGGAAGTTGTTCACGGCGGCCTGCAACTGGTTGCCTTTCTGAGTCAGGGTGTTACGGGCGTTGTTGCTCTTCTTCTCGAGGGTTACACTGTAGTCCTTGGCAAAAGTGTACTGCGTCATCAGCGAGTCAACCTCTACGTAGGCAATTTTCATACCCGTGGTCTGAACATCTGCTGCAGCAGGCTGCTCGTCCATCTTCGGGGCGGCATTGTTGCACGAAACCATCATGGCTGCGATGGCGAGTGCAGGGAAAATGTACTTTTTCATTTTAAATTATTGTATTTTTAAATTATTAAATTCTCACTCTCTCACCTTCTCACTTACAGCGAATCGGCTGTTCTGGCGCATCTCGCGGTCCTGATCCATCACACAATGGATGCCGCGCTCCTTCATCGCCTCAGAGTCGTGGATATGCTGCGACTTGAACTCCCCACCCTTCACAAACAATACCCTCACGAGGAAAAATACCATCGCGATAGCAATTATTAACGTGGATATGAGCAGAGTTTCCTTCATTTTTTGTACTTTTGCAGTTGCAATTCGGCTGCAAAGGTACGAATAAGAGCGCAATATACCAAAAATAAAATCAAAAATAGCATTAATAATGAATAAAAACGACTTAAAACCTGCTGTTGTCTTCGCTGAATTTGCGAAGATTAACGAAATTCCACGCCCTTCGAAGCGTGAAGAGAAGATGATTGAGTATCTCCGTAACTGGGGAGAGAGCCACGGACTCGACACGAAAGTGGATGAGACAGGTAACGTGATTATCCGCAAACCCGCCACCAAGGGCATGGAGAACCGTCAGACCGTCATCCTGCAGAGTCACATGGATATGGTGTGCGACAAACTGGTAGATGTGGAGTTCGACTTCGACAAGGACGCCATCAAGACCTACATCGATGGCGAGTGGCTGAAGGCTGAGGGAACCACCCTCGGTGCAGACGATGGTATCGGCTGTGCCATCGAACTGGCTATCCTCGGTTCCGACGATATCGAGCACGGACCCATCGAGTGTGTGTTTACCCGCGACGAAGAGACGGGTCTCTCGGGTGCCGAAGGTATGAAGGCTGGTTTTATGACAGGCGACTACCTCATCAACCTCGACTCTGAGGATGAGGGCGAGATATTTGTCTCTTGTGCCGGTGGTCGTAACACGCAGGCGAAGTTTACCTTCAAGCGTGAGGATGCTCCCGCAGGTTCGTTCTTCCTGAAAGGCTCACTGAAGGGACTCGTAGGCGGACACTCAGGCGACGACATCAACAAGAAGCGCGCCAACGCCATCAAGTTGCTGGGCCGTTTCCTCTTCCAGACGATGAAACGCTATGAGGGCGTACGTCTGGCACAGTTCCATAGCGGCAAACTGCACAACGCCATCCCCCGCGACGGTTACTTTGTGATTGCCGTTCCCAACGACCTCAAAGAGAATGTCCGTGCCGACTGGAACGTGTTCGCTGCAGAGGTGGAGGATGAGTTCCATGTGACGGACACGCAGATGGTATGGAACATGGAGAGCACCGATGCAGAACCCGTCATCGCACCGGCTGTCGCCAAGAACTTTGTTTGGGCCATACAGGCCGTCGACAACGGCATCTACGCCATCTGTCAGGACGAGGCCCTCGGCGGTATGGTGGAGACCTCGAGCAATATCGCCAGCATCCACTCCACAGAAACCACCATCGACATCCTCAGCAGCCAGCGCTCCAATGTGATGTCAAACCTCGACAATATGTGTGCCACCATCCAGGCCGTCTTCGAACTGGCTGGTGCAGAGGCCAAGAGCAGCGACGGCTATCCCGCCTGGAAGATGCGCTCCAACAGCGAACTACAGAAGATTGTGTGGGACTCCTACGTGAAACTTTTCGGCAAGGAGCCTATCATGCGCGGCATCCATGCCGGACTGGAGTGCGGACTCTTCTCCGAGCGCTACCCCAACCTCGACATGGTGAGTTTCGGCCCCACCCTGCGCTTTGTCCATACGCCCGATGAGCGTCTGCACATCCCCACCGTACAGATGGTGTGGGATCATCTGCTCGACGTGCTCAAAAACATCCCGCAGAAATGAAGCACTCCCGCGCGTATATAATAATAGGTGTAATGGCTCTGCTGCTGCTCGCCTCGTGCGGGCAGCGGTATCAGGCCAAAGGAATCGTGAAGGACTTCGTGAAGGCATACGCCACGGAGGAGATAGACATCAGCGATTTCTCCGACCTCGACTCGACCAAGGTCATCAGCGACTCACTGATCCTGGCTCTGCGCGACAAGGCCAAGAGCGACCCACTGTTCAAGAAAGACTTTCAGTTGGCAGACAAGCCCGATGGTGCAACGCTGCTCTTCATCCGCATGCGCTTCCAACTGCCTAACGACACCCTCGAGCAGTCGCGCACCTTCTATTTCGACAAGGATTTGACGGGTATCGTCGCATTCAAGTAACTTTTTTCGAAAAAAATTGCGGAAAGATTTGGAGGATTCGGAAAATTGTAGTACCTTTGCACCCGCAATCAAGGAGATAACCCCACGGTTGAAGCACAAAACCTCCTTTTGGAAGGATGGGTGAGTGGCTGAAACCAGCAGTTTGCTAAACTGCCGTACGGGTTCCCGTACCGGGGGTTCGAATCCCCCTCCTTCCGCACCGAGGGGTCTTCTCTAAGATAGCGCTCTTTGAAAAGCGATTCGGCAATTCAAACAAGTTTGATTGCTCTCGCTGCTCGGTCGATTCATCTAATGGTTAGGATACAAGATTCTCAATCTTGGCATAGGGGTTCGATTCCCCTATCGACTACA
>JAFZUS010000195.1 GCA_017618275.1 Prevotella sp.
AGGTTGATCTCGTAGACTGCCTCATACTGTGCAGCGGTGAGGTTCAGCTCGTAAGCCATCTTGTCGCTCAGGAACAGAGCCTCGTGCTTTGCTGCATTGTAGCTCATAGCGTTGGCCGAGATAGTCATGACCATCATCACTGCCAGGATCATCATCTTCTTCATATCTTAATCTCCTATCTTTAAAGAGTTATACATTTTGTTTCTTGTTCACGCTGCAAAGTACGGCATTTTTCACGGCATTTCAAAAGGATTTCGCCTAATCTGAGGGGTGGTTTTTCCTAAATCGTAATAGGGGAAATCCCCCATGAGATACTTAAAGATTGTTGGAAATACGGCCATATAGTATAGTTTCTGAGGAATAATCACTAACTTTGCACTCAAAAATAGAAGGACAATGAGACCACTATCCACAAGAACGGCAGGGTTTACGGATTCTTTTATCCGACGGATGACCCGCATATCCAATAAGTACGGAGCCATCAATCTCTCACAGGGATTCCCTGACTTCAACCCGCCAAAGGAGATTACCAATCGTTTGGCTGAGATTGCCCCGTCAGGCCCTCATCAGTATGCCATCACCTGGGGAGCGCAGAACTTCCGTGAGGCATTGGCCAAGAAGCATAGCCACTTTACGGGATTGCCCATCGATGCCGATAAGAATATCGTGGTGACTTGTGGCAGCACGGAGGCCATGATGGCTGCAATGATGACAGTCGTGAATCCTGGTGACAAAGTGGTCATCTTCTCGCCGTTCTATGAGAACTATACCGCCGACACCATCCTGACGGGTGCAGAACCTGTGTATATCCCGCTTGTGCCTCCAACATTCTCCTTCGATGCCAACCTGCTTGAAGATGCCTTTAGGAATGGAGCAAAGGCTTTGGTTCTCTGCAATCCCTCTAACCCATGCGGCAAGGTGTTTACCCGAGAAGAACTCCAGACGATAGCAGATATCATCATCAAGTATGACGGCTATGTGATTACCGACGAGGTCTATGAACATATCGTCTATGCTCCACACAAGCATGTTTATATCTCCACGCTGCCTGGCATGTGGGAGCGCACAATCTCCTGCAGTTCGCTCTCGAAGACCTATAGCATCACAGGTTGGAGACTCGGCTATGTCATAGCACCAGAGCATATCATCGAACGAGTGAAGAAAGTGCATGACTTCCTGACTGTTGGCGCAGCAGCCCCTTTGATGGAGGCTGCTACCGTCGGACTTTGTTTCCCTGACAGTTATTATGCCAACCTTCAGGCGCACTACACCCACATGAAGCAGCTGTTCTGCGACGGCTTAAAGAATTTCGGTCTGACCTTTACTGACCCGCAGGGAGCCTATTATGTGCTGCTCGATGTCTCGAAGTATGGTGTGAAGGATGACCTCCATTTCTGCGAGTGGCTGGCAGAGCATGTCGGTGTGGGTGCTGTTCCTGGCAGCTGTTTCTTCCGCGAGGATGTACATCACCTTATCCGTTTCCACTTTGCCAAGCGCGACGACACGCTGAATGCAGCTCTTGACAGACTGTCGGAACTTGATAGAAAGGCAAAGGATTATCTGAGATAGGCCATGACAAATAGATGTGAGTTGAACCTGCGAGACCTTGGCGGGATTGATGA
>JAFZUS010000196.1 GCA_017618275.1 Prevotella sp.
ACAGAGGAGCAAATAAAGCAAATACAATACAAAATCAATGCAAGACCAAGAAAAAAACTCGGATTCATGGCACCTGTTCAGACTTTTTTCTTACCTTTGCAGACGTAGTTGCATTTTGGAGTTGAATCTTCCCGGTCGAGAAAACTCAAAAAAGTTTTGGTTTTCTTCTCACTTATTCGTACCTTTGCAGCCTGATTTAAGAAAAAAACAAATAAATAATGGATACAACAGCAATTCTGCTTCTGCACTGTCCCGACCAACAGGGAATCATTTCAGAAGTGACCAAGTTTATAACCGACAACAAGGGCAACATCGTCTACCTCGACCAGTATGTGGACAAGGTAGACGGTATGTTCTTCATGCGCATAGAATGGGAACTCGAAGGCTTTCTCATTCCCCGCGACAAACTATACGACTATATCACGACGCTCTATGCCCAGCGCTACCAGATGAAGTTCTCGCTCTACTACAGCGACAAGCGTCCCCGCATGGCCATCTTTGTCTCGAAGATGAGTCACTGTCTCTACGACCTGCTGGCACGCTGGAAGGCGGGTGAGTTCAACTGCGACATTCCCTGTATCGTCAGCAACCATGAGGATCTGCGCTACGTGGCCGACCAGTTTGGTATTCCCTACTATGTGTGGAGCATCAACAAAGACCACTCCAACAAGGCCGAGGTGGAGGCCGCCGAGATGGAACTGCTGAGAAAGGAGGATATCTCGTTCATCGTGCTGGCCCGCTATATGCAAATTATCAGCGACGAGATGATAGCCGAGTATCCCCACCATATTATTAATATACACCACTCGTTCCTGCCGGCCTTCATCGGTGCGAAACCCTATCATCAGGCCTACGAACGCGGCGTGAAGATCATCGGTGCCACGAGTCATTATGTGACGGCAGACCTTGACGCAGGACCTATCATCGAACAGGATGTGACACGTATCACCCACAAGGATACTCCCGAGAGTCTCGTGCTCAAAGGCAAGGATCTGGAGAAGATCGTGCTCTCGCACGCTGTTTCGAAGCACATCCAGCGCAAGATCCTCACCTATAAGAACAAAACCATCATCTTCTCATGAACGTAGCGATTGTAAAATATAATGCGGGTAATATCTATTCTGTCATCAATGCCCTGAGGCGGATGAATATTGAGCCCGTGCTAACGGATAATGCCGAACTGCTGAAAAAGGCAGACCGCGTGCTATTCCCCGGACAAGGGCATGCTGGCGAGGCGATGGAATACTTGAAAGCCCGTCGACTCGACGAGGTCATTCGGGATTTAAAACAGCCTGTTTTCGGCATCTGCGTGGGACAGCAACTGCTCTGTAAGCATTCCGAGGAGGGCGATGTTGACTGTATCGGCATCTTCGACGCAGAGGTGAAGCGCTTCCTACCCGAACACCACGAGGACAAGGTGCCCTGTATGGGTTGGAACAGGCTCTACGACACCCGTTCGCCGCTGATGGAGGGCATTGAGGGCGGTTATGTCTACTTCGTACACAGTTACTACGTGCCCCTCTGTGCTGACACCATTGCCACTGCCGACTATATCCTGCCCTACTCCGCCTCAATGCATAAAGACAACTTCTACGCCTGCCAGTTCCACCCCGAAAAGAGTGGCAAGGTGGGCGAACGCATCCTCAAAAACTTCCTCGACCTATGATAGAACTCATACCCGCCATAGATATCATCGACGGCCAGTGCGTACGCCTGACCAAGGGCGACTATGACCAGAAGACCGTCTACCGCGACTCTCCTGCCGAAGTGGCCAAGGAGTTTGAGGAGATTGGTTTTCGCCGTCTGCACGTAGTGGATCTCGACGGCGCGAAATCCAAGCACATCGTCAATGATGCCGTGCTGAAGGCCATCACCACCGAGACAGACCTCGTTGTTGATTTCGGCGGCGGTATCAAGACCGACGAGGACATCGAGAAGGCCTTCGCCGCCGGTGCCTCTATGGTGACGGTGGGCTCCATCGCCGTCACACGACCCGACCTCTTTATGGGCTGGTTGGAGAAGTACGGTCCTGAGCGTATAATCCTCGGTGCCGACGTGCGTCACGGCAAGATCAGCATCAACGGCTGGAAGGAAGACTCCACCGAAGACCTGCTGCCCTTCCTCCGCAAATATATCGAGGCAGGCGTGCGCAAGGTGCTCTGCACGGAAATCTCGAAAGACGGTACCCTCTCAGGCCCTGCCATCAGACTGTATTGCAAGGTGATGGAAGCCTACCCCGAACTGCACCTCATCGCCAGCGGTGGCGTGTCATCACTCGACGACATCAAGGCCCTCGATGCGGCAGGCATCCCCGCCGTCGTCTTCGGCAAAGCCATCTACGAAGGTCGGATTAATCTACACGAGTTAATCACATTAAACCCATCAACCCCATGTCAGGATTAGCAAAACGTATCATTCCCTGCCTTGACGTGAAGGACGGCGAGACCGTCAAAGGCACAAATTTCGTCAACCTGCGTTCGGCAGGCGACCCTGTAGAACTTGGCAAGGCTTATTCTGAGCAGGGCGCTGACGAACTGTGCTTCCTCGATATCACCGCGAGTTTCGAGGGTCGCAAGACGTTTACCGATATGGTAACACGTGTGGCCAAGGAAATCAACATACCCTTCACCGTGGGCGGCGGCATCAATGAACTCGCCGACGTGGAACGACTGCTCTATGCAGGAGCCGACAAAGTAAGTGTCAACAGCGCCGCTATTCGCCATCCCGAACTCATCAGTGAGATCAGCAGTCGCTTCGGTTCACAGGTTTGTGTCTGTGCCATCGATGCCCGTCTTGATCCCGACGGCTGGCATTGTTATCTGAAAGGAGGCCGTGAGCGCACGGAAAGAGGTCTGTTTGAATGGGCTCACGAGGCGCAGGAGCGCGGTGCTGGCGAAATCCTATTCACCTCCATGAACCACGACGGCACGAAGAACGGCTATGCCAACGAGGCCTTACGTGAACTTGCCGACAATCTCTCCATCCCCATCATCGCCAGCGGCGGAGCCGGTTGCAAGGAGCATTTCCGCGACACCTTCATCGAAGGTCATTCCGATGCTGCCCTTGCTGCGAGTGTATTCCACTTCGGCGAGATTCCCATCCCCGGACTCAAACAATATCTCCGCTCAGAAGGCATCAACGTGCGCCTATAGTAAAACAAACAGACTACAATCCCGAAAAAACAAAAGATAATTGTTTTTTCTTTTGGCGTTTCGCTCGATTTATACTATCTTTGCACCCAAAATAACTGATTGACTATGTATCTACGAATCATGACAATGGCCACACTGATGGCCGCAAGTCTGCATCTGAATGCGCAGACTCTTGAAAAAAACTACAAGGGACTAACTGACGGTAATCCGATTAGCGCGAACGTGTTCTGCGCCGACCCCACCGGTCTGGAGTACAACGGACGTTTGTACGTCTATGGATCAAACGACCACCAGCAATTTATCAAAAATGGCAAGAAAGGCGAGAACACTTACGGTGAAATCAAGTCGATTGTGGTTTTCTCTACTGACGACCTGGTGAACTGGACCTTTCACGGCACTATCGACACGAAGAGACTCTGTTCCGGGTGGACATCGAACCCCTGGTATGTGGGCTATGGCGTGTCGTGGGCACCATCGGTCACCTGGCGCACCAAGGAGGACGGAACCGAAGAGTTCTTCCTTTACTTTTGTAACAGCAGTCATGGTGTAGGTGTGCTGAAGGCCAATTCACCTATCGGTCCTTGGACATCACCACTTTCGAGATTGTTGATCAATTACGATACCAAAGGCGCAAATAAGATAGGTACCAATGCCAATTTCGACCCTGGTGTGGTGATTGATGAGAACGGCGTTGGCTGGATTTCTTTCGGTGGCCTTGGGCCTAGTCAGATTATGCCCAATGCTGCCCGTATCGTGAAACTGAAGCCTTCAATGACCGCAGTCGATGGTTCGGCTGCCATAATTCCTGCCCCCTACCACTTCGAGGCCAATGAATTGAACGTCATGGACGGTAAGTTCATATATACCTATTGCTCTAACTGGGCTAATCGCAGCGATAATGATTGGAATGCTTACAAAAAAGAAAAGGGCATCAGCGTTTCGAAACCCAATACTTGCACCATGTGCTATATGGTGTCCGACGACCCCATGAATCCTGACTCATGGGTGTACAAAGGAGTCTATGGGCCTCATCCTGGTATGGGAACGAACAACAACCATTCCCATCTGCAGAAATTTCAGGGCAACTACTATTATTTATACCACGGAGCACCCTTGATGCAGAGTTGGCAAAACGCAGGTGTGATAGACAGTAAAACAAGCATCTTCCGTTCCATCTGTGTGAACAAGGCCACAGTGAACGAGAGTACGCAGAGGATTAGCACGGTAACACCGAACTTGACTGGCTGTACCGCCATCAAGAACCTTGACCCGTATACCTTGCAGGAGGCTGAGACGATGGCTAACTGCGGCGGCGTGATGTACGAGGACTACAAGAACATCAAGACCAATACCAAAGTCAGTACACTTGGCAATGATGCTTCAGAAAACATGTATATAAAGATGAAGGCTGGTGCTTGGACACTGGTGCGCAATGCTGACTTCGGCGATGAGGGTGCCAAATCGTTTATACTCAGAGTCAAGGGTACTGGTAAGTTGGATATACGATACAACAAGACGTCAAGAACCACTAAGGCCACCGTGGAGTTCGCATCCAGCGATTGGGAAGAAAAGGTGATAGATGTGGATCCTGAAGTATTCAAGGGTAAACACGATCTGTATTTCGTCTTCACCGAGGCCAATAATGTGCAGTTTGATGCCTGGAACTTCTCTCACGAGCCAGCCACTAACGGTATCTTCCCCATCCACACAACCGAGAAACCGTCGGCACTCTTCGACCTGAACGGACACCGCCTGACTGGCGACACCCCGTATCGTGGTGTCGTCATCGAGCAGTATCAAGATGCGAATGGTAAGATGAAGAGCCGCAAACGGATGTCAGCGAATCCTGTCCATTGAACGGACCAGTCGCTCATCAGCCCGGATGGCTCGCATAGCCATCAGATAGAGGATGAGCGCAACGGCAGGGAGCACAGCTGGCCACTCCGGACGGAAACTGACCGTTCCCCATGACTTGTCGCCTACCGTTTGTCCTACCACAAAATAGCAGATATACCAACCTACGACCAGCAAGGCGTTGAGTCCACAAAAGAGGGCTTGCGTCTTGCGGTTGTGATAAAGGAATATGGTATAGCAGGCTATCACGGCAGTAGGCAGCAGAATAGCCATCAGCGGCCATGTGTCGAAATGGTGCTTACCAAGTGGGTCGGTAAACCACAGATTATAGACACGGGCCACCTCCATACCTACAGCACGGAACGAACCAATCTGCATAGAAAGACACATGACGGTCAGTATGATGGCCGCCATGAGATAAAGAGTCTGTTTACGCTGTATCATCGCTAATTAAAGATCCTGATTGAGGTTGTCACGCTGGGGATCACGCCAGTATACCTTATTCTCGACAAACTCCTGGGTAGCCAGAAGAGAGGGCTTCGGCAATTTCTCATAGTAGCGTGAGATCTCTATCTGTTCACGGTTCTCGAACACCTCCTCAAGTGAGTCGTTGTAGGAAGCGAACTCAGCCAGTTTCTTAGACAAATCTTCCTTAATCTGTACGCTGATCTGGTTAGCACGCTTAGCGATGATGGCAACGCTCTCGTAGATATTGTCGGTATCCTTGCAGAGGTCCATAATGTTACGGGTCACGGTATTCACCGGTGCTTTTGATTTCTTGTAATCCATATTTTAATCCTTAATAACTTTCTTGCATTTATTTATGTACTTCTCAGCCAGTGAGATGTTCTTGGAGTCGGGATATTCGTTGAGGAATCCATAGCACTCATCCTCCGCATCACGATAACGGTCCAGACGCTTCTCCATGGTGGAATTTTCTGCCAACTGGAACTTGCTCTTCATAATGAGCACGGCAAAATCCTCACGCCATTTCGAATAGGGATACTGCTTGAGGGCGTTCTGGGCAGTGATGATGCATGAGGTATAGTTACTCTCGTCGTTTTTGTTGATATTGCCGAAATAGCCGCCAAGATTGTAATAGAGTTCGGCAGAGAGCAGTTCCTTCTGCACCAACTTGTCCTGTAGTTCATAGAGGCGCTCCTGAGCAGCAGCACGTAACTTGGAATCGGGATAGAGATCAAGGAACTGCTGATAGGCATTCATAGCACCGATGGTAGGCGACTGGTCAAGTCGAGGCTCGGGAGAACTCTCATAGAGTGTCTGACCCACATAATAGGCAGCCGACTCGGCATAAATGCCACGGGGATAGCGACTGATATACTTCCTAAAGGTGGCAGAGGCTGCCTCGTAGTCACCATTGCAATATTGAGCCATAGCCAACATATAAAGGCTTTCCTGCTCCTCCTCAGAACCTTTTTTGAGAGTGATAATTTCCTCCAAAAGGGTCGATGCCTGCTGGAACTTTCCCATGGCAAAGGCCTCTTTGGCGTATTCGTATCTATAATCGTTATTCGTCGACTTATAGACCTTATTGAACTCACCTGCACAACTGCACAGGAGCAGCGTCATACACGTACCTATTATAAGACATTTCTTCATTTCGGGGTGCAAAGTTACGACTTTTCGGCAAAATAACAAAGTTTTTTATCAAAATTATGAATTATGCATGATGAATTATGAATTATTTCGTATCTTTGCATTTTGTTATGAGCGAATTTATACTGACTTCACCCTATCAACCCACTGGTGACCAGCCAGAGGCTATCAGGGAACTGACCGACGGTCTGCGACGGGGAGACAAGTCGCAGGTGCTGTTGGGTGTGACGGGTTCCGGCAAGACATTCACAATGGCAAATGTCATCGCCAACATCAACCGTCCTACCCTCATTCTGAGCCATAACAAGACCCTTGCCGCCCAACTCTACGACGAGATGAGAGGCTTTTTTCCGCAGAACGCTATCGAGTATTATGTCAGTTATTATGACTACTACCAGCCAGAGGCATATCTCCCATCAACAGATACCTATATAGAGAAAGACCTTGCCATCAATCAAGAGATTGACAGGTTGCGACTATCTGCGGTATCAAATTTGTTGTCAGGAAGAAACGATGTCGTCGTTGTATCATCAGTTTCATGTATCTATGGCATGGGAAGTCCTGTCGCCTTGCAAGAAAATGTGATTGAACTGCACGTTGGGCAGAAACTGGATAGAAATGCTTTGTTAAGAAATCTCGTCTCTGCCCTCTATATCCGCAACGACATAGACCTGCAACGGGGTAACTTCCGTGTGAAGGGTGACACCGTGGATATTGCGATGGCCTACAGTGAGGTGGTGTTGCGTGTCACCTTCTGGGACGACGAGATCGACAGCCTTGAAGAAGTAGATGCCGTCACCTTCGACCGTCTGGCACGCTTCGAAGAGTACAAACTCTACCCTGCCAACCTCTTCATGACCTCACAGGAACAGACCAACATCGCTATCCGCAACATTCAGGACGACCTGATACAGCAAATAGCCTACTTCGAGGAATTGGGCGACTGCATCAAGGCACAGCGCATCAAGGAACGGGTGGAGTATGATATGGAGATGATTAAGGAACTGGGGCACTGCTCGGGTATCGAGAACTACAGCCGCTACTTCGATGGGCGCAAGGCTGGAGAAAGACCCTATTGTCTGCTTGACTTCTTCCCCGACGATTACCTGCTGATTATCGACGAGAGTCATGTGAGTGTGCCCCAGATCAATGCAATGTACGGTGGCGACAGGGCTCGTAAGACCAATCTGGTGGAATATGGATTCCGTCTGCCGGCGGCTTTCGACAACCGTCCACTAACCTTCGAGGAGTTCCACGAGATGATTAATCAAGTGATTTATGTGAGTGCCACCCCGGCCGACTACGAACTGACTGAGGCAGAGGGCATTGTAGTGGAACAGGTAATTCGTCCTACTGGACTGCTGGACCCCGAGATTGAGGTGCGTAGGAGCGAGAACCAGATTGACGACCTGATGGACGAGATTCTGACACGCAGTCACCGTGGAGAGCGAGTGCTGGTTACCACTCTTACCAAGCGTATGGCCGAGGAACTGACGGAATATCTGCTAAACCACGATATCCGTACCGCCTATATCCACAGCGATGTAGCGACACTCGACAGAGTAAAAATCTTATCGGACTTACGACAGGGAGTCTACGATGTGTTGGTGGGGGTGAACCTGCTTCGTGAGGGTCTCGATCTACCTGAGGTGTCGTTAGTGGCCATCCTCGATGCCGACAAGGAGGGTTTTCTGCGCAGTCACCGTAGTTTGACACAGACAGCAGGCCGAGCCGCAAGAAACGTGAACGGCAAGGTCATCATGTATGCCGATACTGTCACCACCTCCATGCAACTGACCATCGACGAGACCATGCGCCGACGCACGAAACAGATGCGTTATAACGAGGAACATCACATCACGCCCAAACAGATTATCAAGAACCTGAGTCTGAGTAACCTGCAGAAGGAGAACCGCCCCGATACGAAAGAACTGATACGCGACTTCAGTATCGCGGCAGAATGCGACAGCACTGGCAGTTTATCTACAGCCGACCCGATTATTGAGCACATGACCCGTCCGCAAATGGAAAAACTGATAGCCGATACCACCCGTAAGATGAAGGAGGCAGCCAAACAACTCGACTTCCTACAGGCCGCCCAGTACCGAGACGAGATTATCCGCCTCCAGAAGGAACTGGAGTTAAAATAAGAAGAGAAAAAAGTAAAAAAGTAAAAAAAGAAGGATGCAAAACGTTAAAAGTATTTGACATTGGTATGATTTCACCATCTTACCTTTTCACCTTTTCACTTTTATTTGTACCTTTGCACCCATAATTTAAATAAAATAAAGATGAAACAGATTCTGATAGCCCTGCTGATGGTTCTGCCCATGATAGTCTCAGCACAAGACAACACTTGGGAGAGAGTAGAACAAGAGCCCGTCTCGAAAGAGAACAAAGATGCCAAGTATCTAGTGGAGGATGCCGTACCCATTGTTGACGGAAAGGTGTGTTGGAAGACAACCATCCAGGCCCCTGGCAAGTCGGCTCAGCAGATTTACGACATCCTGCTGGCCCAGATGGAGAAGATGACGAAAGAGCCAAATCAGGAGGAGAATAGTGTTGTAGCCATCAAAGACACTGAAAAGCACGAGATTGGAGCAGTTTTCCACGAATGGCTCGTTTTCAAGAAAGCCGCCCTCTCGCTCGACCAGACCATTTTCAACTACCAACTCATCGTCGACTGCGCCGACAATAAGGCTGACGTCAGATTAACCCGCATCACTTACGACTACGACGTTGAGCGCGACCCCATACGCTATGCAGCAGAACAATGGATCACCGACAAATACTGTGTGAACAAGAAACACACCAAACTCCTTCCTATCTCCGGTAAATTCCGTCGCAAGACCATTGACCGTAAGGACTTCATCTTCAACAAGTTCAATTCACTGCTTAACGACCAGAAATGAATAAGGACAAGATACGTAACTGGTTGAATCTTATCTTTATGATCGGAGCCGTCATTGGTGTCATCTGGTATCTCACCAAGGACAAGACTGTTGGTACATATATCATCCTGTTATCCATGTGCTTTAAGATTGCCGAGTCGTCGTTGCGTATGATTAAATAATTTGAGAATTGATAATTGAGAGTTCTTATAAGGTGAAATCAAAGTGGATGCTTAAAGTGGTAGGATTGCTTATCACTTTTCAATTCACATTTTTCACTGCCTCAGCCCAAAACGATCGCACCTTCAATCAGATTGATGAGTACGGCAACGTCACACAGCGCAACGACAACAGGAATTTCAATAAAAACAGCAACGACACCACCAAACACAAGGAGATACCCAAAGGACATTATTCCTGGACGGTTGACAGGAAATTCGGAGACATCATCCCCGCCACCCCTGACACCATGCACCATCTGTTTTTGAACACCACATTCAACACAGGCTTCTACGGTGAATACAATACCCTTGGCAACAACTATACAGCCCGTCAGAACCGTATCTTCATTGACCGTCGAGAGAGCAGTTCATTCATCTTTACAGACCCCTACAGTTTTTTCTTTAAGCAACCCGACGAGTTTCTCTTCATGAATACGCTTTCGCCCTATACGTGTGTCACCTACGATAACTGTGGCGACAAGCAGAACGGAGAAGACCGTCTCAATGCCAAGTTTGCAGTGAATGCCAACAAGCGGCTCGGATTCGGCTTCGACCTGAGTTATGACTACACACGAGGCTATTACGACAACCATAGTATATCCCATTTCAATGGGACGCTTTTCGGTTCGTATATTGGTGACCGCTACCAGATGCACATCCTGCTCTCCACCAATCACCAGAAGGCAACAGAGAATGGCGGTATCACCAACGATGAGTACATCACACATCCTGAGTCATTCCAGGAAAACTATGATGAAAACGAGATTCCGACGGTACTCAGTCAGAACTGGAATCGCAACGACAACCAGCATGTTTTCCTCAGTCACCGGTACAACGTAGGTTTCTACCGCAAAGTAAAGATGACCGAAGAGGAACTGAAGGCCCGTCAGTTTGCAGAGGAATCGAAGAAAGAGAAGAATGAGGAAAAGTTAAAGTTGGACAGACAGCAGTTGAAGGGACCCAATGAGAAATCGTCGGTTCCCAAAGGACGTCCAACAGGAGCAGCCATTGTAGGTAGTGAACCAAAAGCCAAGACCGACTCTCTTACAATGGCTGCTACCGATACAACTCGTATCCAAGTGGCAGGACAGGCCGCTATCGACAGTCTGAACCGTGCCCAGGCAACCCAAGACTCCATCGATGCCACCATGAAAATGGAGTACGTTCCCGTTACCAGTTTCATCCACACTTTGGAAATCCACAACTACAAACGTACCTATCTGGCCTATAAGACCCCAAAGGACTATTATCTGAACAGCAGTTACTACACCCGGGGACAAGAATACGGAAACGACTCTATCTCTGACGAGACGAAGCACCTACAAATCAAGAACACTTTCGGCATTGCCCTGCTCGAAGGCTTCAACAAATACATGAAGGCTGGTTTGAAAGGATTCGTCACCCACGAACACAGAAAATATAAGATGCCAGACCTGATTGAGAACACCGACTCTTCCTACCAGCGGTCATGGAGCGAGAATAACATCAGTGTGGGCGGACTCATTAACAAGACACAGGGCAAGACCCTCCATTTTAAGGCTCAGGCAGAAGCATGGGTAGTAGGAGAAGATGCCGGACAGTTGAAACTCGATTTCAACACCGACCTGAACTTCAAACTCTTTGGCGACACCGTCCGTCTGGCAGCCAATGCCTATTTCCACCGACTGAACCCATCCTTCTACCAACGCAAGTACCACTCCAAATATATCTGGTGGGACCGTGATGACTTGTCGATGGAAACCCGCACCCGTATCGAGGGGCTCTTTTCCTACGAGAAGACCGATACGAGACTGCGTGTAGCCGTGGAAGAGATTCAAAACTACACCTACTTCGGTATGAGTTATGACGCCACTACAGATGCTCGTACCAATATGACAGCAGGAATCTACCAAGAGACGGGCAATATCAATATTCTTACGGCTCAACTACATCAGAACTTCCGCTTAGGTCCCTTGAACTGGGAGAATATTGTGACCTATCAGAACGCCAGTAACAAAGAGGCTATACCCCTGCCTGCATGGAACATCTTCTCCAACCTTTATCTAAAGTTCAGGATTGCCAAAGTACTCGATGTGGAACTCGGTGCCGATGCCACCTACTTCACTAAATACGATGCTCCTGACTTCTGTCCGATGATTAACCAGTTTGCCATACAGCAGAATAGTGAGAGTCGTGTCGAACTAGGCGGCTACCCCTTCGTTGATGTCTATGCCAACCTGAGACTGAAAGGCGTGCGTTTCTTCATCATGATGGGCAATGTACTGAACGGCAAAGCCAATCACATGAAATTCCTAACCCCCCACTACCCCGTCAACGGCAGCGTCATGCATTTCGGCGTGTCATGGCCCTTCTTCAACTAGGAAAACCTAGGAAAAAACCTAGGATAGCCTAGAAATGCCTAGGAATACCTAGCCCCCTAGATTAGCAGCACCCCCACTACCACGCAAAGCCCATAGATAAAGATATTCCGTGCTGTTTCTCCCAAGCAGAGATTCAGTGCCTTACCTTTATCAATGCGCTTGATTTTTAGATAGGTAAAAACATGGAGAATGAAATAAATGAACGGCAGAAAGAACGCCAATGGATGACCGTTCATCCAGAAGGTTCCACCTAAGATTACGGCACCCACACCCACGCCCAAATAGAGTTGTAGTCCCGTCTTTGATCCTAGACGCACGATGATAGTGTTTTTACCAGCCTCCTTGTCTGTGTCGCGATCACGGAAGTTGTTCACTATCAATAGGGCATCAATCACTAGTCCACAGGCTAAAGAAGCGAGGAACACTTGCCACGTCACCGTGTGCAACTGTAAATAGTAGGAGATGCACACTGGTACCAATCCGAAGAACACAAGTACCAACAGATCACCTAAACCCAAATAGGAGAAATGGGTGGTATAGAGAAAACAAAACACCACACAAATAATGCCGACGAGGATCATCTCCAGACCACCATACCAGACCAGAGGCAATCCGATGACACAAGCCAGACAGGTGGTCAAGGCAATGGCCTGCTTCATCGATTCGAGTTTCACCCATCCCTGTGCACAAGCTCTCCTAGGCCCTAAACGTGTCTCGTTATTGTCGGTGCCGTTGGCAAAATCGAAGAAATCGTTAATGAAGTTCGCATCAATCTGCATGGTAAAGGCAAAGAGCAGGCACAACAGTGCGGCTGTCCAACTGAATACATCATCACCATACAAAGGTGCATCGGTATAGGCCAAAGCCACACCAATCATCACGGGTACTGCTGCACCAGAGAGGGTCTTGGGTCGGGCTGCCAACAACCACGCTTTCAGCGAATCGGTCTTGATTTTTGTTTCTTCCTTCATATTTTTCGTCATTTGTTTGCAAAAGTAAGGAATAATTCGTAATTTTGCAACAAATAAGCCAACTTTTTATGATTAGCAACGCCCCCAGCCTTGATTTGGTGGAGTTCATCGAGACCAAGATACTCCCCAAGTACGCTGAATTCGACCGTGCCCACAACCTGGAGCACGTCACTCGTGTCATCCGTCGTTCACTCGACTTGGCGAAGACTACCGGTGCCGATATTAATATGGTTTATACCGTTGCCGCCTACCATGATCTCGGCATGTCAGGGCCACGTGCCATCCACCATCTCACAGGTGGAAAGATACTCGCAGCGGATAACCGACTGAAAAAATGGTTCTCGAGTGAGCAAATCAAAATAATGAAGGAAGCCATTGAGGATCACAGGGCCTCTGCCAGTCGTGCCCCCCGAAGTCTCTACGGGAAAGTCATCGCCGAAGCCGATAGGGACATTGATGTAGAAGTGGTTATCCGCCGTACCATCCAGTACGGTCTGGGTAACTATCCGGAACTTGATAAAGAAGGACATTGGAATCGCTTCAAGGAACACCTTGACAGCAAGTATTCAGTCAACGGCTATATCCGACTCTGGTTGCCCAAGTCACCCAACGAGAAGAACCTCAATGACCTACGTAACCTGATTGCCGATCCCCCACGGCTTCGGGAGGTCTTTGAGCGCATCTTTGGCGAAGAGACTACCTAAGATACATCCAATAGATATAGCCCAGCACAGCAGCCAGCACTATCAAAACAATCGACTTGACGAGACACGTCGTCACCTTCTTGATAATCAGGAAGGCCACGATGATGACCACCAATATAAAGATGTAATAGCCTATATTTTGTATCTGTATCTCCATATCTCACCTCCTCACTTTCTCACCTTTACTTAAACATTTTCCTAAACGCTGTCGGTAAGGGGGTTTCAAACTCCATCGGCTCTCCTGTCACAGGATGGTGGAAGCACAATAGCCAAGCATGCAGGCATAAACGATGAAGCGGATCATCGCCATTGCCGTATTTCACATCACCACACACAGGATGGCCCATATCTGCTGAGTGGACACGAATTTGGTTTTTACGCCCCGTTTCCAGTTTGAATTCCACCAGTGAGTGCTCTGCCGTACGGGCCAGCACATGCCAATGGGTAATGGCATACTTTCCTCCGTTGTCCACAGGCGAAGAATAGGTCACGTAAGCCTTGTTGTCTTTCAACCAATTCTCTATCGTCCCTTCATCCTGTTCAACCTCACCAGAGCATATAGCCACATAACGACGGTCATACACGATGTCATGCCAGTTGTGTTCCAACGTCTGCTCAGTGTCCATGTCTTTAGCATAGACCATCAAACCACTGGTATCCCTGTCCAAACGATGTACCACATGTGCCGTACATTTCTGACGTGATTTCTTGAAATAGTCGTCAAGCACCGTCTTCACATTCAATGCTGAATGACCTGCAGCCATCGAGAGGATGCCTTCTGCCTTCTCTACAACAATCAGCCACTTGTCCTCATATACAATTTTCACCCAACGGCTCTTGAACCCCTGTTGGTTACGCTTGGTCTTACTTATTGCAACCTTCATACCACGTTCCAACGGGAAATCGAACTGCGACACAGTCTTACCATTCACCTTTATACCCCTACCCTGTAGTGTCGCCTTTATTTTCGACTTCGACTGCTGCACGTTCTGCAACAGCCACTCCAGTAGAGGTTTCGGTTCCTCTACGACATAGTGGTCATACTCGCCCTCACGATTGAATCCTGTATGGTATCGCATCGCTTTGGCTAACGGGGTCAAACAATTTCAAACAGATTGGTAAAGCCTGTCATGTTGAACACCTGACGCAAATCGTTACTCAGACCGGAGATGCAGACACGACTGCCTTTGGGTTTCGCAACCTTCAGCAGGCCAAGGAACAAACGCAGTCCGCTCGATGAGATATACTCCAAATTGTTGCAGTCAAGCATGATATCACGCCCGTCACAGTCATAGAGCACCTGCATGTCTTTTTCTGTCTGTACCGCGGCTGCTGTGTCAAGCCGTCCGTAGAAAGCCATTACGAGTTTGTTGTTTTCTTCTTTGAATGTCGTCCTCATATTTCTGTTATTTAATTTGTTCGTTTTTTAGTAAGTGTTAGAATATTACGGTCGCCCTCGCGCCTGTATTCGGTACTGTCCATATAGCGACGCATCAACATGATACCCAAACCGCCGATACTACGTTCCTCGGCAGGCAACGTGGTATCAACCTCACCACGGGTGGTGGGATCGAAAGGTGCTCCATTATCAGAGATGATAACAACCAGCCCCTCGTCTCCAGCCACAGTTTCAATGCAGACATCGCCCTTTGTTCCCGGGGGATAGGCATAGTCCATCACATTTACTACGGCCTCTTCAATAGCAAGGTTCATCTGCATGGTCGTGGACATATCGAAGCCGACAGCCTCACAGGCTGCATCGACGAACTCCGCCAACCGTGGCACCTCCTGTACATCGTTAGGAAGGGTGAGGCTGCTCCGGAAGCATTTTTCCGATTTTTTATCCCTTATACTCATATCAGTGTGCAAAGTTAATGTAATTTGAGCGAATCACCAAAGATTTCGCGATTTATTTTCATTTAACCTCCCTGAGTAACGAGGAATAACAAAAAAGTAAGGTCTTAATAAGATTTTCTACGAGAAAAAGGGGGATATATCCCCTTTTTTTGTAACTTTGCAGCCAAATTGTATGAAATGTGAAAGAAATGGATATTAATTTTGAAAAGAGCGGCGGATTGGTGCCCGCCATTATACAGGATGCCAAGACGAAGAATGTGCTGATGTTGGGCTATATGAACAAGGAGGCCTACGACAAGACGCTGCTGACAAAGAAGGTGACGTTCTGGAGCCGCAGTCGCAAGTGCTTGTGGACAAAAGGCGAAACCAGCGGCAACTATCTGAACTTGGTAAGCATCGCTGTCGACTGCGACAATGATACGCTGTTAGTGAAGGCACTGCCCGACGGTCCGACCTGTCATAAAGGCACAGACACGTGCTGGGGCGAGGATAACGAAAGTAATCCCCTACTCTTCCTGACAGAGTTGCAGGATTTCATCGACAAGCGTCATAAAGAGATGCCTGAGGGCAGTTATACCACCTCGCTCTTCAAGGACGGCATTAACCGCATAGCCCAGAAAGTGGGTGAAGAAGCACTTGAGGCCGTAATCGAGGCTACCAACGGCAACAAGGAAAAGTTGGTGTATGAAGCCAGCGACCTGATATACCACTTGATTGTGCTGATGACCAGCAAGGGACTCCGCATTGAGGATATTGCCACTGAACTGCAGAAGCGCCACGATCCTAACTGGGACAAAAAGCGCCGCGAGGCAAAAGCCAAGGGAGAGATGGAATAAAAGTGAGAAGGTCAAAAGGTGTAGAATTAATGAGCGAAGTACTGATTAGTTATAAGAACGCAAATATCTATCAGCGGCACGGAATCTGTGTGCTGAAGGAGGTGAACTTCCACGTGGAGGAAGGAGAGTTCGTCTATATCATCGGACGAGTTGGATCCGGAAAGTCCAGTCTATTAAGAACCCTATATTTCGAACTGGACATGGACGAGGCCGACGAAGCAAAAGTGTTTGACTATGATCTGCTCAGCCTGCGTCAGAAAGACATCCCGGGTCTCAGACGACAGATGGGTGTTGTCTTTCAGGACTTCCAGTTGTTGGGTGACCGTACCGTGTATAAGAATCTTCAGTTCGTACTGAAAGCAACGGGTTGGAAGAAGAAGGATGAGATAGACCAGCGTATCGACGAGGTACTGAGCGACGTGGGTCTACAAGATAAGGCAGACAAGATGCCACATGAACTATCCGGAGGAGAACAACAGCGTGTGGCCATTGCACGAGCCATCCTCAACAAGCCCAGACTCATCATTGCCGACGAACCTACGGGTAATCTGGATCCGGAAACCGCTGAGAACATCATTGAACTGCTCCGGCAGATCTGTCAGACGGGAACTGCCGTGGTGATGGCGACTCACAACATGCCCTTACTCGACAAATACCCCGGGGTCGTCTACCGCTGTGTCGGAGGCAAAATGGAAGAGGTGACCAGCGACTTCAACCAGATACAACTGGTGGATGAGCCCGACACTGATGAAATAATTGTCAGATATTCGGAAAGAGAAGAAATCTAGGAAGTGAAGAATGAAAAGTAAAAAATAAAATATTAGGAATATGAAAGTCATGAAATTCGGCGGAACATCCGTCGGTACCCCAGAGAGGATGAAAGAGGTGACCAAACTAGTCACTAAGTCAGGAGACCCCGTGTTCGTAGTGCTCTCCGCTATGTCAGGAACCACCAACTCGCTCGTCGAGATATCCGATTATCTCTATAAAAAGAACCCCGACGGTGCCAACGAGGTGATTAACCGTCTGGAGCAGAAATACCTACGCCACGTGGAGGAACTATATACCAAGGACGAGACAAAACAGCAGACACGCGAGTTCTTAAAAGGAGAGTTCGACTACCTTCGCTCATTTACCAAGGAACTCTTCACTAGTTTTGAAGAGAAGAGCATCGTGGCACAGGGTGAGATGATGTCGACCAACATGGTAGCCAACTATATGAAGGAACAGGGTATCAATGCCGTGCTGTTGAACGCTCTCGACTTCATGCGCACAGACAAGAACTCGGAGCCAGACCCCGTGTATATCAAGGAGAAACTGAACGCTATCCTCGCCGAAAACGAGGGTGCTCAGGTGTATATCACTCAGGGATTCATCTGCCGAAATGCCTACGGTGAGGTAGACAACCTGCAACGTGGCGGCTCTGACTATACCGCCTCGCTCGTGGGTGCTGCCATTGGTGCCGAGGAGATTCAAATCTGGACAGACATTGACGGCATGCACAACAACGATCCCCGTGTGGTGGATCATACGGAGCCCGTACACCAGTTGCATTTCGAAGAGGCCGCCGAGTTGGCCTACTTCGGAGCCAAGATTCTGCACCCGACTTGTGTACAGCCTGCCAAGTATGCCGGTATCCCCGTACGCCTGCTAAACACGATGGATCCCGATGCTGAGGGTACCACCATCAGCAATGCCACCGAGTACGGAAAGATCAAGGCCATCGCCGCGAAGGACAATATCATCGCCATCAAGATTAAGTCGAGCCGCATGCTTCTGGCCACAGGATTCCTACGCAAAGTGTTCGAAATCTTTGAAAGTTACCAGACTCCTATTGATATGGTGTGTACCTCCGAGGTGGGTGTCTCAATGAGTATAGACAATTCCGCCCATTTAGGTGAAATCGTGGATGAACTGAAGAAATACGGTACGGTAACAGTAGATACAGGTATGTGCATCATTTGTGTAGTGGGCGACCTCGACTGGTCGAACATCGGCTTCGAGACATTGGCACTGGATGCCTTAAAGGACATTCCCGTACGCATGGTCAGTTATGGCGGTTCAAATTACAACATATCCTTCCTCATCCGTGAGGAAGACAAGAAGCGTGCCCTCCAGAAACTCAGCGACACGATATTCAATAAATAATTAGTAATGAATAATTAGTAATGAGTAATTATGATTAGACCTGCTATTAAGACAAGCCAAAATCAAAGCATTCTGATACGCTCATTAGTAATCACAATTACTAATTTCTCATTACTAATTACTCATTAAAAACAACACAAACTATGGGCAAAGGAAAATTCCCAGTAGAGAAGTTGCTGGCCATACAGACACCTTTCTACTACTACGATGCGGAGGTGTTGCGCCAGACACTACGCACCATCAACGAGGAGGCAGGCAAGCATGATGGCTTTGTGGTTCATTATGCCGTCAAGGCCAATGCCAACCCGAAGATCCTCCGTATTATTCGTGAGGCAGGCATGGGAGCCGACTGTGTCAGCGGCGGTGAGATCGAGGCATCCGTCAAAGCGGGCTTCCCCAACAACAAGATCGTCTATGCCGGTGTGGGAAAGGCCGACTGGGAGATCAACCTCGGACTGGACAATGATATCTTCTGCTTTAATGTGGAGAGCATTCCCGAACTGGAAGTCATCAACGAACTGGCTGCGGCCAAGAACAAGGTTGCACGTGTGGCTTTCCGCCTGAATCCGAACGTCGGGGCACACACTCACGCCAACATCACCACAGGACTGGCAGAAAACAAGTTTGGCATTGCCATGCGTGACATGCTTGACGTGATTGCAGAAGCCGAGAAACTACCAAACGTGCAATTCGTGGGTCTTCACTTCCATATTGGTTCACAGATCCTCGACATGGGTGACTTTGAGGCTCTCTGCAACCGTGTAAATGAACTACAGAAGATATTAGATAGTCACCGTATACGTGCAGAACATATCAATGTGGGGGGAGGACTCGGCGTGGACTATGGGCACCCCAACCGACTGCCTATTCCGGATTTCAAGTCATACTTCGACACCTACGCCAAAAAACTGAAACTGCGCCCGGGACAGACACTACACTTTGAACTTGGACGTGCAATGGTGGCACAATGCGGAAGTCTTATCACGCGTACATTATATATAAAAAAGGGAGACGTCAAGAAGTTCGCCATTGTCGATGCCGGATTCCCAGACCTCATCCGCCCGGCTCTCTATCAGGCATATCACAAAATAGAGAACATTACGAGCGAGGAACCCAAAGACACCTATGACGTGGTTGGTCCCATCTGTGAATCAACAGATGTATTTGCCAAGCAGATTGACTTGAATGGTACCCATCGCGGCGACTTGTTGGCTATCCGTTCTGCAGGAGCCTATGGTGAGATCATGGCCTCACAATACAATTGCCGAAAACTGCCGATAGGCTATATGAGTGACGATTTATAAGCAAGAAAAGACATGACAAAAGAAAAATGCCGTTTCTCTGTTATCATGGCGGTCTACGAGAAAGCCCGCGAGTTGGAGGAGAATCTCCCAGATTTCCTCACACAAGCCTACGAACCAGGGTATGAAGTGATCGTTGTCGATGAGTCTTCTACAGATGACACAGAGGACGTGCTGAAACTCTTTAAACAGAATTATCCACAACTCTATTCCACCTTTCTGCCAAAGCCCAACCGCAATATCACGCGCCGAAGATTAGCATTAAGCATTGGAGTAAAAGCGGCTAAGAATGAATGGGTTATATTTACAGACATCAATGCAAAACCAACCTCTTTAGATTGGCTGAAAGAATTGGCTGATTCCATCGATGGTTCTTCGAAGGTCATACTGGGCTACTTCCGGAAGAAAGGAACGCAACTCCAGATATTCGATGAGGTTTGGGAAGCAAACAGACAGATCAGGAAGGCAGAGCGCAAGCGGGCCGACGGCCATGAGGGGAAGAGACTAAAGTATCTGCGTGGCAAATATGATTTCATTGTAGTACAACGGGACTATGCACACGACCTCCTGAAATTTTTCGAACAAGACATCAGTCTGGGCCGTCTAATAGGGCTACGACTGTCTATCATGTGCCATAACATCCGATAGCCTTCAGACAATTGAAAAGCCGATGAAAATCCTGCATCTATACCCGAAATCCGACAATATGATTGCCCAGTACGTAAGCATATTGGTGGAGGGTATGCGCCATAGTGCCGATGTCAGGGCCACAGACTCACCCAGCGACTTCAAGACCATCTGCCAGAAGATGGAACCGGACATTGTGCATTGTCATGGGTGCTGGCAATATGCCATTGTCAATGCCGCCAATATAGCCCGTAAGAACGGAGCACGCATTATCCTCTCGCCGCATGGACAGTTGGAGCCATGGATTCTGGAAGAGAAATCATTGCAAGAAAAACTGCACAAGACTCTGCTTTGGCAAAAAAGCAGTGTGGAACGTGCCTATGCCATCATTGTCTTCGGCAATATGGAACAAAGACACCTCAGCCAGTTAAAGTGGAACCAACGCATAGAGATTATCCGCAATACATTGATAACCAACAGCATCACCCCTCAGGAGATGTGCTCACAGATATTTGCCGTCTATCAGAAGGTACTGGACTCGAATGTTCTGGAGCAGATGGACGAGACGACACAACGGCTGTTGGCATGCATCATCAAAGCGGGTATTACCGGTGACAGGCGATGGGTTCAGGAGCCGGTGGTCTGTAGTCAGGAAACGGACTGGCGCAGATTGCTGATCTATGCAGAGCACGAAAAAGTCCGAAACTACGTGGACTATGGTATCAGTATCCTCGGTTTGGATACACCCAGCCTCGATACCTCCAAGATTACCGCCTACTTCCCCAACGACTGGCAACAGCCTTTGCCATTGAAAGAAATTATTGGCGAATACAAGGGCGACGAGACCGACTACTTGGTACGAATGATTCGCCAGATAGAGAAGCGACCTTTATTGCTCCACCTTATTGAACTGGCCCGTGAACTAAGGCGTGACGCTGTGGATGATGACCAATTACAACAAGTACTTGAAGAAAAGAAACTACTGAAATATGCCTCATGCCTCATGAAGATTCTCCAAGAACAGACACTCCTTGAGGAAGGCTATATGCCACTCCCGCCGAGCGACAACCGAGGAACACGCCACATTCGAAAACTGATAATGAATCATCTGAAGATATGACATCATCAAATCCATACAACAAGGCAGACAAACACTATCTGCAACTGCTTTCACAGTCGTTTCCGACCATCGCTGATGCTGCCAAGGAAATCATCAATCTGGAGGCGATCATGAACCTGCCCAAAGGCACCGAACATTTCCTAGCCGATATACACGGTGAGAGCGAGGCCTTCCAGCATATACTTAAAAATGCTTCCGGCAACATCAAGCGCAAGGTGAACGAACTCTTCGGCAACACCATCCGTGAGTCGGAGAAGAAAGAACTCTGTACCCTGATCTACTACCCGGAGCAAAAGTTAGAACTCATCAAGGCACAGGAAACAGACCTCAATGACTGGTACCGTATCACCATCCACCAACTCGTCCGTGTGTGCCGTGATGTCAGCAGTAAATACACTCGCAGCAAGGTTCGTAAGTCACTGCCCGATGATTTCTCCTATATCATCGAGGAACTGCTGCATGAACGTACTGACGACCAGGATAAGGCCGCCTATGTGGCTGTCATCGTAGACACCATCATTTCTACAGGACGTGCCGATGCATTTATCGAAGCCATCTGCAACGTGATACAACGCCTCGCCATCGACCAACTGCATATTCTCGGCGACATCTACGATCGTGGCCCTGGTGCCCATAAGATCATGGAGACCCTGCGGCAATATCACTCATGGGACATCCAGTGGGGCAATCACGATATCCTCTGGATGGGTGCTTCGGCAGGTAATAATGCCTGTATCTGTAATGTGCTACGTCTCAGCCTGCGCTACGCCAATCTCGCCACCATCGAGGAGTACGGCATCAACCTTGTGCCTTTAGCAACCTTCGCTCTTGAGGTCTATGGCGATGACCCTTGCGAGGATTTCATGCCTAAGTTGCTACGCGACAACGAGATGGACGAGAAAACCCGTCAGTTGACTGCCAAGATGCACAAGGCCATCACCATCATCCAACTCAAGGAGGAAGCAAAGATTTTTGGTCGACATCCTGAATGGCAGATGCAGGATCGCTGTCTCTTCAACAATATCGACTATAAGCGTGGCATCTGCACAATAGACGGTAAGGCCTACGAGATGCGCTCCTGCAATTTCCCCACCATCGACCCGTCTAATCCCAATACCTTTACGGAAGAAGAATGGCAGTTGATGGAGAAACTGCACCACTCGTTCCGTATCAGTGAGAAACTACAGAAGCATATCCGCACCATCCTCTCGCATGGCTGTATGTTTGCAATCAGCAATTCCAACCTTCTCTTCCATGCCAGCATTCCCCTCAACGATGACGGCTCGCTGAAAGAGGTGGAAATCTACCCCGGAAAAAAATACTGTGGCAAAGACCTGATGCATAACATCGGCATGATGATTCGGGCAGCCTTCAACTCAACCACAGGCCCGACAGATGAGTATCCTCGCGATTATGCCCGTGACTATTTCCTCTACCTCTGGTGCGGCAAGGACTCACCTCTCTTCGACAAATCGAAGATGGCTACTTTCGAGCGTTATTTTCTTAAAGACAAAGAAACCTATAAAGAGGAGAAAGGCAACTATTTCAAACTCCGTGACTCGGAAGAGGTCTGCGACCGTATACTCGATGCCTTTGAGATAAAGGACAAGAACCGGCATATCATTAACGGCCACGTACCTGTCCATGCCTCAAAGGGTGAAAACCCCATCAAGGCAGGCGGTAAACTCATGGTCATTGACGGCGGCTTCTCCGAGGCCTACCACAATGAGACGGGAATAGCCGGCTACACTCTTGTCTATCACTCACGTGGTTTCCAACTGGTTCAGCATGCACCGTTCACCTCTGCCCGTGACGCAATCGTCAAGGGAACCGACATCAAGTCGACGACTCAGATTGTGGAGATGTCTGCCCATCGCATGCTCGTAGCCGATACGGACAAAGGTGAAGAACTACGGGCTCAAATAACAGACCTGAAGGAGTTGCTCTATGCCTACCGTCATGGTATCATCACCGAAAAACGAAGTTAGAACAGAATGAAAAGACAGCTCATCATCACCATGCTGCTGATGCCATTGATGGCCATCGCCCAAAATAGGATTCACGACCCACAGATCAAATCGTTGCAGGTTGTTGTGAACCAGGACTGGCTCTCACCCGCTGTTATGCGTCTGGGTACCGATGATGTACTGAACATCTCCTTCGACGAACTCTCACACAACTACCATCGATATATATATAAGGTGGAACATTGTGAGGCCGACTGGACCACTTCGGAGGAGATCTTTGAGAGCGACTGGCTGGAGGGATTCAACAACAATATCATCGACAACTACGAGAATTCCGTTAACACGACGGTAGCCTATACCCACTACCGTCTGCAGATACCCAATGAACGCTGTCGCTTGAAGATGAGTGGCAACTACCGTCTGCACATTATCGACGAAGATAATGACAACGAAGAGGTCCTGACAGCAGAATTCATGGTAACAGAGCAGAAAATGAACCTATCCCTCAGCGTGACCACCAATACGGATATTGACATGAACGACAGTCATCAGCAGGTGTCAATGAAACTGAACTATAGCGGTATGCTCGTGACCAACCCCGAGGATCAAATAAAGACCGTTGTCATGCAGAATGGTAGAAACGCCCGACATAGTATCAAGCCCAACTTCCAAAATGCCAATGGATTGGAATGGATACACAACAAAGCCCTTGTCTTCGACGCAGGGAATGAATACCACAAGTTTGAGGTACTCGACGTGAGTCACCCTACCATGGGCATCGATTTCATCCGCTGGGATGGAACATACTATCAGGCCTTCCCGTTCATGAACGAGCCAAGGCCAAACTACCTGTATGACGAGGATGCCGACGGTGCCTTCTACATCCGCAACAGCGACAATCGCGAGAACGACATCATCAGCGACTATGTATGGGTAAACTATCGTCTGAAAGCCCCCAGGCTCCCCGAAGGGAAAATCATCATCGACGGTCAATGGACTACCGATGATAACATCTACAACTATGTGATGGCATACGACGAGGAGGAAGAGATGTATTTTACGTCCATCCTACAGAAGCAAGGTTACTACAATTACCAATATCTGTGGTTAAAGGACGATGGCAGCACTGCATTCTTACCATCAGAAGGGAACTTCTTCCAGACAGAGAACAGATACCAGGCCTACGCCTATTACAAGGGTACAGGGGAAAGAACCTGGCGACTGGTCAGTTACCGCCAGATAGAACTAAAATAGACTACCTTTGATACCGGTATTGCTCAGGTGTCTTCTTATACCTGTGATAGAACGAGGCGATAAAGAAGTTTGGTGAAACAAAACCGCACTCGTCAGAAATCTCCTCAATACTCTTCTGACGATTCCTCAACAAGATCTCCGCTGCACGATTCAGCATCATCTGCATGGCTATCGGACGGGGATTCTTATAGATGTTCGATGCTATCAGTTTGCAGAACTCATCCAACTTCAGTCCTGCCACGTTACTCAACTCACGCATAGAGAGAGGTTTCTCGTTCTTCTGGGCAACAGTAGGCATAATGGCAGTCATGGTTTCAATAAACTCAGGACTGAAATCGCCTGAAATGTCAAATGCACCTGCAACTGCTTCAGCCTGAGGCTCCAGAATAGATCCGTTTTTGGCATCACAACGCTCCACAAATGTCTTTATACGCCTGATGACAGCCATCTCTTCACTGACACGGCGGGCCCGCAAATTGGCGTTCTTCAGATAGAGGAACACATAAACGACCAACAGGAACAAGAGTACAAGACCAAGAAGCGCCAGCACACCCGTAGTGCGCCACCAGGGTTCGTGTACGTTGACGATCCACTCATAAGGCGTAGTGTCCCATACATCAGGCAACAGAGAGGCCTGAATTTCAATTGTATAATGACCAGGCTTCAGTGAGGCCATCGGCAGGTGTAGGAGTCCGCTTCTGTCAACCAAGCCCTGTGAGTTATATGGTGTGAACAACTCCCATTTTCCGTTTCTGTCTGGCCCAGTCTGTCGTACCCGGTAGTAAGTCTGCTGAGGACGGAAGAAATTCAAGCCGGAAAAGGTCAGCGAGATACTATTCTGGTCGTAGTTCAGATTGATTTCCTTTGTGCGGGTCAGAGCATCCTCAAGGATGACATTGCCTCCCAATTTCTGACCTGTTCCGATATCGTTTCCATTCACTAAAAGACGTATAAGTTTAGGATATATCTTAAACTTAACGGAATCAGTGAGTGTTATCATCTTGCTGGGATTGAAAGAAATCACATGGTCAAGTGCCTGCATCACGATCTCACCATCAGGCAGAATCATCGAGCGGCCGTTGACAAACGACTCGTTAGGCACACCATCCCACTGGTTATACCGATGGACCATCCTCACCTTTTCATTCTCAATCACCAGACAACAGACACCGTAACTGGTTCCCACCCAAATACGATGCTCACGGTCTTCCACTATACAGTGGATCACATTATTCAGTAATCCCTCATTACGCGTAAAGAGTTGTGGCAGATGGTTGCTTCTGTTCTGGTAAAGTTGCAGTCCCACAGACGTACCGACCCAGTCCCATCCGCGTGAATCACGAAGCACGCAATTCACCGACATATTACGATACTTTGTCGCCGGTGTCGGCTGACGATCCAACAGATCAGAGAGTTCCAATGCCCGTTTGTCAGTCCAGTTGTATGACTTGAAAGGTATCGGGAATGGACGTGAGTAAAGCAGTCCACGCTTCTCTGTACCGACCCAAAGTCCCCCCTGACGGTCAAACTCCATACAATTGATATCTGTCAGCAGCATCCCTCCATTGGCCATTTTCAGTTGCTCAATATGCTCCATCTTCCCCGTTGGGATGTCGTATGTCCAATAGCCGTATGCAGATGGCACATACAACAGTGAGTCGTGTTCCACCACATTACTAAAATAATAAGGTACCTCCAAGAGGATATCATATTTCCAATGATCCGCGTCCAAACGAAGCAGGATACCCACCGAGTTGCCATCCACGGAGCCGTTGCGTATCTGATAATAGGAGTTCCCTACCCTACGGGTAATAGTAGTCTGAGCATATCTTCCTGCCTTTTGGTTGTCGTAGGCCTTCACGGAGTTCACCGTCTTCCCACTCTCCAAGTCCAGAACATCCAACTGTCCGTTGTCATAGAAAAGAAGGAGATACTTGTCATCGTAGGTGTCCAGTTCCTGTAGATTCCGCTTCGGTTGCACCTGATAGTATTTCTTGCTCTCTGAATAGAGTCCTTTTTCCGTCAAGAGCCATACATCGTTGTTGTTGTCTACAAAGAGGTCCTCTACCTTGTCGGTCATTCCCAGATCCTTGAACTCGTCCACGATGTTATGCACGAACTTCTCTTTAGTCAGGTTCACACACGTCACTTGATGACGTGTCTTCAGCCATAGATGGTGGTGCTTGTCAAAATACTGGTGGGCATGACCATTGTATTTAGATAGCGGATACGTGTTCTCTGTGGTAGGGTCTATAAATATGAATTTCTGGCCATCGTAGAAGTTTATCTGTCCCATCGTTGTAATGACCAGACGTCCTGTCTTCGTACAACTGACGGTTTGCGCACTGTTGTCTGCCAAGCCATTGGCTGCATTATAGACATAGAAAACCTTCTCGTTGTCAGCCACGGAAACAACCGTCGCCAACAGCAGCCCAAGCAACATAATCAATCTACGATTCTTCCGAAAAACCATACCAAAGGCCTTAGTTGTTGCTGCAAAGGTAAGAAAAAAGAATAAAACTGCCAAACATATCGCCAAAAACTTTAAAATAGTCGAATATTATCTTATATAAAAAATGCAAAACGCTTGGGTGTTTCAGATTTTTTGCTTATTTTTGCATCCCATCCAATGAACCAAATGAAAATATTCACTTAAAAAAAGAACTTATATGACTACAGGTAACGTACGTCCGGCCTCGATGGAGCGCATAACCACTCCTGCCCTGGCCCAGAAATTCATCGACGAACAGATCAAAGAGTTGCGTGCTCAGATTGGTGACAAGAAAGTGCTGTTGGCCCTCTCAGGCGGTGTTGACTCATCGGTAGTGGCTGCTCTGCTTATCAAGGCTGTTGGCAAGCAGTTGGTGTCTGTTCATGTTAATCACGGTTTGCTGCGCAAAGGCGAGGCAGAACAAGTGATACGCGTTTTCCGCGATGAACTGAATGCCAATCTGGTATATGTTGATGCCACCGACCGCTTCCTCGACAAGTTGGCTGGTGTAGCCGATCCCGAACAGAAGCGCAAGATCATCGGTGCAGAGTTCATCCGTGTCTTCGAGGAGGAGGCTCGCAAACTGGAAGGTATCAGTTTCCTGGCTCAGGGCACCATCTATCCCGACATCGTAGAGTCTGGTCCCGTGAAGTCGCATCACAATGTAGGCGGCCTGCCCGAAGACCTGCAGTTCGAGTTGGTCGAGCCTATCAAACTGCTTTTCAAGGACGAGGTGCGCGTAGTAGGTAAGGAACTCGGTCTGCCCGACAATATGGTCTATCGTCAGCCGTTCCCAGGTCCCGGCTTGGGTGTTCGTTGCACTGGTGCCATCACCCGCGATCGTCTGGAAGCACTGCGAGAGAGTGATGCCATCCTGCGTGAAGAGTTTGCAAAGAACGGGCTGGAGGGCAAGGTCTGGCAGTATTTCACCATCGTACCTGACTACAAGTCAACTGGCGTCAAGGATAACAAGCGCAGTTGGGACTGGCCCGTCATCATTCGTGCCGTGAACACACGTGATGCCATGACTGCCACCATCGAGGAGATCCCCTATTCACTCCTCCACCACATCACCCAGCGCATCATCACCGAGGTTCCTGGCGTGAATCGTGTACTCTACGACCTCACTCCGAAACCCACAGGTACCATCGAGTGGGAATAAAATTGGTGTAGTAAAAATAATCCCGCTGACTCTGAATCAGCGGGATTATTTTATGATGAAGTCGGGGCGACAGGACTCGAACCTGCGACATCCTGGTCCCAAACCAGGTGCGCTACCAACTGCGCTACGCCCCGATGCTCTCAAAGCGGGTGCAAAATTACTAAAAAAATTGCACCCCTGCAAATTTTTCCGTAATTATTTACTTAATGATACCTTGCTCGACGAAAATTTTCTTCAGGGCGACGACTGAACGGTCAACCTGCTCCTTGGTATGTGTGGCCATCAGGGCATAACGCACGAGGGTGTCCTGCGGTGCACATGCGGGCGGAATGACGGGATTGATGAACACACCAGCCTTGAAGGCAAGAGCCGTCACGAGGAATGTCTTATCCACATCGCGCACATAGAGCGGGATGATAGGACTCTCTGTGTCGCCGATCTCGAAGCCCTCCTCACGGAAACGCTTCAGGGCATAGTTGGTAACATCCCACAAGGCCTGAATGCGCTCGGGCTCGCTCTGAATGATGTGCAGGGCGGTCATAGCGGCGGCTGTGGCAGCGGGGGTATTCGAAGCCGAGAAGATATAAGTACGACAGGTGTGACGGAGCCAGTTGATGGTGTCCCAGTCGGCTGCGATGAATCCGCCGATGGAAGCCAGAGATTTCGAGAAAGTACCCATGATCAGGTCTATCTCGTCGGTGAGTCCGAAATGATCGCACACGCCCCTACCCTGACGACCGAAGACACCGATACCGTGGGCCTCGTCGACCATGATGGAGCAGTTGTACTTATGCTTGAGTTCGACAATCTCCGGCAGTTTGGCCAGGTCGCCCTCCATCGAGAACACACCATCGACCACAATCAACTTGACGGCCTCCTGAGGCAACTTCTGGAGCACGCGCTCAAGGTCGTCCATATCGTTGTGCTTATAGTGCAACTGCTTGGCAAAAGCCAGACGACGTCCATCGACTATCGAAGCGTGGTCGCGATCATCGCAGATCACATAATCGTCCTTGCTCAGCAATGCGGGGATTACGCCCTGATTCACTGAGAAGCCTGTAGAGAAGCAGAGACAATCATCCTTACCGATGTATTCCGCAATCTCTTTTTCTAACTGAATGTGCAGGTCGAGCGTTCCGTTGAGGAAGCGGCTGCCGGCACAACCAGAACCATACTTGTCGAGTGCAGCCTTGGCCGCATCGATGATACGCTGGTCGCCCGTAAGACCTGTGTAAGCATTCGAGCCGAACATCAGCACCTTGTGGCCGCCCATCTCAACTTCCGTTCCCTGCTTTCCCTCAATGGCGCGGAAATAAGGGTATACGTCAGCCTCCATAAACTTCTGCGGCTCACGGTAATGCTTGTATCTTTCTTGTAACTGTCCCATTCCGATATAGGTATAGTTTTCTTCTTTTATTTATTTTCAGCCTGCAAAGTTACACAATTTTTTGCAAAACGTGCAAGAAAAACTTAATAAATGTCGTTTTTTAGTATTTTTCTTGAATAAAAAATATATTTTTCAGAGTAATTTCGTATTTTTGCATCGATTATGAAGGAAAAAAGGGACATAGCATTCATTATCAATCCCATTTCGGGCACACACTCAAAGGACGAGATTCCAAACATTATCGAAACTGTGCTCGACAAGGAACAGTTCAATTATGAACTGCGCTTTACCGAATATGCAGGCCATGCGGCTGAGATAGCCCATGAGTGCGCCGAAAAGGGGATTGACATCGTGGTAGCCGTAGGCGGCGACGGAACCGTCAACGAGGTGGCGCGTTCGCTGACACACACGGATACAGCCCTCGCCATTGTGCCCAGCGGCTCAGGCAACGGGCTGGCCAGACACCTCTGTCTGCCGATGGATGTAAAAAAGTCCCTCGAAATCATCAATGCCTGCAAGATAGAGGACTTCGACTACGGAATCATCAACGACCTGCCCTTCTTCTGCACCTGCGGCATGGGCTTCGACGCGTTTATCTCGCTGAAATTCGCCGAAGCCGGCAAGCGCGGCCCCATCACCTACGTGGAGAATGTGCTGAAGGAAGGGCTGAAATACAAGCCCGAGACTTACGAGGTAGAGGATGAGACAGGAGCCAAACGCTATAAGGCTTTCCTCATTGCCTGTGCCAATGCCTCGCAATACGGCAACAACGCCTACATCGCCCCTGGAGCCACCATGAAAGACGGTGAGATGGATGTCATCATCATGGAGCCCTTCAACGCCCTCGATGCGCCCCAGATAGCCGCCGACCTCTTTATGAAGACGCTCGGCAACAACTCTAAGATCAAAACCTTCCGTGCCAAGAGCATCCACATCCATCGCAAGGAACCTGGAGCCATCCACTTCGACGGAGACCCCATCATGACGGGAACTGACATCGACGTGCATATCGAGCACAACGGCATCAAGATACTGACCAATCCTGAGGCCATCGAAGATGCCAGTCAACCGAACTTCCTCTTGAACGCCTTCAGCGATTTCTTCAATAATATAAATAATGTACGCGAAGACATCGAGAAAAGCGGCCGCAGGATCCAGGTCATCAACAAGGTGCTGCTCAGAAAACTGACCCGTCTGTAACCCCCTAAGACTCCCATGCAGACCACGATTGTCGTCATCGTTCTCGTCTTGGCCATTGGCTATGCGATATGGCACGTCTACAAGCCCTTCCGACATGATGCCGATCCCTGTTCTGACTGCGAGGGATGTCCGCTAAAAGGGCATAATTGCCAGGAAAAACACAAAAAAGCAGACTGTTGCCATAAAAAATAGCCGAAATATTTGGCCATATCAGATATTTTGACTACCTTTGCACCCGCATTTGAAAAGTGCGTTGACCTTCGGTGCCTTGACCTGCGGTCTTGTCACCTCGCGCTCGAAAGAGCAGATGCGAGCATCGCTCTTTACTCGCTTACTCGGTGCCTTGGATGAGTGGCTTAGTCTACGGTCTGCAAAACCGTCCACGGCGGTTCGAATCCGCCAGGCACCTCAGAGCAAAAAAAAGAAAGGACCCTGGAAGATCGCTTCCAGGGTCCTTTTGTTAGAATATGGGGTAATGCCGGCTCAGCGGATTTACCCGGTTGGTAAAGCTTGAGCTAATCAAGAATAAAGTGTGGCTAGCCTATACATAAAGAACTTGATATCTCCAACTCCTCTGAATTGTGTTCTGAAGGCCTTGATTTTTGCATTGAAAGAT
>JAFZUS010000197.1 GCA_017618275.1 Prevotella sp.
AACTCTTTCAGGAAAAAGACAACCTTTTCAGTAAAGGTGTCAACGATTCCAGTAAAGTGTCAACTTGTTCAGAAAAACGACTGTCAACCACATCAGGAAAAGAGTAAATAACTGTCAACCGAAATCAGGAAAAGACATATCTTTCATCTTACGGTGCAACTGGGCACGACTGATACCGACCTCGGAGGTAAGCACCTCCACATTGAAATCGCTGTCCGACAGATGCTCATTGACGACCTTCATGATCCGTTCCATCAAGCGCTCGTCATTGCCTTTCATCTCTTTCTCCTCGACCTTGTCTTTCTGTTGTTGGCTACCAGAGAATTTCCCCTTCAAGCGCAGCGTCTTGTTGATGAGATTGTTAATGACCATATGCAGTTCATCCATATCGAACGGTTTGGCCAGATAGGCATCAGCGCCTTTCTCCAAGCCTTCCAGACGGTTGCCGACATCAGCCTTTGATGTGAGCATGACCACGGGTATGTGGCTCACGTTCATATTCGTCTTGACCATCCTTAGGAATGTAAAGCCATCCATTTCCGGCATCATCACGTCACTGACGACCAGGTCAAAAGGCCTTTCAGCCTCTACATTCAGGAGTTTGTGCAAGGCTTCTCGTCCGCTGGTGACAGATGTGATATGGTAATAGCCCCCCAACTCCTGCTTGATATAATTGCCGATCTCCACATCATCGTCCACCACCAGAACCCGGTAATTCGACTGTGCTTTCTGATGGCTCGTATTCTCTTTCTCCTCCTGCAGTTGCAGGTCTTCCTTCGAGAAGTGCGCCTTCCCCAACGGCAGGCGAACCGTAAAGACGCTGCCCTGCACATCCTGACGGTTGCTGGCTTCGATGGTGCCATGATGCATCGAGACGATCATCTTGCAAAGGTTGAGCCCAATACCTGTGCCCTCGATATGAAGGGAACGTGTCGTACTACCTTGATAGAAACGGTCGAATATCCTATGGACATCGCCTTTGATGCCCATGCCGTTGTCTGCCACCTGCAACTCCGCCGTTTTCTCGTCCGGCTGTGACACCCTTACATCGATCTCACCGTTATCGAACGTATATTTGAAGGCATTGGAGAGGAGATTGTCCAGGACTTTGTCCAGTCCGTTACGGTCCAGCCACACATTCAAGCGGTCTATTTCCGGGTTGTACGTCAGTTTTATACCCCGTTCCTTGGCTGTGTATTCATAGAACTTCAGGATATTACCCACGTACTGCACGATGTCTGTCTCCTGACAGTGCAGTTTCATCTGCTGCTTGTCTATCTTACGGATGTCCAATATCTGGTTGACCAGGTTCTGGATACGGTTGGCATTATGCTCAATGGTCTTCAGGTCTTCCCTGACGTCGTCATCCAGATGACGTTTCAGCAGTTTATGAAGCGGACTCATGATCAGTGTCAGCGGCGAGCGGATATCATGGGTCGCATTGATCAGGAATTTCATTTTGTCCTCATCTAACTGCTGATGGGCTCTCCGGCGATAGCCCCACGCCACGAGGGCGGCGATGCCAAGAAGTGCCAATATATATATTATGTACGCGTATGCAGAACGGTACCATGGTGGCCTCACCACGATATGATAGACCTGTGGCTCGGTGTAGATGCCGTTTTCCAATGCCCTGACCTCGATGACATACGATCCGGGCTGGAGGTGGTAGAATGAGACCACATTACTGCCATCGGACGTCCTGGTCCACTCCGAGGCACCGTCCAAACGATACTCGTAAAGCACGCTCTCCGCATTGGAATAGTTCAGGAGCGAGAACTCCATGGTAAATGTATTGTCGATATAGGAGAGCATGATCCGTTTGCTTTCTGTTACAGACCCATTGACAACGGGCTTCCCGTCGGAGAGTGTACTGCCGTTAACAGCATTTCCGCCGATGAACAGTCCTGTCAGATGCACAGTCTCTTGCCTGTATCTGCTATTGCGCAGGTTTTCTGGGTTGAACGAGGTGATGCCGTCGCTGATTCCGAACCACACCCTGTCATCAGGCGTATGCATGGCCACGCCGTTCACATATTCACGACTGGCAAGTCCGTTGCCATGCATATAACTCACAAAACTGTTCTTCTGCCGCTGGTACTGCCAGATACCCATCGTGGTACTGCACCACAGGTCGCCAGACTTGTCTTCAACGATGCTGCACACGATTTTGTTGCTGAGCGCCTCGGAACCAGGAAACGCTACGGCTTCCTTCTTTTTGGTGTCATAGAGAAACAGTCCCGTAGCCGCACCCAGAAGAATACGATGGTCGAAAGTCTCACAGATGGACACGACAGTATTATAGTCGAGAATGACCTCCCAGCCATAGGGATGGAAGTGGTCTTCGACAGGATCATAGCAGTTGACACCAGAGGCCGTACATATCCACAGTTTTCCCCTGCTATCGACAAAGAGGCGTGACACCCAGTCGTTGTGAAGCCTTCCACGTTTCTCGTCCGTCTGTCGCATGGAGAATGTGCGCAGTTCGCCGCTGGCGGTATCGTAAGAACAGAAGCCCTCGCCGAAAACAGAGAAGAAGAGATGTCCTTGTCCGTCGTCGGTAATGGTGTTGATAAAGCCGTTACTGAAGGCGACTTTCTGCTGGGAAGCACCGGTATAAGGATTATAGGCATAGACACAGCCGTTGGTTCCCACCCAGTAGTTGCCTCGTTTGTCGCGATAGATCAGATAGGTACCCTCTGGCGATGACGGATGGGCCACCACACGTCCTTCGCTGTCAAGTGCGAATATACCGTTGTTCTGCACGGAACACCAGATGATGCCGTTATCACCATCGCAGAGTGATGTCAGTGAACCCCCGATATTCATGTGCAGGTCTGCAAACTTCCAACTGCGGAACTGCGGTTCCTGCTGGGGCAGCATCAATAGTCCCCGATTCTGGCAGCCTACCCACAGGTTGTCCTGGTTATCCTCGAAAAGCGACCATACGTTCGTTGTGTTCAGGTCGAATGAAGCACTCTGGTATTCATACCTCTTCAGTTGGCGCTCTCCTCTTGGAACCCAACAGAGTCCATTGCCCATCGTCCCCACAAAGAGGTTTCCGCGACGGTCTATCATGGCTGTTCGGAACAGCAGTTCTTTCTTGCCAAGGGCACTTAGATCGAAATAGTCTTTATACATCTGGCCGTCACGATAATAGAGCAGTCCGTGGATGCACACCATCACCAAACCGCCTTCATAGTCAACAAAGCCTGATACTGTGCCGTATGGTGAATCGAATTCCTGCAAGTGCCCATCGGGTGAACGTCTGACGATCTTGCTGCCATGACCCGTCTTCCAGAAAGCGCCCTCGCTATCAATCATGATATAACTGAAGTAGTCGTTGTCCCCTATGGAATAGCCTTCCAACATCTGTGAAGAGAGGTCCGTGATATTCAGACGAAACAATCCATATCCAGCCGTTCCCACTAACAAATGCTCCTCGTCCTCTTGGATGATTGAGTTGATACGGGGAATACCTTTGGCACCCTCGAGACGGATATGCTCAAACTGGTCACTCGCCATATCATACCTGTCAAGTCCCTTATTGGTACCAACCCAGAGATGGCCTTGTGAGTCAACGAAGAGATTGGAAATGATATTGTTGCTCAGCGAAGCCTGGTTGTCAGGATCATGGAGATAGTTTGTGAAGCGGTAGCCGTCATACTTATTCAGTCCATACTCCGTTCCCACCCAGATATACCCTATGTTATCCTGACGGATATGCGTGATCTGGTTACTCGACAGTTTCTCTGAAGTATAGAAATGCCTTGTCTGTCCAAAAGACAGAAGACAACACAGCAGAAGCGAGATAATTATAAGGACTTTCTTCATAAGCCTAATTCCTCATTTCTAATTCCTAACCGCCATCTTCGTTGGTGTCCGCTCGTCTCCGTTGATACGCTTTGCCAGTTTACTGGCATCAGTATCGACAGGACGGGAGGTAAAATCGGGGGTGTTATAGGAATATAACAGCCGACGGTAGAACTGCTTGGGATCCCGCTGCGGCAGGAGGAAGGGCTTCGTAGCCTTACCCTGCCTGTCGAAAGCGGCCAGATAGACCTGCGTGTAAAGGCCATTCTCCCGACGACTGGTAAAAAGAAACCAACGACTATTTGCACTCCAATTATGGAAACTCTCTGCCCTGTCGCTGTTTACCTCTGTCATCGGACGTGTCTCACCCGTCTCAAGGTCTAGCAGCCAGAGGTCGGCCTCAGGATGCCAGATGGTAAAGTAACCGTAGTCCGTCTGGGTGTACATCAGATAGCGTCCGTCGTAAGAAGGACGTGGCCACGAAACACTCTTGCCCGTCTCACGGGCATTGATAAGGGTATCCACCTGTTCTCCGATCCGACCCGTCTTCTCATCGAAACTGACCCGGCAGAGACTGTATTTCTCCTGATCGTAGTCGGTGGGGTATACCTGTCTCAAGGCTGTCGTGAAGTAGAGCCACTGGCCGTCGGACGAGAACGCTGGCGTATTCTCCGCCCAGTATTTCTTCATGATCAGTGTGTCACGGAGGATGGTATGGGTCTCGGTGTCATAGACAAACACATCCGACGAGGAGTCATAGACCTCGATGCGCTTGTTCTTCATGTTCGTGTGGAACATCTGCGAGGTCTTGTTGGTGGAAAAGGCACAGTAACGGCCTCCTGGGTGCCAATAGGGATAGACCATCGAGCCACGTATGGAGTCATTCTTCGCCTGCAACAGTTCCAACTTCTCCCCTTCTCCCCTTCTCACCTTCTCACTCCCTATTACCGTTGCCCCGTGGTCGCCACGCACATGGAACAGATACTGGTCCGGATTCGTACGGTTGGCGGTATGACAGTTCACGCACTGGTTCGGCGTCCGTGTGTTCTGCAACAGTTCCGTCTCGTCGAAGTTACTGAGGTCGCGCTGGTAGAGCCCCATCTGACTATACATCTCGTAACTGGGCGGGATGCGACGGTAGGTGATGCCCCACGCCTCCAACGGGTCTGCGCTGACATCCATAGAAAAATCCTTGTATTGTATCCACTGTCCGTCCTTCCTGGCACAGACGGTAAAGGTCAAGGTGGCGCCCTTGTTTTGCTCCAACAACTGATGCCATGCGTCGATGTCGAAGTCGGCTAATGCACCATTGGCATGGATGCTGCCTCCCTTTGTACCCTTCACCTCCACATCAATTGTTTCAAAGGCTTCATCAGCCATCGCAAAGTTCAACGGGGCAATGCCGACGGGTATCGTCACACCCACATAATCGGGATAGATCTCCGGCAGGGCATCCACATTGTTGACATCCGTCGGCTTCGAACTACAAGCCGCCAGAATCCATCCCACAGTCAATATGATAATGTAATCAACATTTCTCATTCCTCATTTCTCATTCTTCATTTAAAAAAAGAACATATCATTGCCATTGTCATACACATCCTTTAAACGTTGATACAACGGATAATTTCCTATTTGCTCCGGATGTTCTACCAGCAGACTCATCTTCTGAGCCCAGCCACGATAGAAGGTGGTCTCCTCCAAGATGGCGATATACTTCCGCGCCACATCATACTGGCCCGTAATGATGTTCGTCTCCACCAGACGATGCAAGGCTCGCGCACTCTTATTATAATTAGGTATAGCCTCCATTGCCTCGAAAGCCGAACGCTGTGATATATTCACCATACTAATCGGCAGACTGACCTCACTCATCAGAAAGGCCGACGACACGCTCTTCAACGTCTGGTTAGAGAGGTCTAGTCCACTCATCAACTCCTGCTGACTGATACGCTGCTGGCTCCAGAGAGCCACGAGCACGGCATTACGGATAGCCAGTGACTCCGTCGGATTCTTTTCGTATCTGTCCGTCATCGCTTTCCATTGCTTCCGCCGCATCAGCACGTCGTATGTCATCTCTTCATATGAGCCGACCTTGTCGCCTTCCCAGTAATAGTCGATGCCACGTGCGACCTGACGCAAGGGATAGGGGGTCAACCAGGCACTGCCCACGATACAGAAAGCAAGGAGCAGAACGGCAGGAACAAACAGAACTGCCAACAACACGATGGCAGGACCTAACAGCCAATAACCTACAGGCGCCATTACGCAGACCATTGTCCGACGGGCTTTCCTTGTTTTCGGAAGCAGGTTCATCAGGCCCAACGTCAGCACGACAGCCACAATCGGTGTCATCGGAATATTAGGAACGCACGCCAGATACCATAGAATACACGAGGGCACAAAACTTAACAGACAATACTTCTTATTCCGGATGAGCCTCCATGTCAACTGTTGGGCTGCGACGAACAGCGCCACATACCAGAGCGCCCCATAGACAGGATTCAGGAAAAACTGCACAACAAACTCGCCTAGGTATTGTGCCAGTCCTCCAGGCACGGCAAGACGCTCCCAAAGGTAGTCCGTATTCCACAGGAACAACTGCATCTGTTCCCGTGCCATCATCAGATGGGGCATCAAGAACAACCAGAAGCAAAACACGGCCACGCCAAACACAGCCGTCAGCATCCACCACCTATGAGCATTGATGATTGTTGTTAGTTTCATCGCGTTTCAATTGATGCTGCAAAGATACAACTTTTTACTGAAAAACTGTTGCGTTATTGCAAAAAATAGTTAGGAATTTGATTGTTCTACATGTAACATTACCCCTATTTGACGCAACATTCTGCATGTTTGTTACATTTCGCAAAGTGTTTGTTTCATTTTACAAAGCGTGTATGTTAATTTTATAATACCTTTGCACCCGATAACTTTCGAAAGGACAGACTATATTATATAATAAGGTAGAAACACCTAACAAAACAAGTATGTGAATACATGTAAACCTAAATATTAAAGTCACAATTATCTAACTAATTAATTTAAAAGTATGTGGAATTTTAAATCACTACAAAAGCCGTTAGTGGCACTGTTCCTGCTCTGTTTGTTCCCAATGGGAGCATTGGCTCAGAGCCTCGTCAAGGGAACGGTGAATGATGAAGCAGGTGAACCGATCATCGGTGCAACTGTGAAAGTACAGGGTTCCAATGTCGGTGCCATCACCGACTTTAATGGTAACTTCAGTGTTGAGGCTGCCAGCAACGCTACCCTGAACATTTCTTATGTTGGCTATGTTCCTCAGAACATCAAGGTCAACGGACAGAGCAACATCAACGTCACGCTGAAGGAAGATGCCCAGATGCTGAACGACGTGGTGGTTGTAGGTTATGGTACGATGAAGAAGAGCGACATCTCCGGATCTGTTGCTACCGTCGATCAGGAAGCAGTCATGAAGCGCGTACCCACCAATATCGGTCAGGCCCTGCAGGGTTCTGCTGCCGGTGTGATGGTTACACAGCAGGACGGTTCTCCTGACGGCAAGGCAGCCATCCGCATCCGTGGTGTCGGAACTATCAATGGTGACGCTTCTCCTCTCTACGTTGTGGACGGTGTACAGGTTGGTACAAGTGCCGACTTCGTGAACCCCGCCGATATCGAGCGTATTGAGATCTTGAAGGATGCCTCTGCAACCGCTATCTACGGTTCTGCAGGTGCTAACGGTGTTGTGATGATCACGACCAAGCATGGCCAGAAGGGTCACACCAACATTACACTGACTGCTGACTTCGGTCTGCAGACACTGCCTTATACCCTCGACGTAATGGGTCTTTCTCAGTATACTACCGCTATTAAGGAGGCTAAGAACAACGACGGTGCCATGTTCATCAACCAGTTGTGGAACAACCCCACAGGTGCACAGGAAATCGACTGGCAGAAGGAAATGACACGTGCCGCCTTCAAGCAGCAGTATGGTGCTTCTGTCAACGGTGGTAACGACAAGACACAGTACAACCTCTCATTCGGTTACAGCGATATAAACGGTCTGGTTGTGAACACGAACTACAAGCGCTTTACCACCCGTGCCAACGTCAGCACCAAGGTGAACAAGTACTTAGAAGTCGGTGGTGACATCAACTACACCCACAGTGAGAGCCACGGTTCTAACGCCGGTATGGGTAACAACCAGAACCTGTCTTCACTCCGTGACTTCGCATCAATGACTCCGACTCTGGACTACTATGATCAGAACGATCTGAGCAAGGGTATGGTTCATGTCAATCTGGAAAATCCTGACGGAACATACGGTGCTGGTTACCTGATGACTCCTAACGGATGGGAAGGTAACACCTCTATCGCCGCCAACCCATACGCTACTCAGATGCAGAACGCCGAGCGCGCCCGCAACGGTTTCGACCGTATCCAGACCACCGCTTTCATCGATGTGACATTCTTGGAGACCAAGAATCATAAACTGGATGTACGCAGTCAGGGTACTTATACATACTGGGGTAACAACAGTTCTGACTACACTGGTGGACGTACACGTTACAACCAGATCAACGGTCAGTGGACTGAAGTGTTGCTGCCTTCTGGCTCAGACCAGACCTATTCATTCTCTCTGAACAACAGCCACGGCTACAGCCTCGGTATTCAGACTTACCTGACTTACAATCTGAACTACGATATCCACAACCTGACGCTGATGCTCGGTAATGAGGTTGGCAAGTCTTGGGGACAGTGGGTAAGCGCAAGCGCCCGTGACTTCGACTCTGAGTGGAACCGTAACTTGGCTCTGACAAACGATCCTGACAACAAACAGGGTAGTGGTGCATACAATGCAGACGTACACACCATCTCTTACTTCGCTCGTGCTTCTTACAGCCTGATGGATCGTTACATCATCACAGGTACCATCCGTAAGGACGGTAGTTCTAACTTCGGTTCTGGTAACCGTTGGGGTACATTCCCCTCAGTGGCTGGTGCATGGCGTATCAGCGAGGAGCCGTTCATGAAGGACATCAAGGCAGTTGACAACCTGAAACTCCGTGTGGGTTGGGGTCAGACTGGTAACGCTGGTAACCTTCAGGGTAAGGCCATTGCAGCCCTGAACTCTGATAATGGTAACGCTGCTTACAACTTCTACGGACAGAATGGTATCGCAGGTGCTTTTGGTGGTAACCGTCAGCGTGTAGGTGGTTGGCTCTCCGACCTCGTAGATACCAACCTGAAGTGGGAGACCACTGAGATGCTGAACTTCGGTATCGACTTCGCATTCCTGAACGACTGGGATATCACTTTGGACTACTTCATCAAGAACACCAAGGACCTGCTCCTCAAACAACAGATTCGTCCGACAGCCGGTTACACAGAAATCTATACCAACTATGGTGAGATTCAGAACAAGGGCTTCGAGTTCGCTATTGGCTATCACAAGCAGTTCACTAAGGACTTCGGCTTCAGCGCTCGTCTGACCGGTTCTACCATTAAGAATAAGGTAAAGAAGATGGGTGATCCTCTGTACAACACCTGTTCTAGCAACTCAGGAACAATTGACGGTTCTCAGGTCGGTGCTATCGATGGTAACGGTGACTGGAACAACCACTCTATCTGTATGGAAGGCGAGGCTGTAGGTTCATTCTACGGTTACGTAACCGACGGTATCATCAAGGATGAGGCTGACCTGGCCGCTTACAAGGAGAAACTGAGGAATCCTGAGGATGGTACTTTGAACGATGAAATGACTAAGGTTGACGGTGACCACCCATTGGCAGTTGGTGATATGAAGTTCAAGGATATCAACAACGATGGTAAGATCGACTCTAACGACCGCCAGATCCTTGGCAACGGTTTCCCCGCTCTGAACTACGGTTTGAACCTCAGCGCTACTTATAAGGATTGGGATTTCAACCTCTACATGTATGGTGTATTCGGTCAGGACATCCTGTCTTATTCAGCCATGAAGATGAGTTCTATGCGTCAGTTGGACGACCAGTGCACACCTAACATCCTGGCAGAGGCTTACGATCAGGCCTTCCGCAATGGTAGCGGTAGTCTGCCCCGTCTGAGCATCATCGACTCTAACCGTAACTTCCGTGTCAGCGACATGTGGGTTAAGAACGGTGACTTCCTCCGCATCTCTAACCTCCAGATTGGTTACACACTGCCGAAGCAGATCAGCAACATGCTGTCTATCCAGAAGGCTCGCGTATACGTAGGTGTTAGCAACCTGCTCTGCATCTCTGGTTACAACAAGTACGGCGATCCTGAGTGCGGTAGCGGTTCTGTCCTCTACACAGGTCTCGACACCGGTCGTTATCCGCAGCCCCGCACCTTCATGGGTGGTATCAACGTAACCTTCTAAGAATAAAAAGGTAAAAAAGTTATAAGGTAAAAAAATAAATACAAATATGAAGACAAGATATATTTTATTAAGTGCAGCATTGTGCAGCGTGACAGGTCTTGGTCTTACTTCCTGCGACAACGAAGAGTTCTTGGAGGTTAACCAGTACGAGATCGTCGCTACCGATGCCCTGTATGAGAATGTTGATAACGCCAAGAAAGGTCTGAACGGCGTTTACGATATGATGATGCCGAACGACAACTACGACGGCGACTGGGGTTTCAAGCCCAACCTCTTCACAGGTTGTCACCCCACTATCGATACCCAGGCAACTGGTTGGGATAAGAACTGGAACGTACAGGCCTGGAACTCTGGTTCATCTGAACTTCTGAGCGGCTGGAAGCATGTCTATCATGGTATCGTACGTGCCAACGACTATCTGGCAGGTCTTGAGACTGCAGAGGGTCTTGGTGACGCTAAGAAATATCTGGAAGGTGAAGGTCGCGCACTCCGTGGTTTCTACTACCACTGGCTGGCTACCACATTCGGTCGTGTACCCATGCTGTCAACTGGTGAGAACTTCTCTAACACCCCGCAGAAGGCTCGTGCAGAGACCTACGCTGAGATGTGGGACTTCATCATCGAGGACTTCGAGGCAGCAGCCAATCTGCTTGACTGGACTCCCTGGAATGGAGAATATGGTCGCGCTACCAAGGGTATGGCCCTCGCATTCTTGGGTGATGCCTATATGTGGAAGGCTTATCGTCTGACTGATGGCGCCAATGGCCAGACTCAGGATGCTTCTGCAGCAGCACAACTCTATCAGAAGGCAGCCTCTTGCTTCAAGCAGATTTTGAGCGAAGGCCCATACAAACTGAACGATTCATTCACAACACTGTGGGATCCCGCTTCTGCATGGGGACCTGAGACCATCTGGTGCGAGCAACTCGACGAGGGTACCAACTGGGGACAGTGGGGTAACCTGACCTCTAAGTTGATGCTGAAGTGGTACACCGCATGTCCTGAGAACGGCGGTTGGGGTTCACTCTACCTCTCTTGGGAGTGGTACTCTTGCTATGAGAAAGGTGACAAGCGCCGCTCTGGTTCTTGTTATACTGGTGCTGTGCCTCAGATCGATCCAAACAACGCAGCATACGATGCTCAGTATGAGGGTTGGTATGAGCCCGCCATCTACGGTGTGAACCCCTATCTGCAGGAGGTTCTCGGTAAGGGTGCTTCTGGTACCGCTACCAAGCAGTTCCACTTCAACAATGGTGAGTGGGCACCTGCTATCTGGAGTTCTAAGATGTGGCGTACTGCTTCTGCAAACTATAAGGCTTGGGGCGACGGTCACTGGAGCCCGACTCCTATCTACTGGAAGCGTCTTCCTAACGTGATGCTTGACTATGCTGAGTGCTGCTTCCGTACAGGTAACGAGGCTGAGGGCTGGGCACAGATTGACAAGTTGCGTGAGCGTGCCTTCGGTAAGTTGGAGGCTGGCAAGGAGCAGGCTCTGACCGACAAATATCTGCCTTACTACAACAGTTTCGCTGAGTGGGTAGGTCGTGAAGACGGTGTAGAGAGCGATGGTGGTATCTTCTACAAGAACCGCACTGAGTATCCTATTCCTTTCGGCAGCAACGACGAGTTGCGTAAGCCAGCTAAGGAATACTATACAGCGTATGCTGCAGCGAAGGGCTTCTCTTCAGAGGTTTGGAAGGTGGCTGTTAACACAGAGCGCCGTAAGGAGTTCAACTGTGAGTGGTGTCTCCGTCCGGATATGCAGAAGTCTGGCTTCATGGCCGATCACGTAAAGACCAACTATCCGAAGCGTAACGTTGAGGATCTGAAGGATGTACCCTGGACCAACCGTGACTACGAGTACAACGACATGAAGATGGATATGCCGATTCCTGAGGACGAGATCATCAAGAACCCGCTCTGCGACCAGAACCCGGCATACAGAGGCAACAATGAATAAGTATTATTAATACAAAATACAGTTAGTACTTAGGTATACATTGTTTTGGTATTTTGATGAGTGCTGCGTCGAGACGACGCGGCACTCTTTATTTATTCTGTGACATTTCTGGAAAAAGTTACGATTATTTTTCCAAATGTAACAATTCCCCGTAAAGTGATGGTTTATAACTAAACCATTTTAGGAAAAAAGCATCTAATTCAGAAATAATGCGTATATTTGCAACTGAAACTTAAAAAACGTCCAATTATTCAATTAATATTAACGCGAATGAAAAAATTACTATGTGTCATTCTCATGGGTGTGCCTCTCCTCGCAGCGGCACAGAATCCCATCATACGCGACCAGTTCTCGGCTGATCCGACGGCTCGCGTATTCAACAACAAGGTGTATCTCTACCCCTCGCACGACATCAAGCCTCCCGTGGGACAGCGGCAGGACTGGTTCTGCATGGAAGACTACCACGTGTTCTCATCCGAAAATCTGACCGACTGGACAGACCACGGTGTGATTGTCACCCAGAACAAAGTACCCTGGGTAAGACCTAACTCCTATTCGATGTGGGCGCCCGACTGCGTCGAGAAGAACGGAAAGTACTATTTCTATTTCCCCTCTGCTCCTCAGGCAGGTGGTGGCTTCGGCATCGGTGTGGCCATCGCAGACAGCCCTGAAGGCCCGTTCATTCCTGAGCCTGAGAACATCAAGGGTGTCAACGGTATCGACCCGTGCGTGCTTCAGGCTTCCGACGGCAATGCCTACCTCTTCTGGGGCAACGGCCGTTGCGCCAAACTCAAGCCCAACATGAAGGAACTGGCCGACGACAACCCCAAGACGAAAGTCAAGTTCCGTGAGCGCGAGATGGAGATGGTTGGCGTCAACTGTCTCGAAGGTCTGCCCAGCCGTCAGGCCGAGGGTCCGTTTGCTTTCGAGGCTAACGGCTGGTACTACCTCACCTATCCGTATGTAAGGGAGAACACCGAGGTTCTCGGCTACGCCATGAGTAAGAACCCGATGGGTCCCTACGAGTACAAGGGTCTGATCATGGCCGAACAGCCCAACGGCTGCTGGACCAACCACCACAGCATCATCAACTTCAAGGGCCAGTGGTATCTGTTCTACCATCGCAACTGGTTCTCTCCCAGCGACGACAAGCGCCGTTCAGCCTGCATCGAGAAGTTGTTCTTCAATGCCGACGGCACCATCCAGGAGGTAAAGCAGACCATCCGTGGCGTGGGTATCAACAAGGCTACTGAGAAGATTGAGATCGACCGCTTCAGCAGTGCAAGTGAAGGCGTGACAGAAGAACTCATCGATACCGTCAACACCTTCCGCAGTTATATGGCTACCCTGCCTACGAAGGGCAGTTGGCTCCAGTATAACGATGTTGACTTCAGCATGATCACCGACGGCTACCTCATCATGAGCGTCAAGGCTGCCGACAATACTGAGTTCTGCATCCGTGAGGGCAACGCCAAGGGTAAGGTCATTGCACGCCTCAAACTGACGGTGAGACCACCAGAGCCACCCGCAGGTGGTGCAGGTCCTGGAGGCGGTATGATGATGCGCTTCAACCGCGACCAGCGTAACCAGTGGCTCACTCAGACAGCCAAACTGGAATATGTTCCCAAGGGCGTGACCAACCTCGTGATCACCAACGAGGGCGAGGGCGCACTCAGCGTCGACTATGTCCGCTTCAAGAACCGTCCGAAGTACTTCTCACCTGTTGCTGCCAATACCACAGCACAGCCCGACGACGAAGGTTTCATCCACCGTTGGCTGCTCTTAGAGCCTATCACCAAGCCCAACAGCGGCAATACCGTATTTACCGACTCTTATCTGCGTGAGCACTTCAACAGAGAGTACTTCAAGGGTCAGCAGACCATCATTCCGAAGGACGGTCAGAAGGTGAAGGCTGTCTTCCAGCAGGAACAGGCTCCCGCAGGCTTCGGACGTGGATTCGGTGCCCAGCAACAGCCTCAGGGACCACAGGTGAAGACTGTCACCCAAAACCTCACCTGGCATGCCCTCGACAGCGAGAACATGAACGTGAAACTCTTCCGCTTTGCCGAGAAGTGGGGTGAGGAGATCTATGGCGTGCTCTTCTGGGCCGTCACCATCATCGACTGCGACGAGGATATCGAGAATGTCCGTCTGGCCGTTGGCTCTAACTCCGCCTCTATGTGGTGGCTCAACGGCGAGGAGACGCTGCTGCTCTCTGGCGACCGTCGTATGGTAAAGGACGACGCCATGTCGAACCGCATCACCCTCAAGAAGGGCCGCAATATCCTGCGCGGTGCCGTCATCAATGGCCCGGGCATGAGCGACTTCTGCGTCCGCTTCCTCGACGAGAATGGTAATCCTGTCAAGAACTACAAGATCAATTTAAATCAGAAATAAAGATGAAAAGACTATATAGCATCCTTGCGGCTATGACGCTTGCTACAGCCGCCAGCGCGCAGATTGGCGCACCCTTTATCCACGACCCCTCGACCATCGCCGAGTGCGAGGGCAAATACTATACTTTCGGCACCGGTGGCGGTGGCCTGATCTCTGAGGACGGCTGGACTTGGAACAGCGGTGCAGAGCGCCCCGGAGGCGGTGCAGCCCCCGATGTGATCAAGATCGGCGACCGTTACCTCTGCATCTACGGTGCAACGGGTGGTGGTCTCGGAGGCGGTCACGCAGGCCGTATCCTCACCATGTGGAACAAGACCCTCGACCCAAAGTCACCCGACTTCAAATGGTCTGAGGCTGTAGAGGTCTGCTTCTCCGACGGTATGGAGGATCAGGACGCCATCGACCCGGGTATCATGCTCGACCCCTCCACAGGTCGTCTGTGGGTCAGTTACGGCACCTATTTCGGTACTATCCGTCTGATTGAGTTGGATCCGACAACCGGTTTCCGTAAGAGTGGCAACGTAGAGAAGGACATCGCCATCGACTGTGAGGCCTCCGACCTCATCTGTCGCAATGGCTGGTATTACCTGCTCGGCACCCACGGCACCTGCTGCGACGGTGTTAACTCTACCTATAATATCGTAGTAGGCCGTTCCAAGAGCCCCGAGGGTCCGTATATCGACAACGTAGGCCGTGACATGTACCATGGTGGCGGTAGGATGGTGGTAGCCGCTGGCGACCGCAAGACGGGTGCCGGACACTTCGGACGCACCATTATCGACGAAGGCGTAGAGGTGGCATCATTCCACTGGGAGGCCGACTTCGACATGGGTGGCCGCTCCACACTGGCTATCCGTCCCCTGCTCTGGAAGAACGACTGGCCCTATTGTGGCGAGCAGTTCAAGGGCGGTACCTTCGAGATTGAGTCAGAGCGTCGTGGCTATGCCCTCGAACTGACGGTTGACTTCGTCCGCATGAATGTGGCCCGTGCCGGTGGTTTTGGTGGCTTCGGTGGTGGCAGACCCCAGCAGAACGCTGCTCCCCCACAGCCCGTGGCTAACCAGACATTGGATCAGGTCATCGGCACATGGCCGAAGGGTGACATCCCCGCCCGCATCGGCGACTATATGTTCCGTCCCCACCAGCGTTGGACCGTCACACCTGTAGAGGGTAAGGGCGCCTACCTCGGCAATACCTATTTCAAGATCGTGATCGAAGGTACAGAGCGTGCCCTCGCCGCTACTGCCGACAAGGAAGTGATCACCGTTCCTGAGTATACTGGCGCTGACGAACAACTCTGGCGCATAGAGCAACTCACCGACGGCACCTTCCGCATCATGCCGAAGGTCATCCCTGGCCAAGAGGGTATCAACAAGGAGTTCTGCCTCTACTCTGCAGGCGACTCCACCCCCACCCTCGCCAAGTATGACTTCAGCAGCGACAACTCGAAGTGGAACTTCCGCAATCACTAATCCTAGGTGATCCTAGGCAGTCCTAGGGGATCCTAGGATTGCCTAGGGCCTCCTAGTTTTTCCTAGGTCTGCCTAGGATAGCCTAGAATAACCTAGGATAACCTAGAATCTCAAAAATCAATTATTATGGAATCATACACAAAAGGTAAAATACTAAGAAAAGCCGTCGTTTGGAAAGACCTCTACATCTATCGCAAGAGCGATACCATCTATCAGTTGACAGTGGTGTTCTGCAAGCGTTTTCTCCCTCTTCATGGTGATCGCACCGTGGATCAAATGGTGCAAGCCGCACGCTCTGGCAAGCAAAACATCGTGGAAGGCAGCGAAGACGGGCAGACCAGTTCTGAGATGGAGATCAAACTGCTGAACGTGGCTCGGGGAAGTCTCCAAGAACTGCGGGCCGATTATCAAGACTATCTAAACACCCATCACCTTTCGTTATGGGCAGCCGACAGCGAACGCCAACAGCGACTTCGTGATTTCTGCCACACGCATAATGACTATGATACATACGCCCCGTTGGTATCAAAGATGAACGATGAAGAGATGGCTAACCTGCTACTCACCCTCTGCCACCAGACGGATAGGATGATGTGCGCCTATATCGAGAAATTGGAACAGCGATTTGTAAAGGAGGGTGGCATCAAGGAGCGCATGCACGCTGCACGCACAGGCTATCGCCAGCAGCAGGACACCTATCTGCACTCCCTCGAAGCCGAGAACCAGCACCTAAAAGCCGAGAATGCTGAACTGAAGCGGAGGATAGAAGAACTAGAAGCAAGGAGGGGCTAGGAGACTAGGGAGGCTAGGCAGCGCTAGGCGATCCTAGGTGGTCCTAGGTGGTCCTAGGCGATCCTAGGTAGTCCTAGGTGAGCCTAGGAGAGCCTAGGATTGCCTAGGGCCTATTTCTGATTAAATTGCAGGGGCCAGAGGGCGCGGAGGGTGGTGAGGATGCCGATGGGCAGGCGGAGGGTGAATTCGTATTCCTGATCCTTCACCCAGCGGTAACTGTTGAACTGATCAAATGTGATGGGCTCGCCATCGACTTTCTCGATGACATAGTCGTGGCGGAAGCCAGCCTGCCAGGCCCTACCCTGCTCCATCACCATCCCAATCATCGCTTTCCCCTCTTTCTCGACGATGACGACATCCGGGCGGCGATTCGCCACAATACAAGATGTGAGCCCGTCGTAAGGCTGGAAAACCAATTGCTTGCGGAAAGGATCGATGATCATGGCACCGTATCGGAGCAAGGGAGCCCCAATATGCGAGCCTCCCTGAACCGTATTGCAGTGTACTTCCTCTAACTTAAAGCCACCCCATTTCAGGCTGTCGAGCGACAACAGCGTAATCTGATGCGAATGTTCGCTGCCGAAATGGCCTATGGCATGACTGCCGAAGGTGGTGCCCTCTATCTGGCTCTCCACAGAGGGAGCGGAGGCCTGCATCTGCACAAAACTCCTGCTGTTGATAGCATAGAGCAGCGGACTGCCTGAGTCGAAGAGCACCTCTTCTGTCGTGCCCTCAAACGGGGAGATATTGACATAAGGCACGTGCCACTTCAATCGATTTTTCAAAGCCTCGCCCGCAGCCCGTCGGAAATAGGCCTTTCGGTCAGTAAGGGTCATCTGCCTCGCCCTTGTGTCGATGCGCGCAGCCAGTCCGCGATGGAAGAGGGCAAAGCCGATAATGCCGTCCTCGCCCCTGCGCACCACGTTACGCCTCATCCGCTGCACCTTGAAACCGCTGATGGTCAGCGAGTCGAGGGTGATGGGAGGCAACTCCACCGTTGTCACCTGACGACTCACGCCAATGGCATCCTCCGACTTGATGAATCCCAGTTCCTTAAGACCAGGCAACTCCACATCGTCGTAGATCACGCCCTGACTGGCACCCGTGTCGAGTTTAAAGCGGTACTGCCTGCCGTTGATGGTGACGGGCAGATAGATTTGGTCGCGCTCCACCTCGATGGGCATTGTCATCACGAAGTTTTTCCGCGACAACAGAAAATCTGTGTCGTAACGCTTCATTTGCGCCTCGACACAGACACATATCATCAGCAATACTGCTGCGAAAAGAATTCTCTTACTCAGCAATTCCGCTTACTTCTTTGTCATCATGAAACGGAAGTCGATACCGCCTCCGAAGTCACCGACGCGGTCATCGCTCATGCCCATCATCTGATACTTCTTACCATCCTTTTCGACGATGTAACTGCGCACCTTGTCGGCCTTCAACTGCTCAGCAGTCATCTCCTTGCCGCTGAAGGTATGGTAGCACTTCACGCCCTTAGCCTCGAACACATCAGCCAGTTTGTTGTGGATAGCATCGAAGTCGCCATCAGCCAACATGTGGTCAGCATAGAATCCGAAACCGATGGAGCCACCTGTGGCACTGCTCTGCACGTTGACCACACGCACATTGGGGATGCCGGCCAGGTCTTCTGCCTTGATGCCAAGAGCATCAAACGAACCCGATACATCGGGCTGGTTCTTGAACTTGTTGAGCGACACGGTGAAGTTGTAGTCAATATACATCTGCTCGTCGTCACCCTCGCCACGCTTCACAATCTCGTAAGCGGGATTAGGCTCATCGGCATAGTATTCAAAGGACATATCCTTTTCGAAGTCGAAGCCGATACGCAGGCGGATATCCTTGCCCTGTTCGGGCTGATAGAGGAAGATGTCAGAGTCCCAGGCAGCCTTGTCGATCTTCTCCTGCTGCCAGTCGGCGATGCGGTAGCCCTTTTCCTTGAGCGACTTCACCCAAGCCTGAAGTTCTTCGCGGGTCACACCCTTGTAGTACACCCGATAGAGATAAGAGGCTTCTTCGCCTGAGAGTTCGGTGCACACGATATGTCCCTTGGTGGGAATCTCCGTGTAGCCGTACTTGTCGTAGATGGCTGCAGGCCATTTTCCGTCGACGAGGCCAGAGGCATTGCCTGAGCCACCTTCTGATTCACCACTTGAGCCGCTGCCGCTGCTCTTTCCACCGCAGGCCGTCAGTGCGAGGGCCGCGATACACATCAATACGATACTTAATTTCTTCATAAATGGTTGGTTTAAAAGAAAAAGCACAAGGGGTATCCCCCCTGTGCTTTGATTAAAATGTATAGATTTACTTCTTGATGAATTCCACGCGGCGGTTCTTGGCGCGACCGGCTTCCGTCTTGTTGTCAGCCACGGGCTCGTGCGAGCCTTTACCCACGGCACGGAGGTTGAAGCCGTCAACGCCCAGTCCTTCGAGAGCCTTCACCACAGCCTCAGCACGCTGCTGCGACAGGGGGTCATTCACAGCGTCAGAGCCCTGGTTGTCGGTATGTCCCTGTACCTCGAAGCGAACGCTCGGGTTCTTCTTCATATACTCAGCCACCTTCTGGATCTCCTCCATCGACTCGGGCTTCAGCGTAGCCTTGGCCGTCTCGAAGAGAATGTTGTTGGTAACGAACTTACCGGTCTCGGCGATGGCCTTCTCAACGGCGCTCATATCGGTAGCATTACGCTCGTAGAGCTCGTTTCCGCCCTTAGCAAAACGGAAGTTTGACATGTAGTTTTTATTGCCATGGAAGCCTCCCCAATCTGCCTGATGAATCTTTACACGATCGGCAGCCTGACTATTGGGAATGTTGATTACGCGCTTACCGTTGATATATATCTTGATGGCACGCTTGTTGAACGACAAAGCAAAATGGCTCCAATCATTCTTCTTCATTTCCCAAGTCTTGCCACCGCCAGAATCACGCCAATCGCCAGAAACAGATCTGTAACGGCAGGTCACCTCGAGTTTGTCATAGCTCTCACCGATTCTGATTTCATACACATTTTCATCATTGCTCTTGTTAAACTCAAATTCGTAGCAGTTGCTGAGCTCCGTCTTAGGGTCATTCATCCAGAAATCACATTCCAAAGTGAAGAAATCGGGCAGATAACTGGATTGATTGGTCATCAAAGGCTCGATCCTCGTATTCGGCTCGAAGTGGATACACTTCTTCCCCTTCATACTAGCCACATCGGTAGAACCATCAATCAGGTCCCACTTAGAAGGGAACTCACCCATCTGCTCGCCCTGAAGATTGTCCTCGAAGAATACTGCGCTGCCTGGCACGAAGTCGGTCTGCTGATACTCTGCTTCTGTATCTTGCGGACCTTCTTCCTCCTCATCGTCAGCATCGCTATCAGAACTCTTGCTCTTCTTGCTGGACTTGCTCTTCTTGCCGTCGAGCACTTCGTCCATCGCATCGTCGGTGGTACGCTCCACCTTGCTCTCCACCTTACGCTCTACGGCATTCTCGGCAGCCCTTACTGCTCTGTCCTTCAACCTATTCAGGAAACCTTGTGCATCAGCATTTACTGCGAATGCAACCATCACCATGAGCATCAAAATCAATCTCTTCATACGCTTTGTTGGTTAATTTAATGGTAAAAAGTATATTATCGCGACAAAGATACGGCTAAATTCCGAAATAGCCAAACTTTTTATCTTTTTTTTGAAAAATACAGGCCTTATACAAAAAAGCCTCGCAGCGGTTTTGCTGCGAGACCCTATTTGATTATACGAAATTCGGATTAGAATACGTAGGCAGCACCAACAGAGATAACTGGCCAGTCGGAATCCTTGGTGTACTGATATTTGATTTCTGCGTTGATCTTGATATTCGGTGACACGAAGTACTCAATACCACCACCAACATTGAAACCTACGCGGGTCTCTGAACCTGAGACAGAATCATCTGCATATTGAGAATACTGGCTTTTAACCTGTGCCCAATAAGCATCAAAGTCAGACGCAGAACCACCTGCTGCAAGCCACTCCTGCTTAACCTGATTCTTGTAATAATCCATGCCCTGTCCTACTGCACCGCCAATATCAGCCTTAACACCAAAGATGGTTAAACCGGCGAGGGGATATACGTTCACGCCCTCAGAGACGGGAATTAGATAGTGGGCATTCAGGTTGACATCCCAAGCACTCACATAGTCCTTCTTGAAGAAATAGGTACCAGAAGCCTCAGCACGGAATTCTTTCATAAAAGCATACTGGAACTTGGCACCTACACCAAAGGTCTTGTAGTTAGAAGAAAAACCATAGGCACCGTTAACACCAACAGCCATCTGGCCTGGTTCCTGAGCAAATGCGCCGATACTCATAAGTATCAAAGCGGCAATCATCATAATCTTTTTCATACGCGTCTTGACTTGGTGACACTGATGTCTCGATTAGAATACGTAGGCGATACCAACCTGAATGACAGGACCGTCGTACTTCAGTTCAATACCATCCTTGGTTTTCTTGTTGTACTGATATTTAGCATCGAGGTTTGCCTTCACATTGTCCGTGAAGTAATACTCGATACCAGCACCAGCCTGGAAGCCAAACATAGACTGTTGCTCACTTAATATATCACCATGTGTGATACCAAGGTTTGCGCCGGCAAGGGGATAAACTTTCACCTTATCAGCAACGGGAATGAGATACTGCAGAGTCAGATCGATATCCATCACACCACTCTTGTATTCGGTACCCAGAATGTCGGTCTTCTTGGCAAACCAGTAGTTGTAGGCAGCCTCAGCACGGAAATTCTCAACAAACTCATACTGCAACTTTGCGCCAATACCGAATGGATTGTACTCATTGCCATAAAGGGCAACACCAGCGTTAGCACCGATAGCAAACTTTCCCTGAGCAAATGCGCCGACGCTCATGAGCATCAAAGCGGCAATCATCATAATTTTTTTCATACGCTTGTTTGTTTAATGTTAATAATAGAATTGTACAATTGTAGTATTTCTAGGTGCAAATATAAACAATTCTATGATATGTACGTTATTTTTCGTCTTTTTTATAAGTTTTTTTAGCAAAAATTTGGAAGTTAAGAGAAAAAAACATATCTTTGCAACGTATTAACATTATTAATCACTAAATTGTTACGATTATGAAAAAATTATTTTTTGTAGTTAGTATGATGCTGATGAGTGTTGCTACATTCGCTCAGCAGGGAACTTGTACCGCTGGTGCTCACGCTTCTTTCTTACTTGAGGACAACAAGAACATTGGTGTCGGCGCATTTGTTGGCTATGAACTAATCGACAACGTTCGTGGCGTTGCTGAGTTCGACTACTATTTCAAGAAGGATTATACTTCTGCTTGGGAGGTAGATCTCAATGCAGAGTATCTGTTCAGAGTGGCAGATGGCAAATTTACGATTTATCCTTTGGTAGGTGTTAATCTGTTCGGATATAAATGGGATGTCAGTGGTTACTCTGACAGTGACTCAAAACTGGGCCTGAACATCGGTGGCGGTGTTGAGTTTAAATTGACTCCGAGCCTGGCTCTGAAGGCTGAGTACAACTACAAGACTCAGTACGACGGCGGCAGTTTCCTGAAGGCTGGTGTTGTGATTCCGTTCTAATAACCCACGCTTATTGGGAAATAACCCTCCCTTATTTGAAAATAACCCTGCCTTATTGTGCAATAAGGCAGGGTTATTGTTTTGTAACGTTCGGGTATTATTTATTTCAGTTCAAGGGTGACCTTTTGGAGGTCCTTGTCCTGTGAACTGGTACCGATGAGAATCTCATAATTGCCGGGCTTCACACGCATGGTGTTGGTCTCTGCATCCCAGAACTCGAAACTCTTGCGTTCGAACTTCAGGTTGGCAGTGACCGTCTGCCCTGCCTTCACCTCGACACGCTCGAAGGCACGGAGGCTCTTCAGCGGACCGTCGGGATCCTGCAGGTTACGGATATAGAGTTGCAGAATCTCTGTACCATCACGCTTACCGGCGTTCTTGACAGGGATAGTGAGGGTATAGCCGGAGGAGCCGGATAAACTGGAAGACCCTGAGATAGTGGGCTCGCCCACCTCAAACGTCGTATAACTCAGGCCATAGCCGAAGGGGAAGAGGGCATCGGTGAAGTAACGGTAGGTGCGTCCCTTCATCGAATAGTCCTCGTAGTCGGGCAACTGGCTGCTGCTCTTGTAGAACGTCACAGGCAGTTTGCCGCTGGGGTTGTAGTCGCCGAAGAGCACGTCGGCGATGGCGGTACCACCCTCCTGACCAGCATACCACACCTGTACGATGGCCTCGCAGGTCTTGGTCTCTGGTTCCAGCGCGATGCAAGAACCGGAGCAGTTGACGAAGATAACCTGCTTGCCGGCAGCCTTCAGTGCCTTGAGGAAATCGCGCTGCACCTTGGGCAGTTCGATGTGGGTACGGTCGCCACCCTTGAAGCCGTCGATGTCGACAGGCATCTCCTCGCCTTCGAGGGCAGAAGAGATACCACCCACGAAGATGACCTTGTTGATACCCTTCAACTGGCTGATGATAGCCTGGTAGTCGATGGGATGCTCCTTGGCGATGTTGATCTTCAGGTTGGCATTGTAGGTATGGATATGCGAGAAGCGCACCTCGATGTTGTAACTCTTGCCGGCCTCAGCCTGGATAGCCACACGGTTGGGAGTGGTGCGCCAGATGTGGTGACGGAATTTTTGCACGCCGTCGATGAAGAGTTCGAAATGTCCGCAACCGTCCACGTTCACAACATATTCGCCAGCCTCCTTGGGCGTGAAGACCGTCTCGTACTTGGCCGAGAAGTCCTCGAGTTGCACACCAGGGGCGAAGTTATGCATGCCGAAGGTGGTGACAGCCAAGGGCTGAGTGTAGTATTGGGTGGTGACGGGCTTGCCCTCCATGCGGCGGTTGTTCCAGAAGGTACCCTTCATACCCTTCTTACCCTCGAAGGCACAATCAGAAGCCATCAGACACTCCATCACCTTGTCGTAGGTCAGGTCGCAACCAGCGTGATAGAATAGTTTTTTCTGCTTGGTCTTGATACCGTCGAGGATGGTGATGGTATGGTTGGGCGTACCATTGTAGTTACCCCACATCATCGGTTCATTGTCGGCATTGGGACCGATGACGGCTATCTTCTCCTTGTTCTTCTGGAGCGGCAGGATATTATTGTTGTTCTGCAAGAGCACTATGGTCTGACGCGCCATGTCGAGGGCTATCTGGCGATGCTGCTTGGAGTCCATGATGGCATAGGGGATCTTCGACCACTCGACGAGTGAGGGATCGTCCATCTCACCCAGGTCGAAACGGCCTTCCAACAGACGGATGACGTGCTTGTCGACCTCGGCCTCCGTGATGAATCCGCGTTTCACAGCCTCAGGGATGCTACGGTAGGCATAGCCGTAGCCACACTCCACATCCGTGCCGGCGATGGTGGCCTTGGCAGAAGCGTGGACAGGCGAGGAAGACGACTTGTGCGACTCGTAGAAGTCGGAAACGGCGCCACAGTCGCTGACCACGAGGTACTGGAAGCCCCACTCGTCGCGGAGGATGGTCTGCAACAGCCGCTGTGAGCCACAGCAGGGATCATCGTCGAGACGCTGGTAGGCACACATCACCTCGCGCACCTTACCGTCCTGCACACAGGCCTGGAAGGCAGGCATATAGGTCTCCCACATGTCACGGGGCGACACGTTGGTGAGGTTGGCCGAGTGGCGCGTGTACTCGGGACCGCTGTGAACGGCATAGTGCTTGGCACAGGCCCAGAGTTTGCGGTATTTCGCATCTTCAGGTCCCTGAAGACCCTTCACCACCTGCACACCCATCACGGAGGTCAGATAGGGGTCCTCGCCATAGGTCTCCTGACCGCGTCCCCAACGGGGGTCGCGGAAGATATTCACATTGGGTGTCCAGACAGAGAGGCTATGGAACTTCTCGTCCTCGCCGGAGCCACGGTACATACGTTCGTTGTACTGAGCACGGAACTCGGTGCTGGCGGCGTCGAACACCTTATATAATAAAGCAGGATTGAACGACGAGGCCATCGCGATAGGCTCTGGGAAGACGGTGACATTGCCCATATTGGCAGCACCGTGCAGGGCCTCGCTCCACCAGAAGAACTTCTTGATGCCGAGACGGGGGATAGCCGGGCTCTCATCGAGCATCAACTGGGCCTTCTCCTCAAGGGTGAGACGACTGCAGAGATCCTTGGCGCGCTCCTTGGCGCTCAGGTTAGGATTCTGATAAGGCAGTGTCTGCGCCGACACCGTGATACTGGCACAGAGCACGAAAGAAAGTGATAATAAATAATGTTTCATTTTCTATTTTGTTTGGGTAAATACTATTTGGTTCAGAAAAACGTTCACGTCAGAAAACAACAACGGGGCAATCGAAACGCCTTTCATTGCCCCGAAGTAGGAAAAACTACTAACTACTAATACTAATATAACTAAAACAATTCTATTAATCTGTCACTTATGACGGTGCAAAGATACGGCAAAAAACCATTAGTCTTTTTGTTTTGCGTTACATTTATTTTCGTTTTTGTTTCAATCGTTTGAAAGGTTACAAATGATAATATTTCCTGCAACAGTTTCAATATCATATTCGTATACCTTCTGGACGGGAAGTATCTCAAAGTTAGCAAGTTCCGCAGACCTCAGCGGCTGCTGGATGTCAGCAGGACGGAGCAGGTCATTGGGACATTCACCCTGAGCAGGCTTCAGACCCTTACCCTTCAGGGGCACGTAGGAACGCAGGCGGAGCGTACCGCCGATCTTCGAACGGACGACAGCCTGCTGGAGTTTGCCCCCACTCCACTTCATATCCACCGTAAAGCCGCCACGGGCCTGCAAGCCCTTCACCTCGCCGTCGGTCCACACTTCAGGCAGGGCAGGCAACAGGTGGACGGCCCCGTCGTGACTCTGCAACAGCATCTCACAGACACCGGCGGCACAGCCGAAGTTACCATCGATCTGGAAAGGCGGGTGCGCATCGAAGAGGTTCGGATAGGTGCGTCCGTCAGGATGGGTGCGCATTGAGCGGTCGTCGGGCAACAGGTGCAGCATATTCTTGATGATCTTAAAGGCGTGGTTGCCGTCGAGCATACGGGCCCAGAAATTGATCTTCCAACCGAGGCTCCAGCCCGTCGCCATATCGCCACGCTGCTTCAACGTATTGGCAGCCGCCGTAAAGAGGTCGGGATGCGAATAGGGAGATATCTGGTTGGAGGGATAGAGACCATAGAGATGGGAGACATGACGGTGCTCGTCCTTGGGGTCGTCGCCATCGATCATCCACTCCTGCAACTGACCATAGCGTCCGATCTGCATGGGAGGCAGACGGTCGAGTGCAGAGTTGAGAGTTGAGAGTTGAGAGTTATCTTTGCCGAGAATCTTGGCAGCAGCGATAGTTTGCGTGAGGACATCGAAGATGATCTGGTTGTCCATCGTAGAACCAGCCGTCACCGTGGTGCGCTTGCCCAACGGTCCGTGCTCTGGCGAGACGGTAGGCACCGACACCAGCCAACCGGCGGCATTCTTCACCTCACCATTAGCCGGATAGGTCTGCATCCAGGCCACGAGGAAGTCGGCGGCTCCCTTCATCACGGGATAGTACTCTTCCAAGAACTGTTTGTCGCCCGTGTAGAGATAGTGCTGCCAGAGATGGGTCGTCAGCCAGGCGCCGCCTGTGGGGAACATACCCCAGGTGGTGCCGTCGATAGGTCCTGCGACGCGCCAGAGGTCGGTATTGTGATGGGCCACCCAACCGGGACAGCCGTACATATCCTTCGCCGTGATAGCACCCGTCTCACTCAGGTCGCGGATCATCGAGAAGAGGGGCTGCTGCGTCTCTGCGATATTTCCCACGAGGGCAGGCCAGTAGTTCATCTCGGCATTGATGTTGATGGTGTATTTCGAATCCCAAGGGGCATTGACCTGTGCATTCCAGACACCCTGCAGGTTGGCGGGTTGTCCACCGGGCTGCGACGAGGAGATGAGCAGGTAACGGCCATACTGCATCATGAGCGACACCATATCGAAATCGCTGGGGTCCTTCTCAAAGGCAGCGAGGCGCTGGTCAGTGGGAAGAGCAGCCTTCTCATAGGATTGCCTAGGATCCCTAGGATTACCTAGTACAAGACTCACCCGATTATATTGCTCCTGGTATTTCTGGAGATGCGATTTCAGCAGTTGCTTGTAACTCTTGCCTTGTAAGCCGTCTAATGTCTCATTGTTCTTCTTCACAGGATTACCGCTGACGTCGTGGTAGTTCACGAAGGTCGTGGCAGCGGTGATATAGAGGGTAGCCGTCGTGGCATTGGAGACGCTCCACGACTGGGCCTTGTTCTCCACCTTTCCATCGGCCTCGACCTTGACACGGCACTCAGCCTTCAGGCCGGCCTTGATGCCTTCATGATCAACGCCTTCGACAATAGCCGCCAGTTCTTTAACGGCACGGTGTTCCCGTTCTATCCAGTTGGTCGTCTCTGCCTTCAGCGGGGAATCGAAACTGACATCGAACGACAGGGCACCCTTCTTGCTTGCATTGATACGGACGACAATCACGTTGTCGGCCTGCGAGGCGAAGACGGTGCGCTCGTACTTCACACCTTTATATATATAAGAGGTGGTGGCAAGGGCAGTGCCCAAATTCAGTTCACGATGATAGTCGCTGACATCCTCGTGCCCCAGTTTCAGTTTCACACTACCTAAGGGCAGGTACTTCATGCCGTGAGGACCCTTAAAGAAGTACTTGTCGATGAGGGCGTGCGCCTGGTCTTCCTTGCCGTCGTAGATCAACTGGCGTACGTATGGCAGTTGTGCCTTCGCCTCGGGGTTGTTATTGTTGTGGGGCGAACCGCTCCAGAAGGTCTCCTCGTTGAGTTGGATCTCTTCGGTTTCCGTACCGCCATAGACCATCGCCCCGAGGTGGGAGTTACCGATGGGCAAGGCCTCCAACCACTGGGTAGCGGGCTTGGCATACCATAGTTTGTGCTGCTGTGCCGTTGCCGACAGCGTTGTCAGACAGACAGCCATTGTGATGAAAAACTTTCTCATATTTACTTGCTGATTTTGGTTTCCTGTCCTTGATAGTCGACGCGCTTCGTGGTGCCGTCAGGCCATACCACGGTAAACTGTCTCGATGTGAGCATGCCAGGGAAATTGCCCTTGCGCTCACCGATGGTGAGGGTACGGCTCTTGTCGTTCCAGTTGAAGGTGATAGTAGTGTAGACTCCCTTCTCGTAGTTGTAACTGTCGCCCTCGTCCTCGTAGAGGGTAAACGTACCGTTGGCTCCCGGATAGACGCGGATCTCCATCTCATTCCACGGCTTCTCGCCCACATACTGCATCTCAGAACCGAGTGGCAGGATGCTGCCCGCACGGACGAACATCGGTACACGGTCAAGCGAGGTCGACAGCGTTACATTCTGGCCGCCCTTATAAGTCTGGTTCGTCCAGAAGTCATACCAGAGTGCACCCTTCGGCAGATATTTGACAGCGGTCTTCGTAGCCGTCCAGTCCAGATCTCTTACGTCTTCCTTCTGGCCTCTTACATCATTTCTGTCCCAGCCTGTCATCTCGTTCGAGCGGATGATCTTCTCTTCCGTATACTGCGGGTCGACGATGGGGGCTGCCAGAATACTGCGACCGAACATAAACTCATCGGTCATGTCCCACACACGCTTGTCGCTGGCGAAGTCGGCAAACAACGGACGCATGTAACTGTCGTTGTTCGAAGTCACCTGCCAGGCCGTACTATATAAATAAGGTATGAGACGGTAGCGCAGGCGGATCTGTTTCTCGATGGCGTCGTAGACGGGTTCGCCCTTCTGACCGAACTGCCAGATCTCACGGGGCGCGTCGGCTCCGTGGCTGCGGAAGACCGGACAGAACAGGCCGTACTGCATCCAGCGCACGTAGAGTTCCTGGAACTGCGGGTTCTTGGGTGCCGAGCCAGAGCCACGGGTATTATAGGAACTACAGAAGAAGCCACCGATATCGGTGTTGAAGTTAGGATTGCCCGTCAACGTGAAACTCAGTCCGGCTGGCACCTGCTTACGGAGCATGTCCCACGACGAGTTCACGTCGCCGCTCCACATATTCGAGCCGTAGTGCTGCTGACCAGCGTATGAGGAACGCGTCATGATAAAGACGCGTTTCGAGGCGTTCGGATAATCCCTGCGCTGCGACTGGTAGATGCCACGCACCGTTTCCAAGGGGAAGGCATTACGCTGCGAGCGCCAGGTACCGCCATACACCTTGTGCTGATAGTCTGACTCACGGGGATTGAAGAAATCGGGGTCAGTAGAGTCCATCCACCAGGCGTCCGTACCATAGTCATAGAGTTTCCTCAAATACTTCCAATAGATATCGCGGGCCTCAGGATGGAAAGCATCATAGACCTTCACACCCGAGGGATAGTCCCTCATGGGGGGCCAGACATGCGAGATACCGCTCTGAGGCCAGGTCTCGAAGGGCATCAGCAGACCCTTGGCATCGAGTTCACGGAACTGCTGGGTCTGCGGTCCGAAACTGGCCCAGATGGAAATCATAAAGTGGGCGTGCTTCTTGTGTACATTGTCAATCAACTGCTTGCCAGTAGAAAAATCCTCTGAGAGGAAGTCCATGGCGTTCCACAGGTAGTTGGAACCCCAGTACTGCCAGTCCTGGATGATACCGTCGAGGGGCACCTGCAACGCACGGTACTGGTCGACGATGCTCTCCGTCTCGCGAGCCGTCTTATAACGCTCCTTCGACTGCCAGAAGCCGTAGGTCCATAGGGGGAACATCGGCACGTCGCCCGTCAGGTGGCGCATCTGGGCTATCACACCGTCGGCCGAGCCGCCGTACATGAAATAATAGTCCACGCCCTCGCCCACCTCAGATGTAAAGGACATGCCGTTGGCATCGTCTTCAAACTGCGTCGGCGAATAGTTATCCCAATAGAGGCCCCAGCCCTTGATGCTCTGCAGCACATTCTGGAAGTCCTCGAGGTTCGACTGCTCCATACGCTTCTTCTCGCCACGACGGTTCATTTTGCCGTTCTGGATGGTACCCAGGCCATAGATGGCCTCGTCCTTGTCGAGCGTGAAGACCTGCTTTACCTGATACTTGCCTGCATCATTACCCGTTGTGATGGGTGTCAGCACATGCTGCTTCTCACGGAGCAGTACCTTCCCCTTGGCGGAAAAGGTAATGGCACCCGTCTTAGGATCCACCTTCACCGTCAGGGCCTTGCTGGAAAGGGTATTGCCATTGCGGTTCACCTCTACCGCCTCCGGCTGGGCCGTGACTACCAACGTCTTCGTGGGCTGGCCTTTCACAATGTGTACAATACTGGGCGTATAGAACTCCACACGCACATCTGTCTCGCCTACCTGCAACTGCATCGGCTGCTGGGCGAAGGCAGCAATAGCCACCCACCCCAGGGCCATCAGCCATAAGATTCTGTTTCTCATCATTCGTCTTGTTTTTGTTTGACTGCACAAAGATACGAACTTTTTTTGAAAGAATCACAGAAATACCTCTCTTTTTCTTGCAAATATGAAAAATAAACCGTATCTTTGCCGCACCAACAATCACAATTACAGTTTTATGGAAAAGGATAATAGAAACATGAACCGTCGCGAGTTCCTCCGGAGACTTGGTATCGGCACTGGTTCTGCGGTGGCCCTGATGGCGATGGAGCCATTGAATGTACTGGCACAGAAAGACAAAAAAGCAGCAGACATACGCATGACCTACCGGGTGCAGCACGGCTCTGGCGAACAGATATCACTGCTCGGTTTCGGTATGATGCGACTGCCTAACAACCAGGAAGAAGTAAACCAACTGGTGGACTACGCCATCGAACACGGTGTGAACTATTTCGATACGGCTCCGATGTATATGGGCGGTCAGTCGGAGGTGCTGATGGGCAATGCCCTATCGCGCCATCCGCGTGAGAAATACTATGTGGCCACGAAGATGTCGAACCAGAACCGCCGCAGTTGGTCGTTCGACGAGTCGAAGCGGATGTATGAGACATCCCTGCAGAAACTGAAGGTCGATCATATCGACTACTACCTGCTGCACAGCATTGGTGGCGGTATGGACTCCCTGAAGGGCCGTTTCCTCGATAATGGTGTCCTTGAGTTCCTGCTCAAGGAGCGTGAGGCCGGACGCATCAAGCACCTGGGGTTCTCGTATCACGGTGATGTGCGCGACTTCGACTGGTTGCTCGACCATCAGAGCGAATACCACTGGGACTTCTGTCAGATACAGATGAACTTCCTCGACTGGCAGCACGCTTCGATGCGTGGTGGCAGACGGTCGGATGCTGATGCAGAATACCTCTATAACAAAGCCGAGAAGGTGGGCGTACAGTGTGTAGTCATGGAACCCCTGCGTGGTGGTGCCTTCGGACGGATGGCTCAGGAACTGACGGATCAGTTGAAGGCCGTCCATCCCGACGACAGCACGGCGCGCTGGGCTTTCCGTTGGGTGGGATCCTATCCGAATATCCTCACTGTTCTCAGTGGCATGAACCGCATGGATCATCTGGAAGAGAATGTAAAAACCTTCTCGCCGATAGAGGTATGTACAGAGGCAGAAAACGCACTGTTGGCCAAGATTGCCGACCAGATGTCGGGCGTACCTATCGTTCCCTGCACGGCTTGTGAGTATTGCATGCCCTGTCCTTACGGTGTAAATATCCCTGGCAACTTCACCTATTACAACGAAGCCGTCAACAGTCATATCCTCCCGTTGCCCGAACCCTCTGCCGCCGACTATGCCGAGCGCCAGCAGAAGTTCATTGAGGGCTACCGCAAGGCCCTGCCCAACGCCGAGACGTGGGCCCGTGCTTGTCAGGATTGTGAGGAATGTCTCTCCAAGTGTCCCCAGCAGATCCGTATTCCGAATCAACTGAGCCGCATCGTCCAGACACTGAGAGTCAGAAAAACATGATCACTTCCGTGCGGTCGGGCAATCAATCCTCTATTGGTGTATTTTTCAGTTTCTCGAGGGCGCGGCAGAGTTGGTCAGGGCAAGAGGTGCCCTTGGTACCACAGCGGATACCATCAAGTCTCTTAATGACATCATCGATATGCTGACCACGAACAAGTTGGCTGATTCCTTGGAGATTGCCATGGCAACCTCCAAGGAAAAAGACCTGTTGGATGATGTTGTTCTCATCGGCAGTGACATCGATCAACTTCGAACACGTGCCGTGAGTCTCATATTGTACATGTTTCGTCTTCATGGGCTATAGTCCTGAAACAACATGAATATCGTTGGTGTCAGTATCCTTTCCTAAGAGGAACTTGTCGATGAAGGCCTGTACCTCCGGGAACTGACTCTGAGGCAACTGACAGTGGCCATGACCTGCGACGATGCTCCATCCAAAGCGGTCGGCGATGCCGAAGGACTTCCAAACCTCCTTGGCAGCCTTTGCAGAGGCGACCATCGAACCGTCGGCCAGCCACTCGTAGTCAGGATTACCAAGCAATAACAGGGCGCGCGGACAAACCATCGTACAGAGTTCGTGCTGGTCGTAGGGCAGACGATAGACACTGTCGCCGTGGAAGTTCTCCTTCTGACTCTCCATGAACCAGTGGTAGTCGGTCTTATCAAGGTCCTCCAGATTCTTACCAGCCAATGTGGACTCGTGAGAGACACGCCAGGCCGCAGCACCACCGCCACCGGGTTCCTGAGCAATCGTCAGGGCGATACGCTCGTCAAAGGCACCACAATAGAGTGCCATCTTACCAGCATACGAACAGCCGGATACACCGATATGCTTCGTATCAATCTTCGTCACCTCAGGACCTAACTGCTGCAGGCCGTCGATGAGACGACTCAGACCCCAGGCCCACTCACTGTAGGCACCATTGTCTTTCAACTCAGGATAGAGACGGTCGAAGTTGTGCTCACCACGTTCATGATGACGACCCATCTGTCCGTAGTCGTTCACCTGCTTCTCACGGAAGTTCATGATGGCGATGGGACGGTCCTCAAAGAGTTGACGGGGCAGGGCGAGCATGCTCGTGCCAATCATCAGGGCATAAGGAGCTTCGCCTACCTTCGGATAGGTAATGACCGACGATAATGTCAACGTCTCACCATTCACGGTAACATCGACAATCAATGTGTCGCCACTCATCCGTGCCTTGACGGCACCTGGCTCAACAACGGGCTTCGTGCCTATGCCGTAGTGCTGTATCTGATGGGCAATCTCACTGCGACGACGCGACCAGTCCTTGAAAGACTTTACCTTTCCCTTGCCGTTACTCCAGGCAAAGGGATCGGGCAACTCACGGATGACAGGCAGTTTATCCACCGTCGGCATCACAGGTGCAGCGAATTTGCTGCCCGTGTTCTCAACCTCATATACCAAGGGAACACCACCCTTTGTCTTTTTCTGTGCGTCTGCCGGGCAGACGACACAGAACAAAGCCAAAGCGATAAGAGTATTTCTTACTATAGAAGTAATCATAATTCCTAATTCCTCATTTCTAATTACTTGAACAGACTCTGGGCCATTGTATAGAGACAACGACGCCAGGTGAGGAACTCATGGGCAGTACCCTCTGAGATCAGAGCCTCAGCATTGAAGCCGGCAGCCTTCAGATCGGCCACGCTCTTGTTGATGCCATCAGGATTCTCCTTAGAGCCGCAACCCTCAAAGATGTACTTCACAGCCGTCGGATCCTTGATCTCCTCAGGTGCATACTGACCGCCAGAAAGCAGACCCCAGTAGCCGAACATCTCAGGACGACGCAGGGTGATGAGTTTGGTGGTCATACCACCCATCGACAGACCGGCCATTGCACGGTTCCACTTATCGGCCTTGGTCAGGAAATTGGAGTCGATATAAGGAATCAGTTCGTCGATGAGCACCTTCTCAAACTCCTCAGCGGTAAACTGACCGATGGTTCCGAACTTAAAGTCGTTGGTCAGACCATAGGCCATCACGATGATGAAAGGCTTGATCTTACCGTCGGCAATCAGGTTATCCATGATAAGGCCTGCCTTACCCTGTATGGGCCAACTGGTCTCGTTCTCACCCCAGCCATGCTGCAGATAGAGCACAGAATAACGCTCCTGAGTACCCTTGGCACCTTCCTTCACAGGATTGCCTTTCTTATCCACGAGTTTGCCATAGCCATAAGGCAGATAGACTGTTGCCTCCTGCATCTTACCCAGACTGGGTGAGTAGAACTTCACCGTCTGCATGCTTCCATGAGGAATATCAGTGCGCTCAGCATAGAAGTCCTGATCGGGAGCGGGAATCTCGATACCACTCTCCCAACGGCAGGAACCGAAGTAGTTGCCTGTACCCGGATCATTGACGGTAGCACCGTCGATAGTCAGGTGATAGTAGTGGAAACCTGGATCCATCGGACCCTCGGTAGTGCCTGTCCAGACACCATCGTTATCCTTCTTCAGCACCGTACCGCCACGGCCACCAAGACCGAGACTGACAATCACCGACTTGGCATCGGGAGCCACGATACGGAAACGGGCATAACCCTCGCTGTTCACCTTCGGCCACTCCTGACCAGGCTGGTTCCAAGGATTGCTGACGAAGTCCTCCTTCGGCACACGCTTGTCAAGGGCAGGGTCGAAGTCGCGGATAGCACGGAAGCAGGCCTTCGGCTGATATTTCTCGTCGAAAGGCAGCGGGTGGTTGTTCACACCGAGCCAAGAGTCCTGGTCGCCCAAGTTCCAGAAAGTTACGTTGTCGATGACGTCAGCGTGCTTGCGGAACATCTTGAACAGACGGGCATACTGGTCGGTCTGCAGGGTTCCCATATATTCAGGCATGGGCTTAGCCTCACCACGAGAGAACATCAACTGACCACCGCTCTCATTGTTCATACGCAGGTCGAGTTCAGTGATATGGATATGATTCACGATCTCCTTGAAACGGACGATAGCCTTTTCGAGTTGGTCTTCATCTGGGAAGTAGATGTTGTAGTGTCCCTGCATACCGATACCGTCGATGGGCACGCCAGCGTCCTTCATCTTCTTCACCATGTTGTAAATACGCTCACGCTTGCCGTTATCCACGCAACTATAGTCATTGTAGAACAACAGTACGTCGGGATCAGCCTCACGGGCAAACTGGAAAGCCTTGGCAATGAACTCGTCACCGCAGAGTTGGAAGTGACGGCTCTGGCGATAAGGGCTCGGTTCCTGAGCACCGCGTCCGAATCCGAAGCGGGGACCGAACTGGTTGTCATCGGCCATAGCCTCGTTCACCACGTCCCAGGCATAGACCACATCCTTATAACGCGTGACGATAGTGTGGATATGGTCGCGCAGACGCTCATAGAACACCTCTTTCTTGACGGGCTTGCCTTTCTTGTCGGTAAACATCCAGTCGGCAAACTGAGAATGCCAGCACAGACAGTGACCGCGCATCTTGATACCGTTCTGACGGCAGAAGTCAGCGATCTTGTCGGCCTTCTCAAAGTTCCATACACCCTCCTTCGGATGAATCTCACCGGGCTTCCAGTCATTCTCGGCAGTCACGCTGTTGAACTGCTTGATGACGAGTGCCTTCTGAGCGTCATCACTGACATTACGCTGGTTCAGTGCTACACCAATAGTAAAATAACCCTTGTAGGCATCTTTCAGGCCGACATTCGCTCTGGGATCGACCTGACGAAACTGTGCAAATACGGACATACTGCCCATCAAGAGCAATGCCAGTCCTAATAATGTTTTCTTCATCTTTACTAATATGCTTTTTTATTGACTACATCAGTAATCATAATTACTAATTCCTAATTTCTAATTACTAATTACTTAAACAGACTCAGTGCCATCTGACGGAGCGCACGACGCCAGGTCAGGAACTCGTGGGCTGTGCCCTCAGACACATGACCCTCAGCGTTGAAACCGGCAGCCTTCAGGGCATCCACAGCCGACTTGATACGGTCGGGACCTTCCTGAGAACCACAACTCAAGAAGATATACTTCACCTGCTTCTTGTCCTTGATCTCCTCAGGGGTGTAGACACCACCGCTGAGCAGGCCGTAGTAATTGAACAACTCAGGACGAGCCAGGGTAATGGAATGCGTCTCCATACCTCCCATCGACAGACCGGCCATAGCGCGGCTTTCCTTCTTGGCGATGGTACGGAAGTTGGCGTCAACGTATGGTATAAGCTCATCGCAGAGCACCTTTTCGAAGTTCTGGGCAGCAGCGCCACGACCACCAGCACCACCACCGAGACGCATCTCGTTCGTCATACCATAGGTGCAAACCACGATGAAAGGTTTGATCTTACCCTCGGCAATGAGGTTGTCCATGATGAGGTTGGCATGCCCCTGAGTCATCCAGGCCGTCTCGTCCTCACCCCAGCCATGCTGCAGGTAGAGCACAGGATACTTAGCCATAGGATCCTTGCCATAGGTCGGCGGAGTATAGACGAAAGCACGGCGGCATGTCTGGGTGCTCTCACTCCAGAAGAGGATCTGCTGCACCTTTCCGTGAGGCACATTCTTCATAGCGTAGAAGTCCTTGTCCTTGGCGGGAATCTCGATACCGCTCTCCCAACGGGTAGAACCGTAGTAATTACCTGTGCCGGGGTCATTGAATGTACCACCGTCGATAGTGAGATGATAGTAGTGGAAACCTTCGTCCATCGGTCCGGCAGTAGTGCCAACCCATGAACCGTCGTATGTCTTACTCAATTTGGTGCCACCCTGGCCACCCAGACCGAGACCAACCGTCACAGCCTGAGCATCGGGTGCCTCAATGCGGAAACGGGCATAGCCCTGAGAATTCACCTGCGGATACTGCTGTCCAGGCTGATTCAGTTCAGAAGGAACGAAGTCCTCCTTCACGCCAGGCTGCTCGGGGAAGGCGCGACTGGCATCAAACGGAGCGCGCTGCTGGCCGAAGCCACCAAAACCACCGGGGCCACCCTGGCCACCGCGACGACGCCCCTGCTGACCACCCTGGCCGAAACCACCGGGAGCACCCTGTCCGAAGCCCTGTCCGAACTGACCCTGTCCCTGTGGACGGGGCTGACGAGGCGGACGTGCGGGCAGGCTCCATGCAGGAGCCTTCATATCCTTGATATAGTCGTAAGCCATCTTGGGCTGGTAGTTCTCATCGAAAGGCAACGGATAGTTGCGGGCACCCAGCCAAGAGTCGCGGTCACCGAGGTTCCAGAAGGTCACACAGTCGATGACATCCTTGTGCTTACGGAACACGCCGAAGACACGGGCATACTGGTCGGCCAGATGCTGCTTCACGGAGTCGCTGACGGCCACGCCCTCACGACTGAACTGCAAGCCGCCACCCATCTCCTCGTTCACACGGATGTCAAGTTCGGTGACGTGGATATGCTTCACAATGGTCTTGTAGAGGGTGATAGCATCATCGATCTCCTTCTCTGTAGGACCATAGATGTTATAGTGACCCTGCATACCGATACCATCGATGGGCACACCGGCATCCTTCATCTTCTTTACCATGTTATAGATGCGCTTGCTCTTCACGGGGTCGGCTTCGTTGTAGTCGTTGTAGAAGAGCAGTGCATTCGGGTCGGCCTCACGGGCAAACTGGAATGCCTTGGCAATGAACTCGTCGCCACAGAGTTTGTACATCACACTCTGGCGATAGGGATCCTCAGCATTCTTGTCGTCGGTCATGGCCTCGTTGACCACGTCCCAGCAATACACCACATCCTTATAGCGGCTGACGACAGCCTGGATATGGTTCTTCATGCGCTCATAGAATTTCTCCTTCGTAGGATTGTCACTGGTCATCCAACGACCAATCTGTGAGTGCCACATCAGACAGTGTCCGCGCAGTTTGATACCGTTGGCACGACAGAAATTAGCGATACGGTCGGCGTTCTCCCAGTTGAACTGTCCTTCCTGAGGCTCTGTGGGCTCAGGCTTCATGTCGTTCTCACAGGTGATGCTGTTGAACTCCTTCTTAATCAGAGCCTGCTGCTCGGCGTTAGTCACGTTGCGCTGATTGACAGCAACACCAATCATGAAGTAGTCCTTGTAGGCATCCTTCAATCCTTGTGCAAATGTGGCGGTACTGCCCATCATGAGCAGAGCCAGTCCTAATAATGTTTTCTTCATCTTGTAATTTTTACTATATTATACATTTCACTTTCTTACTTCTTGAAGATATGGGGGATGAACTCATGGAGTCCACGACGCCAGGTCAGGAACTCATGACCGGTGCCCTGCGAGACTGACGAATCGACCTTGATGCCCATCTGACGGAGATTGTCAACAATCGACTGGCTGTTGACAAAGTCATCGGTACCCCAGTTCATGTAGAGATAATGGATCTTCTTATTGAACTCGTCGGCATTAGCAAAGACACCATCGTAGGCCGTCTTCACGTCGAGACCGAAGATGGCACCGCTGAAAGTACCCATCCAAGCGAACTTGTCGAGGTTCTGCAGCACCACATCGAATGTCTGGTGACCACCCCAGGAGAGGCCGGCCATAGCGCGGTTCTCGCGATCGGTCTTCGTGCGGAAGTTAGCGTCGATATAGGGAATGAGGTCATTCAACAGTACCGGATAGAACGAAGCGCCATACTCGCTGCGACCAGCCT
>JAFZUS010000198.1 GCA_017618275.1 Prevotella sp.
AGACGAACGTCGTATTGAACATCGATTTGAACTCTCACAGCCGCAGGATCCTGCAGAAGTATGAGAGGTATCGTTTTAAGCAAGATGCGGCACTCCCTATGATCAGCAACCAGAAGATGAACAAGAATCTGCATGAGCTATGCAAGCTGGCAGGATTCAACCAGCCCACTCGTGTCATCAGTTATCAGGGTTGCCAGCGCATAGATGAGATCAAGCCAAAGTATGAGGTCATCGGCACGCATACTGGCAGACGCAGCTTTATCTGTAATGCCATCAGCATGGGCATCCCGCCCCAGGTAGTCATGAAATGGACTGGACACAGCGACTACAAGGCGATGAAACCCTATATCGATGTGTGCGATGAAATCAAGGCCGAGGCCATGAAGAAGTTTGATGATTAAATGCACACACTCTGTATTCCTTTGGCGACTTACCTGTCATTTTTTTAAAGAAGCGACTGAAGTAGTAGGGATCGTCGAACCCGAGTTTCATGGCAATCTGATTGATTTGAAGGCGCGTGCTGCTGATGAGGTAGCACGCGTGGTTAATTTTCAGGTGCATGAAATAGGTCATGGGCGCATAGTGGGTCTGCTCGTAGAACAGGCGGTAGAAATGCGATTCTGAGTAGCCCATGTGCGAGGCCATATCGTGGATAGTCAGGCGGTTCTCTATGTTCTCGTTCATGTAGTGGGTGGCACGGCTGATGAACGAGATGTTCTCCGATTTGCCAGAAGGGAACTTCGCTTCGCGATATACATCTATATATAAAAAGGAGGCGAGCAGTTGGTTGAAACACATATTGACGTAACAGATCGACTCTGAATCAGTATGCCCTTCCATCACGTTGAGCATCTCGTCGAAGAGTGTCTTGCGGTCCGTCATGCGCGAGTTCTCGCTGGTAGTGATGGTCTGCAAGCCTGCCAACTTCTCATACACAGCATCTGCCCTCGAGCCTTTATAGTGCGCCCAGTAGATATGCCAGGGGTGGTTTTCGCTTGCGCCATACTGATGAGCGACGTTTGGTGGCAGGATAAAGAACTGGTTAGCCTTTACCGTCTGTCGTTCGCCATTGAGTGTATAGAATCCCTGACCTTTGATGCAGTAGATCAGGATATACTCGTCTGTGCCAGATGGACGATCAATGTAGTGATGCTCTGCATTAGGGAAGTAGCCCATCGAGTGGATGGCCAACTCTGATGTGAGCGAGTTCTGCAGGGCTTCCTCTATCATGTAGAAGGGGAACACCACCAGCCGCTGACCTGTAAATCCGTGTTTAATCTTTATCATCTCAAGCGTATTTGGGTACAAAGATAATGCTTTTGCAATAATAATCCATCTTTTACGGCGATTTTTTTTAGCGTAGGGTATGAAAAATGTTCGTACCTTTGCGGCGTGATTACAAACGTAAGAGTTATGCAAAGTAAAAAGTTTCATCTCGGACTCGATGTTGGCGGCACCAATCTGGTGGCTGGCGTCATCGACGAACAGTATCAGATCGTGGCAAAATGCAGTTGCCCTGCAGGTGCTGGTCGCAGCATCGAGGAGATTACTGTCGATATGGCTGCTGTTAGTAACGAGGTTGCCGAAAAGGTTGGACTCACGATGGACGACATCAGCGGCTGGGGCATCGGTATGCCGAGTTGTGTAAACCAAAAGACTAACCTGCTGGTTCATGCCAATTGTTTTGGCTGGAAGAACGTGCCCATCTACGACTATCTGGAGCCCCTGCTGCCGTTGCCCGTCAAGATCGACAACGATGCCAACTGTGCTGCTTATGGTGAGGCTTTGGCTGGAGCTGCCAAGGGCTACGATAACGTGCTGATGCTGACACTGGGTACGGGTGTGGGTGGTGGCATCATCATCGACAAGCAGATCTATAAAGGTGCCGACGGTATGGGTGCAGAACTGGGGCATACCAAGTTAGTCTTTAACGGCGAACTGTGCACCTGTGGTCAGCGTGGTTGCTTGGAGGCTTACTGCTCTGCCACAGCGCTGATTCGTCATGCCAAGGAGGCTACGGGTTGCGATATGGATGCCAAGATGGTATTCGATGGCGCCAAGGCTGGCGATGCCCAGTGTCAGGCGCTCGTTGATGATTATATCGCCCATCTGGCAGCAGGCATTTCCTCGTTCATCACTATCTTCCGTCCTGAGGTGATCATCCTAGGAGGTGGTGTAGCTAATGCCGGCGATGCCCTCTTCCGTCCGCTCAACGAGCAACTGAAGGATTGCACCTTTGGCGCTGCTGAGATTGGTGTTCCACCAGTCATTCCTGCCACACTCGGCAACGATGCCGGACTCATCGGAGCTGCTTTCTTAATCTGATAACCAACCAATACATAAATATGAGATATTCAAAAGAAAAGATGATTGAACAACTGCGTGGTGGACTGATTGTGTCGTGCCAGGTGCAGCATGATGACCCTTGTTATTCACTCGACTTCGTGGTAAAGATGGCGAAGTCGGCCAAATGGGGCGGTGCCGTAGGACTACGTGCCAACTCCCCTGATCAGATTGCGGCTATCAAGGCTGAGGTCGATCTGCCGATGATTGGTCTTTACAAGATCTGGCACGACGATACGGATGTGTTTATCACCCCTACACTCGATGCCGCCCTTCAGGTGTGGGAGGCAGGTGCCGACATCATTGCCCTCGACTGTACGGAGCAGATCACCCACGAGGGGCGTCCTGCCTACGAGTTGTTACCTATCGTAAAGCGCGAGATTCCTGAGGCACCTGTCTTTGCCGATGTGTCGAACTATGAGGAGGCTGTGCGCGCCATCGAGATGGGAGCCGATTTCGTGGGCCCAACGCTCTATGGCTATACAGAGCAGACCAAGGATATCACAGGGCCCGACTATCGCGAGTTCGCGCGTATGTGTCGCGACTTCAAAGACAAGGTGCCTGTGGTGATGGAGGGCCATATCTACACGCCTGAGGATGCTATGAAGGTGCTCTTTCTGGGTGCTCACTCTGTGGTGGTGGGTAGTGCCATCACCCGTCCACATCTGATCACAGCGCGCTTCGTCGATCTGCTGAGTGGCTATCAGCACAACTGGCGCGAGGCCGAGAGAAGCAAACATTAAGGACATTGAAAATTGAACATTGAAGATTGAAGAGGATGGCGAAGTTTAATGTTGAGCAGGCTCAGAATGTAGAGCAGAGTAAGAAGATTCCATGCTGCAAGTCGTTGGAGGAGCAGCTGGAGATTATGGAGTTATATACGGATATGCATCGCAAGTATAGCTCGCAGGGTAAGGAGCGTCGCGAGATAGAGTGCCTGAAGGTCATCTTCCCCCGTTTGTTCCGTCCCATCGAGGCTGGCGATCTGATGGCAGGCCGTCTCGACTTCCTGCCCATCGGCTTCGGCTGTGTTACCTCGTTGGGCGGCGTGGGCCACTACTGTGTGTTCCGCAAACTGCGCCAGTTCCAGCAGCAACTGCCTGAGAAGGACCGTCCGCGCATCGATCGTCTCTACGACTACTGGCTCGACCACGATGTGAAGACCCAGTACAACAAGGAGACGCTGACCGACGATACCCTCGGCATGTTTATCGACACCCGCTTCCCCATGATTGCCACAGCCCGTCTCTCTGGCATGATGCTCGACTATCCGCTCCTGCTCGACAATGGCATCGACGGACTCCGTCAGATGATTACCAAGCGACTCGCTGAAGAACCCCAAAACGCGTTCTTAAAAACCCTCATCGAGTGTCTCGACCTCTTCGTGGTCTGTGCCGAACACCTGCGCCAGCAGGCTACATCGCAGCGTATGGCCGATGCCCTCGAAACCATCAAGACGCGCAAGCCAGAGACCTTTGTCGAGGCCCTGCAACTCTTCTGGCTCTATGCCCTTCTGGCTGGTGTCATCAACTACGGACGACTCGACGACTTCCTTGGCCCGTATCTCGCTGCTGACTTAGAGGCTGGTCGTCTGACGGATGAAGAGGCCTACGAATATGTCAAGTCGCTCTGGACGCTGATCGAGAATCGTCGAACCACCGTCAATGGTCGTATCATCGTGGGAGGCCGTGGTCGCAAGCACCCCAAGGAGGCCGATGTGTTCCTGCACTACTGCATGCGCGTTTGCAAGGATACCCGCTACGTGGAACCGCAGTTCACCCTCCGTTTCGACAAGGATACCTCTGAGCAGATCTGGGACGAGGCCCTCGATGCCATTGGCGCCGGTGCCACCTACCCCACGCTCTACAACGACGATGTCAACATCCCCGCTGTTGCCTACGGCATGCGTATCAGCGAACAGGCGGCAGAGCAGCACGTGCCCTTCGGCTGTACAGAGTTCGTCATCCAGGGACAGAGCACGGGCACACCCAACATCTGCATCAACCTGCTCAAACTGCTCACCATTTATATGAATGGTGGCATCGACCCCATGGACGGCATCCGCAAGGACGGTGGCGTACCCATCAAACCCCTGGAGCAGTACCAGTCGTTCGAGGAGTTCTACGAAGGATACAAACTTTTACTCAACCATTATCTTAATCTCTCGGCCGTGGCGCAGTTTCATTCCTACGAGGTGATGAACCGCCACGTGTCGTTTCTCTTCTCGTCGCTGTTGACCAATGACTGCATCCAGCGCGGACGAGCCATTCTCGATGGTGGCGTGCGCTATCTGGGTGGCACCAACGAGACCTATGGCAATATCAA
>JAFZUS010000199.1 GCA_017618275.1 Prevotella sp.
AAGGAATCCGATGGCTGACATGCTCGTCAGCCATCAGATACATGATGATGTTCTTCAGATTCTCCAGCCTGTCCATTGTCCTTACTTCTTATAGAGTGCCTGAGCCAGTGCATCGGCATCGCCGGGCAGTTCGGGATATGCAGCCTTCAGCGCCTCGGTGAATGCAGCGGCATCCTTGTTGGCTGCCATCAGCTCCTTCACCTTCTCCAGATAGGCAATCTTGAACTCCACCTGAGCCTTCTCAGCCAGACCGCCATGACCGCCGATGAAGTACTTAGCACCAGAAGCGAGAGCCTTCTTGGCCTCTGCCAACTCAGCGTCAACAGCAGCAGCGTTGCCAATCTGCAGCGGACTGATATGAGCCTCGGCAGGAGTCCAGTGGGTGTAGTACACCTGACCACCGATGATGATGGAGGCACCGGGGAAGTCGCTCGTTGCGCCATGCTCGAAACGGAAGTCTATACCGTTCCACTTCTGAGTCTGTCCGAAGGGCACCTCAGCGGCCTTCTGCGTGGGCAGCTCTACCATCGTGTCGCCAAACTGCTCGGCAAACTGCTTCATCATACCGCCATAGACGGGACCTTCGATAAAGGCAGGCATACCCTCGGGCATCGTCAGGGGGAGCTTGTCAGAGCCACCCAGATGATAGTCGGTCACGTCAATCTCCACGGGCTTGCCCAGCTTCTCGATGTAGTCGGCAAACTCCTTGGCGTTCACCTTGAAAAGCGGATATTCCATCACGATGAGCGAATCCTTGCCCTCGATGATGTAACTGGCATCGCCCATCACGTCGTTCGAGTTGTACACATGCAGCTTGTAGCCCTCCATGTCATAGGCGGTGAATGCCCCCGTCAGAGAGTCCTCTACTTCGGCGGCATCGTTCTGAGCCGTCTGCAGTGTCTTGTTACCGCAGCTTACCATCATGGCAGCTGCCATCATTGCGAATAATACCTTTTTCATTGTTCTAACCTTTTTTGAGTTTATACTAAATTATTTGTTTTTGAATCGCTCACCGACAAAGCCGTTACTGACTTCACCCGTCATCAGGTCGAAATGCTTGAATAGAGGCGGTGTAGGTGTCAGGTCGAAGTAGTCCATCTCGGCAATCGGCAGACAGAAGTAAGCCAGACTTTCCCAACTGGTGTAGAGACGGGGCAACACGGGATTATTTTCATAGATCCATTGTCTCACGTCATCCTCCACGTCGAAGTTTACCATACCACTGCAACGGACGGAAACATTGTCCGCGTATGCCAGCAGCTCCACATTAGGGTTCTGCTGAAGTTCGCGCCATACAGCCTTTTCGGGAGAAGTGGCGAAGTAGAGCATATTGCCCTCACGCTTCATCACCTGGAAGACACGAAGCTTTGGCAGATTACCCTCACACGTAGCAAGGGTAATCTCCTTATGCCCGTCCAGGAAACTGAGTGCTGTCTGTAACATACGCTTAATATGCAGCCGTGAAACGCTCCTTGTGGTGGTTCTCCTGCTCCAGTTCGTCAACCATTGCTACGGCATAGTCCTCCACAGAGATGAAACTCTCGCCCTTCTCATCAACAAGCAAGTCATCCTTGCCGAGACGGTATTTGCCGGTGCGAGTGCCGGGCTGCAGGTTGCCGAGGTTTCCGGCGGGCGAGAAGAATATCCAGTCTATATCCTGCTCCTTCATGAGCGTATTCAGGTAGAACTCGCCAAGGCTCTTTACTCCTGGCAGCCACGACTCGGGCAGTGTACCCGTGTCAACAAGGCGTACACCGGGCTTTACGAACAGCGTACCAGC
>JAFZUS010000031.1 GCA_017618275.1 Prevotella sp.
TATAAATATAATATAACAAGTCTCCCCTTACCCCCCCTACAAAACTCAAAAATCCAAATGGTGCGGCGGTGCGGCGGTGCGCCGTTAAGTGTCTGTCTGAATATAGTTGACTCCATTTGGGCCTTGTTATTTTAACATTTGAAATATTTTCCCGATTTCCTTTTTTGTTTCATTTATTTTTTGTATCTTTGCACTATCATTAAGAACTACGTTAAAACTGACTGAATTCAAGCCTAAAGTGATGAGAATTATTAGATTATTAGTGGCCATCAGTATCATGGCCGTTTGCTGCACGGAAATGGCAGCACAGGGAGTAATCCCGACGAATGGGATGAAGGTTGACGGGATCGTGACAGTGCCTGTGACAAACATCGGCTCGAATGGGCCGCAGTTGCAGAGTGACAACAGCGTGAAGTTCTTCGTTCGCGCCCCAGAGGCGCAGAAAGTGCAGGTGGACCTTGGCGGTACGAAATACGACATGACCAAGGGTGATAATGGCACTTGGACGGTGACGACGAAGCCTCAGGTGCCTGGCTTCCACTATTATTCGCTGATTATCGACGGAGTGTCGGTAGCCGATCCTGCCAGTCAGTCGTTCTACGGCTGCAGCCGATGGTCGAGTGCCATCGAGATACCGGAGAAGGGTATGGACGACTTCGAGGTGCAGAATGTCAAGCATGGCGAGGTGCGCACCGTCCACTACTATTCGAATGTGGAAAAGGCGTGGCGTCCGCTGATGATTTATACGCCAGCCAACTATGATGTTGTGAAGGCAGACCTTCCTGTGGTGTATATCCAGCATGGCGGTGGTGAAGATCATCGCGGATGGATGGAGCAGGGGCGCACGGCGCAGATCATGGACAACCTGATTGCTAAAGGCAAAGCGAGACCGATGGTGATTGTAAGTTCGAACAGCAACGTGCGTTCTACCAGCGGCGGTTTCGGCGGTGGTGGTTACAGTTGGGAGGGTATGCAGACTTTCCGCAAAGAACTGTTGGAGAATATCATTCCGTTCGTAGAGAAGAACTATAAGGTGAGAAAAGACCGTAAGGGCCGTGCCATGTGTGGTCTCTCGATGGGCGGCGGTCAGTCGTTCTACATCGGTCTGCGCGATCCTGAGGTGTTTGCCAACGTGGGTGTCTTCTCAACGGGTATGTTCGGTGGTATCCGTGGCGCCTCGAACTTCGATTTGGAGAAAGAGGTTCCAGGAATCCTGACAGACACGCATACGTTCAACAAGAACTTCGATGTGTTCTTTATGACTTGTGGCGAACAGGACCCACGTATTGAATACACCCGTAATATTGTGAAGCAGATGCGTAACAAGAGCGTCAACGTACGTTTCAACTCCTATCCTGGCGATCATGAGTGGCAGGTGTGGCGTAAGTCGCTGCACGAGTTTGTGCAGTATCTGTTCAAGGAATAACCGAGAAACGAAAGCATTGTAACATGTAGCCGATATGCTCTGAGGGAGTGTATCGGCTTTTATTTTATATAATGTACGCATGAGGCCGAAAGGTTAAAGTGTGTTAAGAAACTGAAGATTTTTGCCGAAAAGTTTGGAACGTATTCATAAAAGCACTACTTTTGCAGTGTACTATTCAAGTAGTACACTATAACAGAAATATAAACCATTAAATATATGAGTTATGATAGAGGTAAACAACATCAGTTTTAAGTACGCAGGTCAGAAGAACCTGGTATTCGACGATTTCAGTCTGACACTGAAACAGGATAACATTTACGGTTTGCTGGGTAAGAACGGTACCGGCAAATCTACTCTGCTTTATTTGATCAGCGGTTTGCTCCGTCCCAAGAAGGGTACAGTCTGTTTCGATGGTATTGAAACAAAACTCCGCAGACCTGAGACTCTGAGCGAGATCTTCATCGTACCAGAGGAGTTCGACCTGCCCGCTATGTCGCTGAGTCAGTATGTGAAGATCAACCGTCCCTTCTACCCCCTGTTCAGTTCTCAGGTGTTGGAGGCTTGCCTGCAGGATTTCGAACTGACGACAGACGTGAATCTGAATGCCCTCTCGATGGGTCAGAAGAAGAAGGTATTTATGGCCTTCGCGCTGGCAACGAATACGAAGGTGATGCTGATGGACGAGCCCACCAACGGTCTTGACATCCCCTCGAAGAGTCAGTTCCGCAAGGTGGTGGCCCAGTATATGAGTGGCGACCGTACCCTCATCATCTCCACCCATCAGGTACACGACGTGGAGGCGCTGTTGGATCATATTTTGATTCTGAATCAGCAGAAGTTGTTGCTGGATGCTCCTGTGGCAGAGATTCAGGAGAAATATACCTTCGAGTATCGCACGCCAGACAATATGGAGGATGCTCTCTATGCTGAGCCTTCATTGCAGGGCAATGCCGTCATCGCGCCTCGCAAGGAGGGTAGCGCTGAGACACAGGTGAACCTCGAACTGCTGTTCAATGCCGTGAACGAAGGGAAGATTTAATGCACAATTCACAATGCATAATGCACAATTATTATGATACAGTTTAATTTCAATAGATTCGGAAAACTGGCGAAGTGGTCGTTGACCAACGACAGGAGTTACTTCGTGAGGAGTTTCCTGCAGGTGCTGGTCATTCTGACGCTGATCTTCCTGGGCTTTACGACACAGTTCTTTACGTTCAAGATCAATGGGGATACACGTGCCTATGAGCCGTGTGCATCAATTGCCATGATCATCTTGTTTGTCGACCTTATTATAGGCCCGTCGCTGATGTTCCAGAGCATGAAGAACAAGCACGACCGTCAGACGTTGCTGATGCTGCCTGCCTCGAACTTCGAGAAATACATCATGCGCTACTCCACATGGATCATCCTCTTGCCGCTTTATGTGATGGCCTTCTTTGGTGCCGACCTGATCCAGTATCTGGTGAATGTGCTGGGAGGTAACGAGCAGGTGCAGTTTGTGACGACAGTACTGATCGATATGGTGAGTGATACGTCGAACCATCTTTGGGCTACGCAACGCCGTTTTATGATGACAGATTTCTTCGTTGCCATGCTTTGGCTGCACTCCGTCTTTGCCCTTGGCGGCACGTTCTTCCGCTCGCACAAGTATGCCGCCTTATTGACGACAGTTGCCCTCATTGTATATGGATTGTTGCACGTATGGCTGTTTGGTATGGGAAATACGTCTGATGAAATAAAACCATCCGACTCGACTGATATCATCTGGTGTGTTTCCTATGGCATCTTGATTATCGTGAACTTCTGGCTGTCGTACAGGCTCTTCTGCAGAAATCAGGTAATAGGCAAATTCGTGAACCTTTAAAAAGGTAAAAAGGTAAAAAATTAAAAAGGTAAAACGATATGAATAGTTTTAATATAAATAGATTTGGCCAGACGTTCCGCTGGGTGTTGGCAACCAACTTCCGCAATTTCCTGGCGTGGACATTAGGTGCTGCTGTGGGCATGTTCCTTCTGGAGATGATACTGGTCGCCATTAATGTGGATGCTGATGGTGGGAATTACGTTCCATTTTTATATTCCACCCTATCCAGTATTTGCCAGACAGCACTCATTATATTTGTGTTGGTGGCGCTGAGCACAGGCTTTTCCGACTACCAGAAGAAGCCGCAGCGCGAGGCCTTCCTGATGCTGCCTTCAACGAATCTGGAGAAGTTCCTCGCAGTAGTCATCTATGTCACAGTAGTCTGGTCGTTGGCAGGTTTCCTGGCTTTTGTTGTGGGCGATACGTTCAGAATGGCTGTCCGTGCCCTGTTCTTTCACAATGAGTGGTATTCGCTTGTGCCGAGGTTATTGGATATGTTCGGTGATATGATACCTTCTTACGAAGAGAATATGATGATCCTACCGCTATCTTACAAAATATGCGCTCCCATTACTTTGATAGGTTTGTTCGTCTGGATTCACTCAATCTACATCCTTGGAGGAACCCTGTTGCGCAAGTATGCCTTCGTTGCGACGAGTCTGGTGATTATCTTAGCCTTCGTTCTGATGGCATGGTTGGTTAGTAAGTTTAATCTCCAGTTCTTCTATGTAGATACAATTATAGATGGTCAGTCCATAGATGCTTTGCGCCAGTCAGGAGCCTTGGGACCAAATGGTGCGTGGTCTGCAAAGTCCGTTCAGGTCATACACAAAGTGGGTGCCTTGGGTTACTTCTTAACGGTGGCACTGCCCCTGCTCTCTATCTTCAATTATTTGGCTTCGTTCCATATCTTCAAAGGTTTTCAGTTAATAACTAATAAGTGGACTAATTATGACTTTCACAAATGATAAAGCAATCTACCTGCAGATCGTGGACCGTCTCAGCGACGAGATCCTCTCAGGTAAATACCAAGATGACGACAGAATCCCCAGCGTACGCGAATATGCCGTACTCTTGGAGGTGAACACGAACACAGCCGTCAAGGCCTACGAGCAACTGGCTCGCGAGGAAGTGATCTACAACAAGCGTGGACTGGGTTACTTCGTGACCAAAGGCGCCAAGAAGCAGATCCTGAAGGCCCGTAAGAAGGACTTCATGAAGGAGCGCCTGCCAGAACTCTTCCGTCAGATGGCACTACTCGACATCACGTTAGAAGATGTTAAAGTCGCCTACGAGATGCAACAAAAGGCATAGTTTCTGCGTATATAGAGTAAAACGATAGTATGAATCAACCGCATTTCCTGCTTCTGCTTATCCTTGCGCTGATATGTCCGTCGGGCCATGTCGCCGCCCAGAACAATGACAAACGAATCGTGTCGGGTCGCATCGTCGAAGCGTTCACCCACGAGGTGATACCCAACGTGTCTGTCTGCCTGCTGTCGGCTTCCGACAGTACCGTGATAGAGACCTATCGGCCCGTGGGTGGCGACACGCTGTTGCTGAACCGTTTCGGCTACTTCATGTTGCCCGTCAAGGAGAAGGGTAAGTACCTCATCCGCACCTCATGCGTTGGCTTCAAGACGCAGTACACGCCCTTCGAGGTGAAGTACAAGCGTGAGGGCGATGTGGATGTGGGTCGCATAGAGATGAAGCGGGAATCGATGATGCTGGGCGAGGTCACCGTCACGGGTACGAAGATCAAGATGGTGATGCGAGGCGATACCGTCGTCTATAATGCAGATGCCTTTAACCTGGCTGAAGGATCGATGCTCGACGCGCTGATACGTCAGTTGCCTGGAGCCGAACTGAACAAGGACGGTGAGATCAAGGTGAACGGCAAGAAGATAGACAACCTGTTGGTTGATGGACGCGACTTCTTTGAGGGCGATCCGAAGGCGGCACTCGAGAATCTGCCTGCCTACACGGTGAACAAGATCAAGGTGTTCGATCGTGAGGGAAAACTTACGGAGATGGCTGGACGCGACATGAACGACAAGAGTTACGTGATGGATGTGAAACTGAAGAAGCAGTATGCCGTCAGTACCTATGGCAATATCGAGGCTGGCGCAGGAACGGAAGACCGTTATGGGCTGCGAATGACGGCCAGCAGAAGGGCAGGCATGCACCAGTTGTCGCTAAATGCCAATCTGAATAACCTCAACGACCAGAGCAGTCGTGGGTTTATGAGCGGCAATGGGGCAGTATACTATGAACCGACGGCAGCACAGGGTGTTCAGACCACCCGTACCGCCAACGTCGGCTACAGTTATGGCGGTTGGGAGGATAAGTTCTCCGCAGGCATCAGCGTCAGCGGCTATCATAACAACAACCACACGGATACGTGGACTTCGAGTCAGACCTACCTCGCAGGTGGCGACACCTATTCTCGTTCTGCCAACTACAATCGCAGTCGTTCGAAGGGCTTCAGTAGTTACGGTCATCTCAGTTGGTCGCCCAAACAATTGCTTACTTCAGCCAGTTACGATGTCAGTTATTCGTCGGGCAACAACTGGGGCAGTAACCGCTCGGCACAGTTTGATGCCGACCCTGCGGAGTATGGCGACCTGTTGGACGACCTCTTCCTCCATCCGGAAAAATACCGTCAGTTGACGCTGAACCGTCGCGAGACACAGAGTCTGGGCGATAACGAGAACCTGCGGATTGGCGGAAATGTACAAACCCACGTCAAGTTGTGGGCAGATGTCGTGTCGATACAGGCAGATTTCGGCTACACGCGTTCAAAGTCGAACAACTTCCAGCGGCAGGACCTGAATTATAATGCACAATTCACAATGCACAATGCACAATCTACAAGGGACTTCCGTAACAACTATACCGATGCACCCTCGAAAAGTTGGGATGCATCATTTAGCGCCGACTACAACGTAGGACTGGGTCGTCACAACCTCCGCTTGGGCTATGGGTACAGTCATGCCTACAACGACAACGAGAACTCACTCTATCGCCTGGACCGTCTGCCAGGGCGCGACTCTACACTTATCGACCTGTTGCCATCGACTGCTGAGGCTCTGCGCAGCGTGCTCGACTCTCCCAACAGTTACAATTACATCCGCTACGACAACACCCAGAATCTGCGTGCTTCACTCACGCTGTCACCACGATTCTTGGGTAATGGAGGCATTTACCTGACGTTGCCGCTACAACACGTACACAAGCAGTTGGACTATTTCCGCGAGACCCAGCAACACCTCACACAGAGCCACTGGATGCTGAACCCCAACCTACAGATGATCTATTCTCCAAAGCATGAGGGAGGTGCCATCTTCGTAGGTCTGGACGAGAATCAGCCCTCCATCTTGCAAGTCATCATGAACGCATCCTACCAGACCAGCGTGCCTGATATCATGACACTCGTCAGTTACGTTGACAACAGCGACCCGCTGAATGTCAGTTACTCAAACCCTGACCTGCATAAGACGCATACGCTGAACCTGAACGGCAACTTCATCCTCATAGGAGGTCCCAAGATACGGACCATGAGTGTCAATCTCAGGTACAGTCACACCTATAACGCTGTAGCCACCAGCATGGTCTACGACAAGACCAGTGGTCGCACCACCACCAAACCCGTCAACGTCGATGGCAACTGGAACGTAGGTGCAGACTTCGGCTATGGTCAGACCCTCGACAAGAAAAAGCACCTTAGGTTCGAAAACAGTTTGGGTTTCAGTTACAACCACAGCGTCGACCTGAACAGCGTGGCTGGAGCCACAGCCAGTGCAGAGAGCATCGTACACAACGTCAGCCTGAATGATAATCTGACAGCCAACTACCAGATACCTGCTGGCGAGGGTAGGGGAAACCACGAACTGAGTCTCAGTCTCAGTGGGTCGTTGAACCACGTCACCAGCAGTCGTGAAGACTTCCAGCGTATCAATGCAGGCAACTTCAGTTACGGACTGACTGCACTCGTGCAACTGCCTTGGAAGTTGCAGTTGTCGACCAGTATCGTCAACTACTGTCGTCGTGGCTATAGTGATCCCCAGATGAACCGTGACGAACTGATATGGGGCGCAAAACTCAGTCGTCAGTTGCTGAAGAACACCCTCACCGTCAGCATCGAAGGCTTCGACCTGTTGGGACAACTCAGCAACCGCCAGTACAATATCAACGCACAGGGACGCACGGAGACCTATACCAATGTCATCTCCCAATACGGTCTGCTGAAACTGACATATCAGTTCCGTAAGTTCCCCAAAGGCAAGAAGAATGCTGATCCGTTCTTCTTCTGATGGATTTAAGGTTTTTTAGTTTACAGTCATGCAACTTTTCATATACATCGTGCGTCAAACAAACGAAATAAAAGATAAAATCAACCTCAAATGATACATTTACAAGACATCAACAAGACCTATTTCGGTGCGCAGCCACTGCATGTGCTCAAGGGTATCAACCTCGACATTGCAAAGGGTGAGTTCGTCAGTATCATGGGTGCCTCAGGTTCAGGCAAGTCAACCCTGCTGAACATCCTGGGCATCCTCGACAACTACGACTCAGGTACTTACGAACTGGCAGGCGTACCCATCTGGAACCTCTCTGAGCGCAAGGCGGCTGACTACCGCAACCGGATGATAGGTTTTATCTTCCAGTCGTTTAATCTCATCTCTTTCAAAACCGCCGTGGAAAACGTTGAGTTGCCATTATTTTATCAGGGGGTAAGTCGCAAGAAGCGTCATCAGATGGCTCTGGAATATCTGGAGCGTCTGGGACTGTTGGATTGGGCAGAACATTACCCCAATGAACTGTCGGGAGGACAGAAGCAACGCGTAGCAATTGCCAGAGCACTCATCACCAAGCCACAGATCATCCTAGCCGATGAGCCTACGGGCGCACTCGACTCGAAGACATCCGTGGAGGTGATGCAGTTGCTCAAGCAGTTGAATCAGGAGGATGGTATGACCATCGTCGTGGTGACGCACGAGAGCGGCGTGGCGAATGAGACGAACAAGATAGTACATATCAAGGACGGCATCATCGGAGAGATCGAAGAAAACCTGAAACATGATGCCTCGCCCTTCGGCAGCGGAGGAATAATGAAATAATGCACAATGCACAATTCACAATTCATAATTCATAATTCATAATGGATAATGTAATCGGAGACAACGCATGATAAAGGAACAGAATAATAGGAGTTTAACAAATAATTGTGCATTGTGCATTATGCATTGTGCATTAAATAAGCTATGCGAGATATAATCACTGAAATATGGCAGACGGCCCGGAGGAATAAACTCCGCACGACGCTTACGGGTTTCGCTGTGGCGTGGGGCATCTTCATGATCATCGTGCTCTTGGGAGCAGGCAATGGTCTGATCAACGCCACCATGAAACAGCACAGCGACTTCCTCACCAACTCGATGGAGGCTTATGGCAGCATGACCTCGAAGGCTTATAACGGTCTGAGTGAAGGAAGATACATCAGACTGAATGAGAAAGACCTCAAGGCTACCGATTCGGAATTCAAGGCTACCATCGATGAAGTGGGTGCCTGTTACTATATGAGTGCCGTCGTGACCAATGGAGAGAACTATATGAATATGCAGGTCAACGGTGTGTTCCCCATCCACTCGAAGATCGTGAAGCAGGAACTGCTTTATGGACGTTTCATCAACGAGATCGACCAGCAGGAGAAGCGCAAGGTGCTTGTGCTCAACGATAAGCAGGCGAAGGAACTGGAGCCGAAAGACTACAAGACACTCATCGGAAAGTACGTCAAGGTAGGCAACTTCGCCTTTAAGGTCGTGGGTATCTATAAGAATCCTGGCGATGGTGAGAGTAGTGCCTACTCGGCCTATTCTACCATCAAGAGCATCTATGGTGCCAATACCGATGATTTGGGACATATCGAGTTCACCTTCCACGGTCTGACGACAGAGAAGGCCAATGAGGACTTCGAAAAGACCTACCGTCGTCGTCTGAATGCCAACCACCAGGCGCACCCTGAGGACGAGCGCAGTATCTGGATCTGGAACGGCTATACGCAGAGCATGCAGATGGAAAAGGCCATCTCCGTCATCCATACTTTCCTTTGGGTGGTGGGTCTGTTTACGCTCTTAAGTGGTATTGTGGGTGTCAGCAATATCATGCTCATCACCGTGAAGGAGCGTACCCACGAGTTCGGTATCCGAAAGGCCATCGGTGCAAGGCCCTGGAACATCCTCAGACTGATTATCATAGAGAGTGTCATCATCACCACGTTCTTCGGATACATCGGGATGGTGCTGGGTGTCTGTGCGAATGAGTACATGGATGCCACACTGGGCCATGATGTCACCGATCTGGGTGTCGTACAACTGACGCTCTTCGTGGATCCCACCGTCGGACTCGATGTCTGTTTTGAGGCTACGATGGTGATGATTATCGCAGGTACTATCGCCGGGCTGATCCCAGCGTATAAGGCCAGCCGCATCAGGCCTATCGAAGCCCTGAGGGCTGATTAATGCACAATGCATAATGCACAATGCACAATGCACAATGCATAATGCACAATGCACAATTGGCTGTGCAAAAGAAAGAAATAATATAAAGTATGAAAGAAGATAAAGACAATTTAATTGTTCAAAAGAGTAAGGCATTTGCAATCAGATGTGTTAATCTCTATAAATTCTTGGTAGATAACAAGAACGAGTATGTAATGTCTAAGCAGTTGCTCAGATGCGGAACAAGTATCGGGGCTAACGTAAAGGAGGCTATGCGTGGACAGTCAAAGGTTGACTTTGGTGCAAAGATGAATATTGCATTGAAAGAAGCCAATGAAACAGAATACTGGCTTGAGATTCTGCTGGAGACGGACTTTCTGACACAGGAACAGGCAGAAAGCATCCTTTCTGATTGTCGTGAAATTCTTAAACTATTGACTTCAATCGTTAAATCAATATTTACTAACAAATAATTGTGCATTGTGCATTATGCATTGTGCATTGAATGAAATGAGAATAGATTTAGATACATACAGAGAGATCCTCGATACGCTGACGCGTAATAAGGCGCGCTCGTTCCTGACGGGCTTTGGCGTGTTCTGGGGCGTGTTCATGCTCGTGGGACTGATGGGAGGCGGTAAGGCCATGAGGGAGGAACTCGACAAGACCTTCGAGGGCTTCGCCCAGAATACGGTTATCATTGGTGCAGAACAGACGACGAAACCCTATAAGGGATTCCGCAAGGGTCGTTGGTGGAGTATGGACTACAAGGATGTCGACCGCCTGAAACAACGTGTGCCTGAACTCGACGCAGTGGTACCCATGATTTTCTCGCGCTGGAGAGGTAGCAACACCGCTTATTACGGCGATCAGAAGACGACGCCACGAATCCAGGGTACACTGCCTGAACTCGCGAAGGTGATGGAGCCTAAGATGTACTATGGCCGTTACCTCAACGATATGGACATCAAAGAGCAGCGCAAGGTCTGCGTCATCGGTAAGAAGATTTACAAGGAACTCTTCAAGGAAGGCGGCGACCCGTGTGGCAAGAAGATTCGCGTCGATAGTACTTACTTCGAGGTGGTTGGTGTCGACTACAGTTCCAGCAGCCTCAGTTTCAATGGCCGTGCGGAGGAGAAGATCACCCTGCCCATCACGTTGATGCAGGCGATATTCAATCGTGGCAACGAGGTGGATCTGATAGCCGCTACTGGGCGCGAGGGTGTCATCATGAGCCACATCACCGACCGCATCCGTGAGACGGTGGCCAGAGCCCACTACGTCGATCCTACCGATGAGCAGGGCGCGATTGTATTCAATACAGAGTTGATGTTCCAGTTGGTCGACAATGTCTTCAGGGGTGTCAACTTCCTCATCTGGCTCGTGGGTCTTGGAACGTTGCTTGCTGGCGCCATCGGTGTGTCTAACATCATGATGGTCACTGTGCGCGAACGAACCACAGAGATTGGTATCCGCAGGGCCATCGGTGCTACGCCCAAGATGATTCTCTCGCAGATAATCTCGGAGAGTATCGTGTTGACATTAGTCGCAGGTATGAGTGGTATCCTCTTTGGAGTGATGATACTCCAGATGCTGGAGATGTACAACACGGAGGACGGTATTGTGAATATCCACTTCCAGGTTAATTTCTGGACGGCCATCTTCTGCGCCCTCGTGATAGCGGCTATGGGTGTGCTTGCAGGCCTCGCCCCAGCCGCCCGTGCGATGAGCATTAAGCCGGTTGATGCAATGAGGGATGAATAGTTTAGGTAATCCTAGGCAATCCTAGGCAATCCTAGGTGATCCTAGAAAAAGAGAAATAAATACAAAAAAGCAATATAATTATGAAACGTTATTCAAAACTGATTATCGCAGCGATTATCGCGCTGATTTTCATCGGAACTTTCGTGTTCCTGTGGCAGAAGAGCCAACCCAAGGAGATTGTCTACAACGAGTTCACCCCGCAACTGGACAGCCTCCAGAAGACGACTATCATTACGGGTAAGATCGAGCCTCGCAATGAGGTCAACGTGAAGCCCCAGATTTCAGGTATCATCTCTGAACTCTACAAGGAGGCGGGCGACTACGTCAACGCTGGCGACATCATCGCCAAGGTGAAAGTGATTCCCGATATGAGTCAACTCTCGAGTGCTGAGATGCGTGTGCGTCTGGCTGACATCAACCTGAAGCAGGCTGAGACCGACTTCCAGCGCGAGGAGAACCTCTACAACCAGAAACTCGTATCGGCTGATGAGTACGACAAGAGTAAGATGCAGTTGAATCAGGCCAAGCACGAGAAACTCGCTGCTCAGGATGCCCTCGAGGTGGTGCGCGACGGTGTCTCGAAATCCAACGCCAAGGCCAGTTCGACGCTTATCCGCTCCACTATCTCTGGTATCATCCTCGACATCCCCGTGAAGGTGGGTAACTCCGTGATCAATAGTAATACCTTCAACGATGGTACCACTATCGCCACCGTTGCCAACATGAACGACCTCATCTTCCGCGGAAACATCGACGAGACGGAGGTGGGACAGTTGATCATCGGTATGCCCATGAAGATTACCATCGGTGCTTTGCAGGACCTGAAGTTCGACGCCTCGTTGGAGTATATCTCACCGAAGGCTGTGGAGAGCAATGGTGCCAACCAGTTTGAGATCAAGGCTGCCGTCAAACTCTCCGAGGGCGGCAAGATTCGTTCGGGCTATAGTGCCAACGCTGAGATCGTGCTGGCTAAGTCCGACAATGTGCTCACCATCCCTGAGAGCGCCATCGAGTTCAGTGGCGACTCCACTTTCGTCTATATCATCAAGGGTGAGGGTAAGGACAAGTCCTACGAGCGCACCCATGTTGAGACGGGACTCTCCGACGGTGTGAATATTGAGATCAAGAAGGGCCTTACCGACAAGGACAAGGTGCGCGGCCCGCAGATCATTGCAGACGACAATAAAGATTAATGCACAATGCACAATGCATAATGCACAATTATTAATGTATTATTCACCAATAGATATATGAAATATTCACATTTATTTGATTCGCCATTCGTGTTTCTGCGCGCAGCCATCTGTGCATTGTGCATTGTGCATTGTGCATTGCTTGGGGCCCAGCCCCGTCAGTGGAGCCTGCGCGAGTGCTGCGACTATGCTGTAGAGAATAACATCAGCATCAAACAGCAACAAAACCAGTGCCGCCAACAGGAAATCCAACTCTCCACAGCGAAGAACTCACGCCTGCCAGACGTTAGTGGTAGCGTGGGACAGAATTTTTCCTTCGGACGCGGTCTGACGGCAGAGAATACCTATTCGAACACGAATACTTCTTCGACATCGTTCAATCTTGGAGCAAGTGTACCGCTCTTTACGGGTTTCCAGATTCCCAACCAAATCAAACTGAACCAGTTGAATCTCGAAGCCGCCACTGCCGACCTGGAGAAGGCGAAGAACGATATCCGTATGCAGGTGGCGCAGGCTTACGTGCAGATTCTCTACGATATGGAGATCTCCGATGTGGCCCGTCGTCAGATTGCCATCGATTCTGCACAGGTGGCCCGTATGCAGGCGTTCGTCGATAATGGCAAGGCTTCTGAGGCAGAACTCTCGCAGCATCGTGCCACCCTTGCAGGCAGTCGTTTGACGGCTACGCAGGCCGACAATAATACCCGTCTGGCCATCCTCAACCTCACGCAACTTCTGGAACTGCCTTCGCCTGACGGTTTCGCTATCGTTAGGCCGGATATCTCCGAACTTTCAGGGATATCCGGATTATCCGAAGCCTCTGGACTCACTCCCGATATGATTTACGCTGATGCCCTGGGTGTCAAGCCTGAGATCCTTTCCCAGCAACTGAGACTAAAAGGTACGGATCATAACATCAAGATTGCGCAGGCAGGCTATTATCCCACGCTCTCGCTCAGTGGTGGTCTTGGCACCAACTATTACACCACCAGTGGTTTCAAGAGTGATGCCTTTGGCACCCAGTTGAAGAATAACTTCTCGCAGTATATCGGCGTGAACCTGAGTGTGCCTATCTTCAACCGCTTCCAGACGCGCAACAGCATCCGCACGGCGAAGATTGAACAGGAGAACCAGCAGTTGGCCCTCGACAACACGAAGAAGACGCTCTATAAGGACATCCAGCAGGTGTATTACAACGCCCTGAATGCGCAAAGCAAGGAGAAGAGCAGCAAGGAGGCTTTGCAGAGTAGCAAGGATGCCTTCACGCTGATGCAGGCGAAGTACGAGAACGGCAAGGCCACCATCACGGAGTTCAACGAGTCGAAGAACAATTACCTGAAGGCGGAGTCAGACCTCGTGCAGGCCCGTTATGAGAACCTTTACCAACAGGCACTCATCGAGTTCTATCGGGGTAAAGACCTGAACTTCTAAAATAAATAGTCCGCTGGTTCAGCGGACTATTATTTTCTTTCCATTGTGGATATAGAGGCCTTTCTGCGTAGGGGCCTCTTTTTGTCGCCGTCCGTCGAGGCTGTACCAATTGGGATCAGTATGGTCGTCGGCTTTCAAGGTATGTATGCCTGCGCTTTCGCCTGCAAAGTTCCTCAGTTCATACAGGGCGGGTAGGGCACGTCCCGTCTCGTTGTCGAAGAGCGAGGCATTATACCAGTCGTCAGTGACGCGCTTCGTGTTCCAATCCAGTCCGTATTCATTAGCCTCCAAGAACCACCAGAAGAGACCGTTCACGTGCTGATGCTTGTTGAGCATGGTTATCAGGTCGGCTGTGAACTGTCGCTGTCCTTCGTAGGTGAGGGGATAGTATTGTTTATCCTTGTCGCCCACCTCATAGTGATAAGCACACCCTGTTTCTACTATCATGATTTGCTTTTCTGGGAAACTGCTCTCCAACTGTGTCAGTCCTTTGTCGAGTTTGCTGATGGGACCCTTGTAATACGGATAATACGACACGCCGATGATGTCATAGTCTATCTCGTTGTCCTTGATACGATGATAGAAGGCCGCATCGAGCGTGGGGTTGTTGGCGCACTGTTCCGTATGGATGATGATCTTGGCCTCTGGACACACCTCGCGACAGGCTCTTCCTGCATTTTTCAGAGCCATAGCGAATGTATTCCAATTGTCATCCGTATACGCAGTCCAGGCACTGTTGGCACTCACCCTACAACCATCCCAAAGCATCCCAAAGGAAATCTCATTGCCTGTCTGGATAAAGTCGGGTGTAGCGCCTGCTGCCACTAATGCCTCGAGACTCTCTTTGGTATAGGTGTAGATATATTCGAAGGCAGGCGTGTTGATGGCTTGCCAATAGGCAGGTATCTTTTGATGGCTGGGGTCTGCCCAGGTGTCGCTGTAGTGGAAGTCGAGCATAAAACCGAGACCTGCGTCCTTGATCTTCTTCCCGAGTTTCTTCACATAGTCCAAGTCCTGGCGCACGCCTTGTCCTTTTTCCGCAGTAGTGGCCTTTGAGGGGTCAACAAACAGACGGACGCGCATCGTGTTCAAGCCCTGTTCCTTCAGGAAAGCCAGTAGGTCAGTAATCTTCTGGCCGTCCTTGTCCATGTAGTTGGCACCATGCTCTTCGTAGGTTGGCAGCAATGAGATATCTCCCCCCACGAACTTCTGTGCCGAAGCAGTGAATGGCAAAAAGGTAAGGAGGCAAAGAGGTAATACCATCACCATCAACACCACAGCCTTTTGATAGATATTATTCCTTGTATCCATTTTTCTCACCTTCTCACCTTTACTTATGTCTGTTCGCCCGTTGCTCACGGTATTTGGCTTTCTGCCGTGCAGAGCCGCTACCGTGCGCCCCAGTGATATACTGCTTCTTCTTGGCTTTGGTCTTCACCTTGCCGTCGTCCTTGGGCTTGTCGCCTCCGCGTCCGAAGTTGATGCCGTGCTCGAGGATATTCTGAAAATCGTCCATAGTACTTATTTTTCTAGGCAGTCCTAGGTTATCCTAGGCTATCCTAGGTGTTCCTAGGTAATCCTAGATTAATGGTGGAACAATCTTACGCCTGTGAAGGCCATTGCGATACCGTATTTGTCGCAGGTCATGATCACATGATCATCGCGCACGCTGCCGCCTGCCTGGGCAATGAACTCCACACCGCTCTTGTGGGCACGCTCGATATTGTCGCCGAAGGGGAAGAAAGCATCCGAGCCCAGGGCCACCTTCGTGTTCTGGGCAATCCAGGCCTTCTTCTCTTCCATCGTCAGCACCTCGGGCTGCTCCTTGAAGAACTGCTGCCAGGCACCGTCGCGCAGCACGTCGTCATGCTCGTCCTCAGAGATATACACGTCGATGGTGTTGTCGCGGTCAGCACGACGGATACCATCCACGAAGGGCAGGTTCATCACCTTCGGATGCTGGCGCAACCACCAGATGTCGGCCTTGTTGCCAGCCAGACGCGTACAGTGGATACGACTCTGCTGTCCGGCTCCGATACCGATAGCCTGTCCGTCCTTCACGTAGCAGACAGAGTTCGACTGCGTATATTTCAGCGTGATGAGGGCGATGATCAAGTCGCGCTTGGCTTCTGGCGTGAAAGTCTTGTTCTGGGTGGGGATATTCTCGAAGAGGGCATCGTCGTCGAGTTTGATCTCGTTGCGGCCCTGTTCGAAGGTGATGCCAAACACCTGCTTGCGCTCGATGGGTTCGGGCTGGTAGGCAGGGTTGATCTTAATCACGTTGTAGGTCCCCTTGCGCTTGTCTTTCAGGATCTCGATAGCCTCAGGGGTGTAGTCGGGGGCAATCACACCGTCGCTCACCTCACGCTTCAGGATCTTGGCCGTCGTTGCATCGCAAGTGTCGGAGAGGGCCACGAAGTCACCATAACTCGACATACGGTCGGCACCACGGGCACGGGCATAGGCACAGGCGATAGGGCTCTCGTCGAGTCCGGCGATGTCGTCCACGAAGTAGATTTTCTTCAGCGTGTCGCTCAGGGGCAGACCGACTGCTGCGCCGGCAGGACTCACGTGCTTGAACGAGGCAGCGGCAGGCAGACCGGTGGCAGCCTTCAGTTCCTTCACCAGTTGCCAGGCGTTGAAGGCGTCAAGGAAATTGATATAGCCAGGACGGCCGTTGATGACTTCGATAGGTAACTCGCCCTCTGTCATGAAGATGCGTGAGGGCTTCTGGTTCGGATTACATCCGTACTTGAGTGCTAATTCTTTCATAAAATATATCGTTTCTTTATTTATTTCACATCGCTATTTTCGCTTGCAAAATTACGAATAAAATTCAAGACTGCAAAGAAAAATCCCGAATTCTTACAACAAACCCGCTGAACTCTGCGCTCAGATAGAGCGCATTATTGGTACGCAGCGGGCGCTGCCGATATAAGCCCCGCCCGCTGCCGATATCAGCAGCGGCCGCTGCTGATTACGTCCACGCCCGCTGCTGATTCTAAGGGAACGGGTTTTATCCCTGCTGCAAAGGCACTTTTCCCCTATAACCAACGTCTCTTTCCCCTTTACCCTACGTCTTAACAACGGTTACAGGAACGTGTTTATTGTGGGAAGCCGCCTTGGGGGAAAGGGAAGCCTCCACCGGGGAAGCCTCCGCCACCGGGGAAGCCAGGGAACTGCATCTTCTTTTCCACAGGTTCCTGAATGCGGGGCTGCCAGTCTTGGTCGAAGCGCTCGATATTCTTGTCGAGGAAGGCCAGACGGTCGGCAATCCATTTCTTCAGGATGGTGATTTCCTCTTCGTAGGAACTGACACGATAGTCGGCAAACATACCGACGGGGTCGAAGCCGCCGTCGCCCATGCCAAAACCACCGCCAGGGAAACCGCCTCCGCCAAAGCCGCCAAATCCGCCAAATCCGCCTTGGGTCTTGGGAGCCTCCTGCGAGGCCTTGGCCCTCTCAGGGCTGACGAGCAGTTCGGGGTATTCCTTGAAGTGACGGTCGGTGGACTGTGCCACGAGTCGGGCATTGTATTCGATGAAGTCGAAGATCTGCATCGTGCTGAGGACGGTCTTGCGCAACTCCTGATAGCGGGTCTTGACGGCCTTCCTGAAGGCGGGGTCTTGCAACAGGCGCTGCCATAGGGCCGGGGTGGGGTTGGTACTGGCTCCCTCGAAACACCAGGCCTCCAGATTGTTGGCGTTGGCGAAGTTGCAGTTGCCGTAGGCGAGGTTGTAGTCCCATACGGGGCCTGCCTGCATCTTGCCGCCCGTACCGTCGGCGTGCAGTTTCTCCTTGAAGAAGTAGGCACTGCGCTTGTAGCCGTCAGCATTCAGGCTCAGTTCGGTATGGATGAAATAGTCTACGAAAGAAGGTACGTTGATATAGTGGGCATAGCCTTTTTCGGGATCCATAAAGTCGTCGGACTGTATGGTTATCTCCATCGAGTCGACGAAGTTCTGGATATAGGCAAACTGCTCTGGCTGCAGGTTCTTCTTTTTCGGATAGATGCACGACCAGGTGATCTGACTTGTCATGATACCATCACCGATGCCGGGCACCTTTGAGAGGAAGGTGGCATCATCGTCGTTGTAGGTGTCGATGCGCAGAATGTAGCCGCCCGTGATGTCGCGCCCGGAGAGGTCGGTCTTCTTCAGTTTGTTGACGTTCACACGGTCAGCACCCCGTTTGATGGCCTCGCAGAGGATATAGATACCGTGGTATTCGCCGTCCATCACCAGTTCGACCATCGTGGTACGTGGGCCCCAATGTCCCATCTCGCGCCAGAGATGGAAGGCCAGCGGGTCGCGCAGCATCGACACGTCGTTGTAGGGTGCCAGCAGCACCCATTTGCTGTGGGCAGGCATCCCCAGCAGGGCGACATCCAGTTCCTTGCCGTTGTCGTCGCGTGTCTCAAGGGTGTATTTCTTCTGGTTGAAGCCGAGTGAACTGTTGCCACGCAGTTTGATGCCGATGGGGCCGTCGTAGCCCTCACATTTCATGTGGGCGGTTACCTTCTTCTGGGCATTCAGGGCTGTCTCGGTGGTGATGGTGATAATGGGCAGATTCGACTGGAGTTGATCCACCTTGGTGTGCTTTATTTGTGACATACCAGGCATGCCTGGCATACCGCCACCGAAACCGCCAAAGCCACCAAAACCTCCAAACTGGGCATAGGCACTCGTGGATGTCATGAGGAGTGCTGCCAATAACGACTGTAATATTCTGTTTTTCTTCTTTTTCATACTGTCTTTTAGACGGCGGACAGGGCTTTTGGTTTAAGGCCATACAAAAAAAGAGACCACTCAGGGTCTCTTCATGTTTGCTCGAAAGTTGATTATTCTGCAGTAAGGGCGCGACGCTTCTCCTTGATACGGGCAGCCTTACCTGTGAGTTTGCGCAGATAGTAAAGTTTAGCGCGACGAACCTTACCAACCTTGTTAACCTCGATGCTCTCGATGTTCGGGCTCTCGATGGGGAAGATACGCTCTACACCCACGGTACCGGACATCTTACGAACAGTGAAGCGCTTCTTCTCGCCGTGACCGCAGATCTTGATGACCACACCACGGTAGAGCTGGATACGCTCCTTAGAACCCTCGATAATTTTGTAAGCGACAGTAATCGTGTCACCAGCCTTGAACTCTGGGAACTGCTTGCCGGTTGCAAATGCTTCTTCAGCAACTTTAATTAAATCCATTGTACTATTTAACTTAAATTTGTTGTATCGTTCCAACGCAACATAACAGGCCTCTCGATACCTCCTGCCAGCGATTACGCCGAAAAGCGGGTGCAAAGGTACAACTTTTTCTCCATTCTAAGAAATATTTCGCCATTTTTTTGTACCTTTGTACCCATAAATGTACAGAATATGAGAAAAATACAACTATTTTTGGCTCCTTTGGCCACGCTGATGATGGTTTCGTGTGCCACCAAGCACTACCAACTGACCAGTGTGGAGCGGAGCCGTATCATCATCGACAGCCGCTACGACCAGCATCCGGATGAGGCGGCCGCCAAGTATCTGGCACCCTTCAAACAGGTGAACGACAGCGTCATGGGACCGATCATGGGACGGGTGGCGCATAACATGCACCCAGATCGTCCGGAGAGCGACCTCACGAACCTGTTGTCCGACATCCTCGTGTGGGCGGCCAAGGACTATAACGAACAGCCCGTGCTCGGCGTGTATAACAAAGGCGGCGTGCGTGCCGACCTGACCAAGGGCGAGGTGACCTATGGTGACATCCTTGACATTGCGCCCTTTGAGAACAAGATTTGCTTCGTCACGCTGACGGGTGAGCAGTTGATGAAACTCTTTGCCCAGATAGCCAAGCGGGGAGGGGAGGGCGTCAGCCGAGGGGCCGAACTCGTCATCACCAAGGATGGCCAGTTGGTCTCGGCCCGTCTGCATGGTCAGGATATTGACCCGAAGGCGGAATATCGCCTCACCACCGTGAACTATCTCTTGGAGGGCAACGACGGTATGACTGCATTTACTGAGGGTACGAATAAGGTAGCGCCTGAGGATGCCAGCAACAACACCCGCTACCTCATCATGAACTATTTCAAGGACAAGCAATCTCGTGGCGAGATCGTTGATGCGAAAGTGGAAGGACGGATAAAGGTTAAAGAGTAAAAAGGTAGAAAAGTAAAAAACAGAAGCGATATGGAAAGATGTCATTATTTATATAATAAGGTGATGCACAGTCTGGTGATAGGTCTCTTACCTTTTTACCTTTTTGCCTTTTTACCGTTAGATACGGTTGCCAAGGGTAAGAAGGAACTCGTGATCCTGCATACCAACGATACCCATTCCACCATCCTGCCGCTCAACCCGAATATCGACGACAAGGACCTTGCCGGTCGAGGCGGGTTCCTGCGTCGTATCAATATGATCAAGGAACAGCGTCAGCAATATCCCGACCTGTTGCTCTTCGACAGCGGCGACTTCTCGCAGGGCTCTGGCTATTATACCCTCTTCAAGGGTGAGGTGGAGGTAGGCCTGATGAACCAGATGCACTACGATGCCGCTACTATCGGCAACCATGAGTTCGACTTCGGACTCGACAATATGGCGAAACTATTCCGTCAGGCCAACTTCCCCATCGTCTGCTCCAACTACGACGTGACGGGAACGGTGCTCGAAGGACTCGTCAAGCCCTATATCACCATCAGACGCAACGGGGTAAAGATCGGCATCTTCGCCCTCTGTCCGCCCTTGAAGGGACTTGTCTTCGACGGCAACTGCGAGGGGCTTACCTTCCTCGACCCAGCCGAGACGGGACAGAAATACATTGACCTGCTGCGAAAACAAGAGAAGTGCGACATCGTCATCTGTCTGTCGCACTTGGGCTGGGCGGAGTCGGTGTATCCCGATGAGAAGTTCGTGAGTCTGACGGAGGGTTGCGATCTGGTGCTGGGCGGACATACCCACACCTATATGCCCGTCTTGGAGTACACGCCCGACAAGAACGGCAAGCAGATTCCCGTCGACCAGAACGGCAAGCATGGTGCCTTCGTCGGGAAACTGATTCTCACGCTGGATCAGAAATAATCACTCGAAATAGAATGTGAGGACTATCATTTTGCTGTGGCCACTGGTCACAGCATTTGCGTATACGCGCTTGTTCGCGTCTACCAGTTCGTTGGCGTGGTTACGGTCGAGCGCATTCGTCAGACTATAACAGAACTTCAATTCCGGTATCAGTTTGAAGAATGGCAGATACAGGTCACATCCCAGACCGACCTCTACGAAGGTGTCCATCTTCTTCAGTTGGATGAAGTCCTGATCCTTGCCCGTCAGGTTGATCATCTGGTTTACGCCCGCAATGAGGTAGGGACGGTAGTTGTTCCAGCGCTGGGCCGAGAACTTCAGGTCGACGGGGAAGGAGATGTAGGTGTTCTTCATGTCCTGCGTCTCTTCATGGGGGAACCCTTCGAGGTCGAGGTCCGACAGGTTGTGGAAGGTCAGGTGCTTGGCGCCGAAGTGCATCGTCGGTGTGATACGCAGGTTCAGATGGTTCGAGAGCCGCAGGTCGGCCAGTACACCCACGCTGAATCCGGCATTCCATCGGTCGGCATCCATCACGATGGTCTGATGCATCACGGTGCCGTCTTCAAGCGTGACGGTCTGCGGTCCCATGTTCACGAATTCAATGTCCTGTAGGTTCAGTCCCACATGAATACCGAAATGCATGGGGCGCAAGTCGATATACGGCTTGTTCTGCACTTTCCGCTCCTGAGCCACCGTCTGGATGGTTGCCAGACACGTCGCCAATAGTATGATGAGACATCTTTTCATACTTACATATAACGGACAAAAGCCCCGTTTATTATGTCCGTTGCTATTTCGACACTGTATAAATTGACCATCAAAAACAAAATTTAGTACCTAAAGTTTGGTATATTCATAAAAAACTTCGTATCTTTGCATCGTTAAAAGTGAGTATTCACTATAGTATTAATTTAATTTTATACGAATTATGGCATATGTAATTGGTGACGACTGCATCGCTTGCGGTACATGTCAGGGTGAGTGCCCCGTTGAGGCAATTTCTGAGGGTGAGAAGTATTCTATCGATCCCGATCTCTGCACAGAGTGCGGTACTTGCGCAAGTGTTTGTCCTTCTGAGGCTATCAGCCTGGGCTAATACTTAAGCAGTCAATCAAAAAAAAGAGGTGCTGTCCGAAAGGGCAGCACCTCTGCTTTTGTATTGATTTCAATTACTTGATGTCGCGGATCTGCTGGGCAGGTGCATAGTCAGGATTGATGCTGAGAATCTTGGAGGCATAATCCTTGGCTGTGGCCTTGTCGTTCTTCACGAGGAAGTTGTAAGCCATAAGGTAGTGCCAGGCGGTGGTCAGCATGCTGATGTCGCTCTTGCTCTTCTCGGCCTTGCCGCTGAGCATCTCTGCCAACTTCTCATAGTAAGGCTTGGCAAGTCCCTTCTTGGAGTCGGGGTCAAGTTTTGAGTTGATGTTGGCACGCATATACGTAGCATACTCGGCTGCATCGGCAAACTTCTCGTACATATCCTTATAGACACCGTCGGCCTGCAACAGGGCTTCTTCCTTGCCTGCGGCATCCTCTGCCTCGTCAGACTGCTTGGAATAGAGGGTTCCCAGTCCGGCCCAGTCGTTCATCGTGGCATTCTTCTTGGCCTGCAGGAAGTCACGATAGTAGCGGATGGCATTGGGGAAGTTCTTGTCCTGCACATAGTTGTCGGACACGGCCTTCAGGATGTCCCAGCGCTTGATCATCGAAGAGTCGTTCACCAGTTCGAGGGCACGGTCGTACTGCTTGTAGGCGTTCTCCTTGTCGTTCAGGGCGTTGTAGATCAGAGCGGTATAGTAGTGGTCGTACTCTGAGAACTTGGCACTGTCGGTCTCGTTGAAGTAACGGTGGATGTAGTTCTTGGCTGCATCGTAGTTCTTCAATTCGTAGTTGGAGAACATGGCCAGACGGTTGAATGTCGGGTTGCGGGGCATCAGGCGGACACCGGCCTCAGAAGCCTTGAGGGCATCTGCGAAGTGGCCAGTGAAGTAACTGCTGCGTGCGAACTCGTTAAGACCCGTCTTGTCGAGTTTGTTCACATCGGCCTTGCTGTAGGCTTCGTAGGCGGCTTTCTCATCGCCTGCGAGCATATAGATGTGACCGGTGAATGCATCCACATCCTCATCGGGGCAGTTGGCCTTCATGTCCTGTAATTTGGCTGCTGCCTGACTGGGACTGATCTTACGGTACACCATTGCCCATTTCTTGTAGCCCTGAGGATCCTTCGGGTTGAAGTGGATGGCCTGGTTGTAGAAACTGGCGGCCTTACCACCGTCGTCGCCTAACGACTCGATATCACCGAGCAGGAGGTAGGCGGGTGCGAAACTGAACTTGGGCTTGACAGCCTCGTTGGCCATGTTGGCGAAACTACGGGCCTGGGCGGTGTCCTTCACCTCGTAGAGGGCACGTCCGAGAGCCAGAAGAGCGTCGGGGTTCTTCTTGTTCTTCTTCATGGCGGTCTTGATCAACTCGGCTGCATTGGGAGCCTTTGACTTGATGGCGGCGAGGGCAGCGTTGAGTTCTGCTTCCTGGGCCATTACTGAAGTGCTCATGCCTAGCATCAGCACTCCCATTACTACATATTTAATCGCTTTCATAATCTCTCTCTCTTTTAAGTTATACAAATTGTTTAATAGTCTCTCGATGTTATGACGTATGGAAACGCATTTCGTTTAATCGTATTATTCTCTCTTCACAATGACGTCTCTGACGTTCATGTTTGCGGTTCTGGGCAGCAGGCCTGCACGGAGGATGATCATCTGACCCTTGGGCAGTTGCATAAAGTGGGCAAACCCTGTGGGGATGCCGTTGGGTCGCGGGTCGTTGAGCAACGCGTAGATGGTACGGCGCAGGGGATAGTTGCCGTTGTATAAATAGTATTGATAGGGCTTCCAACTGTTGTAACTCTTGGCAGAGTCCATCTTGGAAACGCCCATCACAGATATATTCTTCTTGAAGGTGACATTGGTGGTGTCGCGCTTGTCGTTGAGCCAGTTGCTGCCGATGATGCCAAGGGCATTGGTATGGTTCTCGACATAGTCGATAACAGCGGCACTCGTCTTCACGGCACCGATGTTCTTGGCACTGAACTGCTGGCCTCCAAGGATGGAGTCGACGCACCAGCGCACGGTACTGGACAGGGGATTGTCGAATACCACGTCGATTTCGCCTAGTTTGTTATGTGGATAGATCTCGCTCCACTTGCTGACCTCCCCCTTGAGGATTCGTGCAAAGTCCTTGATGGTGATGCAGGTGTCGGGGTTGGTGTTGTTGACGATGATAGCCAGACCGTCGTATGCCACGGGTATTGCCCTCGGCAGGTACTTGCGGTCTTTCAGGTTCTGTCTTTCCTTCGCCGTAAAGTCACGGGTGGTGAAGGCGAGCCACGTCTCGAGTTTCATCAGTTTGGCCACTGCATCCTGTTCGTTGATGTAGAGTGGGGTGATGGAGTCGAGGGTGTGCTTCTGGAAATAGAACAGTTCCTCGTCGATGATAGGATAGAAACTCTCATCGGCAGCCAGTACGCTGGCTGCTTCCTGATAGGCCTTCTCCTTTTCAGGATTAGGCTTGTTCCCACATGAGAGGAACAAGCCTAATAATAGTGTTAATCCAACAAGTTTGTTGAAATTGTTCATTTCAAATCAGGTTACTGGAGTTTGAACTGCACAGGTACGGTGTACTTCACACGTACAGCAGAACCATTCTGCTTACCTGGCTGCCATCTGGGCATCGCCTTCACCACGCGAGAGGCTTCCTTGTCGAGTGACGGGTCAACTGACTTGACCACCTTCACGTCGGTGATAGAACCGTCGCGCTCAACGACGAAGGTTACGATGACACGACCCTGGATACCGTTTTCCTCGGCAACAACAGGATACTTGATGTTCTTAGCCAGATACTCGAGCAGGGCTGCCTGTCCACCAGGGAACTGAGGCATTTCCTCCACGACGTCGAAGACCTTGGTCTCCTCCACCTTCGGGGGCTCGGGTTCTGCGATGACTTCCTTAGCCTTCAGCACTTCACCAGCCTCTTCGTCGTTACCTTCAACGGTGAATGCACCGATGGCGGTGTTCGTAGATGCCAGTTCATCCTGTGACTTCATCTCCTGGTCCTCCTGCACTTCCTCGTCCTTCTTGATTTCAGGCGTGGTGAATGCAACAGAACTCTTTACCTTTTCAACTTCGATTTTCTCAATCTGAGGTTCTTCCTTACGCTCAACCTTTGCTTCCTTCTTCTCAGCCAGACTCTGTAGTTCCACGTCGGTCTCGATGGCTGCGTTGCGGGAGGCGATATAGTTGTCGATAGAAACCTTCGCAATCACAATGGCTGCGATGGCTGCAAAGATGAGAAACATCGTAATCAGGGCCTTCAGATTTCTCTTTCCGGTATCCTTGCGTAATTGATAAGCGCCATAGGCCTGGTTCTTACCGTCGAATACGAGGTCGACCCAGCCATTGTCAATAAGATCAATTTTTCCCATAATTCTTTCTTCTTTTAAGGGTTAATCACTTGACGCCTGCCTTCTCAATGAGTGCCTTATCATCGTCACTCATCTTGTCGACATTGTCAATGACGTACTTATCAATATTGCTAATCAGCATCTCATCAAGAGCGGCGACCATGTTCTCGTAGGTAGCCGTGTCGAGCGGGCGGATAATGACGGTAAGGGTAGGAACCTTCTCGCCATTGGGCAGTTCGCCTTTCTTCAGTTTCCTTACTTGCTCCTGATACTGCTCGTCGGTCATCTTCGAGTTGTACTCGTTCTTCTTGGCATCGAGTTCCCGCTTGGCCAACTTGATCTTAGCCACGGGGTTGATGCCTTCCTCAGTGGTATGCTCGTCGAGCACCTTCTCGATACCGTCCTTGCCGTAGGTGGTCTCCTTCACACATGAGGGATCGTCGTAGTTGGGAAGTCCTGCTACGTACCAAACCTTGTCGTCAGCACCCAGATAGAGGGTGATGGTGTGCGAAGCCTTCGTCACCTGCTTGTCCTTCTCGTCCATGTTTTCCTGGTCGTTAGACGGCATGGTGAGTTGCATGGCCTGCGGCTTAGCCAGTGTAGTACACAGCATGAAGAAGGTGATCAGAAGCATCATCATGTCTACCATCGGCGTGAAGTTCACGCGGGTATCCATCTTTTTCTGCTTGGATAGATTTTTCTTTGCCATAATACTACTAGTTATTTAAACGTTTAACATCGAGATTCGTAATGAGTTGGAAACGGTTCTCGTTCATGTCCTGAAGTTCTGACATCAACTTCTTAATCGTTGCATAAGGAGTCTTGGAATCGCACTTGATGGCGAGTTTCATGTCAGGATTCGCATCGCGGGCTGCGGTGACCCACTCCTGGAACTCACTCTTTCCGCCGTTGATACTATCGAGCGGCAGACCGAGCGTCTGGATGGCCTCTGTCATCTTCTCCGGGTCGAGATTGAGGTAAGTGGAAAGTTGAGCCATTGGAGCACCGACCATAGCATCCTCAAGGAAGTGCTTCTCTTGGCTGGCGTTCAACTGAACACCGAACTTGTCGGTCATCGTCTCCATCATGGTCTTCATGTGGTTCTTGTTTTCCGTTCCTGCGAAGATCTTGCCCTCTGGTGTTACCAGAATGGTCAGCAGATCCTGCTCAGGAATCTTTACCTCAGACACAGAGTTAGGCGCAGTGACTTGTACTGGTTCTGGTGTCAAGAATGTTGAAGTCAACATAAAGAAACACAGAAGCAGCGTCATCACGTCTGACATTGGCGTCATGTCAATCCAGATGTCTTTTTTCTGTATCTTAATTTTTGCCATTCTCTAAATGCTTTTAATGCGTTATTAAATGAAAATGGTTAAAAAATTAAGCCTCGTTGTGGTTAGAATCGTATGTAGCTGCGATGGTGAAACCAATCTCGTCGAGAGCGTAGGTCAGCTTATCGATCTTGTTAGAGAAGAAGTTGTAAACAACGGTAGCAACCCAAGAGGTCAAGATACCAGATGCTGTGTTCACAAGGGCCTCAGAAATACCGGCAGACAGAGCCATAGA
>JAFZUS010000200.1 GCA_017618275.1 Prevotella sp.
CATTGTCGTTCGTCATCGTAGCCAGATTAATACCAGCCTTAGGCTGAAGGCTCCAACTGCCAACAGCATTTTGGGCGTTTGTACATACACTAAGCAACAATGTCGTTGCTGCAATCATAAACCTTTTCATATTCGTTCGTTTCATTATAATCATTGATTTGTTTTCAGTGGTATATCATTACTTATTTCAGAATTTTCTTGCCGTTTTGGATATAGAGGCCCTTTTGTGGCTCACCTTGGATGCGACGGCCTTGCAGGTCGTAGATGGCAGAATGGTCTGAGGGCGCTGTTTTCCTTATCATCGGCGACAGGCCCGACGTGTTGCCTTCGCCCGTGTACTGGCCGATGAAGAAGATAGAGCCTGTGCTCTGCTCGCTGATGATATAGAAGAACGGACGATTGGCATGGAAGTTGACCTTACTCGGCGAACTCTGTGCACCGCTACCTACTGTAATCGCAGCAGCCTTTGTTCCTTCTTCATCGAGGTCGATAATGGCCTTCTGGAACATATCGTCGATGAAGAACGACTGGTTGCCGAAATAGGGGAACTCTGCCAGTTCCGTAAAGGCTGTCGGCATACCCAACACTTTCATGACAGGCACTAAGTTGAGGTCGGTTTCTGTCTTAATGCGTGGCATCTTCAGGTCAACGATGTAATCACCGTAACTCCTGAACTGCCAGTTCTTGCCGTTGATGGCGGCCAGCACGTCGGCGATGGTCTTGCCCTCACTTGGCAGGAAGATGGTCATCAGGTAGGCCTTATTGCCATAGTACAGACGCACGGCTTGGTAGAGGTTGTTCTCAGTGTAATCAAACTTTTCATTCTGGTGCATCATCGGCACGTTGGCACCACCATTAAATGCCTCTTCGCTGGTGTTGGCCTTGTCAAACTTTTTGACCCATGTCCCTTTGAAGTAGAGCGCATTGAGCAGATAACTGGTGGCTTGGCGATTGAAGGTATTCCCATTCACGATTGATGGGATCATGCCGTGTGTATGATCGTTGGCCCACTGGTTGATGATGCCTATCGTCGCGTCATCGTAGAAGTCGAGGACAGCAGGCGTGGCGTCATAGTACGTGTTGGCCTTCTCCACGAAGCCTGGCTGTAATTCGTAGCCTATGCCGCTATTCACATAGATGGTGTTGGCTATCTCGGCAGCGGTCTCCTTGTCGAGCGTCGGGGCCTCCGTCAGCATCTTACGGCAGAAGTTGTTGATACCGTCAGCACCGGCATCGCCGAAGCCCAGCACGTCGTTGATCTCCTGCTGTGTCTGACCGGCTGCCCCGTTGTTCATCATGCCCAGGGCATAGGTGATGCTCAACGGCGACATGATACTGTTTTCTTCGCCACGCGCCTCGCTGAAAAGGCGGAAGGCAAAGTCGTTGTTGCGCTCTACGAGTTGCCGCTCATCATCAGAAAGGCTGATGTCGTGGCGTAAATTCTCGATGGGCTCACCCATATACTGTCCCATGAAGTAGATGCTGCCCGTAAAGCGGTCGCTGATGATATAGAGGAAGGGACGGTCGGCAACGAAAATTTTCATTTGTAACGACTCGCTTTTGTCCGCCACCCCTATGACAGTGGCAGCAGCGGCCTCCGTGCCTTTCTGGTCGAGTTTCAGATGGGTCTTCTGGCGCATCAGACTGATCCAGCACGGGTCGGAGTTTGCCTCATTGTCGCCAAAATAGCAGAAATCCATAAAGCCGTGACCATCGTTTGTTAGGAAGGCATTCTTCATGCCGAGCGATGCCATGATCTCTTCCAGGTCCAAATTCGTATCGGTCTCTATACAGGGTAAACTGACACCCACCTTATATTTGTTATAATCAGCCGTGTTCCAGTTCTTACCATTCATGGCTGCCAATAAGTCATCGATGGTCTTTCCATAACGCGGCATGAAAACGGTCATCTGGTAGGAGCCGTTACCATATGGCAGGATGATAGACTGATAAAGGTCAGTCTCTGCGTATTGGATCCCGGTGTACAGGTGCATGTACGTGGCTGTGCACCGCTCTTCGTCGAAATAATATTTATAGGTTTCTTCATCGAACGGGTAGGTCCATGCACCTTTGAAGCAGATGGCATTCAGCAGGAAACTCACCAGGTTCGGGTCTTCCATATCCTCGGGCTTCAGCAGGTCGCGGATCATACCGTCAGTTTGGTCGGTGACCCACTGGTTGATGATGCCCAGTGAGGCTTCGTCGCTGAAATTGAGCACAGAAGGCTTCGCATCGTAGTAGGTCGCTGCAGCATCCATGAAGGCCGACTTCAGCGAAATGTCTTTCCGGTCGCCGTTGAAGAAGATGGTATTGGCAATCGCCACACGTGTATCCTCGTCGAGCAGGGCAGTCTCCGTGAGCAACTTTCTGCAGAAGGCGTTCATTGTCGCCACATCGGCATAGTCGGTCTGCTGTTCACCTGACAGTACCTGACAGATCTCCTCGCGAGTGATGCCATCGGCACCGTTGTTCAGCATGCCCAGGGCGTAGGTGATGCTCAGTGGCGAGATTACCAGGCTCTCGGTGCTGCGGGTCTTGCGGAACAGGTTAAAGGCGAAGTCGCTGTTCTGCTTCACTAACTTACGCTCCGCATCACTTAATGTTATCGTCTTTGGCTTGTCATTCTGGGCCAATGCCGTTGTGGTTATCATTGCTATTGCTAATAAAGTAAATAGTTTCTTCATATCTGTTTGTTTTTATTTGTTTTTATCATCCTTGTGTTTCAGCCTATAGACGATGGAGCGGAGGCTGTCTTTGCTTTTTATTGTAATTCTGCTGCAAAGATACGATATTTTTCCATAAGTTGTATCGGTTGCCTATGGAAAATATGCAAAGCAGAAAATGTTGTAAATTAGTTTGTTAACTGAAACAGAGCGTAATACCCTATGGAAAAATACTAGTAATTATTAAATTTGAAGGCCCGACAAATCGATTCTTCGTAGTATCGACTGCAAAGGTACATCATTTCAGCGAAGCTACCAAGCCTCATAAACAGATTTTTAAATATTTTGACAAAGCGGCTGCTGACGTTTGCGTTTTTATCTGCAAACGGTCGGATGGTTGTAAATACGTGAGTTATGGGCGTTTTTGTAAAAGGCTGATTAATCGGCAGTTACGTGTTGGCCTGAATGAGGGGGCATCTTTGGGTCGTTCAGATAGTCTCTTTTAACCATTGGAAAGGCACTTTCGAGTCGTTCGAACGTCATCTTACAGGGGTAAAGTGATATTCGGACGATCGTAAAGTGCCTTTGGAACGACTCGAAAGTGCCATCGGAACGACCGTAAAGTACCGTCTCTATAAATCGTAAGCCTATTTATCATCAAAACCCCGAAAAATAGATCTCTCAGCCGCTCTATTTCGAGCAAACTGAGAGATGCTTTTTTAGGCATATAATCTTTACAAATGAAGAAAAAGAAGCAAAAAAAGATGGTTGACGGCCATCACGACCACGAGTTGCGTAGGGCATGGACCATTGTTATGCTATTGTCTTGTACAGGGTCGTTGCGTTGTGGCGGCCCTGCATCACGTCTAATATCTCTTCTTCTGTCGACAGGTTAAAGTCGCCGGGGATGGTGTTCTTCAGGGCAGCCGCAGCAAGTGAATAATTCAATTGCTTCTGTCTGTCGTCGGGGAAGAGGTTGACAGCATGCAGCCAGCCCCCCATGAAAGCGTCGCCAACGCCTACGGGATCCACCACGTCGGGGATGTCAACGATGGGGGCCTGCAGTAATTTCCCTTCTGTCCAGAGCAAGGCTGTGAGCGTGTGATGACTCGAACTCACGATGTTGCGCATGCCCATCATCCAGTGCTTCAAACGGGGATACTGGGCATGCAGTTCGTCGAACCACTCGCCGTATTCCTTCATCTGCATCTCGAAGTTCGAGTCGGTAGCCGTGAAGGGGGGCTGGGGATGCTGCGAGAGCCAGTCGAACTCAATGGCGTCGCCAAACATCATGTCGCAACGGGAGAGCATCCGGCTGAGCGTCTCACGGGGCGTTGCACCCTCGTATTTCCACAAGTTCTTGCGGTAGTTGATGTCGAAGCAGACAGTAACGCCCAGTTCATCGGCGATGTCGAGTGCCTCGAAGGTGGCTGCTGCTGCCTGTTGTGAGATGGCGGCTGTGATGCCCGACACACAGAAATAGGCACAATCTTTCAGGATCTCGCGCCAGGGTATCATGCCCGGCTTCAGGTCGTAGTAGGCCGAACCGCTGCGGTCGTAGATGACTTTGGCGGCTCGCATGCCTGCAGGTGGCTCGAAGTAATAGGTGCCGATACGTTGTCCACCGTAGAGCACGTGACTTGTATCCACACCGAGTTGTGCCAGATTCATCGCCCCTGCGTGACCTACAGGAGTGTCCGGCAGGCGTGTGATATAAGTGACGTTCTCGCCTTGTGAAGCCAGTGATACAGCCACGTTCGCCTCACTGCCACCATACTTGCTGGTAAACATATCGCCTTGCGTCAGCCTCAGGTGGTCAGGCTTCGAGAATCGGAGTAACAACTCTCCGAAAGTTACAATTTTTTGTCTGTTCATATTTGCTTTTGTGTTTGGTTACGGTTGACTTTCACCCTCAATGTATTGTGACATGAGGAGGTGCTCACCGTCGTAGACGACATAGGAGAACTGGGTGATCCAATCACCGAGGATAATCATACGTGCCTTCTTTGTCAACCGTAGATCGACCTCGATATGGCGGTGGCCATAGATGAAATAGTCCACATTGGAGTGATACTGGATGTATTTCTTCGTGAAGAGCACAAGGTGTTCGCGACTCTCTCCCATATAGGGAGGCTCCTCGTTGTTGGGTCGTTTCAGGCGGGAGTGCTTGGCCCAGTTGAGGCCGAACCACATGCCCCAACGCGGATGCAGGGCGGAGAAGGCCCATTGGCAGGTCTTGTTGTGGAAGATGCTCTTGATCAACTTAAACTTCTTGTCAGGATCACCAAGTCCGTCACCGTGTGCCAAGAAGAAAATCTTGCCATAGATCTCAGTGGTCAGTGGCTGCTTGTGCAGGATGACGCCGCACTCTTTCTCTAAGTATTCGTAGGCCCAGATGTCATGGTTGCCCGTGAAGTAATGCACCTCCACCCCCATGTCCGTCAGTTCGGAGATTTTTCCCAAGAAACGGGTGTAGCCCTTCGGCACCACGTATTTGTATTCGTACCAGAAGTCGAACATATCGCCCAACAGATAGATGGCGGCGGCTTTCTCCTTGACCGAGTCAAGGAATCTCACCAGCCTGCGCTCCTGCATCCTCTGATGCGGAATGGCCAATGAACCTAAATGTGCGTCGGATAAAAAATAAATCGGCTTCATAACTCTCAACTCTACACTCTCAACTCTCAACTAGTCGAATCCCAGTTCTACTCTCGCTTCTTCCGACATCATCGATTGATCCCAGGCGGGCTCGAAGACGAGGTTGACATTGGCGGCCTTGACGCCCTCGACACTCTCCACCTTCGTGCGTACATCTTCTAATATATAGTCTGCCGCAGGACAATTTGGCGCGGTAAAGGTCATCTCCAACTCCACTGTACTGTCCTCCTGCACATCAATCTTGTAGATCATTCCCAAGTCGTAGATGTTGACGGGAATCTCTGGGTCGTAGACGGTCTTCAACACATCTACAATCCGCTCCTCAAGCAGTGTCTTTTCTTCTTGCGTCATTCCTTCTATATTGTTTCAGTTCGCAAAGGTACTTAATAATCTTCAAATAACAAAGGAAAACGTAGAAAAAGTACCGTCAGCATCTGCCTAACTCATGGTAGGAGTAGTACAGGCCGTCGGTGATGATGACGTGATCCATGAAGTGGATGTGCATCAGTTCACAGGCTCGTTTGATGTCCCTGGTCAGTCCGTCGTCGGCTTTGCTGGGCGAGAGGTTGCCTGAAGGGTGGTTGTGGCAGACGGCGAGGATAGTGGCATTGACCAGCACAGCCTCGCGGATGATGATACGGATGTCGACGGCTGTCTCCGTGATGCCACCGTGGGAGATGCGTATTTTCTTGATGAGACGGTAGTTCTGGTTGAGCAGTAGCACCCAGAACTCCTCCACATCGAGGTCCTGCATCTGCGGGTGCATCTCATTGTATATCTTAGTGGCAGTATCCAGTTTGGGACGTTCTTCGGGTGATTCTTGCTGACGGCGCTTACCGAGTTCACAGGCAGCGAGGATGGTGATGGCCTTGGCCTCGCCAATGCCTTTATACTGGCAGAGGTCGCGGATGGTCATCTTTCCGAGGGTGTTGAGGCTGTTGTTGCAGTCGTTCAACACCTCCTGCATCAGTTCAACGGCACTCGTGCCTGGTGTGCCAGAGCCAATGAGTATAGCCAGCAACTCGGCATTGCTGAGTGTCTGTGGACCTTTGTCACGCAGTTTCTCACGCGGTTGGTCGTCTTCTGACCATTGGCATATTGTTAGTTTAGAATTTAGAGTGTAGAGTGTAGAGTCTGCTACCGCTCTTGTGTCTTTATTGTTTTTCATATTTGTTTTGTTTTTAATTTCATAGTCTTGATAGAACTCACAAGTATCTTGATGATTTCTTCATTGTCTTTTTGTAATGATAAGTATCCCTTATCGTCGATGAATTTGGCAGAGTAAAGGTTTTTGAGCCAGTATTCTGTTTCATTTGCTTCTTTAAGGGCTATACTTAGTTTGTTGATAAAATCAGCATTGCTTTGAGCATTAATACTCTCTGCTACGTTTGCACCGATACTGGTACCACTCCGATATATCTGTTTTGACATGATAGTTTCGGAATATTCTTTTATTAAGTACTGATACAACTTAATAATACGACTTGCAAAGTGTTCTGTTTTGTTTTTTAATATACTCTCTTTCCTTGGCATAGTACTATGATTTAATGGTAGATGGTGTTTTGGAGAGCGGTAGCAAACTCTACACTCTCCATTCTACACTCTCAACTATAAAAGTTTTTTTCGAAGGCTTGGAATTCGTCTTGTTTGAGGACGCACCGTTTCCACCAGGACTCGATGAAGCCGAGGCCGTAGCCCATCAGTTGTACGAAGGCTGCAGGGATGGAGAGCAGGCCTACCCAGAGGCTGCGGTTGCGTATGCTGGAGTCGACGAAGATGATGAGGGAATAGAATAAGATAGGTATCCAAGGGGCGAAGCACATCCAATAGAACTGATCGCGGTCGACGTAGTGCATCAATGCCCGTCCAACGGCAGAGATCAGGATCAGGCCGATGACACCGACGGTGAAGACGGTAGGCAACAGATGGACGAGTTTCAGAGTGCCGGGATGTCGCTTGGTCAGGTTGATGCGGGCAATGCCGCTATTATAGACTTGGCGGAAGAACTTTCGGAAGTCCGTGCGCCGTTTGTGCCATACCCATGCCTCAGGAAAGAGTCTGGTCTTGTGGCCAGCCTCCACGATGCGGTAGGAGAAGTCGATGTCCTCGCCGAAGCGCATCTTGGAAAAACCGCCCAGTTGGTGATAGACATCGCGACGGATGCCCATGTTAAAGGAACGGGGGAAGAACTTGTCGAGTTTGGCCTTTCCGCCTCGGATGCCCCCTGTGGTAAAGAAGGAGGTCATGGAATAGGAGATGGCCTTCTGTATAGGGGTAAAGGAAGGATGGGCAGCGTCGGGGCCGCCAAAGGCGGTAGCAAACTCTCCATTCTTCATTCTCCACTCTACATTCTCAAGATAGCCCTCGGGCAGGACGACATCGCTGTCAAGGATGATAAGCCATTCGCCGTTGGCGCGTTCAGCACCGTAGTTACGGCTCTGGCCTGGTCCGCTGTTCTCCTTGGCGTAATAATGCAAAGCAAGGATGTCTGCGTATTTGTCGCAAACATCCTTGCAGGGCTTTACCGATCCGTCCTCCACAATGATGACTTCGAAATCCTTTAGTGTTTGATTAGACAGGCTTTCGAGTAGTTCGTCCACTTCATCGGGACGATTATATACAGGAACGATAATGGAGTATTTCATTACTCTTTCACGCGCTGCAGATAACTGCCGTCACGGGTATCCACCTGAATGAGGTCGCCCTCGTTGATGAACAGGGGAACGCGTACCTCTACGCCTGTCTCCAGTGTGGCGGGCTTCAGGGTGTTGGTGGCAGTGTCGCCCTTCACACCAGGCTCAGAATGCGTCACGCGGAGTACGGTCTTGACGGGCATTTCTGCGTACAGGATAGTACCGTCGGTGGTGTCGGAAACAACCTCCACGATATCACTCTCCTTCATATACTCATGACCGATGACGAGTTCATTGTCGATGGGAATCTGCTCGAATGTCTCCTGATTCATAAAGATACGTCCGCTCTGGTCCTCATAGAGATACTGGTAGGGACGACGCTCGATGACTACGTCCTCGAGTTTCTCACCGATGTTGAAACGACGCTCCAGAACACGACCGTCGGAAACGTTCTTTACCTTGATAATCATAATGGTGTTACCCTTGCCTGGCTTTCTGTGCTGGAAATCGATGCACACCCAAATGCTACCGTCCATGCGGATGGCGGTGCCTTTTTTAATGTCTTGTGAATTAATCATATAACTTCTAAAATAATGATTTTATATCGTTTTCGGGTGCAAAATTACTGCAAATTGAGCGAAAAACCAAAAAAACTCACATATTTCTTGCGTAATTCAAAAGAAATGAGTACTTTTGCAGCCCAAATCAGTGAAAAAGTAACAAATAAATAAGTAAAAAGCAATGAAAAGAACATTTCAGCCCCACAATCGCCGTCGCGTGAACAAGCACGGCTTCCGTGAGAGAATGGCCACAAAGAATGGCCGCCGCGTTTTGGCTTCACGTCGTGCCAAAGGACGTAAGAAGTTGACGGTTTCTGACGAGAATCACGGAAAGTAATTCTTCCGATTTCGTAGAAAATGAGTAAAAATAGAAAGAAGTAGAGATATTCTTTGCTTCTTTCTTTTTTTTCTAACTTTGCCTATTAAAATAGGCGAAATTAGGCTGCATCTCGGAAAAACTCAAATAAAATTTGGTTTTTCGCTCAATTTGCACTAACTTTGCCCCCATGAAAACAAAGGAGTTTTTCGGAAAGTTTGTGAGTGCCTATCTGTTGGGCAATCTGCTGGCAATGGCGGTAGTGATAGTTCTGCTTTGCTTAGGGGTGAAGTATGGACTGGAATGGTACACCCATCACGGCAAGGGTATCGTGGTGCCAAAGGTGGAAGGAATGATCTATGTGAATGCTCGTACATTGGCGGAAGAAAAAGGGCTGAACATCATGGTGACAGACTCAGGCTATAATAAGCGTCTGCCAGCCAACTGCATTCTGGCCCAGAGTCCCGGTGAGGGTACTACAGTGAAGGAAGGACATACCATCTATGTGACGTTGAATTCTCCTTCATCGCCCACTTTTGCCATTCCTGATGTGGTGGACAATAGCAGTTACCGCGAGGCAGAGGCCAAGTTGACGGCCATGGGCTTTAAACTCCTTCCACCGAAATCAGTGCCTGGTGAGAAAGACTGGGTGTATGGTATTATCAGTCGTGGCCGCAGGGTGTCGACAGGCGACATGGTGTCTATCGATTCTCCCCTGACACTGATGATTGGCAGTGGCATGTACGACAGGGAGGAAGAAGACTTCGACTATGTGGAACCCGGCTACCAGCAGTATCTGAATGACGAGAGTGCGGCTGAAACGGACGATTTTGAGGAGGTCATAGAGCCTTGAGAAGGTGAGAGAGTGAGAAAGTGAGAAGGTGAGAGAGTGAGGAAGTGAGGATGGATGAAAATGAATTTGAAGAGGAAGGTTTGTTGGATATCGGTGAGTCTGATGCCGACGGCCAACTCTATGAACACTTTCGTATAGAGGTGGATAAGGGTCAGGAGCCCGTCCGCATCGATAAGTTCCTGTCTGAGCACCAGCCCCATTCCAGCCGCAACCGTATCCAGAAAGCCGCAGAGGCGGGTTTTATCCATGTAAACGGGACACCCGTTAAAAGTAATTATAAGGTGCGTGCGGGAGACATCGTTACCCTGATGCTCGACCGTCCGCATTATGATACAACAATAGAGCCAGAGGATATACCTTTGGAAGTGGTCTATGAGGATGATGACCTGATGGTCATCAATAAGCCTGCAGGCATGGTGGTCCATCCGGGTTGTGGCAACTTTAGCGGTACGCTGGTGAATGCCATTGCCTGGCACCTGAAGGATCTGGCGTCATACGACCCGAATGATCCGGAAGTCGGACTGGTTCACCGCATCGACAAGGATACCAGCGGCCTGTTGGTGGTGGCCAAGACTCCAGATGCCAAGACCTCGTTAGGGAAGCAGTTCTTCAACAAGACCACCCATCGCAGTTACAATGCCTTGGTGTGGGGTAACTTTGTGGAAGACGAGGGACGCATAGAAGGCAATATCGGGCGAGACCCTAAGGACCGTCTGAGGATGGAGGTGTTCCCGCCTGACTCTGAAACAGGCAAACCTGCCGTGACCCACTATAAGGTGCTGGAGCGCTATGGCTATGTGACCCTTGTGGAGTGCATTCTGGAAACAGGACGTACCCATCAGATCAGGGCACACATGAAGCACATCGGCCATCCGCTGTTTTGTGATGAACGCTATGGTGGTTGTGAGATACGGCGCGGGGAGCGCACGGCCAGTTATAAGGCCTTTATCCAGAACTGCTTCAAACTCTGTCCCCGACAGGTGCTTCACGCTAAGACGTTGGGATTTGTCCATCCGACAACTGGCAAGCAGATGGATTTTACGTCGGAGTGGCCGCAGGATATGACGGCACTCATTGAAAAATGGAGAAAAAGAACCCCCTAAGTTAGGGGGCAGGGGGTCTGAACAGGCGCAGACCTCAGTACAATAATAAACTACGAAAAAGGGTTTGATAAACGCTTGTTCAGACCCCCATCCCCCTAACTTAGGGGGCATATAATATGCAGAACCTAAAGAGAACGATTGCCATCGTCTGTGGTGGCGACTCATCGGAACACGACGTGTCACTGCGCTCTGCACAGGGACTCTACTCCTTCTTCGACAAGGAGCGCTACAATGTTTATATTGTTGATATCAAAGGACAGGACTGGCATGTGGAACTGCCCGACGGTACGACGGCTCAGATAGACCGCAATGACTTTTCGTTTGTCGAGGACGGCAAAGCGAAATTGTTCGACTACGCCTATATCACCATCCATGGTACACCGGGTGAGAACGGCTTGTTGCAGGGTTATTTCGACTTGATAGATCTGCCGTATTCTACAAGTGGAGTGCTGGTGGAGGCCATGACCTTCGATAAGTTCGTGTTGAACCAGTATATGCGTGGTTATGGTGTGAGTGTGGCCGATTCGCTGCTCATACGCAAGGGCTATGAGGAACTGGTGACGGACGATGAGATTGAAGAGCGCATCGGCATGCCTTGTTTCGTGAAGCCTGCTGCCGACGGTTCGTCATTTGGCGTGTCGAAGGTGAAGAACAAGGATCAGTTGGCTCCTGCCATCCGTAAGGCGATGTTGGAGAGTTCGGAGATTATGGTCGAGAGTTACCTTGAGGGTACAGAGATATCCATCGGTGTCTTTAAGACAAAGGAGCGTTCGGTCGTACTGCCTGCTACGGAAGTGGTGACATCGAATGAGTTCTTTGACTATGATGCAAAGTATAATGGGCAAGTGCAGGAGATTACACCTGCCCGCCTGTCGGAAGATATCACTGACAGAGTGCGCAAGATCACGTCGCACATCTATGATATCCTGCACTGCAACGGTATCATCCGCATCGACTATATCATCTCAAAGGAAGGCAAGATATCCATGTTGGAGGTGAACACTACACCAGGTATGACCGCCACCAGTTTTATTCCGCAACAGGTGCGTGCCGCCGGGCTCTCCATGACAGAGGTGTTGACGGAGATTGTTGAGAACCAGTTTGTATGAACGAGTTCGACGAGATAAGGCCGTACGAGCCGGAGGAGATGAAACAGGCCTTTGAGGACCTGTTGAACGACCGCCAGTTTCAGGTGGTGCTGAAAGGCTTTGTCCCCTGGCTGCCGAAATCTGTGCGCAACGGACTGCTACGTCTTGCCTTCACGGGTGTCAAGACACCGCTCGACTTCCAAAAGCGTTTCATGAAGCCCGTGGTCAACTACATCATTCGCAAGCATACCGATGGCTGTAGTTTTGACGATGCCAAGTTGAGGGACTTTGAGTCTCGTTTCACGTTTGTCAGCAACCATCGTGACATTGTACTCGACTCCGCTTTCCTCGACGTGAAACTGGTGGAGGCAGGCTATCCGACGACGGTCGAGATTGGCATTGGCGACAATCTGCTTATCTATCCCTGGATCAAGCGTCTGGTGCGTATGAACAAGGCCTTTACCGTGCGTCGTGGACTCTCGCTCCGCGAGACGCTGGCCGCCTCGCAACTCATGAGCCGTTATATCCACTATGCCGTCACCCAGAAGAAGGAGAATATCTGGATTGCCCAGCGCGAGGGTAGGGCAAAGGACTCCAACGACCGTACACAGGATGCCGTGTTGAAGATGCTGGCTATGGGCGGTAACCTGAATGAACTCAATATCGTGCCGCTGACCATCAGTTATGAGTATGACCCCTGTGACTACCTCAAGGCACAGGAGTTCCAGCAGAAACGTGACAATCCTGCTTTCAAGAAGTCGCGTCAGGACGACCTTGACAATATGAAGACGGGTATTATGGGCTATAAGGGTCGGGTGGTCTATCGTGCCGCTGCCCCCATCAACACCTGGCTCGGCGAACTGGATGAATTGCCCAAGACGGACTACTACAAGGCTGTGGCTGAACGGATGGACAAGGAGATTCATCGTGGCTACGAACTCTTCCCCTGTAACTATATTGCCCTCGATGTACTCAACGGCAATACAAACTCTGCTGCCCACTATACTGAGGCCGACAAGCAGCAGTTTGAACAGTATCTTTCAGGTCAACTTGCGAAAATCACCCTCGAGAATAAAGATGAGGCTTTCCTCCGTGAGCGCATCCTCACGATGTACGCCAACCCCGTCCGTAATAAACTCGCCGCCCTATGAAAAGACTCCTCCGCCTGTTGATAATCCTCTCTCTCACCTTCTCACCTTCTCACTTTCTCACCTCCTGTACTCAGGATGCCTACGAGAAGGGTGAGGGCAAATACTCCCTGATGCGGGCTGATTTTGTGGAGGCTCATGCCAACGGACAGAAAGAGATAGACCGTATTACGACCGACGATGGCGACCAGTTTGCTATCACCAAGACGTTTACTACCAAATGGGTGACGACGGCTGATTCCACCTATCGCTGTATATTATATTATAATAAGGTGGAGGAGGGTAGCGGCAAGTTTACCGCCGAACCCCTATCCATCGGACTGGTTCCTTGTCCGAAGATTACTCCTATATCAGAACTGAATAAGGAGATGAAGACAGACCCTGTGAAGTTCGAGAGTGCCTGGCTGAGTAAGACAGGCAAATACCTTAACCTTAGTCTTTATTTGATGACAGGCACTGCCGATGATGAGGATGCAACTCAGACGCTTCACGTCGTTCAGGATACCATCATGACCAATACTGATGCCACCCGCACCTGTTTTCTCCGTCTCTACCATGATCAAGGCGGAATCCCTGAATACTACTCCTCTCAGGTCTATGCCAGCATCCTCACATCACAAATTGATGCCGACTCTGTCAGAATCAGCATCAATTCCTATAAGGGTGAGGTCACCAAATTCTTCTCCCTACGCTAGTAGGTTTCTATCCTATCGTTGCGGTTAAGAATGATGCGTTTCCGAAGATATAGAGCACGTTCTCGCAGGCTGGCACGAGGATGGTCTCGCCCTGGCGGATGCTGATGCCGTTGATGTTGGCCTCGCCCCAAAGGCACATCACCACGACAAACGAGTCGCAGTGGAAATCGACCTGTGAGGCTACCTGCACGACGACACGATGGACGACGAAATGGGGACAATTGACGAGTTGGGAGATGGGCTTCGTCGAATCGTAACTGCTACGGTATTCGGGCCACACGCGGTAGTCGATGGCATCGCGGGCCTGTTGGATATGGAGTTCACGGGGCTGGCCGTGGGCATCCTTACGTCCGAAGTCGTAGACGCGGTAGGTGATGTCGCTGGTCTCTTGTATCTCAGCCAGGAAATTTCCGGCACCGATAGCATGCAGACGGCCAGCCGGCAGGAAAAAGAGGTCGCCGTCATGAGCCTCGTGAGTGGCTATCACGTCTTGCATAGGGGAATGCGAACCCGACGGAAAACCATCGGGGGCTGTTTCGGGAACAGGGGCATTAGCCAGTTGTTCGTATTCGTCGGGAGTGATGCTCTTCCTCAGGCCGGAATATATCTTAGCACCCACATCGCTCTTGATGATGTACCACATCTCCGTCTTACCCTGACACCCATGACGCTCCATGGCCAATTTGTCATCGGGGTGTACCTGTACACTGAGGTCCTGACGTGAGTCGATGAACTTCACGAGTAAAGGGAATTTATTGCCATATTTCTTATAGACCTTCTGGCCCACAAGCAGACCTTTGTACTTGTCGATAAGTTCTGTCAGTGTCAGACCAACATCCACGTCATCGATGAGTCCGCGTTCGATGGCTCGGCTCTCGTGACCAGGTACGCCACTGATTTCCCAACTCTCGCCGATGTTGGGTTGGGCAGTAAAGATGCCCTTAAAGGGTGCAATCTGATAGCCTCCCCACAGGGTGGTCTTCAGATACGGTTCAAACTTATATGGTTTCATGTATGTAATATTTCCACGTTGCAAACCCGTCCTTATTGTGCAATAAGGACGGGTTATTGTAAGAGAAGAAATCTGTGTTATTTCGGAGCCTTGTTATAAACAGATTCGAGCGTATAGTCCGCATCATCGATGGTGGCCGCTTTGATCATGGTCTGTACCAGTGACTCCAGTCCGTTCAGGTAGGTACCGTCGTTGTGGTTGAAGTAGCCATGATGTTCATTGCCACCACCTACGGAGTTGTTGTCCCAGACGCAAACAGGCAGGTTGTAGGTGTGGGCTGCACGGCAGACATACTCCAGATAGTAGTTACGGAACAGGTTAGATCGGTCTGTCGTGTGCATCACACATCCATACTCACCGATATACACGGGGATATTGTTGGCGATGAACTTCTCCTGCAGTTTCTGGAAGGTCTCCACGACATGATCCTCATTACTGCCATCCGCATACTTGCCTGCTGCAGCGGTATGGCCCCACTCGCTCTTGCCGTAGTTCTCTTTTTCTGGTGAAAGCGTGAATGCATCCGGATCGTAGAAATGTACGCTCACCATGATGCGGTTGGCGGCATCGGTAGGAAGTACGAAACTGCTCTCGAGAGCGAACTTCGGACTTGAGGCATAGGCGGGTACGCCAATCCAGCGGGTGGCATTTTTGCCGCCAGTGGCACGGATGGTGTTGACGACCAACTGGTTCCACTCGTTGAGGGTCTTATACTGTTTGCCGCCGTCCTTGAGGTTGTCGCCCCAGCCCCAACTGCCGTCCTGTACCTCGTTGAACGACTCGAAGAAGAGGAATTCGCCTTTGTCCTTGAAGGCTTCGGCAATCTGCTTCCACGTGGCTTCGATACGGGCCTTGATGGCATCGTTGGTGAGGTTGTTACCGGCCGCTTGCTTGATGTCCTGCCAATACTCGTCGTGGTGCATGTTCAGGATGACGTTGAGCCCGGCTGCTTCGGCCCAGTCCACACTCTGTTTGACCTCAGCCATGTAGTTGGCATCGATAGTCCAGGGGGCAGCCGTCTGATAGTTACCCCAAGTGACACAGATACGCACCGTACTCACACCGGCTTTCTTCAGGTTGGTGAAGAGCGTCTGTGTGGGAGTGGCATTGTCCCAATAGCCCGACTGGTTTGGTTTTCCATCTTCACCACTACTGGTGTCGAAGTGGTTGCCGAGATTCCAACCCCAACCCAGTTTCTTGGTGAGGGCGGTCGCATCGTTGTTAAGTGGTTTGGCACCTTCCTTGGTGGTGAAATTGAGCGTGAGTTCCGGTGCTGAGGAATTTGGGTCGGTTGTCGAGACAATGGCACCCTTCTCAACCTTCAAGGTGTATTTCGTTCCCTCTTCCAAGGTGAGAGGAATGTCAACGGACATGGCGGTTGTAGCGTTGCTTTTGGCTGTCACTGCAGTACCATTAAGTGTGATGCCCTTACCTGTGACCTTGACGGTGTTGTTGTAATTCAGGGTGAGTACCGTTGTTGACTGGGCGTCTACTTCTGCCCCTTCACTGATGGTCTGTGAGCGGAGGATAAGATTGACACTTGGTGTTGGCTCTGGTTCAGGATCGTCACTGCCACTGCTTCCACAACTGAACAATGTGATTGCCCCCATGAGCATCAGGAATTGATAGAACTTTCTCATTTTTATTGTTATTTGATTGTTTAGTTATACTTCTGATGCAAAGATATGAAATATTTCTGTAATTACCAAATAATTAGTGTTTTTTTAGAAACAGGAGCCTGTTATCGGCCGATAACAGACTCCTGTCATAGTTATTGTACCTTTTACGGTTACAAGAGAACAATCTTCTTCACGATGATACCGGCACCGCAGATCACGAGACCACCGTTGTTGATCAGTTCATTCATGTCATCCTTGGTGAGGACGGTCTTAATAGATGTCTCAGATGGATCTGGTGAGGCATTGCCATCTTGTCCCCAGCCTTTCGTAGAAGGCAGTGCAACCCATGAGCCATTACCGAAGCGGATGTTGATATAACCTACAGAAGAATCAACCTCATAATACAATTTCAGGGTTGTTCCTTCCTTGACCTTGCTCCAGTCGTAGCCGCCCCAGGCGAGTTCCTGCATACCGGCTTCCCAACTTCCCAGTTTGAACGAACCGCTCCAGATGGTATTCTCCAGGATGGAGAGCGTGATCTTCGTAATCTTGAAGAATGCACCACAGATGACGAGACCGCCGTTCTTAACCATCTCATCAATCATGGCTTGAGTCAGTGTCACGGAGAACTTGGTGTCTTCGCCTGTCAGCGGATTGACATCGGATGTGCCTGGCAGTGCGGCCCATGAGCCATTACCGACACGGATTTGTGACCAGCCTTCCGACATATCTGGTGTGAGGTAAACGGTCAGTACCTGTCCTGCCTTGACGGTTGACCAGTCGAAGCCACCCCATGCCAGATCCTGCATTCCTGCGTTCCAGTTGCCGATGACGAAGTTACCAGCCCAGATGACGGTCTCAGGAGCCTCGCTGTACATGGAGATCTTATCAGACTCTACGCTGTAGTTCCCATGCTGTACGAGAATCACCTTACCGTCGCCCATGCCCTCAGGAACTATGAAGGTAATCTGTGTGGCAGTCTTGGTGAAGTCTGTCCAGATAGCATCAATAGCAGGCAGAGTCAGGTGAGTGATGCGGTCGAGGTTAGTACCCTTGATAGTGATGGTCTGTCCGGCCTTCACATCTTTCACAGGACTGGTGCTGCTGACTGTTGCCAGAGGTACAGTGATGTTGACAGATGTTGTCAGACCAGAGGCAGAAGTCAGTACGACTGTACCAGAGATGGTGTTGGCAGGTACCTGTACCGTGATTGACTTGCCGTCGGCAGCAGTCTCGAAGTTCACATTCTCAACAGCCGGGAAGTCAATGCTGGTTACGAGGTCAAGGTTCTCGCCTGTGATGGTGATGGTCTCACCGAACTCAGGATTGGCATTCGACACACCTGTAGCCTGGGCAGCATCGATCTCAAGGTTGCCAATAGCAATATTGACAGGATTGTCAGAGCCGTCATTGCAGGTGACATCACCTGTCTTGGCCTCCATCGGCACACGTACCTGGATCTCGTTGCGTGTATTCTTGATGAAATCTTCTGCATTAACAATGACATGGTTGTAGAACACCACCTGACCGATGTTCCAGACGTATTCACCTGTAATAGTCAGGATGTCGCCCGGATGGATAGATGATGGAGAGAATGATACGACTTTAATCTCCTCAGAAAAGGTGATATTAGAGGCAGAAACGATGGTCTTGCCGTCGTTAGTTAGCAAACGGAGTTTGCCTGGTACACACTGGTCGGGAATGGTAACAATCATTTCCTCTGAGTTTTTCAGTTGGAAACTACCATTGATGAAGGTCGTAGCAGGTGTTAATTTCTGGTTTCCTTCTGGGAAGAGTACCTCTTTCACGTTATTGAGATTGGTACCTGTCACGCGCATGGTCTCGCCACGGGTAATCGGCATAGGTCCGAAGCCCAGAATATTTACACCGCTCTTGTTGTACTGGTTGGTGTCGAGACTGTCGTCGCTACAACTGGTGAATCCAGCCAGTCCAACCAGTGCAGCCATAGCCAATACTGATATTTTACGATATATTTTCATAATGTTCATTTTTCAATTATCACTTTTCAGTTATCAATACGCTACCGCACGGACATTGTCGATACGGATGATAGGATGACAGGTCGTGCCATTCGTCACACCACTCCAGATAAAGAGTGTGAGACCAGTGAAGCAGTCAGGAGTCAGCGGGGTGCCGGCAGCCGTTCCGTCGTTCTTATACTTGAAGGTGGAAATAGGTATAGTCACCGTAGTCCACTTTCCGCCGGTATCGTATGAACCCGTCTTGCTCCAAGGTGTCCAAAGTGCGCGCGGGTAGTCTGTACCGTTGAAGAATGTGTTGTTGGCAGTGGGAAGGGTTACCTGAGCATCTCCGGAGAAGATACACTGCATGGAGAGGTTTGTCCAGGGGTTGCTGGAAGGAATATTTACCTCAAACTTCAGGGCCATGTTGGCAAAGTCAGCAAAGTTGACGATGTCTGACAGACGTGAGTTCACACCCGTGAAGGTGCCGTCCCAGTCACCAGGCCAGTATTCGAAGGACACATTACCGTCCATCCATGAACCGTCTTCGAGGTCGCAGTCGCCGAGGAATAGGTAACTGCCGTCGAGTGAATATTCGTCATTGACAATTTTCATGGGATGCCAACCGTGGTTGGTCAGACCCGTCGGTGCGACACCATCGCCAGTACCCCAGTCGTTGAACATCATGCCGCGGGTGTCGCAGTAGTTGAATTTTGCCTTCGTACTGCCATAGACGGAAGTGATCTCAATCGGGCCTTCAATGAGTCCGTCAGGAACTGTAAAGGTGATGTGGCTGATATCAAACTCGTCAATACCGACCTTTGTACCGTTGATACTCAGACTGAGTGGTGTATTGGGGTCGTCAACGAAGTAATTACCATAGATGGTAGCCTGCTCACCGGCCTGAGCCCACTCGTTGGTCATGTTGTTGATGGTCGGACCAGGTACGAGCACCTTGAAATCATAGGATGTCGTGTCGTTGGCGTTGTTGACCATGAAAATCTTATTGAACACCTCACCAGGAATCTTACCGGGAACGGTGACAATCATTGTATGGTCAGTGATAAAACTTGGAATCAACTTGGCTTCCTGGTCATTGAAGAACATCTTTGTGATACTGCGAAGATTCTCACCAACGATGCAGATGCTGTTGTCCATGTAGGCACCGGTGATGATGGAGTCAGCACTTTCAACATTCACGGGACGTATATAGCGGATGGTTGGTGTGCCACCGCTGATCTCATACTTGTCGGGCTCGTCCTTGCAGGCAGTGAATACAACTGTCGTGAGGGCAAGAGCACTCAGCACGAAGAGACTGTTGATTATTCTTTTCATATCTATAATGAATTATGAATTGTTATTTTTGTATGATTAATACTGGTATGTCTCACGAACGTCCACGTGAACAGCATCTTCCTTCAGGTGTGGGTTGAAAGTCAGATCTTCCATCGGGAACGGGATGGTGAAACTGTTGACTGTTACATTTGGTGCAGGTGTATCTTCGTCATAGACTGTGTACTGGTCGTTACCGTCGTCATCAGCATTCACGAGCAGCCACTGACCTGTCTGGAAATAGTTCTTGAAGGTCATATTCAGATTCCAATACTGGTTACGGCGCTGTGACTTCAGTTCTGAGATGGCGCGGTCGGGGTTGTAATAGGCCAGACGGACGAAGTCGTACCAGCGGTCACCCTCGCAAGCCAGTTCCAAGCGACGTTCTTTCCAGATTTTGTCAAAGTCCAAAGAGGTCTCTGCAGCGGCATTGGGGATAGCGCGCTGACGAACGGCATTGAAAGCCCTCAAAGCATCAGCATCAGTACCCTGACCCAGAAGAACCTTAGCCTCAGCAAATACCAGATAAACATCGGCCAGACGAAGTATTGGTGTGCAGAGCGAACTGGCCATACGGGCGGCTGAGGTACCGAGAACAGTTACATGATCGTTATTGTCGCCATAAAGATGCTTCACTACGTTGCAACCTGTGGGAGAACGGTGCTCGCCCCATGCAGCGCCATTAAAAGTCTTGTCATATTCGAAACGCATATAATCGAATCCGTGAACTATAACGGTTTTCTCTTTTGGTTTGCCATTTTCGTCTAGGTCGTTCTCATCCTTATACTTGTTTTCATGATTACGCCAAAGGTAGGGAATCACATCGCCTACGGTCATCATTGTGGCCTTACGGCGAGTGTCAACGTCAGGACGGGTAGCGGGATCATCAAGGACATTGAAACCAAAGGCATCCTGCAAGTCAACTGATGGACCGCCCCATTCGCCCCATACATCACCGTATTCATCGATACCTGTCATGCCGAGATCAGACTGGAACGTGTTCTGGGAAGTCCATTGTGAACTAACCACCCAGCGCCATGCAATCATGTTCTCTGGAGACTTGTTGCCTTCCAGTTTAAAGATATCTGCATAGTTCTTTTCAAGTTCACGGCCAGAGTTGTCAATGACATCCTTGGCCAGACTAGCAGCCATCTGCAGATCGCTGCTGTTCAGTGAGCCAGATACACCAGCCTTGGTCAGATAAACCTTGGCTAACAGGCCTTTAGCACAATACTTGTCGAGACGACCTTCGGAACACTGCTCAGGCAACCATTCGATGGCCTTCTCTAATGTCATGATGATATACTCATAGACATCAGCCTTCTGCACCTTAAGTTGGTCATTATATGTTCCTGATTCAATCATCGATGCGTTGTCGTGTACGATGGGCACATCACCGAAGGTGCGTACCAGATAGAAATAGGCCATGGCCTTCCATAACAGACACTCACCCATAGTCTGGTTCTTGACGGCTTCAGAAGCGCCACCTCCCTCAATGTACTTACGGACCACGTTGGAATGGCCGTTGACGGCCCACAGTGAGTATGACATGTTGCGCAAATCCACATCATTGGAGTTGAGCGAGAAGTTCAAATAAGGACTTGATCCCCAGTAATAGTTGCCTGACAGTACTTCACCCACCTTGAAGAATCCGCGTTGGAAGTCGTACCAGGGTGAATTGTACAGATAATCTACGGCAGCGATGCACTCGGCATCAGTCTTATAATAGCCACTGGCTACATAACTGTCTTCTGTCGGACGATCCAAAAAGTCTTCGCAGGAAGCCAGTCCCAGTCCTAAAACAGAGGCAGCCAGAAATATTTTGATTTGATTCTTTTTCATATTGATTGTCCTCCTATAATTTAGAATGATAAGTTAATACCGAATGTGCATGTGAACGGTGAAGGATAACGTCCGTTGTCAAGACCGAACACATAACCGTTGGCATCCGTCGTAGAGGCACCGATTTCAGGATCGTAGCCGTCATAACCTGTAATGGTTAATACATTCTGCAGGTTGCAGTAGAGTCGGAGATTCTCCAGATACAGTTTCTTAACGATGTTCTTCGGGAAGGTATAGCCGAGTGAAATATTCTTCAGGCGGACATAACTTCCATCTTCAATATAGCGGCTGGAGATGTTCTGGTTGTAGGTGTTGCCGATGGCGACACGTGGGGTCTTGGTATCAGGGTTAGTGACATAGACATTGCTGATGTCATTGTACCACATGCTACCATCTTCATATACCTTACCTGGGTCGATGGCAGCCAATTGGGCACGGTCGGCGATCTTCTCCTGAATCTGGTTGTTCCAGGTACTTGTCATTGATGTCAAGTTGATGGAGGTGTAGTTCATCACCTTATTACCTACCGAACCATTGATAAAGATACTCAGGTCGAAGTTCTTGTAATTGAAGGTGTTGGTGAAACCGAAGGTGAACTTAGGCAGCGGAGAACCGATGTTGGTCTTGTCGTTTTCGTCGATGAGGCCATCACCATTCACATCCTTGAACTTCAGGTCACCGGGCCATACCGTGTTGTTTTTACTGTATTTTGTGGGGTCGGTCTGATGATGCCAGGCAATAATGTTACCCTCTTCATCAGTCTCAGTGATACAGGATTGGGTGTAGAGCGTGTTGACAGGTGAATTAAGGATATCGTCGAAATCCTTATAAACACCCTCTACCTCATAGCCGTAGAAGTCATACATCGGACGACCTACAGAAGACACGGCTACCACGTCATCCCACTGGCCGTAGCCGATGATGGCGGCAGAAGTCGTTCCCTGAAGGGCAACCAGTTTGTTCTTGTTGAAAGATAACTGTAGGTCAGTGTCCCAACTGAAACCCTTGGTCTGCACTGGCGTAGCCTTGAGTTCGATTTCAAGACCAGTGTTGCGCATTGTACCGTAGTTACCGTAAGGGGCGGAGAGGGCTGAAGAACCATTACCCTGTGTACCTAAATATGAGGGCAACTGCATCTTCATCAACATATCCTTCGACTCCTTACGATACCAGTCGATAGTCAGGTTCAGACGATTGTTGAAGAAACCGAGATCAAGACCTAAGTCAATCTGTTCCTGTGTCTCCCACTGGATAGACTCATTGGGCAGACCTGTCGGACGATAGGACTGTCCGAGTGCTGAAGGCATCGTACTCAGGGCGACACCCCATTTGTAACCACCGATGTTGGCGTTACCAGTCTGTCCCCAACCCACACGGATCTTACCGTTGCTGAGAATCTTCTGGTTTTTCATGAAGGCCTCGTTGGTGAAGCGCCAACTGCCGGCAAATGAATGGAAACCTGCCCAACGGTTGTTAGGACCGAAGTTCGAAGAGCCATCATAACGGAAAGTATAGGTAAAATAGTAGCGGTCATCATAATTATAGGTTACGCGCGTGAAGAATGAAGCCATCGATGTACTGCCGAAACCAGAATTAAAGTCCTTGTCGGTTTTTTCTGCGAGTGATGGGTTCTGCACGTCGTTACGCGGCAAGTTCTGACCCGTGATGCCTTGATATTTCCAAGTGGATTCCCAACACTCCTGACCAAGCATGGCTGTGAAGTTGTGCTTGCCAATCTGACCTGTATAGGTAAGGTAGTTTTTCAACTGCCAGTATTTGTTGGTATTACTTTGCCAGTGATCTTGGTTAGCAGCCTTTTGCCATCCACCGAGGTCAACGGAAGGCTCCCAGGTCTCTGCGTTCGAACCAGAGATATCGTAACCGATTTCTGCATGCCAGACAAGATTCTTCAGGAAACTGACTTCTGCGAAGATGTTACCCGTCAACTTGCGGCGCTCCAAGGTGTATTGGTTCATATTGGCCAGTGCCACAGGGTTCGGGTTGGTGTATCCCTCACGTACCTCTGCGTAGTAGTTGCCGAATACATCGTAAATAGGCATGTCGGGCAGGGTGGTCAGTGAATAGGTAATGATACCCTCGCTACCATCGGCACGCTTCAGGTCATCGTTGGTGGTCGAGAAGGTGGTGGACATACCCAACTTCAGCCAGGGCTTTAATTGGGCATCGAGGTTGGCACGTACAGAGTAACGTTGAAAGTTAGAACCGATAATGGTACCTTCCTGATTCATGAAGTTACCAGATACGTAGTACTGCACCTTGTCTGTACCGCCCTGGGCAGAGAGTTGGTGCTGGTGTTGGATGGCGGTCTGGAAGATGGCGTCCTGCCAGTTAGTACCGTTACCGAGGATAGAGGGGTCGGAATAGTTCTGGTTGGCCTGACTCTTAATGATCCAACCGTCGTTGACAAAACTCTGATAGTACTCTGCATATTCGCGGAGGTTCATCATATCGAGACGCTTTACCTGACGATTGACGGCAAACATGCCATCGTAGTTAAACTTGGCTTCTCCAGCCTTACCGCGTTTGGTGGTAATCAAGACAACACCATTAGCGCCTTGGGCACCATAGATGGCGGTAGCAGAAGCATCCTTCAGAATTTCCATTGACACGATATCCGAGGGGTTCAGAGTTGATAACGGGGAGATAGTAGACACCTTACCGTTACCGAGGCGGTCGGCTAGACCAAAGTCTGCACCAGACTGACCACCTGTCTGAACAATCACACCGTCGATTACGTAGAGAGGCTCCTGATTGGCATTGATAGAACCGATACCACGTACACGGATTGATGATGATGAACCTGGAGCACCGGAAGTGGTCACGGCGGTAACACCAGTGGCACGTCCTTGCAGACTCTGATCCAAAGAGGTGATGACGGTACCCTTCAGGGATTGTTCGTTGATGGAGGAAGAAGAACCGGAGAGGTCACTCTTCTTCATCGTACCGTAACCGACAACCACCACTTCGTCAAGCATCTGCTTGTCCTCTTCGATGGTAATCTCATAGTTTGTCTGATTGGCCGTGATCTTCACTTCCTTGTTCAGATAGCCAATGTAAGAAACAACCAGGGTCTGACCTGGACTGGCATTCAGCGTGAAGTTACCGTCGAAGTCGGTGGCAACACCGTTCGACGTGCCTTTCACGACAACACTGGCTCCGATGACGGGGCCAGAAGCATCGACTACAGTACCTGTAATCTTCTTTGCCTGCTGCACATCCTGTACGGCGTCAGCGGCATAGGCTTTGGGTGAATAACATAATCCCAGGAGGGAGAATGCACCCACCAGTAGCGCTGTTTTCCTAAAAGTTTTGTTCATACGTTAGTTATATAATAAATGTTAGAATTGTTGTACTTAGTTAGAATTTCTGTTGCAAAGGTATGATAATTTGCTGAAATCAAAGCAACTTTTTTTGATTATTGTTGATACTATTTTGCTTTTCCTCCCTAATTTTAACAAAAAAGGAGGAAAAAGTGTCAATAAGTGTAGCAATTACACAGGGGTATTTAAGGCTGTTTTTGCCTTGAATGTAAACAATACACTTAAAACCGTCAGCCGATGAGAATCTGTTCCAGTGTATTGATTTCTTCCTCAGTTGTGGCCCAACTGGTGACGAAGCGACAGATGGTGTGATGATGGTCTGTCTGTCCGAAGTGAGAGAATTCCACTTGACGACTCAGTCGCCCTACCATTTCGTTGTCAATAACGACGAACTGTTGGTTGGTGGGGGAGTCAACATAGAATTCGAAACCCTTCCGCTTGAAGATATCTTTCATCCGCATCGCCATATGGATAGCATGTTCGGAGAGTTTGAAATATAGATTGTCAGTAAACAATGCATCAAACTGCAAACCAATCAATGCTCCTTTGGCAATGACTGCACCATGTTGCTTCTGGATGGAGAAAAAATGTTTGTGAGCCTTGCGGTTGGTGAAGACAACTGCCTCGCCACAGAGGGCTCCGATTTTCGTTCCACCGATGTAGAACACGTCGCAGTGGCGGGCGAGATAAGGCAGGGATATGTCATTCCCCTCTGCCATCAGACCGTAGCCAAGGCGGGCTCCGTCGATGTAAAGAGGAATCTCGTAGCGCTGGCACACCTGATAGATGTCGGCAAGTTCCTTGGCGGAGTAGAGCGTGCCGAACTCGGTGGGGAAGGTGATATAGACCAGTCCCGGATGCACGGCGTGGTCTTTGTTGCCGTCGTGCATATAGTCGTCGAGGTATTTATCAAGTGTTTTGGCCTCCATCTTGCCATCGGTGTCTGCAATAGTGATGATCTTATGCTCTGTAAATTCGACGGCTCCTGCCTCATGGACGTTGATGTGTCCAGAACCGACGCAGATGACACCCTCATACTGATAGAGCATCGAGTCGATGGTGGTGGCATTCGTCTGGGTGCCACCTGTCAGGAAGAATATCTGTGCGTCAGGCATACCGCAGACCTCACGGATGCGGGCCTTGGCACGTTCGCTGAACTCGTCGAAACCATATGGCGTCGGCTTGGCGCTATTGTACTTCACCAGATTGTCGAGTACTTGTTGACAAGCCCCATTGTTGTAATCGCATTCGAAGGATATCATACTTCTATAAGGTTTCGAGCATCCGTTTGATGACTACCGAACAACTTATTTCGCGATTGGCTGCCTCTGGAATAACAAGGCTGTTAGGCGATTCTATCACATCGTCGGTGACGATGAGGTTGCGACGTACCGGCAGACAGTGCATGAACTTACCGTTATTCGTCCAGGACATGTGCTCTGTATCTACGGTCCACGACATATCCTTAGAGGTGATCTTTCCATAGTCGGCAGGATTGGTCACTCCCGGATTGCTCCAGTTCTTGGCGTAGATAAAGTCGGCACCCTCAAAGGCTTTCTTCTGGTCGTACTCCACACGGGCATTGCCGATAAATTTAGGATCGAGTTCGTAACCCTCGGGGTGGGTGATGACGAGGTCTACATCGGGGGCGGCATTCATCCACTGGGCGAAACTGTTGGGCACAGCCTGTGGCAAGGCGCGGCAGTGGGGAGCCCAAGTGAGCACCACCTTCGGGCGCTCAACTATCTTATGCTCCTCAATAGTGATGAGGTCGGCGAAGGCTTGGAGAGGGTGGACGGTGGCAGTCTCCATGGCGAAGACGGGGCGACCAGAATACTTGATAAACTGCTGGAGCACCGTTTCTGCATAGTCATACTCACGGTCAGTGAGACCGGCAAACGAGCGTACGCCAATGAGATCACAATAACAGCCCATCACGGGGATTGCCTCCAAAAGATGTTCACTCTTGTCGCCATCCATGATGACACCACGCTCGGTTTCCAATTTCCAGGCACCTGCGTTCACATCGAGCACGATGACGTTCATGCCGAGGTTCATGGCTGCTTTCTGGGTGGAAAGACGGGTGCGGAGGGAGTTATTAAAGAAAATCATCATCAGGGTCTTGTTCTTACCCAGATGCTGATATTTATAACGGTCGTTCTTGATCTCAAATGCTTCGGCCATTGCCTTATCCAGCGGGCCGAGGTCTTCAACGTTAATGAAACTCTTCATACTTTTAAATCTTCTATGTTAGGGGGCATGTACTATGGACGAGTCTGGCCTTCACCCTCAATGAGCCATTTGTAGGTGCAAATCTCTTCAAGGGCCATTGGACCACGAGGACCAAGTTTCTGGGTAGAGATGCCAATCTCCGCGCCAAGACCGAACTGTGCGCCGTCGGTAAACGAGGTCGGTGCGTTCCAGTAGACGCAGGCTGCATCGACATGTGCCTGAAATTTGTGGGCAGTATCCTTGTTCATGGTAACGATGGCCTCGCTGTGTCCAGATCCGTACTCATCGATATGCGCCAGTGCTTCGTTGAGCGAACCGATGGTCTTGATAGCCATCTTGTAGTCCATGAACTCCGTACCGAAATTCTCGGCTGTAGCATGTTCCAAATAAGGGTATTTGCCGTTGAGGGCAGTGAATGCTTTCTCGTCAGCATAGATGATGACATTCTTCTCTGCCATCTTCTCGCAGAGTGCGGGCAGATCGGGTAGGCGGCTCTCGTGAATCAGTAGGCAATCGAGGGCATTGCAGACGCTGACACGACGTGTCTTGGCATTGTTGATGATGGCCTTGCCCATCTCCAGGTCGCCGTCCTTGTCGAAGTAGGTGTTCACCACGCCGGCACCCGTTTCAATAACTGGGATGCGGGCGGTGTCGCGGACGAAGTCGATGAGTTTGCGACCACCACGGGGGATGCAGAGGTCTACATAACCCACGGCATTGAGCATTTCGCCCGTAGCCTCATGGGTGGCTGGCAACAGGACCACGACATCGGGATTGACATCGTATTTCTCAAGTATCTCATGAATCAGTGCCACCTCCTCGCGATTCGAACAGTCGGCATCCTTACCTCCCTTCAGCACACAGGCGTTGCCGCTCTTGAAACAGAGCGAGAAGACATCAAAGGTCACGTTAGGACGAGCCTCGTAGATCATGCCGATGACACCGAAGGGAACGCTCACCCGACAGAGGCGCAGGCCATTGGACAACGTCTTCTGTTTAGTGACATGCCCGAGAGGTGAGGGCAGGGTGGCCACGTTACGCATATCGGCAGCGATGCCTTCCAGACGACTGTCGGTCAATTGCAGACGGTCGTAGAGGGGATTCTCTTTCGACATCTTGGCCAGGTCCTTGGTATTCGCCTCCAGGATTCTTGTCTTATTGTTGATAATGGCATCGGCAACGGCATTTAGAATCTCATTGCGCTGTTTATCGCTTAGTAATGCCAGATTCTTGCTGGCGCGCTTTACTCGTTCAAAAGTCTCTTTCAGTTGCATGGGATAAATTCGGTATGTGGGGTCAAATTGGTATGTTCGATGAGGTCTATGAGGATGTTCTCGCGTTCACCGTTGGCAATGATTACGCGGATGCCAGCCTGCGAAACCTTCGAGGCAGTAGTGTACTTGGAGTGCATGCCACCACGGCCAAAGGCACTCTTCTCAGGCTGGATGTACTCGCTGAGGTCGCGGCCAGGTGCTACCTCACTAATGAGTTCGGCAGCAGGGTTGTCGGGATGTGTTGTATAGATGCCATCGATATTGGAGAGCAGGATGAGCGTGTCGGCTTCCATCATCTGTGCGATGAGGCCTGAGAGTTCATCGTTATCGGTGAACATTAACTCGGTGACACTCACAGTGTCGTTCTCATTGACGATGGGCAGTACATCGTTCTCCAGCATCACGGTCATACAGGCGCGTTGATTGCTGTATTGTTCGCCGGGCTCAAAGTTTTCTTTCATGGTCAGTACCTGTCCGACATGGATACCAAATTCGCGGAACAGATCATAGTAGAGTCCCACGAGTTTAACCTGTCCGACGGCGGAGAACAACTGACGCTGCTCCACGGAGTCGAGCGAGTGGTCGACGGTCAGTTCGCGCCGTCCACAGGCTACAGCACCTGATGATACGAGGATCACTTCGATGCCCTGTTTTCTGAGCCATGCTATTTGGTCAACGAGAGCCGACATGCGGGTGACATCCAATTTCCCGTCTGTCCGTGTCAACACGTTCGAGCCTATCTTAATAACTATTCTTTTTTTCATATCAGTGCAACATCTATGATGTGGTCTAACTCGGGTGTCATGCCAATCATCCCCACGATGCTGATGATGTCGAAGCGCACGGGGGCATTGATATGGTGCGACTTAACATAATGGTTGGTGGCCGACTGTAGACTCATCCGTTTCTTGTAGTCAATGGCTTCTTCAGGGTCGCCAAAGAGTCTGTTGCGGCGAGTCTTAACCTCAATGATGACGAGCGTATCCTCATCTCTGGCAATGATGTCAAGGTCGTGGTGACCAGACTTCCAGTCACGTTCTAGAATCTCATAGCCTTTCTTTTCCAGATAGACAACGGCTATGTCCTCTCCCCACTTACCAAGTTCATTGTGTGCCGCCACAATTTTTAACTCTTAACTATTCACTTCTCTGCATCTTTTTGCCGGATTTCCACGCGGCGGATCTTGCCGCTAATGGTTTTGGGCAACTCGTCGACGAACTCGACAATTCGGGGATATTTGTAAGGTGCCGTCTCTTTCTTCACGTGCTGCTGCAACTCCTTGACGAGGTCGTCGCCAGCCTTGTCTTTCCACTCCTTGCCGAGAACAACAGTGGCTTTGACAACCATGCCGCGGATATCGTCTGGGACTCCCGTGATGGCGCACTCCACAACGGCGGGGTGGGTCATGAGGGCTGATTCCACCTCGAATGGGCCGATACGGTAACCGCTGGACTTGATGACATCGTCGATACGGCCCTCGAACCAGTAGTAGCCGTCTTCATCGCGCCAGGCCATATCGCCGGTGTGGTAGAGTCCGTCGTGCCAAGCCTCGCGGGTTAGTTCTGGGTCGCGGTAGTATTCTTTGAAAAGCCCGATGGGCTTGCGGTCGCCTACACGAACCACAATCTCACCTTTTTCACCATCTTCACAGGGCGTGCCGTCAGCACGGATGAGGTCGATGTCGTACTGGGCATTGGGGATTCCCATACTGCCTGGCTTTGGCATCATCCAAGGGAAGGTGCCAAGGGTCATTGTGGTCTCTGTCTGACCAAAGCCTTCCATGATATTGAGACCAATCTTCTCTTTGAGTTTATCAAAGACTGCGGGGTTTAGTGCTTCGCCGGCTGTACAACAATATTCCAACGAAGAGAGATCGTATTTCGACAAATCCTCGCGAATCATAAAGCGGTAGATGGTCGGAGGGGCACAGAAACTCGTCACTTTATATTTCTCCATCTGTCGAAGGAGTGTGTCTGCATTGAACTTCTCGTGGTCGAATACGAACACGGTAGCGCCGGCAAACCACTGTCCGTAAAACTTTCCCCAGACGGCCTTACCCCAACCGGTATCTGCTACTGTCAGATGGAGCGAGCCCTCGTGGAGGTTGTGCCAGAATACACCTGTGGAAAGATGGCCCATCGCATAGAGGTAGTCATGGGCAACCATCTTCGGTTCACCACTGGTACCAGAGGTGAAATACATCAGCATAGTATCGTTGTTGGTATTGACGAAGGCCGGACGCACGAATTTCGGTGCTTGTTTCCATTCCGTTTGCCAGTCGTGGAATCCATCAGGGATGGGCTTGCCGTGGTCGGTGATGGCGATATATTGCTTTACTGTTGGACTCTCATCCATAGCGGCTTGAATCTGGCTCACTACGTAGGAGTCATCTACGCAGATGATGGCCTTGACAGAGGCGCGGGTATTTCGATATACGATGTCATGTTTGGTCAGCATGTGGGTGGCGGGAATCACGATGGCACCAATCTTGCAGAGGGCGAGCATGACGACCCACCACTCGTAGCGCCGTTTTAGGATGAGCATCACGGGATCATTTTTGCCGATGCCCAGTGACTGAAGATACGAGGCAGCCTGATCTGTCTGCTCTTTCAGTTCACCATAGGTCGTGCGAATTTCTTCGCCTTGGTCGTTAGTCCAGAGAATAGCAAGTTTCTCTGGGGCTTCCTCAGCCCAGACATCCATGACATCGTAGGCGAAATTGAAATTCTCCGGAATGATGAATTCCAGATTCTTATTGTAATCCTCTACAGACGTAAATGTCGTCTGTTTTAAAAATCTCTCAATCATATAAGTCTAGTCTATTCTACTGTAAATGCAAGAAATTTCACGGGCCTGTCGCCGACTGCCAGCATGCCGTGGGGTTTGGTGGAATCGAAATAAATACTGTCGCCTTCCTCAAGTATCATCGTCTTACCCCCGATGTAGAGTTCCATCTTGCCCTCAAGGATGAGGTTGAACTCCTGTCCAGGGTGTGAGTTCTTATAAATGGTGCGGGCACCAGGCTTTGGCTCCACGGTGACGATGAAGACGTCGGCTTTGTGGTTAACAAAACCGCCGACAAGCGACTGGTATTTATATGCCTTTGTGCGTTCGATGCTCATACCCTGGCCCTTGCGTGTCACGTAGTATGATTTCATGTGTGGTGCCTCGGCAAAGATAAGTTCCTCTGTCGAAACCCCATATTTATGCGCAATCTTCATCAGGTTGGAAATGGTAATGTCAAGTTCTCCAGCCTCTATCTTCTCATACTTCTCTTTGTCGATACCGATAGTTTCTGCCATCTCGCTTACAGAGATGTCAAGCACGTCGCGCAGTCCGCGCAGTCGCTCACCGATTTGTTTTAATTGTTCGTCTACCATATTTACGATTTGACAATTTACTATTTAACAATTTATTTTGCTCCTGCTTTTAGGCCGCGGATGACTGCAGAGGTGAAACCTGCATGCTCCATCTCGTTCAAGCCTTTGATTGTCACACCCCCAGGGGTTGTCACCAGATCGATGGCTGCCTCAGGATGTAAGCCACTTGCATCCAAAAGTTCCACGGCTCCCTTCATCGTCTGCATCACAATCTTTTTGGCTTCATCGGCCTTGAAACCAAGTTCTACACCACCCTCAGAAGCGGCACGGATGTAGCGCATGGCGTAAGCAATGCCACAGGAGGCGAGGGTCGTGCCTGCTGCTAAGTGCTGTTCGTCGGTAATGAGTGTATTACCCATTTCATTAAAGATGCCGACAACTGTCTGGATATTGGCTTCTGATGCGCCGACGGGTACGATGAATGTCATTGAGGCCATTTCGGCGATGGCAATGTTGGGAATCACAAGGAACAGTGGGGGACAATTCTCGCCCAACCACTCCTTGATGCTTGCCGACGGAACACCTGCTGCTATCACAATCAGAATTTGTCTCTTTGGATTCAACTCTGCTTTGATGTCCTTCAGCACCCGCTCTACGAGCCAGGGCTTTACAACCACGCAGACAATGTCTGAGTTGTCGGCAGCCAGTTTGTTGTCTGTCGTCACGCAGACACCCGTCTTTGCGAACTTTTCTATAACCACATGTGACGGATCGCTCACGGTGATGTCCTCGTTTTTGAACTGCTGGCCTTTGATGAGGCCCTCTACAGTGGCACCGCCCATAGCACCGGCACCTATCACTGATATCTTCATAATCTTTAATCCTCCTCAGGTTTTACTCTAATCAGTCTTTCAATGAAATCATCGACTTCTGCTTTCGTGAGACATAGGGGTGGAAGCAAACGCAAGATATTTTGGCCAGCGCAGCCCGTAAAGCAGTGCTCATGTTTGATGAGAGGCTTGCGTACCATTGTATGTGGCATATCCAACTCAATGCCAATCATCAGTCCGCGGCCACGGACCTCCTTGATGTGTGAACTGCCAATGTTCCTAATACCTTCCATCAGGTAGTCACCTACGACACGGGCATTCTCCACCAGTCCCTCATTTTCGAAGACATCGAGCGTAGCAAGTGCTGCTGAACATGCGAGGTGATTGCCGCCGAAGGTGGTGCCTAACTGTCCGTAAACCGGCTCGAATTCAGGCGATATCAGCACGGCACCCATGGGGAAGCCGTTGGCGATACCTTTAGCCACGGTGATAATGTCTGGTTTGATGTCCAACCACTGGTGAGCAAAGAACTTACCGCTACGACCATAGCCACACTGAATCTCGTCGCATATCAGCACAGCACCGTAACGCTTGCAGGCATAGGCCAGTCCCTGAGCAAACTCCGGCGTAGCCACCTGGATACCGCCCACTCCCTGGATGCACTCTAATATCACTGCTGCTACGCCCCCCTTTGACAACTCACGTACCCATGGTTCCAAGTCGTTCATCGGCAGGAAACGCGTGTGGTGGTTATCGTTAATGGGGGCAATAATCTTTGGATTGTTTGTTACCTCGACAGCCAGACTTGTCCGTCCGTGGAAGGCTTTCTCGCAAGAGAGTACACGGGTGTTGCCAGTCTTAAAGGACGCAAGTTTCAGCGCATTCTCATTGGCCTCTGCGCCTGAATTGATGAGGAACAACTGGTAGTCATCGTAGCCGCAAATTTTGCCCAATCGCTCTGCCAACTCTACCTGTAACTTGTTGATGACTGAGTTGGAGTAGAAGCCAATCTTACTGAGTTGCTTCGTCACTTTTTCAATATAGTGAGGGTGCGAGTGTCCAATGCTGATGACGGCATGACCGCCATACAGGTCTAGGTATTCCTGACCCTTATCATCCCACACTTTACATCCTTTGCCCTTGACGATATTTACGTCGAAAAGGGGATAAACGTCGAATAGTTTCATATCGTTTAGTCTTATAATCGGATGCAAAGTTACTGCAAATATCCGACAAACCGCAATAATCTCACGTCTTTTTGCATAAAAATGTCAATTGCACGCGGTAAAACGCATGCAATTGACATATTCTTACATTGTCGCATGTAATAGCAGCGACAATTTAGTTAGAAAGATAAGTATTACATACCTATTTGTCCGTTCCACTGGAGGTACCAGTTGCGTTCGTCACTGAGGTCTTTCTTAATCTCACCGCGCATGACACCACTGTTCTCTTTACCGCGACGGGCATATACTTTCTCAGCAAGGAACTGTCCAGGATTGGACTGGCGGAAAGCAAAGCGCATGATGTCGTAGAAACGGGTACCTTCAAAAGCCAGTTCCAAGCCACACTCGTTAAGTAGCAGACTATCGACGAAGGCTTGCTGCTTTTGGGTCAGTTCTGGCGTGTCTTTCGGAATCGGAACGATGATGGGATCACCATTCTCGTCATATTCAACCTCGGGTAGAGGATTGTCTATCAATTGATAGTATTCGTTAAATGGTGTCCAGCCAGAGCCACGGGTATGGATGCCAAGCGTGTTGTGGTTATCCTCAGTGCGGTTGGTTGCCAACTCATCGACGGTGTAGATACCGTATCTCTCCCTTGGGAAACTGAGACGGCTGATCCATGTAGAGTCGCTTTGTGAACAATAAGGAAGAACAGACTGTCTTATGACATCATTGTTAAGACCTGTAGAAAGCATACTGAAGGCTGCACGTGGGAATCCTGCACCATTCAGAGCCTCGGCTAATCGCAGATAGAGCATCTGGCGGCGATAAATATGTACGTTCTGGGACGAATATTTATCAATGTATGAGGTCTCAATACGTTCGCCTGATAGACGGTCGGTCGTGACACTTTCACTGTAATATTGGTATAGCCGTAAGTCTCCAGACATATAATTGGGTAGTTCTGCTGGTGCATAATAGAAGGTGGTTCCGTTTGTTCCTACACAGCAGTGAACCTGGCTGCTTGACAGGTCGAACATATAGGTAGAAGGCACGATGCTTGCACGATAGTCGTTATCCTGCTGTGAGTTGAAAAGATTACGCAGTTCGCTGTAATGTCCTTCTGCTGGAATAGAGTCACCGGCAATCATTGTGATAATCTCAGCGTTAGTACCTGTAGTCTCTGAGGTGAGGCTTCCTGAACTAAGACTACGTTCTGGCCTGTTCCAGTCTCCAGAGCCTGGTGCCCATGTATAAAGGCCTAAGCCAATGGGATAAGATGAGTTGTTTCCATTACGTTCATTGATGTATTTGTAATAGCGCATGGCTGCCTCACGGTAGGTAGCCTGATTCTTTGTCTTACTTGCTAACCACAGGTTCAAATCACCGAGTACGATGTTGAGCGGGAAGTAGAATAGGCGTGAGGCGTTGCTGCGGATTGTTCCGTATTCGGGGTATTCGTTGCCCCAGCGGTCGGTCAGTGGCGCAAGGTCCTGGATAAAGTATTCACATACGGCTTGGAGGTCATACTTCGGATAGTTTTTCTCGGCATCTGCCTTATTGAGAATCGGTTCTATAACGAATGGGACGTTACCGTAATTGAGTACAAGTTGAAGATAGGTCCAGGCACGGATGCTTTTAACGGCTGCATACTCTCTCATGAAAACATACTCATTGCGGTTGTTCTTCATGGCTGTATCAACATTTGCAATAAAATAATTGCAGTTGTTGATGATGGCATAGTAGTCGCGAGGCTGGTTGTAGCGGTTGTCATCCCCGATACTGAAGAGAGCCATGTCGCGCAGGTCGCTGTTGGCTGCATTGGTTATATCAACGAGGTCGCCTCGCACTTCTCCAAGAAGGATTGTGCGGTCGGCAATGGACTGCAATTTGTTGAGGATGCCAATAACACTGTAAATAGTGTCTGTGGCATTATCCAGTTTGTTGTTTTCAGTAAAGACGACATGCTCTGACTGCTGGTCGAAGAAATCGGAGCAAGAGGCCATGCCGCAGATGGCGCAGGTCGCGAAAACGAGTTTATAAATCTTAGTAATCATAATATCTAATTTCTAATTCCTAATTACAACTTAATCTTGATTCCAGCCACGATAGAACGACTCTGACTGAGTTGTCCGACATCAATACCCTGACCGATGACACTAGAGGTCATCGTGAACTCAGGATCGCTGCCAAGATATTTTGTCAAAGTGAATACATTATTGGCCTGAATCCAGAATTGCAAACCTTGCAGGTACTCGTTCTGGAGCGGCAGGTCATAACTGAGGGTGACACTTTTCAGACGCAGATAACTGCCGTCTTCAATCCAACGGTCGCTAAAGCGGGAGTTTCCCATAGGATCCTGGAATGTAATCTGTGGGATGTCGGTCTGTTGACCTTCTACCTGCCAGCGACGGATAAGGGCCGTTGTCTGATTCATGAAACGGTTACCGCCTTCCAGTTGTGAACGCTGATAGTTATAGACATCATTGCCTACGGAGTAGTTGAAGCGCAGATCCAGTTTCAAGTGCTTATAAGTAACGGCTGTGAAGATGTTACCGTAGATGTCGGGGTTTGGATCACCAATGAACGTACGGTCTGCCTCTGTAATCTGGTGGTCGCCGTTCAGGTCGGCAAAGTGAATGTCACCAGCCTTGAAATAGGTGCGGTCGATACCATTCTCTCCGAGGATATAGAGACCAGCAGCCTCTGCCTCTTCTGTCTTAGAGAAGACACCAAGCGACTTATAGCCGTAGAAGAGGTTTGCAGTCTGCCCTACCTGAGTACGGATGGTGGCACCATAGACATCATTATCAACAAAAGTTTGGCCTTCGGGCAGTTGGGTAATCTCGTTTTTGTAATGACCTACACTACCACCCACTTCCCATTGCAGGTTCTTGAGTGCAAGCACCTTGAGTCCTACCGATACGTCGAACCCCTGGTTCTTCAGTTTTCCGTCGTTCGTCCAGTTCTCACTCAGACCGCTGAGGAATCCCAAAGACTGACTGGTCAGCAGGTTATCCGTATTGGAACGGAAGTAGTTCGCACTAAGGCTCAACCTGTTGTTGAAGAGATTTGTTTCTATTCCTACATTGAAACGACGTGTAGTCTCCCACTGGATTTCCGAGTTGCCGATACCGGCGAATGTCAGACCTGAAATCGTGTTAAGGAACTGTGAGGCACTGAAGAAACTACGGGCGGCATAGTAGTCGATATCATCGTTGCCGCTAACATCGAGGCCGGCTGTAATACGCAGGTAGTTGATAGGATAGACTTTAGCCATCCAGGACTCGTTGCTAATGACCCATGAAGCCTGCACACCGGGGAAGACACCCCAGGCAGCGTCGAACATACGGAAATTGCCACCGTCGCGTCCGAAGCGTGAGGATCCTTCTACCGTCAGATTGGCTTGAAGATAATAGCGGTTCATATAGTTGTACTCTCCCTGAGCATACCAGGCTAACGAATTCCAGTTGTCACTGGTACCAAAGTCGTTGGTGTTTGTCAGGCTCGACTTCATGAATGGCTGTTTATCGTTACCGGTGTTGTATCCTAACATAGAGGTCATTGAATATGACTCCCAGTTGATGCGTGCACCGCCGAAAAGGTGAACGAAGTGGGCATTGTAGCGGTTGCTCCAGTCGAGACGAGTGTCACTCATGACGGAGTTCTGCTTGGAAGCCAGAGAACGTACCTCGTTGTCGCGGTAGGCACCGATACTGCTAACGTAGTAACTTGGTGTTCCGCTGACAGGAATATAGAAGATTTCGTTGGTGTTGACCAGATTATAACTGAAATGCTCAGAGATTGTCAGATTATGGCTCAGCCTATATGAGGGGGTTACCGTCAGGTTCAGCATGGAGTTCTCCAAGCGGTTCTTGTTTTCGGCCTCACTATATTCATTGATGGCCGCAGGGTTACCCAATTGCCAGTTGTAATTCTTATAGTTGGCTAAGGCCTCGGAAAGGTATGACTCTTCATCAATGTCATAGTGGGTCTTTGACAACTCTCCACGGCCGAAACTATAGGGACTGAGGAAAGGACTCTTGGCGTATGCTAAGAATCCGGGAGCCGTCGGGGTACCCTCGTCGTAACTGGCAGGCGCACCATCGTTTCGTATGTTACGGGTGATATTACCGAAAGAAGCATCGAAACGGATATTGAAGCGTTCGCTAAGTGAGATGTCGGTATTGAAACGGATGTTCAGACGGTCCATGTCATTGTTTTTCAGCGTGCTCTGCTGGTTGACGTAGCCGACAGAAAGACTATAGTTGGCTACAGCATCACCACCTTCGACATTAATACCATAGTTCTGTGTCATGGCTGTATGATATACATAGTCCTTCCAGTCTGTGTTCTGATGATACTGCTTATAATAATAGTAGTCAGGATCCTCATTGAGGAACTTGAATGTACGGTTGCGGGTGTTTGTGGTCTTCAAGAGTTCTGATGCATAACTGCGGTACTGTCCTGCATCCATCATTGAGAGATATTTCGGTTGAAGGACGACTCCTGCTGAGGCGTTGGCCGTGATTCGCGTGGCCATCGACTTGTTGCGTTTGGTCTGGACGAGAATTACGCCGTTGGCACCCTTGGCTCCATATAGGGCCGTTCCGTTGCGCATAACAGTTACTTTCTCAATATCAGATGGATTGAGAGTCGAAAGAATGTCGTTGAAGAAACCCTCGTGGAGCATCGTGCGCCCATATTGCTGATCGATGATGACATCATCCACCACTACTAATGGCTGGGCGTTGACATTCAGGGAGTTCAGTCCCTGTACAAACATTACATTGCCGATACCTGGCGTACCGTTTCTGGTCACGCTGTAGACTTGGGCACCCAGATGCTTCTGAACCTCGTCCTTGATGTTGACGGAGTTGGTGTAGGCAAAATCCTTGGTGCTGTAGTCGCCACGCACATTAATCTGCTTCTCGTATTCTGCAGAGAAAGCCACCGGATAGAGTTTTACTTCACGCTGATTCTCTTGATTTAATAGACCCAGACGTACAGGATTGAAGTCTGGCATATTGACATAGACTGACGTGGTAAAAGTGGGAACATCTAACTTGTAGAAGCCGTTTTCCTCAGTGAGCGTACTATAGCCTTCTACATCGTCGGCACTAACAATCGTACCTGCAATAGGCTGCCCTGTAGTGGCGTTCAATACACGTCCGCAGATGGTTCTCGTGGGATACTGCTTGTACTTGGGCTTCAACTTGCGGGCAAGGGTCTCGATGAGGTCCTCTGACTCAGTGTCCTCGTCCTGGGCTGCGATGCTTAAAGGGAAAGACATCAACAGTGTAAGTCCTAATATAATGATTTTTTTCATATCCTTACAGTTATTATATTCATACTATAACATTATTTTTTCAACCTGTAGTAGATGTCGCCATCACCATGAGGCTCTATGGTAAACCGTTCTTCATCAACAGTAGCGATACCATGAGGCACGAGCATGACACAGTCAATCAGCAACGTCTTGGTCCATGTAGTTCCTTTTCTGGATACATTGGTTGATACGGTCAGCGTTACCTGCGGCTCTGCCTCTACCAGGCCCCATGAACTGCAGGGGAACTTAAAGTCTTCTGCAAGCAGGATATAGCCAACCTCGTCAGGACTAGTGGCAATCTTGTCCCCAAGAACCTTATTCTGTACCTTACCTTCTTGATCATGGTAACTCAGCGTGCATTTCAGTTGGGTTGGTCGACGCTGGGCCTCGGTAGCATTACTATCATTGGCGAGTGCGGGAGCAGTGACAAGATAGATGTCATAACCGATGTTGGAAAGTACATCCTTAATATTAAAGGTCACCGCGTGTTGAACTTTACTATCATTAGTCGCTTCTTCAAATTCCACAAAAGCATCACCCCACACTTTACCATAGAAGGGGTTGTTGTTGAGGACACGACGGGTAATAGGTGTAACACTTCCCACCTCTTCATTTGTTCTCGAATCTGTAAACTTGCTTATCTCTTTGATACTGCCTCGATCCTCGGCCTCGACTATAATACATTGGTAGAAAGTGTTCAGTTTGTTAATACGCCAGTTGCTTGTTTTCATCACTTGACCATTGGTGCACTGGATATTCTCGGTACCATTGAAGATTCCTTCTGGCCCAAACGGTTTCTGTGTGTTAGTTGAGGAGATGCCTCCATATTGATAGTAGTGGAGATTACTATTACCCCACATACGTTGGCGATTGACGTATGAATATGATGCACTTGTAGAACGGGCGGAGTCCGTTAGGTGTGCATCTGTATTGAGGGTCCGGCTAAAGATAGTTCCTTCCATGATGGCCAGACGGGGAGCCGTATAGGCCATGGAATCACGGAACCTTACCTGATTATCGTAATTGAAATAAGGCTGGTACTCGTCAAGCAACTTCTTCCATTCCGTATTCGTAGGTGCAACCATCCAATAGGTACTATCTTCTTCGTTCAGTTCTGCATCAAGGAAGTTAAAAAGGTCGTTTCGCTGTACGAAGACGGAGTCAAGATAGAAGGTCTTTCCATCGATGATACCGCCGGCAATGCTTCGCCCGGGAATAAACTCATGGTGATAGAAGTGATTGCTGTAGAAGAAATTGCTGACGCTGTCAAGGTCGGCATCCTTACGCAGATACTCGAAGATATTAGTAGCAAAATCTGCTTTCCCATCAATGGTGAAAAGGATACCATTACTATAGAGTTCGTTTTTCGTCAAGATAGGATTGTTTCCAAACGAAGTGGTTGTCAGTTTAGTCCTCTTACCGTTCATCATCATGAGTGAGTCATTAGTACCCTCGTAGATGGAGTGGTTATACATGGCGATGTGATTGTGTATAAACTCCTTGATGACAATATTGTCATTTTCGTTGACTTTGCCCTTCTCGGCTTTATAGGCCGTAATCAGTTCATCGGCTTCTTGGGCAGAGAAATGATCGTTGGTAGGGGCGAAGACGGTGAATACCTGACTACTGGAAAGTGACTTGTCAAAATCGCATCCCTTAATTACCTTGGCAAAGTTGCTCAGGTTGGGGTTCTGCGAGATACCTTCCCAGAGCGTATAGTCTTTCATTTCTTTGCCTTTATTCTCAAAGTGGTCGTTCCATGTGTCGGAGCAGGCCGCAAAGGTGAGGACTGCCAACGCTAATCCCAACACCTTATTATATATATTAGAAGTAATCATAATATCTAATTTCTAATTTCTAATTACTAATTCTTAGAGGTCGTCTTCTACATCACCCTCGCCATCAGTACCAAAGACACTCTTCGGTACCAGTTCAAGGAAGTCGAGTGCAAACTCGTTTTTGTTACCTTGTGATCCGTCTGAGGCTACCCTAAGTCTCATATAATGATCCTTGGTAGAATCAAGATATGTCTGGCTGATGACACGACGTATACAAATCTTGGAAACGCAATCCCAGCCGACGTTACCACTATTACCATCGTTACGGAAGATAGTGCGTGGATAGGTATAGACACCGAGGTTTTTCAGTTCTTTTTGATACTCGGCTTTATCCTCATCAGACAAACCGTCGTATGTACTGATACTTGTGATATAGTCATCTTCGCCGATGTAGTAGTCTGTGGCAAGATCCCAGGTCATATCAAGTGGAATACCTTGTGGTATGTCATCAACGTAGATTTGAGCGACACCACGAGTTGATTGGGCTGTGAAACCTAGACGAATCTGCCATTCACCGTCGAATGGCACAGGAGGCAGGCGGAACGAGAAATCATAATCTCCATAAAGGTCAAATTCATCCCACATGTAGATATCTGCTAATGCCCTAGGTCTTACCCATAAGAATTTGCAGTTAGTGAATTTCACACCGTCAAGATAGCCCTCTGGGAACTGCCAGTTGCGGCCGTATTTCTCTTCATTACTATCCCATTGCCGTGGATCTCCTAAAATGCGCAGATTATTCGTGATAAATTCTGGGAATACCGTGTTGAAGTCCATACGGATACGCTGATTGTGTATCCTTTCTTTGACATCTATATTGAAGGCGACGATGTCATCGACATAGAAATAATGGCCATTGATTCCATCGTGTTTATAGCCATCATTATCTGTAGGATCAATGCGCTGGCCCAGGAATTGATCCTTTTCATCATAGCGTCGGTTGATATAATAATCACCGGACTTACACCCGCCTAGATATTTTTCGACGGTAATCCTATCAACCTTAATCATCTTGTGAGGAAGGAGGGTGTAATGCCAGTCACAAGGATTAATACGGGTCTCATCAATACTGATTGCACCGGTGAACTTTGCTGACATGACGGTTGATGGAACATCTAATGGTGTCAGGTCATCTGGACCAGCAGCAATCATGTTCAGAATGTGGTACTGGATGAAACGACGCAGTGGGTTGACACTATCCGTAAGATTCTCAAAACTATGGCCGGGAGCATTGACATCATCGGGATAAACAGGGTCATAGATTTCACAGGCCTTGTCATAGAGCCCCTTGATATCTTTAATTCCGTATTTCGCCTCTAATAATGAGTCTGGCTCAATGAAGAACGTGTAGCCATATTTCTTTGTGTCAGGTGCTTCATATCTCTTTTTATTTGATTCAGAAGCGCCTGTGGTAGTGTAATAATCCTCGTACTTCTTGGGATCATAAGTGTCATCCTCTACCAGCATCACATCGTTAATGACGCCTGTAGCCACCAAGGCTTTATAGAAGGTGCTGATCTTAGGATTCTCGCGTATGATGTCTGCGATGTAACTGTTCGACTTTTCAACAACCATGTCTATAGGCTGCATGACGCCGTTCTCTACTGAATCATCCTTCAGGTCGAATTTGATATGTGCCATTCCTTCAAGAACAATAACGGCATTGCTGTCTTTGTCGAAGCCGGGCTCTGTTCCCAAATAGCGGTTCATCATGTTCACCGTCGGCAACTTGTGTCCAATCATATCGTATGTGGTGTACATATAGGATACCAGATGCGTACGCGCAATGGTGTCACAGTCAGCGTCACTCAACTGAGAAACACTGCTGAGACCACGCCCCCGCAGGAATTTGTCAACAGCATCATTTGACGGTGCAAAGCAGGTGTAATGGCCGTATGAGGCAAGGAGGCTCATCAGACCGGCTCTCTCCACGATTTCTGCGAATTCGCTGTATTCCGGTCGATCCGGACTTGTCAGCCAGTCGCTCATCATCTCACCAGTAAAGGTGTAGAAATACTCGCTGTCAGGCTCATCTGAGCAACTTGTCAGCATCAGTGTGTTGAGGGGAGTCAGCATGGCTATGATCAGCCCTCCTAAAATTCCTTTGAATATATTATTACGTCTCATAACTTTTTCACTTTTCACTATTCACTTTTCACTTCTTGGTCGTCTTTTGGTAACTGTCGTTTTCACCGCTGCCAAAGGCTGGATTTTGCACAAGATTCAGGTTGACCTTCATCTCATCGAGATTATATGGCCAATAGATGGCATCCATCTTGGTCAGGTGGTTACCAATCAATCCTTGACCAATCGTTGCTTTTGCCAATGCGGCTGCTTTCAATGTTGAAGTGTTACCAGTACGCTGTGAGAGTCGGACGAGGTCGAACCATCGCTTACCTTCGAACATCAGTTCACGTTGACGCTCTTGGAGGACTAAAGTTTCCATATCACTCTTACTAACGTAATCATTCCTACGAAGTGTGTCTACGAGTTGGTTTTCACAGACGGCCCGTTTGTTGACCGCATTGACGAGTGTAAAGGCTCTGTCTAAAATAGACTTGTTATACTCGTTGGCTTCTTGGTCATCGCCTTCACGAACCATCTGTGTAAGGGCTTCGGCCTTTAGAAGCATGATGTCTGTCAGGCGATAGATAACCCAGTTGGATCCATTCTGGTTCTGCGAGTAGCGTGAATCATAGGTTATTTTGGGAGTGGTACCATATCCACTAAATTGTTCACCAGTTTGAGAGGCATCGATATCAATCGATGTTGTTGTATATTTATAGATGGCCTGATCCTCCAGATGACAGTTGTAATACATGCGGGAGTCGCGTTTCTTGTTGCGGTCTGCAAAAACCTTGCGATCTGACGTCTTTTGGATATCACTGAAGATGTAGTCAGAGGGAGCCACCAAGCCAATAGCAGCGTTGGAGTTACCGTAGAAGGAGTTGACAGCACCATTGGCAAGCATGCCGTTATCCCCAGGATTGTCGTCGAAAACCAATTGGAAGATAATCTCTTGGTTGGCCTCATCCACATTGCCTCTGTCTCTGCCAAACAAGACGGTATAGGCATCGCCAAAATAACTATTAGAAGTTGAGTTCGAAACCAAGGGGAAACCATTAAAACGCTCGTCCGTATTTTCCTTGGAGAAGGAACTGGAGCGCTTTTGGCGATTCTCCTCTGCAATGGCTTTTTTCGACTCAATGACCATGTCGGCATAGCGGATACAGTTCTGATAGTCCTTCTTCCAGAGGTAGAGTTCGCAAAGCAGGGCATGGATTGCATCCTGTGTGATGCGTCCAGTCTGGTAGAGTTCCTTTGTCTCTGGATAGCGTTTGACAGCCAGGTTCTGTACACCTTCCAAGTCGTATATCAATGAATCAAGTACGTCATCGAACTTGGTGGCGGGCAGGTCCATCTTCTGGCTGTCATCTATGTAGGCTTCTCTTGAGAAAGGAACGTCACGGAAAGCACGGATCAGATAGAAGTAGCAGAGACTGCGGAGTGCCACCATTTCAGCAATGTTGGCCTGTAACTCACTCTCTGTATAGGCGGGGTCCTCAGCGGCCACACCAGGGGCATAATTAATGACTGTGTTACAACGGTTGATGACGGTGTAAAACCCTCCCCAATTGGTGTAGGTGTTCTTGGCATCGATATTCTCCTTCAGAACTTTCTCAAGGCTTCCGTCTGAAGTGATGTTGGTGCCAGGGCCGATATTGTCACTGCGGAACTCACCCCAAACCATCATGCGTTTGATGACTCCTTCCGCTTGCAGGCCTGAATAGCAGCCTGCAATGACGGCATCCACATCGGCTTTTTCATTCCAGAACTGCTCCAAGATAATCTCATTCTGTGGTTTGATTTCTAAGAAATCTGTGCAGGAAGAGAAACCACAGATTGCGCTGAAGGCGCATATTATATAATAATGTATTCTTTTCATATTCGTATCTTTTTAGAACTCAACAGTGATACCTAATGTGTATGAACGGGAACGCGGTGTCTGGGCACTATCGATAGCGGGAGAGTAACCGCCGCTTGAGATATCCGGGTCAACACCAGAGTATTTCGTGAGGACAAATGGGTTGTTGGCACTCAAATAAAGACTGATACGGTTGACACCAAGTGCCTGTGCGTATTTCCTACGGATGTTGTAGTTAAGTTGTGCATAACCCATACGCAGATAAGAACCGTCTTCCACAAAACGGTCGCTAATCAGCGTGTTATAGTTCGAGTTGCTGCCATACATAGCACGTGGAATCGAGGTAATGTCGCCTTCCTTACGCCAGCGGTAGTTCACGGCTTGACTCTGATTGTCATTACCAGTCATGGCTTCGGCGTGCAGACGGGCCCTGTTGATAATCTTATTGCCAAAACGGTAGGTGAACTGGGTGCTTAGACGCCAGTCGCCGTAAGTGAATGAGAATCCAAAGCCACCCGTTAACTTAGGCAGTGAAGAGCCGAGATAGACGATGTCGAGTGCGTTGATTTGACCGTCATGGTTGACATCTTCATAGATGGCATCACCACCGTTGAAACGGTAGTTTCGGCCCGTAGCATCGTTGGTGTAATTAAACATCATACGGACGGGGTCACCCTTGCCGTCAACGATAAGGTTTCCGTCGGCACCGATGGCAACAGGTGCCGTCTTTCCTTCTGCGAGGAACTGGGTGCGCTCCTCGGGCGTCATGCGTTTAAAGGTAGAATAGTTGTACTGATAAACGCCCTTGTAGCGGAATCCATAAATGGCTCCTAACGGGTTGTGTAATTGTACACGTTGCAGGGTCTCGTCGTTCGAGAAGCCAAAGACGGTGTTGTAATTGTCCAATGTCAGTTCGTCGAGTTCTAGCAACTCGTTGCGGTTGTTACCAAAGTTGGCGTTCACATCTACCCAGAATTTCTTGCCGATGGTGATGACACGATTGGAACTGATATGGAACTCCCAACCTGTATTACGCATTTTACCTTGATTTTTATAGGCCACATTTTCGTATCCTGTATTCGAGGGAATACGGTAGTTGGACAACAGCATGTCTTTTGTCGTCTGTGAGTAACCCTCGATGGTTACAGTCAGACGGTCGTTGAAGAAACCTAAGTCAATACCGCCATTCCAACTTTCGGTGATTTGCCATTTCATGTCGGTTAGACGGATGTTGTTTGGTTTCATAGCCTGCATGTCGATGTATCTGTCAGTAGAACCATACTTCGAGGTGTAGAGGTAGTCCTGACCGGGCTGTTGACCCGAACGACCCCAACTGGGACGAATGGCGAACATGGACAGCCATTTGCGGGTAGGTTCCATCCAAGGCTCGTCACTGATGATCCACTTCAAGGAGAGTGAAGGGAAATACCCCCAACGGCTACTCGGACCGAATTTTGTGGTACCGTCAGCACGCAGGGAACCGTCGATGATATAGCGTCCCTTGTAGGCGTAGTGTGCAGAAGCCGTGAAGTACATGGAGCGATGTTGACTGAAGTTAGAACTCAAGTTGGTAATCAAACCACCGCCTTGAGTTGTGGTGATACCTGTGGGAACACCTTTCTTGTCCTCTGACTGACTGGTGGAAGTACCACTGTTCAGTTCAAAACGTCCCAGCATCATGAAGGAGTGATCCTTGTTTTTGAAGGACGGAATCAAAGTCAGCGTCTGTTTGGTATTAAAGGATACGCTCTTTGAAGAACTGTCGGAGGTCGTGTTAACACCCTGATCCCAGGAAACAGATTTCAGTTCTTGCGGATAGTATCTGTTCGAGTAGCCGTTGTTGATATTCAAATAGACCTGACCACGCCAGTTCAACTGCCAGTGGTCGTCATCCATACCGAGCAACTGGTACTGGATAATCAGTTCAGGCTGCATGTCATAGGTACTCTGTTGGTTCTTGGCCAAGTGCGCACTGGCTACGGGGTTAACGTAGCCCTTTTGGTCGTTGTTGAAGACTGAACTACCACTCTGAAGCATGGTATAATAGGAAGAGGTGTTCTCGCCTGTAACTGGATCTTGTTCATAGATGCTCATGTTCGGCATCTTCTTCATGGCGATGTCGAGCAGACCGTCAGAGTTACGCTCGTTCTTGGTATAAGTCATGGAGAAGTTGGTACTGACGCGGATGCGCTCACTGACATTATAGTCGAGAGCCACACGGGTGGAGAAACGCTGTAGTTTCTGCTCAATCATCGTACCCGTCTCATGGTCGTAACCGGCACCGATACGGAAGAGGGCTTTTTCACCACCACCACTTACGGTAACGTAGTGGTTCTGGCGGAGACCCCATTGAGTGACAGCATCGCGCCAGTCGGTATTGTTGTTGTATTGTTCGTATTCAGAGAACGATGGGTCGTAGTTCAGTTCAGGAATATCTGCGGCCGCATCACTCTGCTCCGGATTGAAGTACGACTCCTTCAAGAGCATCGTATAGTCATCACCATTTAACAGGTTGTATCCCTTTGGCTGATAAGTGCCTGTCAGTTTTAAGGAGTATTGGAGTCTGGGCTTACCTCTGGCACCACGCTTGGTAGTCAACTCGATAACACCATTACCACCTTGCGAACCGTAGATGGCTGTTGCAGCAGCATCTTTCAATACGCGGATGTCTGAGATGTCTTCTGGGTTGATATTCAACAACTCGGCGAACTTCTCATTGTTGGCATTTGCAATATCAAAGTTCTGAAGGCTGACTTGTCTGACGTTGCCATCCACAACGATCAACGGGTTGGAGTCTGTTAATGTGGAGAGGGAAGAGGCACCACGTAGACGCATGGTGGAACCGGAACCGAGGTCACCGGAGTTCCCGATGATATCAAGACCGGCGATACGTCCCTGCATGGCTTCGTCGATAGTCGTGAAAGAAAGACCTTCCACTTCCTTCATCGAGAAATTCTGGGTAGCATTGGCTACCTCACGTTGTGGAATGGGCAGATTGTTACCGCCAACACGTCTCTTCGACTGGATGGTCACAGGGGCGATGGTGGTATTATCGGTCATCACGATCTTGAAGTTTGTCTTGTTGATAGACTGGGTAATAGTTTTCATACCCACATAACTAAACCGAATCTTGTCCTTCTGGTTCCTGACTTTCATCGTGAAGTTACCGTTCAGGTCGGTGACGGCCGATTCGATGATACGGCCATTGCCGTCAATCTCACAGACGGTGGCTCCCATCAGGGGACCCATCTCATCGCTTACGTTACCGTGAACAGACGTTATTTCTTGTGCCTGTGCGCTGATGGCTGTGACTGCCATCAGTGCCAATAACATTATATATTTTTTAAAAGTAATCATACTACTTTCTCCTTACTTGATTAAGTTTGCTCTTCCAAGGCGTCATCTCTTCGGCGAGAAGCACACCGTCTATCTGATGAACGACTGCATCAGATGCCTGATAAGTCGTGGCAGCATTACCTGTACCTTTATACCAATACTCGCGGCAAATGCGATTGTATAGACCTTCGGTCTTCACGACCTTGCGAACTACATAAGGTTCTTTTTTATCCTTTTTCTTTTGGTTGACGTAGTCCATAACCCACATTTGACCACCCTCGTGATTGACGGTGAGAGGATAGAAACGACTCGTCTCTGGGTTACGTCTCATCGTTTCGTAGTCGTTCTCGTATCTTGGTATTTTTTTGACGATATCACCATCTCTTTCTTCATCGTATATCTCGGGGGCCATGTTAATGGCAATGGAATGATCCTGTATGTGGTAGCGGATGAAGTCGACAATAATGTTCTTGATGATGGCCTGGGCTTTCTTGGCTTCTTCTTCACTGCCTTGATAAGTTGAGTCGTTATAAGCATCATAGTCATCCCATGTGGGCAACAAACCGTCATCAATCAGTTTCCTGATGGATTCGTTGGTAGGCACGTAGACCGTGTAATTATAGTTGTCAAACAGGGACAGGTTCATATTTCCTTGTTTATTCAGACCAGCATTTCTACTTCCTGATTTCGTCTTTAAAAGGTCAGAGCCTTCCAAAAGTTTCAGGAATTCCGAAAACTCTGGCCTTTCCTGTAGGGTCATATAGACAGATTTCTCAGTTGCTATTGGCGCCTGCTCATTTAAAATATAGGATTTACCATTTGTTTTCGTATAAATATCCTCGTTATTGACGGGCAATATTTTTTTGTTGTGATCTGTCTGCCAACCACCGGCAAAAGCCAGCCGACCGTCGGGAGACTTGGTAACTCGGAGGAGAGTACCACCCTTTGACTTATAGAATTCGTGACCATCCTCAATGTCGCCGACAATGATTAACTGGTCCATCAGCCGAGACAGGCAATCGATGATGACGTCGGAAGTCACATTGTCCTGAATGATTTCGCCCAAGGTGATATTGCCGTCTTCATCAATCGTACATTGGTAGCGACGGGCCTGGACCTTTTGAGCCATAGATTTTTTATCGTCGTAATAAAACTCAAGGACTGTTGGAGAAGATACGTTCTCAGTATTATAACTGGCAAAATCGAGATACTGTAGCATCGCATTGTTCGAAGGCAAAATCAGACTATACCTCGACTGCATAGAAAGCAGATAAGGCAGGAAGTTTAACTTAGCACTGCCACCAAGTGAGGCTGCAGAAATGGCCCAGTAAATCACATTCATAGTGGATGGATGGAACAGGGCAGGATTGACTACGGAAGCAAACTCTGCCGGGGTGAAGACGCGGTTTGTCATATAGACCACACCGTTACAGCCCATAAAGCAGGAGTCCACATCTGTTATTTTGACACCCATTTCTTCTTTGGCATCGTTCAATATTTTGTCGAATTTCGAAGGGACGGTCTCCGTGAATACAGGCAGCATGTTGACGTTGATAAGTTTAGCCATTGTGGTTTCGGGGATGCTGTCAATGACACCATATTCTTCCTTAAGAGCCTTGCCTTCATTGTTCCACCAATTCTCTATGGCTTCGTTTGTGGGAACAAACATAGCGCCGGCATCATAACTCAGAGAGTTGCCCGTCGTGTTGTTGATATATTGGTTCCATCCCGGATCGAATCTCAACATGGTATTTACGGCTTTACCATCTGGCGTGGAAACATTCGAACCACCAGAAGACTGGCTGCTATAGTAGCGGAGTGTATAGACGGAGTCCTGGTTGTTGTAGAGTCGGTTGTACTCTCTGGTGCCAGCTGCATTGTAGTAAGGGGCACAGAACCGGTCGAGTAATTGTGACCAGTGAGACATGTTTGGATGTTGGCGGACAATCTCTGCCATATTGGGATTAGATTCAATCACACCGCTCACTTTCTGGATATAACCGTTTTTGCAGGTAATGTCACGCTCCACAACTTTTTTGCCATTTACCCATGCTTCGTTGATTTCGTTGGCCTGATGATTTGTCAAAATGTCAAGGTCTAAAGACGTCATCTTGTTGACTTTCATAAAAACGGGAAGGAAATGAATCATCGGAGCAGTTGTGGCATCCTTCAAGATGGGTATGCTCTTGCCATTGTTCTTGAATTTGGCCCATACCTGAGTGTTCGGCATCTGACTGGGTTTCAGGATCTGCACGGAGTCGTAAATGCTCGTTGCCGTCTCGCGGCGCATGGTACGACCTTCTTCTGGAGAGTTATCGTCACCTTGAGGCCTGCCATTCGACATCAACTCGATCAGATAGGCATTGTTGATCATTGAATTGTTAAGCAGAAGTTTCTTCTGCGACAAGGATAATTGTTCGTAACGATTTACACCCCATGGGTTTTTTGTAAACCATTGCTTGAACGCTGAGTCGTTGGCGACAAACAAGGTTTTTGAGCCAGTGTGGCTGAGAACCTCGTGTTGCCCCAAGTCGTCAATCAACTTTAGCATTGTGGTATAATTGCCATCTTCCTCCAGACGCTCATAAATAGAGTTTCCCAGCCATTCAGGTTGTCCAGTAAGCACGAAATCGTCCTTACATCCCTGAAAAACTGAGGCTCCCATCAGCAGTCCGCAGGCGGCAATGAACCACTGACGCCATTGTTTTGCGATTTGTCTCTGTTCCATAATTTTTTTGTTACTTTATTTTTGTTGGTTATTGTTTGTTGCGTTTTGGCATTCAGATTCGTTTCGGATGCAAATTTACTTAATATTTTCTAATAAGAAATTTTGATTTATAACAATTTTTATAATAGATACATTTTACAAAGTTTATGTAACATCTAGAAATGTCTATTTCATTAAAAAAACTTGAATCAAGTGAAATGATAATAAAAAAAACGAAGCCTCGATCCGAATGAACCGAGGCTTCATTTTATAAGATAAATGCGAAAATTGACAGAATAAGAGCCTTTGTTTAAAAGGCAGATGCCTTTAACTTCAACCCTGCTGTTTCGTTGATGCCAAACATGATGTTCATGTTCTGTACAGCCTGACCAACTGCTCCCTTCAAGAGATTGTCGATGCAGGAGGTGACGAGCAGTTTGTTGCTGTATTTCTCTACATGTACCAATGCTTTGTTGGTGTTTACCACCTGTTTCAGGTCGATGGCCTTGTCGCTGTAGTGAGTGAAGGCAGCGTCTTTGTAGAATTCTTTGTAGGCCTCAATGATATCCTCCACAGGAGCCTTGGTCTTGATGACTGCCGTACAGAAGATGCCTCTAGCGAAGTCTCCACGATAAGGAATGAAGTCAATATCAGCATCCAGATACCCCTGTACTTGTTTCAGGCTTTGGCGAATTTCTGCGATGTGTTGGTGCTGAAAGGGCTTGTAGATGCTCAGGTTGTTGTTGCGCCACGAGAAATGGGTAGTGGCGCCTGGCTTCTGACCAGCACCTGTTGAACCTGTAATGGCATTGACTGCAACGTCTTCCTTCAGCAGGTTCAGATGGGCTGCTGGCAATAAGGCTACTTGGATACAGGTGGCAAAACAGCCAGGATTGGCCACATGCTGGGCTGTCGCAATCTCCATCTTGTTGATTTCTGGTAAACCGTATACGTAGTCGTGTTCGCCCTTTATACGGAAATCCTGTGCCAGGTCGATGATCTTTACGTTCGCAGGGATGGTGTGCTCCTTGAGGAAAGCTTCGCTCTTGCCGTGTCCGAAACAGAAGAACACCACATCGACATCCTCAAAGGGCATTTGGTCTGTAAACTTCAGATCCGTCTCGCCAATCAGACCTTCATGCACATCTGATACCAGATTGCCAGCATTACTCTCTGAGTTGGCAAAGACAATCTCTGCCTCAGGATGGTTCAGCAGCAGACGGATGAGTTCGCCTCCTGTGTATCCTGCTGCACCTAATATACCTACTTTTATCATCTCTTCTCGTCCTTATGGATACCGTAATAGACACGTAGCGGGGTACTTGATACCTTGATGAAGCCCTTGGCCTCGTCAGCCGTCCAACCTGTCTGTGTCTCGCCATATTCGCCAAGTTTGCTCTTTGTCAGGTCGTTGGCAGAGTCAATACCTACGGTCTCGAAACCGTAGGGACGGAGTTTCAGGATAGCTGTACCTGTCACGTTACGCTGTGAAGATGTCAGCATCGCTTCGATATCGGGCATGACAGGTTCCAGATACTGACTCTCGTGCAGGAACATACCGTACCAGTTGGCCACCTGGTCTTTCCAGTACTGTTGCCACTTACTTAGGGTCGATTTTTCCAACAGACGATGTGCCTCAATAATCAGTTTGGGGGCAGCGGCCTCGAAACCTACACGCCCCTTGATACCAATAATGGTGTCGCCCACGTTGGCATCACGACCAATAGCGTAAGAAGCACCAATCTCCTCAATCTTCTGGATGGCCTTGATTCTGTCGTCAAAGTGCTCGCCGTTGACACCGACAATCTCGCCCTTCTCAAACTGAATCTTCAACAGCGACTCCTGCTCCTTGGCAGTAACGTGCTTCAGATAAGCATCCTCAGGCAGTCCTTGCATGGGGTCGAGCAACTCACCGCCACAGATGCTGGTGCCCCAGATACCTACGTTATAACTATACTTCAGTTTGGTGAAGTCTGCGAAGAAACCATGCTCGTTCAGGTAATCGACTTCCTCCTTACGGGTCAGTTTCTTGTCGCGAGTCAGGGTGATGATTTCCACACCAGGGGCCATCACGAGGAACGTCATGTCGAATCGGATCTGGTCGTTGCCGGCACCTGTGGAGCCGTGGGCGATGGCGTCGGCACCTATCTCTTTCGCGTAGCGCGCGATGGCGATAGCCTGGAAGATACGCTCTGATGACACAGAGATGGGGTAGCAGTTGTTTCGCAACACGTTGCCGAAAATCATATATTTCAGCGATTTCGCATAGTATTCCTGCGTCACGTCGAGTGTGACATATTTCACAGCGCCCAGTTTGTAGGCGTTCTCCTCGTTCTTCTTCAACTGCTCCTCGCTGAAACCACCAGTATTGGCACAAGCAGCATACACATCCCAACCATTCTGGGTCAGTTTCATCACGGTGTAACTGGTGTCAAGCCCACCAGAAAAGGCTACTACAACTTTCTTGTTTGCCATATCTTTCTTACCTTTATTGTTATACCTTAATTATATATAGTATTATTCCTCCTTCCCGTCAATCTGGCGGATGCGTTCAATCACTTCATCAGGAATCTTGGCGGGCAGATGCTCTGTCGGGTCGTACAGCATAGCCGTGCAGATACAGTACTTACGTCCAGTCCGATGCAGCACGTCTACATTGCAACAGCCTTCGCAACCTTTCCAGAAAGCCTCGTCTTCCGTCAGGTCGGCAAAGGTCACGGGCTGATAGCCTAAAGCCGTGTTCATTGCCATCACGGCAGCGCCACTCGTCAATGAAAAAATCTTGGCGTGGGGCCAACGGGTACGAGCCAGCGAGAAGGTCATGTCCTTGATGCGTTTAGCCACATGGTGCCCACGATAGTCGGGGTGAACGATAAGGCCTGAGGTGGTCACATATTGTTGGTTCTCCCATGTCTCGATATAACTGAATCCTGCAAATTGCCCGTCTTTTGTAAGGGCAATCACGGCTTTGGCTTCCTGCATCTTCTTGGCCAGATATTCGTGTGTTCGCTTGGCAATACCTGTTCCACGTACTTTAGCAGCATCTGCTATTGTCTCTAAGATGGTATCAACGTATTTCTCGTGCTCTGGCCCTGCCACTAGAACTTCAATTTCTGTTTCCTGTTCCATTGATATTATTGTTCTCTATTTATTCTGTGTAAATCTGTGTATTCTATGACCTATCTCATGCTTGGAACTACATCGCTAAGGGCTTCAGACACATCCTGATGCCTGACCCCTTCCTTGATAACGATAAATATGGTATCGTCGCCAGCGATGGTACCGATAATCTCGGGGATGTCGCTGTTGTCGATATTCCAGGCGATGGAACTAGCATAGCCTGGACGGGTCTTGATGACACCCATGTTGCCAGAAAAATTGATGCTGACAAAGCCGGGCACCTTTAGCATCTCACGGATGCTGTTAGGGGTGCTCACCCGTTTGTACATCGTTTCATTGGGCAGCACATAGACGTAGTTGCCACTCATCGAGGCGGCCTTGGCCACCTTCAACTGCTTCAGGTCGCGACTCAGCGTAGCCTGAGTCAGTTTGAAACCTTCTTTTTGAAGGGCCGCCAACAGTTCGTCCTGACTACCCAGTTGTTGGCTCGAAATGATGAGCCGGAGTGCCTCTAATCGGCTGTTTTTTACTTTCATGTTGGTATATTTATACAAAGACGGCTGCAAAATTACATATTATTTTGCAACCGACCAAACATTTCTGCATATTTTTGCAGATAATTATGTATATAAACCTTATTTGTTACTTTTTCATATCGAAACCGACGCGCACACCCTCGTATTGCTTGCTCAGTTCTCCGATGGTTTGGAGATCGGTTCTGCCGCTCAGGGCTGCCATCGTCTGCAGGACATTCAACAGTTTCTTGCCTTCAAAAAGGATAGAGATACCGTTTAGTTCCCTTTTGGCGTAGCAGTTGATGGAGAGCAGCAAACCCTTCAGTTTGATCTGCTGGTCAGCCTCGTTGAAGGTGTAGCTTCCGCTGAAATTTGTACCTGCTATCTTGGAAGAGAAGGTTCCGTCCTGATTAAAAGTGATATAGGTGTTGCTCGCTGAGATGCCTACCTGCTGGTAGTAGGGCGCTATCTTCTCTTCAATCTGTACGGCAGCCACCTCGCCACCAGCCTTTGCCAACAGGTTCTTACTCGTAAAGGCACAGCCAGGACCGTCGTATCTCCATGTGCCGATAAGGTTTTGTGCGCTGACCTTGTCGAGGCCGATAACGCTGGTGATGGCATTCACCACGCCTGTTCCGTTTGTCATAGCACTCAGTACCTGATTCATGTTTCCACAACTGGTCATCAGCAGACAGATGCCTGCGACCATTCCAATCATAATTTTTTTCGTCTTCATATTGTTTATTTGTTATTGTCCGATAATTGAATTCGGTTGCGAAGTTACGCATTTTTCTGTCAACATCATCCTTTTTATCAGAAATTAACTTAGAAAGACGTTGTCCCCAATGTTTTTTATTTAATGACGCAAATAATTGCAGAAAATGTAAGGTCTTTCAGAAATTTTCCTTACCTTTGCAGCAAATTTCAATTGCAGGACGTGAAATGTAAATTGCAGGACGTGAAATATACATTGCAGGTCATGAAATATAGATTGCAGGACGTGAAACGGAAAATTATATTGGTAGTATGGCAAATTATGTAATTAAGGAATTGCCCGCAGGTATGGGCAACGGAAGCGAGGGGAAAAGATTCCCAAAGATGCAGGTCTACACGGAGTTCGACTATGACAAGGTCGTGGAACTTGTTCACACCAACTCGCCAGCCTTTAGCAAGGCGACTATTCGTGGCGTGCTGGATACGTTGGCTGTTGTCATGAAGTCGTATCTCCCTCTTGGACATACCATGAAGATCGACAATCTCGGGGTCTTCTCGCTCTCGCTTGGATTTGCTGACAATGAGGTAGAAATGTGCAGTCAGCAGGAATCCCAAGAGGCTGGTGCCAAGAAGAAATACCATCATGTAAAGGTGAAAGGTGTGAATTTCAAGGTGGACAAAAAACTTGTGGATGAAATCAACAAAGAGAACACCTTTGAGCGCACAACCGTCAAATCCGCTTCTCCTTCGCCATACACCCTCGAGGAGCGTCTGCAACGAGCCTTGCAACATATCGACAAGCACGGCTTCATCACCCTGCAAGAATACGCCAACCTCAACAAACTCAACTACAGCACAGCCTCTCGCGAACTCTCCAAACTCGTCGCCAATCCCTCCTCAGGCCTCAAGGCCAAAGGCTCCGCCTCCCACAAAGTCTGGGTGCGCAGTTAATTAAGCATCATATTACCAGAATACGAAATACGTTCTCGCCGACGGGAGCGCACACTAATGTTTGAATTACCCTTGGCAGACACCTCAATCACAAATAATAAGGTATCATTATAATTTTCCACACTTATTTCTATATGCCGTTTGCCCTTCTTCGTCAGTCCCTCTTGGTAACTACTGATCGGTTCATAGAGTATCAGTCCCCTCCAACCTACACCAGCTTCAGACAGAATCTGATTATATCCGTACTGTGGCAGAAATGAGATCAGCGAGTCATTTCTCACCTCTAGCGAAAAGTTAGACTTTAATTGCGGACTTCTTTTTTCGTCGGTCTCACTCAGGTCTGCCATGGAGTTCACTACTATCTTGTAATGTCTTTCAGCCAGTGCAGCCTTCACTTTCGCTGCCTGTTCAGTTTTCCTCGCAGCCTTCTCCTTTGATGTTGCGCACCCATTTAGCACCATCACAGCCAAGAGTGCACACACTATTGAAATCAGATAATTCTTCATAACATAACGGTTTTAGTGATTCACGCTGCGAAATTAATTGTTTTTTCATTATGAATAAAGAGGAAATCCCTAAATAATGATAGGGTTTTCCCTATATTTTGTAATTGCCAATACAATAACAGGTATATCTTGCCGTTATAACAAAGGATGCAAAAAATAATAGAGACAATGAAGACATTTTGGTCACATGTTAAGACTTGCATCAGCAAGTATGTCTGCTTTTGTGGGAAAGCGACGCGAAGCGAGTTCTGGAGTTGGATGCTGTTTGTCGCTGTTGTCTCAGGCGTGCTGTTCGGAGCGGCTGCAATGCTTGCCTTCATTCGCAATAGTGCAGGGCCGGATACGGTTTCCAATCCGCTCTATTGGCTCAGTTCAGTAATCTTCTATATTTTTATGCTTTTAGGCCTGTTCCTTCTTTTCTGCCTGCTGCCCACGCTGGCCGTAGCAGTTCGCAGATTGCGTGACGCTGGCTATCATCCTTGGATTATCATCTTTCCCATTCTTCTCTTTATAGGTTCATACCATCCAGCCTTAGTTGTCGCACTCTCTGGCATGAATACTACACCACCTGAGATTCCATTGTCGTATTGTTATGCCTATTTGGCATTCACAGCAGTCGTTTGCCTGCTCTATGCCATCTTATTAAACCGGGCAACAAAGTCAGGTTCTTAATCCAAATTCTTGCTTGTTGTATTAGAGCCTTTATATAATATAATAAGGTATAAGGATTCTTTTGTCTTGACTAACATCAAGACTTGTGAGAAAAACGCATAAAATCTGAAAATTTTTCGTGAAAAGTTTTGTCGGTTCGGAAAAAAGCAGTACCTTTGCACCCGCTTTCGCTCAAAAACTTGGGCTGAGGGCAAAAAGAAAGAGTTCTTTGAAAGATTTACATAGACAGAAGTAGTACAAGAAGCAGTGTCAATGCACAATGCATAATGCACAA
>JAFZUS010000201.1 GCA_017618275.1 Prevotella sp.
AGCGGACAGGCCTTCTCCGACAGTCTGATCCAGGCCCTGACCGGTCAGGACTACAGCATTGACTTCAAGATGTCGTTCACGGATTTCACCCTTTCGGACAGCTATTCCCTCGCAGACTCCCAGGTCGACATGCACCTTGAGAACGGACTCCTGTCCTTCTCTGGAAGTCTGGTCGACGGCATATTCGATACCGCATCGGGATATCTGGAGCTGGACATCGACGAGAACAATCTCTTCGGTTTCAAGGCAAAAGGCTACATAAAGGAAGAAATGGACCTGCTGGTGACAGACCTCAGGTTCCCGCTTCCGCTGATGAACCAGTTCATGGATGTACCCACCTTCTCGTTCACGGACGGCCTGATCGAGGGCGATGTCCTGATTACCGGTCCGCTTTCGAATCCCAGCCTTTATGGAATGGCATACTGCCAGTCCTATGAGATGACCCTGTTCTATCTGCCGGATCAGACCATCACGGTCAAGAATGTGGCTCTGTCGATCAACGATCACTCTCTTCTGGTTTCCAGGACTCCGCTGGCAGGTTACAGCGAGGCCGACGGCCGTTATTTCTTCGGAGATGTCTCGGTGGACATCATCCTTCAGGGTCTCGGGGTTGAGACGTTCGATGTAAGCATCAACATCAACGATGCGACTCCTGTGGATTTCTGGCTGCCGGTAATCCTGGATGGGGGAGGAGAGGTAGAGATCCGCGGAGATGTTTCGGGTTACATTGACTTTGCTGTCAACGCAGGCAAGCCGAAACTCACGACGGACATAACGGCATCGTCCATGCTCATAGATTTCCGTCTTGATGAAGAACTGCCTTCCTGGTGCTATGACAAGACACAGGGGCCTCCGGCCATGGATATCACGCTGACCACGGGTCACGATGTCGAGTTCTACTACCCGGAGAAGGACAGCCCGTTCATCAACTTCACGCTTGCCGAAAACCGCACCGCAAGGTTCATCTTCGAGGACGGTGTGATCAGGACAGACGGTGCCATGGCTCTCAAGACCGGTCAGGTCTATTACTTCCGGAATGACTTCATCATCAAGGAAGGAAGCGTGGACCTCTCAGAGCGCAATCTTTTCGGCACGGAGAGCACGCTCCCCGTTGTCCTCAACCTGAGAGCTGAAATCACGGACTACGACTCCGACGGAAACAAGGTGATAATCAGCATGATGCTGCAGAACGCCACGCTGGACAACATCACTCCGCGTTTCTCCAGTACGCCTGCCAAGAGCGAGAACGAGATCCTGTCAATGCTGGGGCAGAGCGTGCTGGCATCGGGAGCTCTGGACAGGACACTGTCGCTCTCGTCGCTGGCAAGATTCGCGGCAACGGCGCGTGAGACGCTTACCAGAGTAGGTGTGCTCGAGTCGAACAAGAACTATTCAATCACCGGAATCGTGAGATCTTCGCTGGGGCTGGACATCTTCTCCGCAAGGTCCAACATCCTGGCGAACGTCATCGTGGATGCTCTTCCCGGCGAGATTACCGGAAGAGCCGATGTCAGCATGCTGGCCAGATATCTGGACCGTACATCGTTGTTTGCCGGCAAGTACATAGGGAACGACTGGTTCGTCAAGGTCCGACTGATGCTCAAGGCCGACAGCAACGTCAGACTCTCCAAGAATGTGGGGCATTTCCTTGCCAAAGACCTGATTCTGGATACCGAGATAAGCCTTGACTGGGATACTCCGATGGGGACTCTGAGCGTGTTCACACAGCCGCAAGAGTTGTCTGTTTTCGATATTTTGGATACTATAGGGTTCAGTGTAACCAGACAGATACAGTATTGATTTGATATATAGCATGTCTTTGAGGAGACGTTTTTGATGAAAAAGAAATTGATTTTGACCTTAGTCCTGGCATTGGCCGCGCTGTTTGGCGCGATAGCCGCCACTCCCTGGTATTACAACAGGGCGATGGCAGAGTTCACATATACAGGACTCAAGAATATTCCGGAATCCGAGATCAACGATGCACTATACGTTTACCGCTACAAGCCGTTTACGGACGAGACATATGCTCAGCTGGAGTCGGATCTCTATGCCATTGACGGAATGGATTTCTTCATCGCCGTTCCCGAGGAGATCGATGAGAACGACTTCCGCATTGCTTTCGAGTTCTACGAGAATCCGATGATCTTCGCCATCTATTATGAAGGAAACAATGCCATCAAGACCCGTGAACTGCGTGAGGCTGTGACAGCCATCTCTGTCGGACAGTTCCATGATCCGATGAACAAGGCCGTCTTCGAGACAGCCAAGGAGCAGATCAAGGCACAGTACACCGCAAAAGGCTTCCTGGATGTCCCGATCGAGTATGAGCTTGATGAGGATCCCGAGACAAACACCTACAAGGTAACCTTCTACATCAAGGAAGGCGAGCAGACCAGAGTCACGAAGATCCAGTTCACGGGAAACGAGCACTTCGACAGCGCATCGCTGAAGAAGGAAGTCAAATCCAAGGTCAAATCCCTGTTCAACAACGGATATCTTGATGAGGACAAGCTCAAGACCGATGCCGCCAACATCGCTGCATATTACCAGAAGAACGGTTACATCGATGTCATCGTGTCGGATCCAATCATCGAATATGTGGAATCCTCAAGCACCAAGTATCTCGAGGCCATTGTCACTTTCGATATCAGCGAGGGCCAGCAGTGGTTCTACGGCGGCATGGAAGTCTCCGGAAACACCATCTTCACCGATGACGAGATCGAGAAGGTCAAATCCATGAAGGTCGGTTCGGTCCTGAACCTCGAGACCGTCCAGTCCGAATACGGTGCAATCGCCGATCTCTACTACGATCAGGGCTACATCGCCAACGGCATGAACATCTCCAATGAAAGGGATGATACGAACATGACCGTCAAGTTCTATCTTGATATCGCAGAAGGTCCTCAGGCAGTCATCGAGCAGATCCTGATCTCCGGTCTCAACAAGACCAAGGAATATGTCATGCGCCGTGAGCTGACCCTTAAGCCGGGTGATGTCTTCTCCAAGGCCAAGCTGATCACCAGCGCCCAGAACCTCTACAACACGGGCCTTCTGGCAAACCTCGATTATGACCTCATGTACGGCCAGTCCGAGAACGGGGTCATCCTCGAGTTCAAGCTGGAGGAGGGCAAGACGAAGGACATCCAGTTCGGTGCAACCTTCGGCGGAACTCTCAACCAGTTCCCGGTATCCGGATTCGTCCAGTGGCAGGACAGAAACCTCTTCGGAAAGGCACAGACCTTCGGAGTAGGCGTCACCCTTTCACCGGATACCCAGTCCATCGATCTCAGCTTCGGCGACACATGGTTCCGCGACCACAGATGGTCGAACTCCATCAGCATCGGTTTCGCACGTTCCACACATGCCGGAGAACTCCAGTTGGGAACCAACGCTCCCAAGTATTACAACGGAAGAAACGGAGACGAGACATGGCCTCTCGGATACTCATCTGCAAGCCAGTGGGCTAACTCCAGCAACGAGTATCCGTCATCCAGAGACCTCATGACATATGACCTGTTCACCCTGTCACTGGGCTGGAGCACGGGCTATACCTTCATCTATGACGTCGGAAGGCTGTCTCTCTCGGGCGGATTCTCATTCAGCAGAAACAGAGCTGTCTACGAGGACAAATATGTCCCGTTCGAAAGGCTGATCAACCTCTACAGAGGCGATACGAGCAACTTCTGGGACTGGAAGCCTTCAAGAAAGCTCAGCTTCGGTATCCAGTGGGACGGAAGAGACTACATCACGAATACCACAAAGGGTTATCTGCTCAGCACCTCGGTGACATACGCCGGAGGTTTCATGGGCGGTCTTTCAAACTACATCAGACTCAATACCTCCGCTGCAGGCTATCTCAAGCTATTCTCCGTCAAGGTCAAGGAAGAGGGAACCAAGAACATCATGCTCTGCGTGTCCACTTCCGCAAGCTTCATGTTCAAGCAGCTCTACAACTACAACAAGGTCTATCAGGACGATCCTTCCAAGGATTACGTGGCTCTGTGGGATCCGAAGTTCGGTGCAACCAAGTACGAGATGCTTTACATCGACGGTATGACGATCGGACGCGGATTCAACATGGTCATTGACCAGGCATTCCTCTGGGACAACATGTTTGAAATCAGCTATCCGCTGGTTGAGAACATCCTTCAGGCCGAGGTCTTCATCTCCGCAACAGGTGTCAACTCCGAGCTGAATCAGGTGAAGCAGGGAATCAACTGGTACTTTGCTGCCGGAACCGGAATCAAGCTCAAGATCCAGGGCTTCCCGCTCGGTCTCTATCTGGTCAAGAACTGGACATACAAGCATCAGAGCGTCACAAGCATGGATGGAGAGAGAACCTGGAACAGCATCGGCGGATCATTCTTCAATTTCGGAAAATCCAATCGCGGCATGAGCCTTGTTCTTGCCATCTCGACATCACTCATCTAAGAGGCAATTGAATCCATGGCTGATACCCCTCTGATGAAGCAATACAAGGAAATGAAGAGCCAGTACTCCGATATGGTGCTCTTCTTCCGCCTCGGGGACTTCTACGAGATGTTCGACGAGGATGCCAAAGAGGTATCGGCCCTGCTGAATCTGACTCTGACGCACAGAGGTGATTCTCCGATGTGCGGTATCCCGTACCATGCGGCCAAGAACTACATCAAGCGCCTGCTGGACTGCGGAAAGAAGATTGCAATATGCGAGCAGATGGAACTCTCGGAGAACTCCAAAGCCCTTGCCCGAAGGGAAGTGGTTCGCATCGTTACGCCTGCAACCGTGGTGGATGAGGACTTTCTGGATGACAAGAGCTTCAATTACATAATCTGTTTCTTCCAGTATGCCCTTGCGTTCTGCGATGTTTCGACCGGCGATTTCCACATCAGGGCCCTGGATCCGAAGAACAAGGTCCAGGCCGTGCGTTCCGTGCTTCAGCAGCTCTCGCCGAGGGAGATTCTGGTCTGTGAGGATGAGTATTTCCTTGACTTTGATTTCAAGGCCGCCATCGATTCCTATCCGGCTATGGTGACCAAGCTGGCCCCATGGTATTTCTCTCAGAAAGGCTGCTACAAGATCCTGTGCGAACAGGCCAAGGTGAAGAGTCTTGCGGCATACGGACTTAAGGACAACGACAAGCTGGTCTGTCCGGCAGGAGCGCTGATCCGCTACATCACGGAAACCTCGAAGAGTTCGGTCAGTCATCTTACGGATTACAAGGTCGATAATGAAGACAGCTTTGTGAGCATGGATGAAAGCTCAAGAAAGAACCTGGAGCTTTTTGCCAATCTCTATGACGGATCATCAAGATACACACTGTTCGACACCATCAACCGCACGCGCACCAGCGGCGGAAGCAGACTGCTGAAGAACTGGATTGCTTTCCCTTTGAGGGACCTGAATCAGATCATGTTCAGACAGCAGTGGGTGCGTTTCTTCGTGGAGACACCTTCCGAGCTTGCCCGTGTGAGGGAAGCCCTCTGCGGAGCCATGGACCTCAGCAGACTCTATACCCGTGTTCTTCTCAAGCGGGCTGTTCCGCATGATCTTGTGGGCATAAAACAGACCATCGGAAGCTTCTTCAACCTGGTATCGGACAACACCGAGAAGTATTTCTCCCTTTTGGAGAAGTCGCTCGACCAGGATGCACTTTCGGCCTGTGCGGCACTGATGCAGCGCATCGACAAGGCAATCAACGAGCAGTGTCTCGGACAGTTTCAGGAAGGGCAGGTCATCCGGAGCGGATACAATGAACTGCTGGATCAGAGAAGAGCCCTCAGGGATCACAGCGACGAGATTCTCAAGACCTACCTGGACAAGGTCAAGGCCGAAAGCGGAATCACGATCCTGAAGCTCGGATACAACCGCGTCTTCGGTTATTATCTCGAAGTTCCCAAGGGACAGGCTGCAAGAGTTCCCGATTATTTCTACCGCAAGCAGACTCTGGTCAACGGCGAGCGCTTCACTACCGACGAGCTCATGCAGTATGAAAAGGATATCCTCCAGGCCAACGCCCAGGCAGAGCTTCTTGAGCGTCAGCTCTATGATGAGATCCTTGCAGACGTTCTGCAGATAGATGCCTATCTCATGGCAATCGGACACTTTCTTAATACAGTGGATGTCTTCCAGGCACTTGCAACACTTGCAGTGGATTCTTCCTATGTCTGTCCTGAGATGACTCAGGACGATGTCCTGGAAATCCGTGACGGCCGTCACCCTGTGGTTGAGAAGCAGCTCCCGCCCGGAGGCTTCGTGGCCAACGGCCTGAACATGTCCGTACGCTTTGCCCTGATTACCGGTCCTAACATGGCCGGTAAATCCACATACCTGCGCCAGAACGCACTGATTATTCTTCTTGCCCATGTCGGAAGCTTCGTCCCGGCATCAAGTGCCAGAATCGGTATAGTGGACAAGATCTTCTGCCGTGTGGGTGCAACCGACAACCTTGCCAGGGGAGAGTCCACGTTCCTCGTGGAGATGCAGGAGGCTGCGTTCATCCTAAGGAACTGCACAAGACAGTCGTTCGTGATTGTCGATGAGGTCGGACGCGGAACCAGCACTCAGGACGGAATGTCCATTGCCTACGCAATGATGAAGAGTCTGATAGAGAAAGGCTCCAAGACCCTGTTCGCAACCCACTACCATGAGCTGACCATGCTTGATACATCCGGAATCAGGCTGCTTACTCTGGATGTCGTGGAAGAGAAGGGAAGTGTCACGTTCCTGAGAAAGGTCAAGGAAGGGGTTGCCAATTCCAGCTACGGAATCCACGTGGCAAAGATGGCCGGAGTTCCCGCATCGGTCATCAAGGATGCCAGAAGCTTCCAGACAAGGCACTTTGCGGACTACACGATGAATCAGGGAAGCCTCTTTACTGCAGAAATCGGCTATGATGATGAACCTGCGGCTTCGGATTCAGCTCTGGCAAGTGCGCTTAAAGGCATCAATCTGGATGAATGTACGCCTATGCAGGCTCTGATACAGCTTGCAAAGCTCAAAGAGATGGCGGAGCAGGATAATTAATCAAAACAGTATTACTGATCCGGTTTGCGGTGTTTGTCGGCGATATGGAAGCCCAGCGTCACCAGAGCCATGTACGGCACCATGATAAGCAGGCACGGGATCTCGTAGACGAACGGGATCGGAATAATCCTGTGGAATATCTCAAGGATGGGATTGCCTTCCGTCTCCATTGCGAAGAAGTAGTTGGCTCTCGGATTCAGTCCGGTTGTCCTGATGAACAGGTCGATCAGGAAGATGCAGAATGTGACAATCACAACAGTGAGAACGGTCTTCGGAAGATCCTTGAACGTCGGACGATAAAGACCATAGGCGACTATGGCGATGCCCTCGATCAGAACCATGAAGTGTGTTCCCCAGAAACCGATCATTCTAGGCATGAAAATGGGGTAGCCGGCAAAACCCATGCTCGGCATGAGAAGGGCCATTGAAGCGCCGAGGGTTCCGGTGAAGAAACTGAAACTCATCAGAGAGCGGTTCTTGCGCCAGACTGCGAACGGTATCAGGAGCATGTTGATGTTGCACATGTGCAGCGGAAGCTCTCCCCACCAGTTGAATCCGCCCATCGAGGCATATGCTACCTGGTCATACTCCACGTCGATGGAAAGGAAGTACTTGTAAACGAAGAATCCGATGGCTGTGATGATACAGGCCGTGCAGAGAACGATGCGTCTTGTCTTTTCCGACTTGTTTTTCAAAAGTATAGATGAAATCACCAGCAGGGCGATGAAAAAGGCGAATGTGCACATATAGACCGGATTAAACGGTCTGAGAATCCAAAAACTTTCCTTCACGAAGATAGGTCTCCTTTAGTGCGGTTTACCGGTACATCTTATGCAAATTGTATCCATATTGTCAAAGGTTTGGTAAATCTATTGACACTCGTTCCGGTATCAGCTAAATTTGCAAACGATTTGCAAATGCAAACGGTTTGCAGTTTATAAGAGGCAAAGATGCTTGATTGGTTTCTGGATGCACTTCTGGACAGTCTGAAGATGCTTCCTTTCCTATACCTTATTTATCTTCTCATGGAAGTCCTGGAACACAAGGCTGGGAGCAGGTTCCCGCAGCTTATCGGCAAGACTGCACCGCTCGGACCCCTGGCAGGGTCTCTTGTCGGGGCCTTTCCCCAATGCGGTCTGGCTGCCGCCAGCGCAAGTCTTTACTCGGGCAGGGTGATAACACTCGGTACTCTTCTGGCTGTGTTTCTCTCGTCTTCGGACGAGATGCTGCCGATCTTCATTTCCGAAGCCGTGCCGGCTCTGAGGATTCTCAGGATTCTGGGGCTTAAGATTGTAATTGCCCTTATCAGCGGATACCTCGTTGATCTTGTCCTGTTCAGGCGTCAGAAACTTGACCAGGCATCCAGGGACGAAGCTTCCGAGGTTTTCGAGAGCTTCCATTGTCATTGCAATGTTTTCCTGGCTGCGCTCAGACACACAATCGAGATCTTCCTCTATGTCTTCGCATTTTCCTTCATCCTGAATATCATCATCGGGTTGGTCGGAGAGGAAAGGCTCTCGCAGATTCTGAACTCACTTCCCGTAGTCGGAGAGCTTCTTGCCGGCCTTGTAGGTCTAATTCCCAACTGTGCATCTTCGGTGGTGATAACCCAGCTCTATATTGACGGAATCATCGGAGCCGGACCTCTGTTCGCAGGTCTGCTGGTGAATGCAGGAGTGGGGACTCTGGTTCTTCTGAAGACAAACAAGAGTGTGAAATCCAGTCTGGGAATCCTGGGACTTCTGTATGGAATCGGAGTGTTCTGGGGTATTATTATCGGTCTTCTGAACCTGGCTTTGTAAGGAGATAAAGATGGCTAACAACGGTTACAACACGGCTGCCAGAAGCAGGATTCTGGGCTTTCTCAAGGAAAACAAAGACAGGACAGTCAATGCAAACGATATCCTGAATTGCCTGAACAATCAGGGAAATGATGTCAATATCACCACAATATACCGTTATCTGGATAAGCTCACCGAAAGTGGAGAGGTGATGAAATACATCGCCGAAAACGGTACCAGGGCTGTGTTCCAATACGTCGGAGAGAAGCAGCATTGCGAGGAACATCTGCATCTTCAGTGTATAAAATGCGGAGCCATCCTGCATCTGGACTGTGACTTCATGGAGGAAATCTCAGAACATGTTCTGAAAGAGCATGGTTTTCAGATCCAGTGCAGGAACTCGATCATCTACGGAATATGCTCTGATTGCCAAGGTAAATGAACCTCGGTATAATCCGTGGATTAGTTAAGAGGTTATTACCATGCGAAAAACAAATGTAGTTGTCATCGTTCTGGCATGTTTGCTGTGTGTTCTTTCCGGCTGTTCCATCAGAAAAGGCGGAATCAGTTTCGGTTCAACATATACGACTTACAAGGATGCCAACAAGTATTCGGTCGGAAGTTTCTCCTATCAGTCAGGTAGCGTTAAGAAAGTCTGCATTGACTACGTTTCCGGCGATGTGACACTTATCCAGTCATCTAACCGCACTTTGAACGTGACCGAGCCCGTCGGCAAACTCTCGGATGACCAGAAAGTTCACTGGTATCTTGACGGATATACGCTCTACATCCGTTTCTGCAAGAGCGGTTATATCGGAACATTCCCTGACAATTCAAAGAAGATCAGCATCGAAATCCCGTCCGGAATCGAGCTCGAAGTCGGTATCACCAGCGGGGACGTTACGTTTGCTACAGATGTTGAGGCAACCGAGGTCAGCCTGGGAGCCACTAGCGGCGATTTCAAGGTCAAGGCAATCAGAACAGGAAGCTTCCAGGTGGGATGCACTTCAGGCAACATCCATATCGATGCATTATATGCTACAAAGGCCAGTTTCGGCTCCACATCGGGTAACACAGAAGTTGATCTGATACAGGCAGAGAGCATCAAGTTCGGTGCCACATCCGGAAACACAAGTCTGGCAAATATCCATGCCTCCGAGGTATCAGGCGCAGGAACAGCCGGAAACATTAATCTGAGCTTCGGGTACTGCGAGAAGCTTGAGATTGGCTGCACCAGCGGAAACATCAGAATCGAGAAGCTTCCGTCCAACGGTGCAACCATTACGTATGAGAAGACCAGCGGATCGCTCAAGGCTGATAACTACACGGTCAAGGGCGGAAAGATGGTGTACGGAGACGGTGGCTGCGAGATGAAGATTGTGACCACCAGCGGCGACCTGACCATAAACTGAACATCATTCTTCCATAATTTACTCTTTAGTGTTATTGTGCATAGTAACTGCAAGGGGGCTGTCCATGGAAAAGCTTAATGTAGGTATTCTCGGTGCCACCGGAATGGTGGGTCAGCGTTTCGTGTCTCTGATTGCGGACCATCCGTGGTTTCGCATTGCGGTTCTTGCCGCAAGTCCCAGATCTGCCGGAAAGACATATG
>JAFZUS010000202.1 GCA_017618275.1 Prevotella sp.
GAGGATGCAACTCTCGACTCGATAATCTCCGCTTCCACGCTGGTCGCTGCCGGGGTGTTCCTGATTTTCCATATCTCCCTGGAGGCCTGGCTCGGTGCAGTAATCTCCATAGTGATTGTCAAATCAGGTATCGAGATGCTCAGGGAAACGATTTCCCATATTCTCGGAGAACGGAACGATTCCGAACTTGCCAAGAGCATTCAGAATACGGTTTTAAGTTTTCCTGACGTTCAGGGTGCCTATGACCTTGTTCTGAATAATTACGGACCGGACAACTGGAACGGCTCTATACACATCGAAGTGCCTGATACATATTCAGCGGACAGGCTTGACCAGCTGATCCGTGAGATAACCATGAAGGTGCTCTGCGACCACCATGTAATTCTGACTGCAATCGGAGTTTACTCGATGAACACAAAGGATGAGGACATCATCCGTGCAAAGGAAAAAGTTCAGAATATCGTCTTTTCCCACGAATTTGTCAGGCAGATGCATGGATTCTATCTGCTGAAGGATCAGAAAACCATGCGGTTCGATATAGTAATAAGTTTTGAGGCTAAAGACCGCAGGGCAGTGTACTCAGCCGTTGTCGACGATGTGCAGAAAGCTTTCCCGGATTATGAACTGCAGGTCACCATGGATACTGACTTCACGGAAGAATAGCAGTTTCTTCAATGTTCGGAACGCGGGTGGTGAGCCGGAAGCAGCCGTAGACAATGACAGCGTCTGAAATGTGTGATTGATGAATTGCTGTCCGTTCGGTATCATCATTATCGGAGGCTCCCGTGAAAAAGATTGTTTTTCTGCTGATAGCTATCTGTCTTGTTTTTACCGCCTGTGACATCCAGCTCCCTGAGATCAAGGAACAGCACACCCACTCCTGGGATGACGGTTTCTTCTCCGTCTATCCGACCTGCCAGACCGATGGCGAGAAGATCTATACATGTACTGTCTGCTACGAGACAAAAACCGAGGTCGTGAAGGCATCTGACCAATACCACAATTGGGGCAACGGGGAGCTGGTTTCTGATCCGACATGCACGGAGAAGGGCGAGCGTCTCTTCACCTGTTCAATCTGCAGTAAAACAAAGACTGATGAAATCCCGCCTCTTGGCCACCTGTGGGATGAAGGCAAAATCACCACGGAAGCAACAGAATCTGAAGATGGAATCATAACCTACACATGCAAGCGCGAGGGCTGCGGCGCCACAAAGACCGAGACCTACCACCTTCACAAGTGGGGTAGTGGAACCGTAATCAAGAAGGCCACATGTTCAATCGACGGAGAAATCAAGTATACCTGTTCCGTATGCAATGAGACCAAGACAGAGACAATCCCTGCGGACGGAGTCTCCCACTCATACAGTACAGAATGGTACAAGAACGAAACCCACCACTGGCATCTGGCCAATTGCGGGCACATAATCCCGATGGCCGAATCCGAGGGTTATGCGGAACACGACTACGGAGATCCCGTGATCAAGACTCCTGCAACCTGTACAACTGAAGGCATCAGGAAAAAAACCTGCAAGGTCTGCGGCTACACCGTGACCGAATCATATACGGATGCTGAGAACCATACTTACAGTGAACTGTGGTCAAGCGACAATGACCAGCACTGGCATGTGACAACCTGTGGACACGAGGCCACAAGCATCAAGGAAAACCATACATTCGATAAAGGTGTTGAAACCAAGGCCGGCAACTGCACCACGGACGGAGAAATCAAATACTCATGCACTGTCTGTGGCTATTCCTATACTGAAGCAGTTCCCAAAGAGGAATACCATGACATAGATTCCTCCACGGATACCTGTAAAATCTGTCACGAGGTGTTCTACTTCCAGGGCAGTTACGAGGCGAACGTAACCAAGGTTTCCCTCCGTGCGGCTTTCTACAACAAAGGCCTGACGGAGCTTGTTGTACCAAGCCTGGTTCCGAACTGGAACTATTCAAGATGGCTTGAGTCGGAAGCTCTCAAAGCTGTTCCTGCTTCGACTTTGGAAGTGCTGACCATCTCGGAAGGAATCACCACAATCGCTTATCAGGCTCTCCAGAACCACAAGAACCTTCATACAGTGAATCTTCCGAGCACCCTGAAAACGATTGAGCAGGAGGCGTTCTTCAATTGCACTGCCCTGAAGAGCATCACCATTCCCGCATCCGTGACGTTTATCGGAGCCCAAGCCTTTGCCGACTGTACTGCGCTGACCGATATCTACTTCGGCGGGACCCGGGAACAATGGAATACGCTCATGGCCGGAGCAAAGTGGATTCTTTCAGGCACTAGTGCAACCGTGCACTGCTCGGATGATTAAGACTTGAATGCAACTGAGGAGAATATGACAAACAAAACTGAGAGTTTGAATCAACTGCATCTGGAAAAAATAACATGGGACAATTGCGATGCAATCATGAATCTTCATGTGGCAAAGGAACAGAGGGACTTTGTTGCTTCGAACAAGGACAGTTTCGTCGATGGCTTTGTGAGGATTATCGATGAGGGAAAGAAGGTTTTCCCCTTCGGAATCTATCTAGGCAAGAAGCCTGTGGGATTCATTATGATCGCTTATGATGTCGGAGAAGATGACGGAGAGGAGCCCAGTGCGGAGTGGTTCCTGAGAAACAGCTATTTCATCTGGCGTTTCATGATCGACAGAAGATACCAGGGAAAGGGCTACGGCAGGAAGGCTATGGAGCTGGCTTTGGATTTCATCCGCACGTTCCCCGCCGGTGAGGCCAGGTATTGCTGGCTGTCTTATGAGCCGACGAATGAGGTTGCAAGGAAACTGTATGCGTCATTCGGTTTCGAGGAACATCCCGAGCATTACGAAGA
>JAFZUS010000203.1 GCA_017618275.1 Prevotella sp.
ATCCAGAACCACCACGGAAACGATATCATCGCTTACTTCTACAATGAAGCCCTGAAGTTCCAGGCTGCATCCAGCGATGACAAGGGCGAGACCGTCAAGGCCTCGGATTTCTCCTACAACGCTGAAATCCCTGACTTCCGCGAATGCGGTATCGTCATGCTGGCAGATACCATCGAGGCCGCAAGCCGTACGGTTACGCCGAACGCCTCCAAGTATGCCAAGCTCATCGACAACCTCTTCCTGGGCAAGATCGAGCGCGGTCAGCTGGACAACAGCAACCTGACCATGAACGATATCAAGGCTCTGTCCGATGCCTTCGTGAAGACCCTGGTTGCCAGAAACCACTCCAGAATCGAATATCCTGATGAGGATTGAAGCTGATGAATACTATCGACATCTCGTATGACAATGACTCTTACAAGACCCTTGCGCCCAGACGTACCGTTCTGGACTATCTGAACAGTGTTCTCGCAGAACTCAAGCTTACAAATGTGGAGTTTTCAGTTTCTTTCATAGATGAAGATCACATGCATCAGATGAACATGGAATTCCGCGACATCGACGACAGCACCGATATCCTCAGTTTTGCCGCCGAGGACGATGACGGTTTCGGATTCGTATCAGCCGGCCGCCGCAAACGGGTGCTGGGCGACATGCTCATATGTCCCGAGGTCCTCAGACGCAATGCCCAGAGCTTCGGTGTATCGGATAATGAGGAACTCAGAAGACTTCTGATTCACGGCGTACTGCACCTTTCGGGCGATAATCATCAGACCAACGACCCTTCCGAGCCTATGCTCATCAAGCAGGAGAAGATACTGGCAAAACTGTCCTGAATCAGATTTTGTTCTGAGCGGCAAGGCCCTGTTCGATAATCGTGAGAGCAGAGTCGAGAATGTAGGGCACGGTATTGTAGAACTTGGGATTCACCGATCCGATAAACAAGAGATATTTAGAGTCCTCATCAGGAATTACTGCAACAATTGAAGAATTGCCGTCCGGCATTCTCGCCATCGAAGAAATGACCGGAAGGTCTTTTGTGAAATTATCTTCAACAGAATAATCAATGCTGGTACTGTTCTGCCCGTGAGTTTTTACGTCCAACACGGTTTTCACTTCGGAGATTCTCAGGTTGGGCCTGTAGATCGATCCTATCAGGGCTCTGCTGACCTTCTGGGACTCGGATATCGTGGAACTGTCATTGAGGTCGAAGAACGGATATGTAGTGGCTGCCAGGACTTCTCCGGTGGAGATGTCGATTATCAGACCGACTGCATAATCCGGGCTCTGAATCTCATAGACCTGCTGAATCGCCTGATCAAGAAGATATTGGATATCCAAATCTATTGTCAGATGAACATCGTTGCCGTAAGTGGTAAGCTCATCGAAGCCAGGGGCAGGTGACAGAACATTGTCGAATACCTTTTCCGTTTCATAGAGAAGCTGTGCGGCATGATAGGTTGCGGGATAGGTTCTGGTGTAGTCCTTGCGGAAACTGACATCGCTCTCAGGTATCGAGTTTTTTTCTAGATTTGCTGAAATCAGGCTGACGGTTTCGGCATCTAGGTTCGAGGCAATGGGGACGAAATCGTCGGTAGAGGCTTCGATGATACGAAGAATCTCATCTGGAGTGGAGCTTGCGGTAATCGATATAATCTGTGCAATGGCTTCGGTGTTGCGAGAATTCTTCTTTACAAGAACCGTTGTTCTGGGGACCTCAAGGGCCAGCACACGCCCGTTCCGGTCATAGATGGTACCGCGTACGACATGGGTTGCAACATTGGGATTGCTGTACTTTCCTGAACGGACTCCGTTTGAGATCATGAGCTCTGCAAGGATGACAACAAGTACGGCGATAACGAGAATTGCCACTACCAGCATGAATACGGAAATGTTGCCTTTACTCGTTGAAGAACCCATGATTTGATATTATAATCACAAGGTAAGTTATACAAGGGGTGTTTTGTGGCACGTTCCA
>JAFZUS010000204.1 GCA_017618275.1 Prevotella sp.
GATATCTTTAAACTGTTTACGCATAATTCAAGTCTCCTATTCTTTAAATACCAAGTTTCTGATTATATTCTTTCAAAGTCTCAAGCACGTTGCACTTGACGTGAACAAAGTTCTCGATGCCGGCAGCCTTCAGATCCTCCATGCAAGCAGGAGCACCAGCAACTACGAACATCGCACGACCATTCAAGTACTTAAATGCAGGGATAGCATACTCAGCATACTCATCGTCCGAAGAGCAGATGACAATGATATCGGCCTTAGCCTCGAGTGCAGCATCAACACCCTCCTCGACGGTCTTGAAGCCGAGGTTGTCGATGACCTTGTAACCAGCACAAGCCAGGAAGTTGCAGGAGAACTGAGCACGAGCCTGGCGCATAGCCAGATTACCTATCGTCAGCATGAACGCAGTAGGTACCTTTGCGGTTTTCTCGGTGGTCAGGCGAAGGGCCTCGAAATCAGAGGCCATACGACTGATCTTCAGGGCAGGCACGTCGGCATCATCGGAATGCTTGGCACAGCAATCGACAGCCAACGGCTCTTTGCCTTCGCTCTTCTCGGTGAAGTTCGGAAACTGGTTGGTTCCCAAGAGGAACTCCTTGCGCTTGGCAGCATCGCCATGACGCTTCACGTTCGTGGCGTTGATATCGTCCTGAACGATGCCTTTCTTCACTGCCTCAAGGAAGCCGCCCTCATCCTCAATCTTGAGGAAGAGTTTCCAAGCCTCCTGTGCCAGAGCGTCAGTGAGGTGCTCAATATAGTAAGAACCTGCTCCAGGATCGACAATACGGTCGAAATGACTCTCTTCCTTGATAATCAACTGCTGATTACGAGCGATACGCTCACTGAAATCAGTAGCCTTCTCGTAGGGTGCATCAAACGGTGTGACAACCATCGAGTGAACACCACCCAGGGCAGCACTCATGGCCTCGGTCTGCGAACGGAGCAGATTAACATAAGAATCAAACAAAGTCTGGTTATATGTCGACGTTGAAGCATTGATCACCATCTTACAAGCGCAGTCACACTTAGGCTCATACTGCTTTACTATCTGTGCCCAAAGCATACGTGCGGCACGAAACTTTGCTATCTCCATGAAGTAGTTCTCCGAGATACCCATATAGAACTTAATCTTCTTTGCAGCCAAGTCCACATCGACACCGGCGTCTGTGAGTTGTTGCAGATACTCGTTACCCCAGGCAAGGGCATAACCCATCTCCTGAACAATGTAAGCGCCTGCATTGTTCAACAGGTCACTATGCACCATCACACAACGAAGATTAGGATAGTCTTTCAACTTCTCCACCAATTTCGGCATATCAGGAAGCAAGAACGTAGAGTCCTTGCCCTTCATCAGCATACGCTCGATGGGGTCAAAGCCCACGCCACCGACAATCTTCTCCTTGTCGTAGCCCATTTTCTCGAAGTAGGCCACCAGGAGGTCAGCCAGTTGCAGGGCGTGACGCATGCAGGCACGGTAACTCACCTCCACACAATCCAGACGAATGTCCTTCAACAGTGTCTCGATGAACTCGGCACTGAGTTCGGCATGTCCCAACTTAAAACCGATGCTGTCGACCCCTTTCATCAGGATGTCGAGCGCCTTCTTGTTGGCCTCAGCAGGATCTGTCACGGCGATGTTCTGACGGACATACCACTCGTTAGAGTCTTTCTTGTTGCCACGAACGAAGGGGAACTCGCCAGGTAGCGAGTCAGGAGTCTTGAGGTCTTTCAGATCCTCACGACGATAGAAGGGCTGTACATTGAAGCCCTCATTGGTTCTCCATACCAAGCGTTTCTGGAAGTCGGCCCCTTTCAGGTCTACTTCAATTTTGTCCAACCACTCTTGAGTGGTAGGTGCTGTAAACTCGGTAAAGAGTCTTTCTTTGTTTGCCATAAATACGTTAAATTATTATATAAGTTGTTTTAAGCTTTGACTTAACAGCCGACAAAGTTACAAACTTTTTACGCAAATCAGCCAATTGAATTGTGAAAGAAACAAAAAAACGGAATTTATCCAAAATTTAATGCACAAAAACGCTTGTATTGAGCAATTTTTGAGTACCTTTGCAGCGTGATTTTAGAAAATCACGCAAAGAGTCCAGTCAGATTCTCAGCAAATAGCAAGCATTTTGCATTCGGTTTGCACTGGCCTTGCACCTTGTTAGGTAAGTATGTTATTAAATAATTGATGGAATCTTTTCAGTGGTTAAAAGACCTTTTTACGACAACTGACTCAGTGGCGCACATCACGCTACTCTATGCCATCGTGATTGCCATCGGTGTCTATCTGGGGAAGATTAAGTTATTTGGAATCTCACTCGGCGTGACGTTCGTACTCTTTGCCGGCATTCTTGCCGGACATATCGGATTCACGGCCCCCACTTCCATCCTAACATTCGTACAGGACTTCGGGCTGATACTATTCGTCTTTATGATTGGTATGCAGGTCGGTCCTGGCTTCTTTGAAAGTTTCGGCACACAAGGCATCAAACTCAATGGACTGGCAGCATCGGCTATTCTGCTGAATATCCTTGTTATGTTCGCCTGCTACTATATCTTCTTCGATACAAGCAACGCCACCAGCCTTCCGATGATGGTGGGTACACTGTATGGAGCCGTTACCAACACTCCCGGTCTTGGTGCTGCTAACGAAGCGCTTACTACGGTGTTCCCCAATGGAGCGCCCCAGATTGCCTCGGCATACGCCTGTGCCTATCCTCTTGGTGTACTTGGCATCATCGGTGCTATAATAATAATAAGGTTTATTTGTGGCGTCAAGTTGGAGAAAGAAGAGGCCCGTCTGAAGGCATTGGAGGAGACCAGTGCCAATAAGAAGCCTTATAAGATGCACTTGGAAGTGACCAACAAATACCTGGAAGGTAAGACCTTATTACAAGTACACGACTTTCTAAATCGTGATTTCGTAGTGTCCCGTCTTGTTCACGAAGGCGAGTTGTGCATCCCCAATCGCGATACGATCTTCCACCTTGGCGACCAGATGCTGATTGTCTGTGCCGAAGCAGATCAGGAAGCGATCATGGCCTTTATCGGACCGAAACTCGACATCGACTTCGAGCAGCAAGACCAGCCATTGGTGTCAAAGCGAATCCTTATCACTAACCCCAGCATTAACGGTAAGACACTGGCTTCTCAGCATTTCTCCAGTGTACACGGTGTGAATGTCACCCGTGTCACCCGTCATGGCATGGATCTCTTCGCTTCGGCCAGTCTACCGCTACAGGTGGGCGACAAAATTATGGTAGTAGGTCCGGAGGATGCCGTCGACCGTGTGGCCAACAAGATGGGTAACAGCATACGCCGATTGAATGCCCCGAATATCGCAACGATTTTCGTCGGTATCTTCCTCGGACTCATCTTTGGTTCCATCCCTCTGGCCATCCCAGGCATGCCCATTCCCGTGAAACTCGGTCTGGCTGGCGGTCCATTGATCATTGCCATCCTCATAGGCCGCTATGGTTATAAGATACACCTCGTGACTTATACCACAACCTCAGCCAATATGATGCTCCGTGAGATCGGTCTGGTACTCTTTCTCGCATCTGTAGGCATCAAGGCTGGTGCAGGGTTCTTTGAAACCGTGATCGAGGGCGATGGTCTGCTTTACGTGCTGACAGGTTTCCTCATTACCATCATACCGATATTGATTGTAGGTCCTATTGCACGACTAAGATACAAGTTCAACTATTTCACCATTGCTGGCATGGTGGCAGGAACCTATACAGATCCCCCTGCGTTGGCTTATGCCAATAGCATCTGCTCAAAGGAAGCCCCAGCCATTGGATATTCTACGGTCTATCCCCTAGCGATGTTCCTCAGGATTTTCACGGCACAGATCATTGTGCTCTTCTTCTGCGGCTAGCCACAGATAACACAGTTTTACACTGATAACACAGATATAATAATACACCAAGCAAAAATGAATAAAGTTAGAATCCTGTTTAGTGGTATCTTGCTGACAAGCGCCTCTGCGATGATGGCTCAAGGAGCCAAGAACATTCGCATCAACGAGGTGCTGACAAACAACACCACCAGCATCCAGGATGAGTACGGACAACGTGAAGCATGGATAGAGTTGGAGAACACATCGTTCACCACCTACAACGTACGTGGCATGTACTTCACTACCGATCGCTCTGTACTCGATCCAAACATGAGTGTGCCCGAGCGCATCAAGCGTATGAGCGTCATCCCCAGTGGAGACACACGTACACAGATTGGCGGTCGTCAGCACCTGGTATTCTACTGCAACTCTAACCCTGCACAGGGCAAATTGCACCTCTCACTAAAGGTTCCCATGTCGGAACCTCTCTGGATTGGCTTCTACAACGGCAATGCCACAGAACTGATAGACTCAGTCAGTATACCAGCCCTTGCCGCAGACCAGAGTTTTGCACGACAGGGCGCCACCTCGTGGGCTGTCAAATCGGCAGAGAACGTCACCCCCGGCATCGAGAATTTCATCAAGGCCGACGAGACCAAGGATGCCTACCTGAAGCGTGAAGACCCGCATGGCTTCGGCATCACCCTATTGGCTATGGGTATCGTGTTCTTCTGCCTGGCAGTGCTCTTCGTATTCTTCTGGCTCTTCGGTACCATTATGCGCCATCTGGACACAGCAAAGAAAGTGGCCCACACCCAACCCATTAAACCCCTCACAAAAACTGTCGAAGTCACCCACGATCTGGCTCACGCCACAGGCAACATACTCCAGGACGGTCTAAAGACAAAGGGTATCGATAAGGAGGTCTATATCGCTGTTATCGCCATGGCTCTCAAACAATATCAGGATGACGTACACGATGTAGAATCGGGCATCATTACAATCAAGTCAAAAGACACGGATTGGACTGACGAATATTCGCAGATGACCCACTTCCACGACCCATTACAACCGTCAAACCACATGGGAACAAGAATCCCCACCACTCCCGACCTGAAATAAATATCAAATTATAAAGAAAAAATGAATAAGTATCAATATAAAATACAAGGAGTCGATTACGACGTAGAGATTGAAGAAGTAGAAGGTAACGTTGCTAAAGTGAATGTCAACGGCATCCGTTTTGACGTAGAACTGAAGCAGCCTATCAACCCGACAAGCACGCTGAAGAAAGTACATGTCGAGGCACCCAAGCCCGTAGCCCGTCCTGCTGTGGAACCTGCTGTAGCACCAGCAGCCGACAAACCCATGGCTGCAGGTACAGGCGCAGCCATCAAGGCACCTCTGCCTGGCACCATCACTGAGGTGAAAGTCAACGTTGGCGACACCGTCAAGCAAGGCGATGTAGTTCTCGTGCTTGAAGCCATGAAGATGCAGAACAATATCGAGTCGGAGCATGAAGGCACAGTTACCTCCATTACCATCAAGCAAGGTGAGAGCGTCATGGAAGGCGCCGTCCTCATGACCATCGGTTAATTCATAATAAATAATTCATAATTATGGACCTCGGACAATTTATCATACAGAACTTCCATGAGTTCCTTACCTATACGGCTTTTGCCAATGCTACGGTGGGAAACCTCATCATGATTGTGGTAGGAGCCTTCTTCATCTGGCTCGCCATCAGAAAAGACTTCGAGCCCCTGCTGCTGGTACCTATCGGACTGGGAATCATTCTCGGCAATATCCCCTTCCGCGCAGATGCTGGTCTTGAAATAGGACTCTACGAGGACAATTCAGTCTTGAACATCTTCTATCAAGGTGTACGACAGGGATGGTATCCACCCCTTATCTTCTTAGGCATTGGAGCAATGACCGACTTTACGGCTTTGCTGGCTAATCCGAAACTGATGCTCATTGGTGCTGCCGCCCAGTTTGGTATCTTCGGTGCCTATATGGTAGCCTTGGCCATGGGCTTTGAGCCCTCACAGGCTGCAGGTATTGCCATCATCGGCGGAGCCGACGGTCCTACCGCCATCTTCCTGTCGTCGAAACTATCCCCTAACCTCATGGGTGCTATCGCTGTTTGTGCATATTCATATATGGCTCTCGTACCGGTGATCCAGCCGTTTATCATGCGTCTGCTCACCACCAAGAAAGAGCGTGTCATCAAGATGAAGCCAGCCCGTGAGGTGTCTCAAACGGAGCGCATCCTCTTCCCCATTATCGGACTGTTGCTGACCACCTTTATCGTTCCTTCAGGACTTCCCCTGCTGGGCATGCTGTTTTTCGGCAACCTGTTGAAGGAGAGTGGCAAGACCACCCGTCTGGCCAAGACCGCCGGTTCATCACTCAACGACATCGTTGTGATGCTGCTAGGTCTGACTGTCGGTTGCTCGACACAGGCCTCGGAGTTCCTGACCTTCAACACCATCAAGATCTTTGCCCTCGGTGCCATGGCCTTCATGATTGCCACCGCCTCAGGTGTCTGCTTTGTAAAGATTATGAACCTATTCCTACCAGAGAGTAAGAAACTCAACCCATTGATTGGTAATGCTGGAGTGAGTGCCGTACCTATGGCAGCCCGAATCTCCAATAACCTTGGACTGGAATATGACCGTCACAATTTCCTCCTCATGCATGCCATGGGTCCGAATGTAGCAGGTGTGATCGGCTCTGCTGTAGCGGCTGGAGCCCTTCTAGGTTTCCTCTCGTAAGAGTGAATTGTGAATAATAGGCCTAATATCGCAATTATCGACCCCAACACCCTCTCGGCGTTGGGGTTGAAATCTATTTTACAACATGTGATGCCTATCGTGACCGTTGACACCTTCGGTACTTTCGCAGAACTGACGGCTAACGATCCGAACCACTATTACCACTATTTCGTTGCGATGAACGTGGTACTGGAGAACAAATCATTCTTTTCGGAGCATCGTCGCAAGACCATTGTCCTGACCCTCTCACTCGACTCTACCTCGCAACTTTCCGAGTTCCACAGTCTTTGTATCAACGTTCCGGAACAGGAACTTATCCGTTCACTTCTGGCCTTGGAACAGCATGCCCACGGAAGCGGACAGCATCTGCCTCCCATGCCGAAAGCACTCCAGCAAAAAGTTCTCACAGACCGCGAGATTGAAGTTATGTCCCTGATTGTACAAGGATATATCAATAAGGAGATTGCAGACAAACTGAACATTGGACTGGCAACGGTCATTACCCACCGTAAGAATATCATGGACAAACTCGGTGTGAAGAGTGTCTCCGCTCTTACCATCTATGCCGTCATGCACGGCTACGTTGACATCAATAAGATATAATTGAGGAAAAATTCCTCTTTTATTTTGTTATTAGCCCATTTCTTAGTAACTTTGCAGCCAAATTATTAAAAAATGAGCAAAAAACTCTCACGCATAGAATTTGAGAATGCCCGTGCCGATGTCCTCTGTTTTGACAACGGCACAGAAGTAAAGGAATACCATGCCATGATCCATGTCAGTCAGAAACGGCTGACATACGCCAAGCAACTGGAGGCAGTAATGAATGCCTATCATGGTCTGCTCGATCGCTTGCCCGATACGCAGGCCGTCTTCAAGCGCTATTTCCTCAGCGATGCAGCCAACCAAGCCGACGATATTGTCTTGGCCGATGTGACCGATTGCGCCAAGAGCATCATCGAACAGGCTCCCCTTGACGGCACGAAAGTGGCCCTTTGGGTTTACCTGATGTCTGGTGTCCAGACGGGTCTGACTAAGAGTGGTCTCTACGAAGCCCGTCACGGACAATTCCGTCATCTGTGGAATGCCAGTGCACACAACCTTGCAGCCAACTCCGAATACCAAATGCGCCTGCTTTTCAACGAATACGTGATGCAATTGGCCGAGGAAGGATGTAAACTGGCAGACAACTGCATCCGCACATGGCTCTTTGTCAATGACATTGACCTCAATTACGGCGGTGTGGTACGTGCCCGTAATCAGGTATTCTTCACCCAGGGACTGACCGTCCACACCCATTTCATTGCCTCTACAGGTATCGGAGGTCGTCAGCAGGATCCCAATGTTCTATCACAGATGGACAACTACGCCATCGATGGTATCCAACCCGAACAGATTCACTATCTGTATGCCTCCACACATCTGAACCGTACCAGTGACTACGGCGTGAGTTTTGAGCGTGGCACTTATATCGACTATGCCGACCGCCGCCATGTGTTTATCTCCGGCACCGCCAGTATCAACAACAAGGGCGAAATCATGTTCCCGAAGGATGTGGAGAAGCAGACCCAAAGGATGTGGGAGAATGTTGAGGCCCTGCTGAAAGAGGCAGATTGTACTTACGACGATGTAATGGAGATGATTGTCTATCTCCGCGATGTGTCAGACTATGAGACTGTAAAGAGTCTCTATGAGGAACGTTTCCCCGACAAGCCCTACGTCATCACACTCGCTCCAGTATGTCGCCCAGGATGGCTCGTCGAGATGGAGTGCATGGCCATCAAACGACAAGACAAGCCGGAATTCCCAGCCTTCTAAAATAAAGAAATCCCGCCGTTTGGCGGGATTTCTTATTTTGCATAAGCAACGCTTCGTGTTTCTCGGATAACCGTGATCTTCACCTGTCCCGGATAGGTCATCTCATTCTGGATCTTCGTGGCTATCTCACCGCTCAGAGCCTCGGTCTCGGCATCACTCATCTTGTCAGCACCGACAATGACACGTAACTCACGACCTGCCTGAATGGCATAGGTCTTGGTGACACCTGGATAACTCATGGCGATAGCCTCAAGGTCATTCAGACGTTTGATGTAAGCCTCCACGATTTCACGACGGGCACCAGGGCGGGCACCAGAGATAGCATCACACACCTGTACGATGGGAGCCAACAGCGTCTGCATCTCCATCTCATCATGATGGGCACCGATGGCGTTGCAGATATCGGGTTTCTCCTTGAACTGTTCGGCAATCTTGGCACCATAGAGTGCGTGAGGCATCTCACTCTCCTCGTCAGGCACCTTACCGATATCGTGCAACAGTCCTGCACGCTTTGCCTTCTTCGGGTTCAGACCGAGTTCTGAAGCCATCACAGCACAGAGGTTAGCCGTCTCACGGGCATGCTGCAACAAGTTCTGTCCATAGGAAGAACGATATTTCATCTTACCGATGATACGAATCAGTTCGGGATGCAGACCGTGAATACCCAAGTCAATAGCCGTACGCTTACCTGTCTCAATAATCTCGTTGTCGAGTTGCTTCTTCACCTTGGCCACCACCTCTTCGATACGGGCGGGATGGATACGTCCGTCGCTGACCAACTGGTGCAGGGCCAGACGACAGGTCTCACGGCGCACAGGGTCGAAGCCGCTGATGACGATAGCCTCAGGGGTATCATCAACCACGATTTCCACACCGGCAGCAGCCTCCAAGGCACGGATATTACGACCCTCACGGCCGATGATACGGCCCTTCACCTCATCATTGTCGATATGGAACACGCTGACGGAGTTCTCAATAGCCGTTTCCGTTGCCACACGCTGGATGGTCTGAATCACAATCTTCTTGGCTTGAGCATCGGCATTGAGTTTTGCCTCGTCCATAATCTCATTGATGTAACTGGCAGCAGCGGTCTTGGCCTCATCCTTCATCGATTCCACCAGACGGTTCTTGGCTTCTTCGGCACTCAGTCCAGAAACCTCTTCGAGCATCTCACGCTCCTTGAGTTGCATCTTCTCCAGTTCCTCGGCCTTGACAGCAAGCAGTTTCTTCTCATTGTCAACGCGCTGCTGTAGGTTGTCGAGTTCATTCTTGCGACGTCCGAGTTCCTCCTGACGCTGGTTCAGCGAAATCTCGCGCTGCTTCAGTTTGTTCTCACTCTGCTGGATGTGCTGGTTGCGTTGCTGCACTTCCTTTTCCAACTCGCTTTTCTTGTTCAGGAATTTCTCCTTTACCTCAAGCAGTTTCTTCTCTTTAATAACCTCAGCCTGTTTAGAGGCTGTATCCATCATTTCCCTGTATTTCCCTTTGAGGACATAGCGGAAAACCAGATATCCGCAGACTCCTCCAAGAGCGAGGGCGCCTGCAGCAATCAGTAAGACAAAAATTAAATCCATAAAAAATCTATGTTGATAAAATAATATTCTCACTTCAGAGCCTCTTCAATGTCGGAAGTCAACTTCTGGAGAATATCATTATAGGGGACTGTATCGTTCTTCCGATGTTCCCGCTCATAGAGTAGCGCAATGTCTATCAGGGTCATCAACGAGATAGTGTGCTCGCCTTTCTTCCCCTTATAGGCCTGTGCATACGCATTGTAGCGGTCGGTGATGAGTTTGGCGGCAGCACGGTAGAACTCCTCGTCATCCCGGTTCACCGTCACCGCAATCTCCTCATCATAGACGTGCAGTTTGATATGTAATTTCTCTTTGTTCACTTCTGCCATCGCATCTTCTCTTTTTACTGTTCGTCGCTTAAGATAGCAATGCACTTGTTCACTTCCCTGATCAGTTTGGCCACCCGTGCCTTGGCACTCTCCAGGTCGCCGTCGGTGATTTCCATCATCTTAGCCATTTTCAGGGCATTGTAGTCATCGTCCGCCTGAGCCATTTTTGCCTGCAGTTGCTTTATCTCCTGCTCGTTCTTCTCCACTATCGCATACAGGTCTGCATTCTCCTTCTTCAGTTCTTGGAACCGACGGAGCAGATCCCCTACACGGGTCTGGAAAGTGGCAATTGTTTGCTCGTTCGAAGTCATGACGTAACGTTTTGTCCTACAAAATTATATAAAAAAACTCTTAAAGAAATGCCATAGACAAATCTTTTAAGTTTTTTTATACTATTTGTCGTCGTTTGTAGGCCGTGGCTCCTTTTTCGCCAGCATCACGACCTTATATACAAAGTTAGTAATCCACTGTTGGGAGAAGCCTAAGCGTTGACTGTACTGACGGACGGCCACCACCGATTTCAGCACGGCTGGATCGGTATAGTCATTCTTATTGAAGATGTCGTTCACGGTCTTCTCAGTCATCGTATAGAGCATTTTCTTCAAGAAGCCCGGCAGACGGAGTTTGAACTTCATCAGATTACCCGTCAGCATCATCAGTTCCTGCGTAAAGCCTTGGAACTGCACCAGATAGGTCTGTGCATCCTGCACCTTCTTACAACGCTTGCGGAGACTGGTGTCAATCTCCTTGAAGAAGTCGTCGTTCATACCATACATGCTCTTCAGCATATTCTTGCAACGGCTTCGCTCGCCTACGCCCAACTTATTATTCACCGTGGGCACCTTCAAGGTAGCCTTGAACACGCGAAGGTCAGGCAGAGCAGCCAGGTTGGTGATGCCGAGGTCGGCAGCCATCGCAGCCTGGAAATACACACGGATCAGCGTCATGAAGTCCTCCATGCCACCCACCTTATATTCTCCTTTATTCCTTCCGAAAATTTTATTCCAAAATCCCATAATATGCTTAAATTATTCAAATCGCGTGCAAAGTTACGAAAAAAGCCACAGATTATCATAGATTATCACAGATTTTTTATACTTTTGCATCCAAAACAATATAATTATGAAAGGTATAGTATTAGCCGGTGGTAGCGGCACGCGCCTCTACCCCATCACAAAGGGTATCAGTAAACAATTGATTCCGATCTTCGACAAACCGATGATCTATTATCCCATCTCCGCCCTCATGCTGGCAGGCATCCGTGAGATTCTGATTATCTCAACCCCACACGACCTGCCCGGTTTCCGCCGTCTCCTCGGCGACGGTTCTGATTTCGGTGTGCATTTTGAATATGCCGAACAGCCATCACCCGACGGACTGGCACAGGCCTTCATCATCGGCGAGGAGTTCATTGGCGACGACTGCGCCTGCCTCGTCCTGGGTGACAATATCTTCTATGGCTCCGGCTTCACTGGTCTGCTGCGCCAAAGCGTAGAGAATGCGGAGAAACACGGACTTGCCACCGTCTTCGGCTACTATGTGAACGACCCAGAGCGTTACGGCGTGGCGGAGTTCGACAAGGATGGCAACTGCCTCAGCATCGAGGAAAAGCCCGAGCATCCCAAGTCCAACTATGCCGTTGTGGGGCTCTATTTCTACCCCAACAGTGTGGTGGATATAGCCAAGCACATCAAGCCTTCCGCCCGCGGAGAACTGGAGATCACCACTGTCAATCAGGAGTACCTCGCCCAGCAGAAACTCAAGGTACAGACCCTGCAGCGCGGATTCGCCTGGCTCGATACCGGTACCCATGACTCCCTCTCCGAAGCCTCCACCTTCATTGAGGTCATCGAGAAGCGTCAGGGACTGAAGGTCGCCTGTTTAGAGGAGATAGCCTTCAAGCGTGGCTGGATCACCAAGGAACAACTTGCCGAAGTCGCCAAGCCTATGGCCAAGAACGACTACGGCAAATACCTCCTCAGCCTCACAAAATAAGTCACTTTACGGTTGTTAAGACGTAGGGAACAGGGGAAAGAGACGTTCGATACAGGGGTAAAGTGCCTTTGGAACAGGGATAAAACCCGTTTCCTTCGAATCGGCAGCGGGCGTGGACATAATCAGCAGCGGCCGCTGCTCATATCGGCAGCGGGCGGGGATTATATCAGCAGCGGTCGCTGCGTACCAATAATAGACATTAGATAGAGAATGCGGCGACGGCGGCGGTAAGGGCTTGGGGGTTACCCATGTCGTACATACGACCTTGCAGGCGTACACCCATCATGCCACTGCGCTTACGCACAGCCTCAAGGGCGGAGGTTAGTTCAATCTCCGTAATATGGTCGCCATCGATCTCCTTCTGCATGATATCCTCGTGCAACTGGGCAAAGACCTCGGGAGTGAGGATATACTGGCCGAAAACGCTGTAATACTCTTTCTCACCATCCTTGTTGCGCAAACCTAAGAATTCCTCGGCATAACTTGCTTTCGGTTTCTCCATCATGACAGACACGTTGAGGAGAGTATGGGCCTTGTCCTCCCATACACCATGCAGGATGCCGTAACGGCTGACCTCGGCAAGAGGAATCGGATGGATGCTGACCATCAGTGAGTTGCAGCGTTCATATTCCTCAACCATCTGGAGGGCACAGGGCTTGTTGGAATCGCTACGATAGAGAGTGTCGCCAAGCAGCAGAAGCACGGGCTCGTTGCCGGCAAACTGGGCGGCCTGATAGACAGCATGACCAAAGCCGCGCTTCTCGCGCTGATAGACATAGCGGAGGCGCTTGCCGACATCGAGGATATGATTCTCGTACTCCTGAGCCTCTGGATTGAGTTTGCGCAGATGCTCCTCGGACAAGGGACGCTCGAAATAATCGGCATACTGCTGACGTTCCTCCTCACTGCCCAATACAAGACAGATTTCCTCAATGCCGCTTCGGATAAGTTCTTCAAGCAGGATCAGGATAACAGGACGCACCATTCCATCTGGACAGGGAATGGGGAAGAAATCCTTCTTCAGGGCACGCGTGGCGGGATAAAGACGGGTACCGAAGCCCGCCACGGGGATGATGGCCTTGCGTACGGTATGAACGGGTTTCAGCGTAAGGGAGTAAGCCCTCATGCCCTGCGCGTTCAAATAGTCGACCAACTGGTGCTGGGTCTCCTCGCTACGGGCCAGGAACTGCACGGAGCCGTCGCCATGGGAACCGACACCCTTGCCACCCCATACTAAAGGCTGGATATTAGGATCCTGCAGCACGCTATGTAGTTTAGGCGACCAAAGGGCCGGTGACATCGGGGCCACCTTCTCGTCGAATATGGCCTCCGCCTCGGTCATCAACTTGCCCAATGCCTCCGCATCACCGTTAGCCATATACTGGATGGCACGGTTGACGATCTCGATGTTCAACCGTCCCAGCGCGTCATGCTCTGCCTGTTCTTCCTCATTACTGGCGAAGGGATAGGCCTTGTTCAGATCGGAAAGAATCCTAATCGTGTCCTTCTCGGCACAGAGGTCGGCAAAGACCCAGTAGAGATGTGTCTTCACATTGAGCGAGCGCACCTCTATCTCATCACCGTCGAAGGTCATCAGATTAGGTTTCACACCGAAGGCACAGGCCTGGTCCAGACGACCGCAACGGCTGCTGGTGCGCAGTTCGCCCACGTAGGCGATGTTCATCTCGCCCAGGGTGTTGAGATTCAGATTATATAATAAGTTGAACGCACGCGCGACGAGTACACAGATGGCTGCCGAACTGCTGAGACCGCTCTTCATGGGGAGCGTCATCCCCGTAATCTTGATACGGACACCGCCAACCTTATACCATTCGAGCATATAAGAGGCCACGCCCGCACAATAGCAGAAGAAGGAACCGCTCTTGGCGATGCGCTTCAGTTCGAGTTCGTCCATGCGACAGGAGAAGTCCTGCCATAGAGTATCAATCTCAGGAGCAGTACTATACAACTCAAAGATACTGGACTTCTCGACTTCGGCATAGATGCCTTGCTCAATACCCGTTACGATAGCGGCACCAGGAGCGATATCGGCATTCATCGTACGATAATGGCCCGCCCAGTCGGTATGTTCACCAAAGAGGCACAAGCGCCCAGGAACAAATAGTTTCATCATACTTTTTCTGTTTTATGTGATGCAAAGTTAATAAAAAACCAGCAGTTTCCGCTATTATTTGAAGATTTTTTGCAAAAAAGTTTGGTGGTTTCAACTAAAATGCCTACTTTTGTCCCCGAATTATTAACAAATTAAAATATTATTGCCTATCGAAACAGACTTTACTCAATTACAAAATTAATTGAAGTATGAGTACTTTTAAGGAAATGACCGACGAAGAGTTGGCATTGCTTTACGTAAATGGTAATAATAAAGCATTCGACGAACTGCTTTCGCGTACCCAAGACAAGATTTTCACCTATATTATGTATATGGTGAAGGATGAGGACATGGCTAACGACCTGTTTCAGGAGACGTTTATCAAGGCCATCACCAAACTACAGAACGGACTTTACACCGACTCGGGCAAGTTCGTGTTCTGGGTGATGCGTATTGCCCATAACGTGATTATCGACCATTACCGCGAGATCAAGGGAGAACACATTGTTGAACCTACAAAGGACAACGACCTACAGAACCTGAAAGGCGCCTCTGTGCTTGACACCTTCCGTGAGAGTGAAATGGTGAACGAACAGGTTAAGAAGGACGTGAAACGACTGATGGAGGCACTGCCCGAAAGCCAGCGGGAAGTTGTTTATATGCGATTCTTCCAGCAGATGTCATTCAAGGAGATTGCCGAAGAGACAGGCGTAAGCATCAATACCTCACTGGGCCGTATGCGTTATGCGCTCATCAACCTGAGGAAGTTGACGAGACAGCATCGCGTCAATCTGAGTCTAGAGTGAACGGAGGTCGCGGATGACCTGCTCAGGGTCCTTGGCACCAAACACGTAACTGCCACTGACAAGCACGTCGACACCGGCTTCCACGAGGCGTGGAGCCGTTTCGCCCTGTACACCACCGTCAACCTCAATCAGTGTCTGACACCCCTTTTCCGAAATCAACCGGCGCAGGCTCTTCACCTTGTCGATGGTGTTCTCGATGAACTTCTGTCCACCGAAACCGGGGTTGACACTCATCAGCAAGACCATCTCCACATCGCCAATGATATCCTCCAACAACGATACAGGCGTTGAGGGATTCAGTGTGACACCGGCCTTCATGCCAGCATCGTGAATCTCCTGGATGGTACGATGCAGATGAACCGTAGCCTCAAGATGCACATTCATCATCATGGCTCCAAGTTTAGCCGTCTGCTGGATATAACGCTCAGGACGGTCTATCATGTAGTGAACGTCGAGAGGTTTGGTACAGGCCTTGGCCACAGCCTCCAGCACAGGGAAGCCAAAGGAGATATTGGGAACGAAATAACCGTCCATCACGTCGAGGTGGAGCCAGTCGGCCTCACTGCGGTTTATCATCTGAATGTCGCGGTCGAGATGAAGGAAGTCGGCAGCGAGCAATGAAGGGGAAACTAATGCCATAATCCTTTTAGTTCAGGCTCAGGGCCTGATTGTTGTTACTAACGCGATAGGTGTAAGCGAACTGACGGATCAGGTTGAGCGTCTGCTCACGGGGTTTGAACGTTTCTGGAGTAAAATGCTTCATAGGCAACCATCATTTATATGTTTATACCCTTGAAACGAACGATACACCTATTTTATTGTATATTGCCACAGATTTCACAGATTTTCACAGATGCTTTGATTTACACAGAGTTTTCAACCCTAACACATCGTGATTCTGAAAGGTTCTTACAACCGTTTAAGAAATCCTTTACAAACATCTTTTTCTTACCAGCCATCTGAAGTTCTAACAGTTCTACCAGTTCACCGTTCTTGGCAGCAATATATAGTTTTTTATTTTCAATAATAATAGTACCAGAAGGCACTTCACGCGAGATTCCTGAAACAGCCACTTTATATATTTTAAGGGTGTTTTCATGTCCCTTTTCATCCAGTAGTGTCGTCCATGCTACAGGTACAGGACAGAGCCCTCGCACGAAATTATAGACTTGTTGGGCTGAAAGATTATTCCAATCAATTTCACAGGTCTCCTTGAATATCTTCGGGGCCAGATGCAATTCTTGTCCGGCAGTCAACAACTGCTCTTGTGGAATAGACTTAGGCTTACCATTTGATGTAATAATCCTGTCTAAGGTTTCCAGACATAAACGAGCACCTCTAGCCATCAGAGCATTATAGACTATTTCTACATTAAAAGTCTTATAAATACGGTATTCACTTTGGCAAATAATACGTCCTGTATCTATTTCCTCGTCCAAAAAGAATGTTGTAACACCAGTCTTCTTTTCTCCGTTGATAATGGCCCAATTGATGGGGGCAGCCCCACGATATTGGGGAAGCAACGCTGCATGAACATTAAATGTCCCATATTTAGGCATACTCCAAACAACCTCTGGCAACATCCGAAAAGCCACCACCACCTGAAGATTCGCCCTCCATTTCTTTAACTGACGAAGAAACTCAGGATCTTTCATCTTCTCTGGCTGAAGAACGGGAATGCCTTTCTTTTGTGCATACTGCTTAACGGCTGGCGGTTGCAATACACTACCATGTCGTCCTACAGCCTTATCTGGTTGTGTTACAACCCCAACTACATTATACCCATTACTTAATAACTTCCGTAGTGTATCTACCGCAAACTCCGGCGTTCCCATAAACACAATCCTCAATTCAGATTTTTCTAATGGAGTTTTCCTCATAATTCTATATTAATCAATCTATATAAATCTGTGTAATCTGTGGCTCAAAATACAAACCGTCTCTTCTCCAAACTGTTTTTGCCAAAGTTAAGTAATAGTCCGACTTTACATCTTGTCGCTGCCAAATAGTTGATCATTTGCGCTTGAAAATCTGCAGTCATATTATCAACAGCCTTTAACTCCACAACAATACTATCATAACATACGAAATCGGGTTTATAAAAGTGAGGAAGTACTTTATCCTTGTAATAGATATGCAGGCCCTTCTCTCGTTGATATGGTATTCCTCTCTCCTGAAACTCCAATTCCAAAGCATCTCCATAAACAACCTCCAGAAAACCTCCTCCCAGATTCTTATGGACTTCCATTGCTGCCCCTATTATCTGATATGTTCTTTCGTCCCTTTGGTCTGTCATACTAATTTGTCTGTGAAAATCAACAATCTGTGAAAATCTGTGTAATCTGTGGCTAGTCCTCCGACATATCATGTACCATTTTGCGGTAAAGAGTATAAAGCCGTTGACGGGAAATATAGCCTTTCAGGTGGTTCTCGGTATCCAGCACAGGCAACCAGTCGGCACGGGTGCGGTCGAAGGTACGCATCACGTCCGCCATCGGCATTTTGTCGTCTAGTATCGCCTTGGGTTCTACCATCAACTGCGAGGCCTTAAAATGGTGATAGAGTTCAATACGGAACATCACATTACGGATCTTCATAATCTCCACCTCGCCCAACAGCATACCGCCGGCATCAAGCACAGGCAACACGGAAGTGTGGCTGCGGCTGATCTTATGTACGATCTGTCCCAGTTCCATATCGGGAGAGACATAGTCGTAATCACGCTCAATCACTGAATCAAGGTTCATCAGCGTCAACACAGCATGGTCGGTATGATGGGTAAGCAGTCGGCCTTCCTTCGCCAATCGTGCTCCGTAGATGCTGTGAGGCTCAAAGATGATGATAGTCAGATACGAACAGACGCTCACCATCATCAACGGTAGCAGGAGACTATAGCCACCCGTCAATTCTGCGATGAGGAACATACCCGTCAACGGGGCATGCATCACACCCGACATCACACCTGCCATACCCATCAGGGCAAAGTTCTTCTCGGGGATATAGACACCTATCTGATGGATGTTCCAGAGGCGTGAGAACAGGAAGCCTGTGAAGCAGCCTACGAACAGACTCGGGGCAAACGTACCGCCACAGCCGCCACCGCCATTGGTAGCCGACGTGGCAATGACCTTCATCAGGATAACCAGAGCGATATAGATTAGCAGTATACTCCCCTCACCAGCAAACATCGAGTTGTTTAGCACCTGGTCCCAGTCTGTTTCGGTCCGTCCATTCAACAGCATGTTGATGCTACTGTAGCCCTCGCCATAGAGAGCGGGGAAGAGGAAGATGAGGAGACTCAGCACAGAACCACCGATAGCCAGTTTGATATGCGGATGGTTCTTGTAACGGGCAAACACACCCTCGCAGGCACTCATCATACGGATGAAGTAAAGTGAAACCAATCCACAGGCGACACCCAACAATATACAGGCAGGGATGCGCTGCACAGTCCATTCGCTGTCGAGGTGGAAGGTAAACAGCGCCGCATCACCCTTGAAAATATAGGTGAAGCACGTCGCAGTAACACACGACACAAGGATGGGCAGCATCGCAGACATCGTCATGTCGATCAGCAATACCTCCACCGTAAACACCAGTCCTGCTATCGGTGCCTTGAAGATACCCGCGATGGCACCGGCAGCGCCACAACCCACCAACGTCATCAGCATCTTACGGTCCATGTGAAAGGCCTGTCCCAGATTCGAGCCGATGGCAGAGCCCGTCAGTACAATGGGCGCCTCCGCGCCCACAGAACCACCAAAACCGATAGTGATGGCAGAGGCTATCACAGACGACCAACAGTTGTGCGACTTCAACCGCGACTTGTTCATCGAGATGGCATAGAGGATACGGGTGATGCCGTGAGAGATATTATCCTTGACAATGTAACGTACAAACAATGAAGTGAGGTAGATGCCGATGACAGGATAGACCAGATAGAGCCAGTTGGCGTGCGACGTCTCGAAGCCACTCGTCAACAGCATCACAATCTGGTTGATAATCCAGTGGAGCAAGAAGGCTGCGACTGCGGCAAAGAAGCCAACCAGCAATGCCAGGATAAGCATGAACATCCGCTCACTGACGTGTTCTACCCGCCACTCGTGCAGACGCTCAAATAGCCCCTTCCTTGCTGTCGTTACTGCTGCCTCCATTGCTTACTTCATATCTGTGTAATCTGTGGCTCACTTTCTGATAATCTCCACTTCCCCATTCTCCTTCAGACGGATAATGCTTGAGGGGGTATGCGGTTTGTGCTCCTGACGACGAGACCAACAGACGTAATCCACTGCATCAAGAATACGCTGGTCGATATCGCAATAGTTCTGTGCCGCGGGCTCGCCGCTGATATTCGCAGAGGTAGACACTATCGCCTTCTGAAAACGATAGCAGAGTTCCTTTGAGAAAGGCTCGTTGGTGATACGAATACCTATCGACCCATCCTCAGCAATCAGGTTCGGGGCCAGATTGATGGCTCCGTCGAGGATGATTGTAGTTGGTCTCACAGGGGGACAGGAACCATGTGAGGCAACTGTCTCACATGGTTCCTGTCCCCCTGTGAGGCTGTCGATAAGTTGCCAGGCAACATCCGGTACATTCCGGATATAACGCTGCATCCGTGCATCAGAATCAACAAGGCAGATGAGCGCCTTCGAGTCGTCACGCTGCTTGATCTTGTATACTTTGGCAACAGCCTCAGCATTCGTTGCGTCACAGCCGATGCCCCAGACAGTATCTGTCGGATAGAGAATCACCCCACCCTTGCGCATCGTCTCGATAGCCTTTTTTATATCTTCTTCTCTTGTCATATCAGTTTTTTTAGAACGAGGGGTTAATAACGAACCGAATACCATGCTCAGAAGCCGTAGGCAGATTGCGGTAGTTGATACGGTGGACATACTCAATCTGTATAAGACTGAGGATGTTCTGCACACCAACGGCATACTCCAAATATGGAACCTTGCTGTCCATAGTGAAACAATTCGCAGGGAATACCATCAATTTATTGCTTGTCTGGTTCTGGGCCAGATAGGGATTGTTCTTATCGGAAAGCGAACCCCAGAGACCCTTGAACTCAAATATCTCACGCCACTTGAGTTTGCGGAGCAGCGGGATGCGGTTCAACAGTTTACCGCCCATCTCCCAGGTGAGCATCAGCGAAGCATAACGGTCATTGAGGAATTCCATATTGTTTACCATATTGAACAATTGCGGGGAGACGATGTACGAGAGGTTGGCCTGCGGCATCGGCAACAGGGGCCAAGGCACCTGATTCCACTGCGCACCGACTCTCAGTCGTGTGTCAATCTTTCCCCAACTCATTGGCAACCACGTACGACGGTACCATTCGAACTCGGTGTAGTTATAATTGTAGTCACCACCCAGCAGTCCCTGATAACCGACGGTGTGTTGCAACTGCACGTACCACGCATCACGGTTCATCGGACGACGGCGTTGTTTCGTATTGACGAATTTCTCCTCAGGAGCGTAACGGATACCGAAAGTAGATTCAGTGTATCGCATCTTATCAAGCAACGCGGCACCAGGAGTCACGGGACGCAGTTCCATGGTACCGACAGGGTCAATACGTTCGGTCTTCAGGTCGGCAGTGAAGCGCCAGTGGTTAGGTGTCTCATATTCGTAGGCCAGTCGTTGGGTGTTATACATAAACATCTTGTCTATGGTATGTACCTTGAAGGATGAGAATACATTATCCTTGTCTGTGACGGCATACTTGTCACTGGGCAGAGCCACGTCGCGCTTCGAGGAGAAGATGAGGTGGTTGACGGGAAACTCCTGCGGCAGGTACTGTTTTGCGGGGAACGAATAGGTCAGTTCAGCGCTATAATAGTTCTCATGGGTCTTCGTGCCATAGGCATAATAGCCCTTGGCGAAGAGATGGGGGTTGAGGTTCGCCGTGGTCTGTCCACCAATCCTGAGACGCAGTCCATCGTAGAAGTTCTGCGAGATAAAGGTATTGATTGGGCCGACATCAAACTTGCTGGGCTTTTCGCGGGAGCCTGTCTCTAAGTAGTTCTCGAAGAGAGCCTTGAGCACAAAGATGACATATTTGAAGCCCTTCAACTGTTCGAGGTGATCGAGGAATCCGCCCATACCAGCCTCACTTCTGGTAAACTCCACCTGACGGTGTTCCTGCCAGAATGCATCACTACGGTGATCGGAGCCAGTCTCCACCTGCACCGGGTTCTTGCTCTTGAACCGCTCGCGGGGCAATGGGTCGAACGAGAAATTGGTCTTACGTGTGGTACGCGTCACCACGGCTTTCTGTATCCAATCCATCAGCATCAGTTCCACAATCATATCATCGACAGTAAGTAGCCACTCGCCATTGTCCTGCCGCGCGAACTCCTGCATACACTGCATCGACTCCACCCAGTTGATATCGCTCGAACGGGGAAGCATCAGTTCACAGCGCTTCACCTGATAAGTTGTATCGTCGAGGATATATATCTGCCCACGGAAGCCGTAGTCCTGGATATTATTCGGCAGGAAATCGAGATGGATACAACGGTCGTTGCCCACATAGACCGTGTCGGCGATGTAGTAACGATAGAACTGGATGGCGTCGCGCCCAATGGGCGAACTGAACTTATGACGCAGCAACAGGATGTAGTCGTCGTAGATGTCCACATCGGCAAAAACCTCACGCATCACGGTAGTCAGGATCTCACCCGTCTGGAACAGGTCGTTGACGCCACTCGAACGAGTACCCTTCACGATGGTACGCTCCGCCTTCGGGTCCTTCCGCCAGAGTTGCTCGGTCACCATCTCATCTACCGTCAACGGCAGCACCATCTTGTCGGTATACTGGCTACTATCAACTTGCTCACGCAACCAAGGATATCTCTTGAACATACCCTTCTCTAAGGTTTCCTGTTTCAGGTCGTTCAATCCAAGGCCTATCTTCTGGTAGTTCTGGTAACGATAGTAGTCGTGGCGCTTCAGGTCGGCCTTCTTTTTGTTGGCAATCACCTTGCGCATCAGTTCCACTGCAGGATTATCCTTACGACTATAGCGCGACTTCTTCTTTGACTTCACCGTCACCTCTTTCAACGTCTGATTGTCGGCAGCCAGTCGGATAGTCATCTGTCCAGAAGTCTGCGGTCCCACGTTGATGACCTGTTCACGATAGCCCACCGAACTGATAGTCAGTCGCCAGCCGTTGTGGCGTTCGATACGGAAACGTCCCTCACCATTGGCAATCGTGGATACATGATTTCCTTTATATTGGACCGTGGCATAAGGTATAGGGTAGCCGTCGGCGGCGTCGACCACCACACCACTGATCTGCGCAAACAGCATCAGAGGCATTGTCAGCAAGACAGACAACAGAAATATCCTTATACCTTTAGAACTCACTGGTGAAATGGAATTTGATATGTTTAAAATCCTCCTGCGCCATTGAGAGCACATAGCCGGAATCGGCAAGGAACACATCACGACCTTCCTTATCCTTCGCCATATACTGGTACTTGCGCTTCTTGAAATTCTCCAGTTCCTTGTCGTCGTCGCTCTCTATCCAACAGGCCTTGTAGAGATGTACGGGTTCCCAGCGGCACTTGGCGTTGTACTCGTTTTCCAAACGGTACTGAATCACCTCAAACTGCAACTGGCCTACCGTACCGACAATCTTGCGGTTGTTGAACTGGTTGACAAACAACTGCGCCACACCCTCGTCCATTAACTGATCGATACCCTTCTGCAGTTGCTTCGACTTCATCGGGTCGTCATTCTCAATATACTTGAAGAGTTCTGGCGAGAAGGAGGGAAGTCCTCGGAAATGCAACTGCTCACCCTCGGTCAACGTGTCACCAATCTTGAAGATACCACCTGTATCAGGCAATCCTACGATGTCACCAGGCCACGCCTCGTCGATGGTACTCTTACGCTGTGCCATAAACTGCGTCGGCGAGGTGAAACGCATGGTCTTCCCCTGACGTACATGGAGGTAGGGCTGGTTACGCTGGAACCGTCCGCTGCACACCTTACAGAAGGCGATACACGAGCGGTGGTTGGGGTCGATATTGGCAGTAATCTTGAAAATAAAACCAGTAAACTTAGGTTCCTCGGGCAGCACATCCCGTTCCTCAGCCTTCGTAGGACGGGGACTCGGGGCGATTTCCACAAAACAATTCAAGAGTTCCTGCACACCGAAGTTATTCAGGGCAGAACCAAAAAATACAGGGGCCACCTCTGCAGAACGGTAAGTCTCAACATCAAACTCAGGATAAACGCCATCCACCAGTTCCAGATCCTCGCGGAGTTTCTCGGCATTCTGCTCCCCTACCCGTTTGTCGAGTTCGTCGCTGTCGATGTCAACCTCCACCTTGTCTGTCACACGTTGCTTGTCTGGCGTGAAAAGATCGAGTTTATGCTCATAGATATTATACACGCCCTTGAACTTGGCACCTTGGTTGATGGGCCAACTCAAAGGACGTACCTTAATCTCCAGTTCCTGTTCCAGTTCATCAAGCAGGTCAAATGGGTCTCGACCCTCACGGTCCATCTTATTGATGAAGATAATCACCGGTGTCTTACGCATACGACAGACGGTCATCAACTTGCGCGTCTGTGTCTCCACACCCTTGGCACCATCCACCACGATGATGGCAGAATCCACCGCCGTCAACGTACGGAATGTATCCTCAGCAAAATCCTGGTGACCTGGGGTATCCAGGATATTCACCTTATATTCTATATCAGAACCCTCTGGGGTATAGTCAAACTCCATCACCGAAGTCGAGACCGAGATACCACGTTGTTTCTCGATATCCATCCAGTCGGAGGTAGCCGTTTTCTTGATCTTATTGTTCTTGACGGCACCTGCCACCTGTATCTGTCCACCAAACAGCAGGAACTTCTCCGTCAGGGTTGTCTTTCCCGCATCTGGGTGCGAGATAATGGCAAATGTCCTTCTTCTTTCTATTTCCTGATTCATAGCCACAGATTACACAGATTTACACAGAGATGCAATGCACTCGGCCAAAGATTCTTCCCAATAGGGCACCTCGATACCATAAGTTCGTTTGATCTTGGTTTTGTCGAGCACGGAGTAGTGCGGACGGTTGGCTGGTGTGGGATACTCCTCGGTATGTAGGGGACGCACATGACAGGTCGTGATACCCGCAATGCGATGAATGGCCTTTGTGAAGTCGTACCACGAGATGATGCCCTCATTCGAAAAATGATAGATGCCCGGCACAATGCCCTGGTTGATGGCAGCAAAGATGGCCACCGCCAAATCACGTGCATAGGTTGGCGTACCTATCTGGTCGAAGATGACACCCAATTCAGGTTTCTCCTTACCCAGTCGGATCATCGTCTTCACGAAGTTATTCCCAAAGGTGGAGTACAGCCATGCCGTACGGATGATCATCGCCTTCTTACAGAACTTCATCACACCGAGTTCCCCGGCCAACTTCGTCGAGCCATAGACACTGTCTGGGCAAGGGGTATCCGTCTCGACATACGGTGTATGCTTGGTCCCGTTGAACACATAGTCGGTACTGATCTGGATAATCCAGCCACCCCTCTTCTCGATGGCAGCAGCGAGATAAGCCGGTGCCACGGTATTCAGTGTTGTACAGAGTTCCTTGTTGTCCTCTGCCTTGTCCACAGCAGTATAGGCGGCACAGTTCACGATACCGTCAATCTCATTGTCTGCCACGAAAGCCTCTATGGCCTTCTGGTCAGTGATATCCAACTCTTCTACATCCGTATTAAAATAGGTATGCTGGGGATTGTCCTTCTCCAGCAACTGCATCTCGTTTCCCAATTGGCCATTACAGCCTGTAATCAATATCTTCATATCACTCAAACTTCAGTCCTTCTTCTTTGTCCTTTTTGTAGTAATCTGATAACATTCCTATAAATGTCGTGATCTCCTTCACGGCATGGGCGGTATCAGGCGAAATATCTTTCTTCTGCAGACGCAGCAGCATCACACCGTAGAGCGAGTTGAAACAGGTTTCAATCTCGTTCTCTTCTTTGTTGGCCCCTCGGTTGCGCAGTTCGACGATGAATGGCAACACCTTGTAATACTCCGCATTATAGAAAGGGAACTTCGTCGACTGCAACAACTGGTTATGGAGTTCCACCAACATCTGCATCGTCACCTTATTGATTTGCAGATGCCCTTTCTCACGACAGCCCTCCTGGTTCATCATTCGGATGAGGTTTCCAAACCAGTCAACCTCCTCTTCTTTCTGCTCTTCCGTATAATCGAAACGACTTACCCATTCATCACGGATTCGCCTCAGCGAGCAGTCGAAAGCCCGTATCGTATCCTCTACCTGCCACATATACAGCAGATATTCGGCAATATTCTTTTTCCTCAGTTCTTGAGCAACAAACACCTTTTTACCCTTTTACTTTTTTACCTTTTTACCTTCAGAAGAACCTGATAAGGTTCGTCGTCGTACCCAAGAGCATAATGAGTGAGCCGAGAATCACGGTCACACCTATCACCTGGTTAATAATCTTGATGCCGTTTGTATCAAACTTGGTTCGTATCTTATCCACCAACCACGTCAGCCCCCACCACCACAGCAAGGCACCGCCCACAATACTGGCAAAGCCCACCAACATCTCAAACGGATGGTTGGGCAACACAAAGGCGAACTGGGCATACATCGCCAGGAAAAGGAAGATAATCAGTGGATTGGAGAACGTCACGAGGAAAGCCGTCCACATATTATACCAGAGCGTTCCCTTCTGCTGGCCCGACTGGTGCATCTTCCGGGTAGGGTCTGTCCGATAGGTATAGAATCCGAAGCAGAGCAACATAACACTACCCACAATCTGGAGATAGAAACGGTTCTGGTCGTTGTTGATCAAGTCCATCACAAACGCCATTCCGTAACCAGCGATGGCGGCATAGATGATGTCGCTCACTGCGGCTCCCACACCTGTGGCCAGGCCATACCAACGTCCCTTATTCAGCGTACGCTGCACACAAAGGATACCAACGGGGCCCATCGGAGCACTGGCTATCACCCCGATCATCATCCCCTTGAAGATGAAATCCAATATATTAATAGGTACGTGAAACGGCATATCGGGTGCAAAGTTACTAAAAAAAAGCGACACTTCGCACTTTTTCAGCAAAATAATCTATAAAACAGTTCAAACTATCTTCAAGCCGAGCATTGTCAGGTCATCGTTGGGTTCAGCACCGTCGCGGAAGGCTTCTATGTCAGCCTTCAGAGTCTCGACGGCCTGACGGGCATTCTCGAACTTCGTATTCTTGAGGATATCCAACAAGCGATCATCGCCGAACTGCTCCTGCTTGGTATTCTCGGCTTCATTCAGACCATCGGTATAGATGAAGAGAGGATGCCCCTTGATGTTCTTGATACTTTCGCCTTCATACTCCAAGTCGGGCCACAGGCCGATAGGTGCATTGGGGAGCATTTCCATAAACTCTGCCTGTGGAAGGATGACTGGCGGGTTATGGCCCGCATTGCAATATTCCAGAGAACCGGTGTTCAGGTCGGCCAGACCCAGGAACATCGTGACGAACATACCCTGTTCATTATCCACCGCAAGGGCGCCATTCATGCGGGTGGCAATCTCGGCAGGCTTCATACCCTGAGAGGCTAATGTACGGAAAAGACGAGTGGCCTGAGCCATGAAGAGCGAGGCTGGCACGCCCTTTCCGCTCACGTCACCCACGCAGAAATAGAGGCTGTCGCCCATCAGCAGATAGCCATACAGGTCACCTCCCACCTCTTTGGCTGGTGTCATGGACGCATAGAGGTCTAGGCCCTCGCGGTCTGGCGACATGCTGGGCACCATCGACATCTGGATATCCCTCGCAATACGCAGTTCACTCTCGATACGTTCCTTGGCGGCAGTGGTCTCCTCTAATTTGTCGTAGGCTACCTGTAGTTTCTCATGGGCAGCCGTCAGACGCTGCGTGGCATTGCGCCTGTGAAGCGTGTAGATAACGAAGAACACTATTATCAGGACCAAGGCGACACCTGTTGCCATTAACCGCTGACGCGATAGTTTGGCTTGCTGTTGGGATATCTCGGCCTCTTTTCCCTGCGTGTCGTAGATAGTAGCCAACTCAGCCGTCGCACTGTTCTTCTGATCTGTGATAGCGTCATCGAGCAAAGAGAGGATGCGCTCTCCCATCACCCGGGCGGAGTCCCTGCGGCCAGCCTCTGCATTGGCCCTGTATTTGGGCAACAGATAGAGTTGGATGTTGTCTGTCGAAGGTTCCATCCCCCAATGCGCCATCATTTCATCAAGATAGCGGTAATTGTCTGCTGCCTCAGCATAGCGATGCGCAGCCACTAAGTAGTCGTTGGCATTGATATGACCCGCACCCGTCTTTGAATAGTCTGTCTTCAGGAAGGCCTGATAGGCTTTGGCAGCCTCTTCCAGTTTGTTCAGTCCCTGAAGGGCCACAGCACGCATAATCTCGATACGGCCCTGATACTCGTCGAAATATTCCACGCGTGCATCAGGCTTCTGGCGGTACTTGTCCAACAGCATTTCCGTACGGTCTATCCAATAGATCGACTCCGCATAATGGCGGGTGTTGATATAGGCCAGACTCGTGTAGACTGTTCCAAGCACAGCCTCCTGGAATCCACGACTGGTAGAATCCGACTGCCAGCGGTTGGCATAATGTCCACGGGCTTTCAGGAAACTCTCGTTGGCTTCCTTGTCCTGTCCGAGATTCAACTGGCAACAGCCGATATTGTTGAGCAGGATGGCATAGTCGATATCGGAGCCGATACCCGACTCTTCCATCTTCTTCACAGCCGGGATGGCCACAATGAGTGAACCCTCATAGTCACCTTTTACAAGCAACAACTCGGAGAGTCGACGGGCACATTTGTTATAACTCAACTGATCTTCGTCATTTTGTATCTTAGATTCGATGGCCTTCCGATAATACAATTCAGACATACGATAATGGCCCTGATGATAGTAAGAAACGCCACGCCAGCGGTTGGCATCCAAAGGGGAGATGATACCCGCCACCTCAAAACTGTCGGCCAAGACCCTCATTCGGTCATAGTTCTTGGCTACACCGACATCAAACAACACGCTGTCGGCGTTACTTGCCTTTAGCGCCGGCCTTCGTTTCTTCACGCCATCACAAGCGACAAGCGCCATGACAAGAGATACGAACAACATGCCAAATATATACTTTGAGACCCTTCGCATATACCTTAATCTTTATAAGATGGTGCAAAGATATAAAAAATCTGAAAAAGAATGGTTAATTTCCTTAAAAATTTAAAGAAGTCAGCAAGATTTTAACTACCTTTGTAACGTTTAATGAATAAATAAATAAAAACCACAAATAATATGAACGAGCAAAACGCAGCAATCAAGCCGTATGTCATTGGCTTGGACTTAGGAGGAACGAACTCCGTATTCGGTATTGTAGATGCACGAGGTGACATCAAGGCAACCACCGCCATCAAGACGGGCGGCTATGAAAAGGTTGAGGACTATGTCGACGCCTGTGTGGAGGCCCTGCAGGTCATCATCGACCAGGTGGGCGGCATCGAGAAGATCAAGGCGATGGGTATCGGTGCGCCCAACGGCAACTATTATAAGGGAACCATCGAGTTTGCACCGAACCTGCCCTGGGCACACAATGGCGTGGTACCTCTGGCCCAGTTGTTCAGCGAACGTCTGAACAATATCCCCGTAGCCCTGACCAACGACGCCAATGCCGCTGCCATCGGTGAGATGGTCTATGGTGTGGCTCGCGGCATGAAGAACTTCATCGTCATCACCCTGGGTACTGGTGTGGGCTCTGGTATCGTCGTCAACGGACAGTTGCTCTACGGACACGACGGCTTCGCCGGAGAATTGGGCCACGTCACGATGGTGCGCGGTGAGGAAGGTCGTATGTGCGGATGCGGACGTACAGGTTGTCTGGAGGCCTACTGCTCTGCTACCGGCGTTGCCCGCACGGCTCGCGAACTGCTCTCGAAGACAGACCGTCCCAGTCTGCTGCGCGAGATGGATCCGGAGAAGATCACATCCCTCGACGTATCCATTGCTGCCGGCAAGGGCGACGAACTGGCCAAGGAGATCTACGACTTCACCGGCAAGATGCTGGGTGAGGCCTGTGCCGACTTCGCTGCCTTCAGCAGTCCCGAGGCATTCATCTTCTTCGGTGGTATGGTCAAGGCAGGCGACCTGATCATGAAACCTATCCAGGAAGCCTACAATAATCACGTGCTGAAGATCTTCAAGAACAAGGCCCAGTTCCTTGTGAGCGGTCTCGACGGTGCAAGTGCCGCCGTGCTTGGTGCCTCTGCCATCGGCTGGGAGATCCAGTAATCATCTGTGTGTAATCTGTGGTCATCTGTAAAATCTGTGGCCATCTGTGAAATCTGTGGCTAAAAAATGAGGTTGGTGCAGGACGCTACCAACCTCTAATTATAATTGATAAGGTGAATCAGCAAATGGCTGATAAGAATCTTATCGGCGGCAAATATACAGTTTATTTACATCTTTTGCAAGTTTTTAGGCAAAAAAATGCAAAACAAGGCCTATTTTTAACGATAATCTCATAATAATTCGCTATCTTTGCGGAGGATCGAGCCCCTCTTCCCCTTCGGCTATGGTCTGAGTTACACCTCCTTCGCCATCGACAAGCCCCTATATATAAATAATAAGGTACAGGTACGCGTAAGGAACACGGGAAAGTATCAGGTGATGGTGGGCAACGGCTCACAGGGGTAATAAGACGGTCACTGTTCTGGAGTGCGTTTCAATTTGCGTATAGGCGCACAGTCGTTTGCGTATAGGCGAACGGTCGTTTGCGTATAGGCAAACGATAGAGAGATAGGCATCCTTCCCCTTTTACCCTTAGTCTTTTCCCCTGCTAGTACCAGTACAGTCCCCCTTCGTGACTTCGTACGAAAACGGTCACGGTCACAGTTGTGACCATGTGACCGCTGAGGTCTCAAAATCAATCTGTAGACAAATTAATATATTGATTATTAGGTAATTGAATAATTTCTTTAAACTTGTTCAAGGACTTGTTGGTCACATGGTCACAGTTGTGACCGTGACCGTCTTGCTGAATATTTCTTGTTCCATTATTTGGCAGTTTCAGAAATAGTTCGTATCTTTGCAACGTCGTTTGAAAAAGAGATGAATAATTAAAAAACCATAAAGATTATGAAACATCCATTAAGTATGCTGTTCAAGACAGATGTTCTGGCGCTGCTCAAAGTTGACGTCGCTTAACCTGACAGGCTTCGACACGCAGAAAGTGGAGACGATGTCCTGGATGTTCAGCGGCTGTACCTCGCTCGTCGGCGGCAAATATACGGTTTATTTACATCTTTTGCAAGTTTTTAGGCAAAAAAATGCAAAACAAGGCCTATTTTTAACGGTAATCTCATAATAATTCGCTATCTTTGCGGAGGAATAACGATAATCCGACAAACGAATCAAAACCATTAGAATATGAAAAAGGTATTATTTACTATCGCATTGATGCTCCTGCCAATGCTGGCAAGCGCCGATGCCGTGGAAATCGGCGGCATCTATTACTATTTGTACAGTGAGACAAAGACTGCTGTAGTAACGAGCAATCCGGAAAAATACTCTGGTAGTGTGGATATACCAGAGAAGGTCAAACCTGAAGAAACAGAAACAGAGTACAGCGTGACCGCCATTTTCAACCGCGCTTTCGAGTGTTGCAGCGACCTGACTTCAGTTACCATCCCAGGCAGCGTGACATCCATCGGCGTTTATGCTTTCAGTGAATGCAGCGGCCTGACTTCGATTACCATCCCTGGCAGCGTGGCATCCATTGGAGAATTTGCCTTCTACGGTTGCAGCGGCCTGACTACTATTACGGTGGATGAATCTAATCCGTATTTCAAGAGCGAGGAAGGCGTGCTGTTCAGCAAGGACGGAACGACGCTCATTACCTATCCCATTGGTAAGACTGAAACTGCATATACTATCCCCAACAGCGTGACATCCATCGGCATAAGAGCATTCTTAGGTTGCAGCAGCCTGACTTCGGTTACCATCCCCAACAGCGTGACCTCCATTGGCGATAGGGCTTTCTATGATTGCAGTGGTCTGACTTCGGTTACCATCGGCAACAACGTGACATCCATCGGCAGATATGCTTTCTTGGGTTGCAGCGGCTTGACTTCCATAACCATCCCCAACAGCGTAACGACCATCGACGGTTATGCCTTCCGCGGTTGCAGCGGCCTGACTTCAGTTACCATCCCAGCCAGCGTGACCACCATCGAAGAATATGCTTTCCGTGAATGCGAAGGCCTGAAGTCGATAACAATCGTCGGCAACGAGACATCCATCGGCCATTGTGCTTTCGCATATTGCAGTGGCCTGACAGATTTCTATTGCTATGCGAAGGAAGTGCCAGAAACTATGAATTCAGTTTTCAAAGGCTCGAATATTGAACAAGTTACGCTGCATGTGCCGGAGGAGGCGATAGAGGCATACAATGCTGTAGAGCCCTGGAGCAACTTCAAGGAAATCGTTGAACTGGTGGACGAATCCAAGTTTGACCTGAACGGCGACGGCGTGGTGAATGCCGCCGACGTGGTGACGCTGGTGAACCACATCATGGGCAAGAAAGCGGAATAGTATAGTACAAATATTGGTACGCAGCGACCGCTGCCGATATAATCCCCGCCCGCTGCTAATATCAGCAGCGGGCGCTGCTGATTATGTCCACGCCCGCTGCTGATTCGAAGGGAACGGGTTTTATCCCTCTTCCAAAGGCACTTTTCCCCTATAACCAACGTCTCTTTCCCCTGTTCCCTATATCTTAACAACCGTAAAGTATATTATTTCGCACGCTTGAAGACCTTCTCCTCGATGGTCTGGAAGATGACGAAGAGGCAGGGCACGATAAACAGCAGGGCGACGGTGCCGATGAGCATACCGCCGATGGTTCCCACGCCGAGCGAATGGTTGCCGTTGGCCCCTACCCCCGTGGCCAGTGCCAGGGGCAACAGGCCGAACACCATGGTCATCGAAGTCATCAGGATGGGGCGCAGACGCACGGCGGCGGCATCGAGGGCGGCGGCCACGATGCCCATGCCCTGACGGCGGCGGGCCGAGGCATACTCGGTCAGCAGGATGGCCGTCTTCGACAGCAGACCGATCAGCATGATCAGTCCCGTCTGCATGTAGATATTGTTCTCCAGTCCCCAGAGATGGGCGAAGATGAACGAGCCCGCCAGACCGAAGGGCACGCTCAGGATGACGGCCAGCGGTATGAAGATGCTCTCGTAGAGGGCGCACAGGATCAGGTAGATGAAGATGATGCAGATGACGAACACCAGCGTGGTGGTGTTCTGCGAAGAGGCCTCCTCGCGGGTCATGCCGCCAAACTCGTAGCCGTAGCCCTCGGGCAGTTGCTCCGCCGCCACCTCGCGGATGGCCTGTATGGCCTGGCCGCTGCTGTAGCCGTCGGCCGCCGTACCGCTGACGGAGATGGAGGGGAAGAGGTTGAAGCGCGAGAGGGTCTCGCTGCCGTAGATGCGCGTCAGCGTGAGATACTGGCCGATGGGCGACATCTCGCCCTTGTTGGTCCTGACGAAGATATTGTTGAGCGACTCGGTATCGAGCCTGTATTCGGGCGAGGCCTGCACCATGACGCGGTAGAGTTTGGTGAAGCGCACGAAGTTGGAGGCATACGAGCCGCCGACATAGCCGCCCAGGGCCGCCAGCACGTCGCTGGGCGATACGCCGCGCCGCTTGCAGAGGGCGGCATCCACCTCGATGCGGTACTGCGGGTACTTCAGCGAGAAGTTGGTGAAGGCACGGCTGATCTCGGGGCGCTCGTTGAGGGCCGCGATGAGGCGGTTGGTCTGCGCCAGCAGGTCGTTGATGGTGCCGCCGTGCTTGTCCTGGATGTGGAGTTCGAAGCCGTTCAGACGGCCGAAGCCCGGCAGCATGTTCTGCGTGTTGACCTGTATCTTGGCGTTCGCGATGTCGGCGGTGCGGCGGTAGATCTCGTCGACGATGCTCTGCACGTCGTCGCCCTTGCCCTTGCGCTCGTCCCATTTCTTCAGTTTCAGCGTGAAGTTACCGTTCGACGACGACTGCTCGAAGTTGTTCGAGTTGCCGGCGATGAGCGAATAGATGCGCAACTGGGGCAGGTCTTTTATGCGATCCTCCACCTCTTTTAGTATCTGATACGTCTGCTGGAGGCTGCTGCCCGGCGAGGCCTGCACATTGATGAACACCGTGCCCATATCCTCGTTGGGCACCAGGCCGGTCTTGGTGGTATGCATCATCCAGCCGAGGCCCGCGATAGCCACCACGACGAGAACGGCGGCAAGGGTCTTACGGCGGATAAATCCCGTGACGGCACCTTTGTAGTGGTTGGAGAGCGTGTGCAGAATGCCCCTTTGGCGGAAGCCGTTTCCCCGATTAACGGGGACACTCCGCATGATGAGTGCGCAGAGCGCCGGCGAGAGGGTCAGCGCGTTGAAGAGTGAGATGGCCACGGCGATAGCCATCGTGAGTCCGAACTGCGTATAAAAGGTTCCCGTGACGCCACTGATGAAACAGACCGGCACAAAGACGGCCATAAACACCAGCGTCGTGGTGACGAGCGCCGAGGTGATGCCGTGCATGGCATCGATGGTAGCGGTATGGGCGTCGGCGCCGGTCTCGTCGAGTTTCGCCTGCACCGCCTCCACCACGACGATGGCATCATCCACCACCGTGCCTATCACCAGCACCAGGGCGAAGAGCGTCAGCATGTTCAGCGAGAAACCGATGGCGTAGATGACGGCCAGCGTGGCAATCAGCGACACGACGATGGCGATGGCGGGGATAATCGTTGCCCGCCAACTCTGCAGGAAGACGAACACGACGAGGATCACCAGCAACAGGGCCTCGAGAAGCGTCTCCAGCACGCTGGCTATCGACGCATCGAGGAAGTCCTTCTTCGACTCAATGTCCTCGATGACGATGCCCGGCGGCAGCGACTGGCGGATGTCGTCCACCTCGCGGTCGATCTGCTTGATGATCTCGTTGGCATTGGAACCGGCCACCTGGTTGATGGAGATGTTCACACCCGGACTGCCGTTGGTCTCGCCGATGATATTGTAGTTCTGTGAGCCCAGTTCCACGCGGGCGATATCGCCGATGCGCAGCACGTCGCCGTCGGGCAGCGAACGGATGACGAGGTTCTCGTACTCCTGCTCTTCCTCGTAGCGTCCACGATACTTCAGCACATACTGGAAGGTGTTCTGGCTCTCGGCACCCAGCGTACCTGTGGCCACCTCGACATTCTGCTCGTTAAGCACCTGGGTGACGTCGGAGGGCACAAGGCCGTAGCGCGCCATCTTCAGCGGGTCGAGCCAGATGCGCATCGAGTAGTCGGCACCCATCACGTTCACCTCGCCCACACCAGGGATACGGCTCAGTCGCGGCTCGATATTGATCTTCGTATAGTTGGCCAGGAAGGCACGGTCGAAGGTCGAGTCGGGACTGTAGACGGCAATCTGCTTGATGTTCGACGTCTGACGCTTTCTGACGGTCAGACCGCTCTTCACCACATCGCTCGGCAGGCGGCCCTGCACGGCGGCGGCACGGTTCTGCACGTTGACCATCGCCATGTCGGGGTCGGTGCCCTGACGGAAGAAGATACCGATGCTGGCAGTACCGTTGTTCGAGGCCGACGAGGTCATATACATCATGCCCTCCACACCGTTGATGGCTTCCTCCAACGGCACCACGACACTCTTCTGCACCGTCTCGGCATTGGCACCGGTATAACTGGCCATGATACGGACGGTGGGCGGTGCGATCTCAGGGAACTGCTCCAGGGCGAGACGACTCAGTCCGATGATGCCCACCAGCACCATCAGCACGGAAATCACGCCAGCCAATATCGGCCGGTCTATAAAAGTCTTGACATTCACCTTCTCACCTTCTCACTTTCTCACCTTCTCACCTTCTCACCTCTATCCCTTCCTTCAGCAGTCCGGCACCCTCGGCGATGATGGTATCGCCCTCGTTGAGTCCTTCCTCCACAATATACTCCTGTCCGTTGTGCTGCGGGAACAACTTGACGGGCGTAGCCTTCGTCTTGCCATCCACCACACGGTAGACGAACGTACGGTTCTGCAATTCATAGGTAGCCTCCTGCGGTACGACGAAGCACTGCGACTGTTGTGTCGGCACAAGGATGGCCGCGCTGCCGCCGTCGCGCAACAGATGTTCCGGATTGGGGAAGACGGCCCTCAGGGCGACGGCTCCCGTAGAAGCATCCACCGTTCCGCTCACGGCATCGATACGTCCCTCATGACCATAGTCGGCACCACTCGCCAGACGGAGTTTCACCGAAGGGGACTGACGGATAAAGTCGGCATTCGAGCCGTAGCGCCCGATAAGGTCGATGGCAAACTTCTCCGTGACGGAGAAGTAGGCATACATCTCTCTGTCGTCGGCAACCGTGACCAGAGGCTCACTGATGCCGCTGCTCACAAGGGCTCCCACATGCCAGGGAATCATCGAGGCCACACCGTCGACGGGACTCTTCACCTCCGTACACGACAGTTGCCAACGGGCATTCTTCTCCTGCGCCTTGGCCTGTGCCAGCGCCGCCTCTGCTTCGAGCAGTGCATGACGCGTGGTCTCCAGACTGAACTCACTTACCACACTGCCCTGCCTCAGTTGCTGCTCACTGTTGTAGTTCATCTGCGCCGTAGCCAGTTTGGCCTCCGCACTCTTGCGGTTGGCAACAGCCACTTCCAATGCGGCCTGATAGGGTGTCTGGTCGATGATGAACAATGTTTGTCCCCGCTTGACGGCCTTACCCTCACCCGTGCAGATACGGGTGATGTTGCCTGTCACCTGGGGACGCACCTCCACAATCTGTCGTCCTGTGAGCCGGGCACTGTACTCTCTGGTGAGCGTCATATCCTTCCGACTCACCACCATCGTCTTGTACTGCGCCGCATCGTGCGCTTTTTTCTTCTCACCGCCGCAACCGGCAGTGAGAAGAAAAACCAAAGCAATACCGAAATAGTAAGTATAGTTAATTTTCATGATGATCTCTTCTGGGCTTACTTAGCCGCAGGCTCTGAAGGGGTCTTAGTCTTTTTCTTTGCAGCCTTGGGCTTGTCGGCCTTGGGCTTCGCGGCCTCGAGTTTCTCCAACTTAGACTTCAGACGGATAATCTCCTTGTCCTTCATCTCAATCTCGTCACCCTGGTTCTTGATGGTGGTGAGCAGGCCCTCCAACTCGTCGTTGTCGATATCGAGCGGATAGAGGGCATTCACCCTGTTGATGAAGTCGCCGAGGATGTTCATGTAGTTGGTGAAGGCATCAAACGGCCCGCTGTAGATTCCACGGTCCAGTCCTACGTTCGAGGGCTTGGTGGTCATGAAACGGAAATTATTGGAAGCCTGCAGATAGTCCCAGTCCTGATTGATGCGCGGGTCGTTGGCGATGCGCAGACGGTCGGCCACACTATAGAGTTTGTTGAAGGCCTCACGCTGCATGGCGTTACCGAGCCAGCAACTCACATCGCGCTCCTCATCCACCCACGACAGGGTGTCGGGCACGTCAATCTGACCAACGCTCTTGCAGGCCTTGCAGATCTCCGTCGGCGTAGAGAAGGTGATGCCTTTTTCCTTGGCACAGGCGGGCAGTGCATGGATGAAGTCGAGGATGTTCGACGACAATGGCTGGGCGATACCCAGAGCCGAGAGTTCCATGAAGATATTGATGATCTGCTCCTCTTCCGGCAGACGGGCAATACGGTCGATATAAGCATCGGCAAAGAGGGGATAGCCGTCCCACTCGGAGTTGTTGAAGCGCAGCGAGATATCATCCGACAACTCCACGTCGCGGAGCAACAGTTTCAGATTCGGGGCGATATTGCAGTTATAGACATAATGCGGACTCTTCCAGCCCAGCACGTGCTTGGCACCTTCCGTCAACATGCCCTTGAAGCCCATGGCGGCAATCTGGGCACCGATGTCGTCACTGTAGATCAGCGACGAGTTGCGGGCTACGGTGGGTTTCTTACCGAAGAGTTCCTCAATCTTCGCAGCCTGTTTCTTCACGTCGAGGGCGAAGGTCTCCTCATTGGCCAATGACGACAGACCGTGGCTGTAGGGCTCTGCGAGGAACTCCACGCAACCGGTCTCATTCATCTGCTGCAGTTTCTCAAGCACCTGCGGGGCATGCATCTCCAACTGCTCGATACCCGTACCCGACAGCGAGAAGGCCACCTTGAAATACTTGCCATTCTCCTTGATCATGTCGTGCAGGGTGTTCAGTGCCGGCATATAACTGCGCTCGGCAATGTCGGTGATGCTACGCTCGTTCTCGTAGTCATCGTAGTAATAATGGTCGGTACCGATATCGAAGAAACGGTAGCGCTTCAGATGAATAATCTGATGTATCTCGAAATAAAGACAGATAGTTTTCATATTTCTTTTGTCTTATTACCAGCCCCCTAAGTTAGGGGGTTGGGGGTCTGAACGACCGCTTTGTTGTTAATAATCTTATTACCTATTAGGGAGTCTTACACTTGTTCAGACCCCCATCCCCCTAACTTAGGGGGCTAAGTTTCCCATCCGAGGGTGCGGCGATAGAGTGTGCGGATCCAGGTGCCCACCTTCTCCCAAGTGATCTGATCCACCTCGCGCTTGCCCTCCTCCTTCAGATACTGGAAGAGCGAGTCGTTATGGCAGATGGAGTAGATGGCATCGGCGAGTGCGTGGATGTCCCAGTAGTCAACCTTGATACAGTTGTCGAGAATCTCAGCACAGCCACTCTGCTTCGAGATGATCGAAGGCGTACCGCACTGCATGGCCTCCAGCGGAGAGATACCGAACGGCTCACTCACGGAGGGCATCACATATACATCAGATGCTTTCAGACATTCATAGACCTGCTTTCCGCGCATAAAGCCGGGGAAGTGGAAACGGTCTGCGATGCCTCGCTCGGCAGCCAGGTGAATCATCGCATCCATCATATCGCCCGAGCCTGCCATACAGAAACGCACGTTGCGGGTACGGTGGAGCACCATCGTAGCGGCCTCAACGAAATATTCCGGTCCCTTCTGCATCGTGATACGGCCCAGGAACGTCACCACCTTCTCCTTGCCCGTATGGTCGGGACGCGGGATATCTTGATACTCCTGCGGCAGGGGATAGACGGCATTATGCACCGTAAAGCACTTACGCGGATCCTGATGATACTGGTTGATGACCGTCTGACGCGTCAGTTCTGACACGCACATGATACAGTCGGCCCAGTCCATACCGTTCTTCTCAATCGAATACACCGTGGGGTTCACCTTACCGCGACTACGGTCGAAGTCGGTCGCATGCACATGGATACAGAGCGGTTTGCCACTGACCTGCTTGGCGTGGATGCCGGCAGGGAAGGTCAGCCAGTCGTGGGCGTGGATGATGTCAAACTCTTCGGCACGTGCCACCTGACCGGCGATAATCGAGTAGTTGTTGATCTCCTCGTGCAGGTTGCCCGGATAACCACCGGCAAACTCCATCGCACCGAGATCGTTCACATTCATATAGTTGAAGTCGGCATAGATATGATCACGGAGCCTGAAATAGTAGTCAGGATCCATGATATTGCCCACGCGGTTCTTCACATAGTCGTAGTCGACGTCGCGCCAGGCGATAGGCACCGCATTCATAGCCACGATGCGACACGCATGCTGGCTCTCGTCGCCGAACGGATGCGGCAGACAGAGCGTGATATCCATATCACCCTGGGCCTTCAGACCCTCAGAGATGCCATAGTTAGCGGTAGCAAGTCCACCGAACACATGAGGAGGATACTCCCATCCAAACATTAATACTTTCATAGTCGTCCCTCCTTATTTTTGATATGAATACTTATCCATGAGTTTCAGTGTGCGCAGAATCTCTGCCACATTCATGGCAAACGACATGGCACCGCGCCCGTGGAACGGCGGGTTGCCGTCGAACAGTTCAGAGATGGTGCCGAGGGCATGATAGTCCATTTCGTCCTCGTAGCCCACAAGTTGTCGCTCGATGAAACTCAGACGACTGCGCTTGTAGAGTTTCAGACAAGCCTCCATGTAGAAGCCACCCAGCCAAGGCCAGGCCGTTCCCTGATGGTAGGCATAGTCGCGCTGCGTCTGCGGACCCACATAGATGGGATTGTAGCCCCCACTCTTTGGCGAGAGGCTGCGAAGACCCTTCGGTGTCAGCAGTTCGCGGGTGCAGATATCCACCACACTCTTCATCTGGTCCTGACTCAGCGGCGAGTAGTCGAGCGCCACAGCGAAGATCATGTTCGGACGCACGCTCCAGTCCATCATGTTGCCATCCACATAGTCGAGCAGATAGCCGTATTCGTTGACGAAGGTCTCCACGAATGAAGCCTTCACCTTGGCAGCCAATGCTTCCAGATGTGTAGCAGACTTGGAATCCTTCTGTTCGGTAGCCATCGCTGCGCAGAACTGCAGGGCGTTGTACCAGAGAGCGTTGAACTCCACGATATAACCCGAACGTGGCACCACCGGCTTACCATTGGCGGTGGAGTTCATCCACGTCACGGCACGGTCGCGACCGTTCGAATAGAGCAGGCCGTTCTCGTCGAGACGCAGGTTCGGATGTCCACCCTTCTCTATATACTTGATGATGTCTTTGACCAGTTTACCGTATTTCTTGTAGCCAGCCTCGATACCAACCTCCTTCACGTACTGCTGGACGGCCCAGATAGCCCACAGGGGTACGTCAGGCTGTTCGATTTCGTAAATCTTTGCCGACAGCGGTTTCTCGTCCATAAACTCACGGAGTGCCTTTTCTGCGGTCTTCATCACGAACTCGAAATAGTCAACCTCACCGATGGCCAGTGTCAGACCCGGCAGGGCGATAAAAGTATCACGGGCACGTACCTTAAACCAAGGATAGCCTGCCAACAGATAGCGGTCGTCGTTCTTCTCGCGCTTATGGAACTGGTGGGCAGCCGTTACCAGACAATGATAGAAATTATCGCGCGGCACGCGGTCGTCTACCTCCTCGTCGAAGAGTTTCTTCAACTGCGAAGTCTTGCTCTGCGAGGTAGAGGCAGCGAAGATGATGCTCTCGCCCTTCTTGATGGGCATCTCGAAATAGCCAGGCACATAGAGGTCCTCGTTCGAGGCATAGCCACGCTCCTGCTCCTTCGGATACTCAATGCCTCGATACCAATCGGGCTGGAAAATAAACTCGTTCTTCTTCGAGAACTGCATATACAAATCGGGATAGCCGGCATACATACAGGTCTTGATACCATTGTCCACCTCCTTGTACTCACGGCTGGCTGTCATGTTCTCGTGTGTGAACTGACGCACGCTGCGGAAAGCCAGGAACGGGCGGAAGCGCAGGGTCGTGGCAGAATGGGCATCCACCAGCGTATAACGGATGAGGATGCGGTCCTCATAATGCTGGAAGATCACCTCCTTCTTCAGGATCACGCCGCCCACACGGTAGGTGGTCGTCGGAACCTTGGTGGCATCAAACTCTCGGATGTACTTGTGTCCGTTAGGACTGAAATTGTTGCCCTGATACTTGTGCAGACCCAGGTTGAATTCCGCCCCGTGCTGGATGACCGTACAATCCAACGACGACAGGAGCACATGGTTCTCATCGTCGAGTTCTGGTACAGGAACAACCAGCAGACCGTGGTATTTGCGCGTATTGCAGTCTACCAACGTAGAACTGCTATAGGCACCCGAACGGTTGGTTCTGAGAAATTCGCGACGGAGACTCTCCTGCAGGTTCGTCATCACGGCTTTTTCTAATCGTAAATAACTCATAGTTCCTTAATAGGTTTTTATTCTAATTCTTATCGTTTTTAGTTTGAATTTTCAAAAGTACTCAATTTTCGCCAAATGGCAAAGGAATCGTCATTATTTAACATATTTTATTTAGGCAGGAATCAGAAAATTGATAACTTCCTGCTCCACATTCACGCAAAACGATCCCACCGGTGTTTTCATCAACCGTCCGTCGATGCCCACCATGGCCTTCTTGGCATAATCCACCTGTACCTCCGTCGTGCGGTAGGGGTGCACGCTGCGATGGTTCAGGAAACGACCCGTGATCAGCAGCCACAAACCCTCTATCAACTGCACCATCTCCGGATGATATACCACCGACACATCAAGCATACCGTTGTAAGGCACGGCATTCGGCGTCTGTCCGTAGCCCGGACCGCTACCGATACAGACGGTCATCACCTTGCGGTCAACCACGTCGCTGTTGATGCGGAGTTTCATCTTATACTCCATCCGATGGAAGAGCATCACGAAGAGGGACGTTATGAATGACAGGGTGCGCGAACCGAAGAGTCGGCGCGTCTGTCGGCGCAGGTTCATGATGTCGGCCGTCATACCGATGTTCAGACAGTTCAGGAAATAGCGGTGACACTTATCACCATTGGCATTGGTATAGCGGATGCAGCCGAGGTCCACCATACGGATACGACGCTGTACAAGCCAGTCGACGGTCTGCTCAGGCTTGTCCTCATCGAAGTCCCAGAACCGTGCGAAGTCGTTCATCACGCCGTTGGGTATCACGCCGAGGGCAATCTCCTCGCGTACGGCCTTCTCTTCCATCATCAGGCAGTTCACGGCATCGTTCAGTGCCGAGTCGCCGCCCACGATGACAATGGTCTTGTAGCCGTTAGATATCATCATCTTCACCAACCGCTCCACACTGTCGGCCGTCTCGCTCTGCACCATGTCGTACTGCACCCCGCGCTCGTCGAGAGCCTTCTGAATCTTCTCCCAACGCTTACGCTTGTTGCCGATTCCCGTCTTGGGGCAATACAGAATGCCCCACCTTGTCGTCTCTACTGCCATAATTGCTTGATTCTTTCTATCTTTTCCTCCATGGGGAGGCTTGCGTCAATCCAATGTATCTTGAAGCCCCGCCGCTCCATACCCCTGAACCACGTCATCTGTCGCTTGGCAAACTGATGGATGGCTATCTCGAGGCGGGTGAACATCTCGTCGTAGGTCAGTTGGCCTGTGAGATATTCCGTCACAAACTTGTATTCCAGACCATAGTAAATCAGGTCGTCAGGGGTGATGCCCTCGTCGAGAAGGGCCTTCACCTCCTCCACCATACCCGTCTCCAAACGGGCTTTCAGCCGTCGGGTAATCTTCTCGCGACGCAGTTCGCGGTCGATGCTGATGCCGATAATCAGCGACTCCACTGGCGGCAGTTCGCGACGTGGTGTCGGATGCTCTATATTATATGTTTCAATCTCTATCGCCCGGATGGCCCGCTGACAGGAGTCCACATCCGTCGTGTTGTGCATGTTCGAACCCGTGCGGGCCTTCAGTACCGTCAGCATCTCTGTCAGTTCCGCCAACGACTTCCCTTTAAGCGCATCCCTCAGCGCCTGGTTCTGAGGTACGGGCGAGAGATGATAGCCTTTCAGCACCGCCTCGATATAGAGTCCCGTACCACCGCAGAGAATCGGTACCACTCCCCTACTCCGTAACTGCTGGTACACATCGAAGAAATCCTGCTGGTACTCGAAGAGGTTGTACTTCGTACCCGGCTCCACAATATCAATCAGGTGATACGGCACGTCGCCATAATCCGCGAGGTCCTTGCCGGTGCCGATATCCATACGACGATACACCTGACGTGAGTCGGCGGAGATCACCTCCCCGCCAATCTCCGCCGCCAACCGCGCCGCCACGGGGGTCTTCCCCGAAGCCGTCGGGCCCAGTATCGTTATCATCGGCTGCATCTCACTCAACCGGCTTGATGGTATATCTCTCGTTGGTATTATAGTCGCGGTCCTTATCCTTGCCGAAATATTCGAGCAAGTATTTCCTGTTCTTCAGTCTGGTGACCCGAATCAGCACCTCCCTATACGTTACTTTACCGTTTTCCAGATAACTCTCGTAAGCGTTGAAGGTGGTTGCCTTCTTGCTTTCGTTGTTCTTAATCAACTTAAAGGCAGAGACATTCCGGTGGCTTTGGGCAATGTCTACGTACAGGCTGTCGCCCTTGAACCTGAACATCAGTTCCCCGCTCTGCGACACATACGTACCGTCTATCTCGATGGCATTTGCCGCGAAGCAGCCACACATCATTAGAATCAATAGAACAAACTTCCTCATAATAATACTTTTAAATATATCGGTTTTGATTTCGGGGACAAAGATATTAAAAAAAGCCGAAAGCGCCAAGACTTTCGGCCGATTTTTATCCTTCGTCGGTTTTGTTTCATAAGCATGATTTGCTTATGGATTAGTAATACTACTAATACCTGTATTAGTATACTTCTGTGGGAACAGGGATTTGGTGAACCATTTGGGACAATGATGACTAACGGTGACATCGGTCAGTTGCATCTGTTTCTCTGTATAGGGATTGGTCCAAGTGCCTTCGACCAGGTCATCCCATCCGCCACCCCGATGGTGCTTGAAACGGATATAGCCGCTGATACGGCCACCTGGCAGGTACTCGTTGACGTTGAAACTGTAAACGTTGCCCTCGCGCGTATAGTCACCATTGATCATGATGGGTTCAGGCTTCTTGGCTTTCGGGTAGTAGATATAGCCACGGGCATCGCCAGCATCGTTGCACTGGAAGGCGATGATGACGGGGATACGCCCGTCGAGTTTGCCATCGAGCCGCCACAAAGGCAGGTTGAGCATATCGTCGAAAGTGACGTAAACGTCGTCCTCCATGTCCCAGATGTCCTCGAGATAAAGTTGGAGGGTGTGCCCCTGCCAACGATAATAACTGGTGACGCGCTTGTCGGGGCCGTGACTGAGCACGGTGGTGATGTATTTGTGCTCATCGTCGATCTGAGGCTCGCCGATGCCGCTATATCCCTCGGGCTCCACGAAACAGTGCTGCGCCTGATCCCAGAGCAGAGCCTCGTGCTGGGTATTGTTGGCAAAGCCGCCCATATAACCCAGATAGATGTCCACATCGGGATAGCCGTCGAAGTTGAGGTCATCCTCAGAGAATGTGCCGACGATTTCAGCCATCTCCTCGGACAAGGCCGGTTCCAACTTATAATTATAGGTCTTGATGAGTTTGCCATCGGCGTAGATGCCGAATAGCACCTCTGCAATCTCGCCTTCAGCATTCTTCACCTTCGTGGTTTTAAAGGTGAAGTCCTTGCGTTCGTACTGTCTTTGTGCGCTCACCGTCAGCGTGACAAGGGCAAGCGCCATAGCCAGAAGCATTCTTGTTTTCATCATTGCTAATATATTATAAGGTGGTGAGCAGCGAGGTGAACACCTGGAGATAGCGCAGGGCCGTCTGTTTGTCGCCCTCGCCCTGGTCGCCGTCGTCGGCTGTAGTCTTGGTCTCGATGCATTGGCCATTCTCGTCGTAATAGTAGCGCCACTCGAACTGCTCGTCTTCCTCCTTGGCATTGGTGTAGGAGAAGATGAGGTCGTGGGTCTCAGGTGCAAAGAGGTATTCGCCGTAGACATCGGAACCCATGTTGTTATGGTGGCGGTGCTCAGAGATGAAATAGCAGTGGTGGTCGGAAAATGCTCCTATCTGCTGGGGCTCGTAGTAGATCTTCACGTCGGTGATCTGGGGCGGGCCAAAAGTCTGGTCACGGACCACGATGTGCATGTCGTGGGGTATCTCCGATTTGTCGTTCTTAGCAATCTTGTCCTTGGCCTGGGCATAGATGCTGCGGATCTGCTTTAGACGCTCGGCCTTGGGCGATGTAGCCTGACCGAAATGCCCCACTGCCGACGGGATGTGCTTGACATTCATCAGTGTCTCGAAGACGTCGAGGTAATTCTGGGCCTGCTCCTTCTCGGATTTCTCGTCGTTCCAGGTATGGGAACCCGGTTCGGCATCGTGGCCTCCCACCTTGTGCTTCTGGTCGATGAGACGGCCTTCGGCATCGTAGTAGTAACGGGTCTCGACGACGAAGCCGGCATGGGTCTCCGACTTCATATAGGCGAAGAGCAGGTAGCCGTCGTTGGGGTCGAAGAGATACTCGCGATAGCGGGTGTGGCCGTCGGCCGTCCAGTTCTCTACGATGAAGTAGCAGGAAGAGGCATTGGGATAGTCGAGCGAGGTGTCGGTACGGTACTTGTTGAAGTAGTAGTTCAGCCTGGTCTCGTTGTAGACGACAAAGTCCTCGCTGACCTCTGTCCCGTCGCTCACCTGTATCTGCACGTCGAGGGGCGCCATACCGTTCTTGCCGTTCTGCGCCATCTGGGCTTTCGCATCAGCGTAGGCCTTACGGATGCGACTGACCTGCTCTTGCTTAGTCTGAGCCTGAGCCGTCAGGGCCAGCAGACAGATGATAGCCAATAGGATGTGTTTCATAATCTATTCCTTTGGGTCGATATCCTTGAACCAGGCATTGATCTCCTGGCCTTCAGGCACTTTGTCGAGATACTTCTGTCCCTCCTCCTTGGAGATCTCCTTGTCGTTGAGCGAGCACTCACTCAACTCTCCATATACCTCGAGGGCGAAGAGTTTCCAGAGTTGTTTGCCGTTCTGGAAGGCATAGATGACGTGCTGCATGGCAGGGCCGCCAGGCGAACCAGAGAACTTGAGGTAACAAATGCCGTCTTTCTCACATGAGGAAGGACTCTGGTATTTGTTCTCCACGTCGACGAGTTTGAACTTGCCGTCCTTGCGGATGAAGAAGGCACCGTTCTTATCGTCTTTGTCGCGCAGCCAGATCCACTCGTTGTCGTAGTCGATATAGCAGTGGGCCCACTTGGTGAGCTCGATGTACTTGTGGGCGTGCGTGTCGGCAGCGAGGAAGAGTTTCTTCATCTCGGCGAAGTCGGCCTTCCAGACGGGTATCTCCTCGTCGATCAAAGCGTGGAAAATCTCGTACTGGTGCTCGACGAGCTTGCCCTCTCTCAGGTAGATCATGCCGACGCAGTAACTCTCGGGGGCACCATGGGTGTAGCAGAGCTCGAGACCCTTGGGACCTTCGAAGGCAGCAACGATATCGTTGGGGATGTAGCCGTCGGCATCAGCATTCCATGCGCTACCGTACTCCTCGTCGTAATGTCCCAACTGCTCGTACCTGTAGATCTTGCCGCTATCGACGAGCACCTCGAGGGCGAGGGCATACTTGCGGTCTTTGTCGTACGGATCCTTCGGGGCGTTCTTGTACTGTCCCTCGAACTCCACGGCGCCGTGGATGTATCGTCCGCCGATGGTCTGGAGCATCGAAGAGTTAGTGGCCTTCATGCCGTACTCCTTCTCCAACTGCTTGACGATGTCGGTGGGGAGTTTGGGATAGGTGCCGTCGTTGTCCATTTCCTTGACGGTGAGTTGCTTACGAGAGTTCAGATAGCTGTCGGTGACGATGACCAGGCCCCAGCCGTCAATACGGAACTCCTCGTGCTTCTTCTCCTTGGGGTTGACGTATTCGAAACGGGCGCAGAGCGAGGGAATCTCCTCACGACCGTGTATCTCGCCGATGCTGGGGGTTTTACCGTCGGGATCCTTCAGCACCTCGTCGACGAACCTGATCTTGTAGGCCTTGTCGCCGTCGAGCAGGTTGGTGTACTGGGCAGCGTTGCGACGGAACATCTCCTGCAGTTCCCAACTTTTCTTCCAGACGTCGAAGATGTCTTCCTCGCCTTCGCTCCGCTGGGGTTCCTCGATGTTGACCCAGTAGAGCATCTGCATGTACTTCCCGTCGCTGCCGATGAGGAACATGGGCAGCGGGGTGGTGTCGTTCTCCTCGATGATGCTGTCGATAACGGCGGCGGTCAACGAGTCCTGACTGTCGGCAGGAGCCGTCTGGCCAGCGTTCTTACAACTGATCATCACTGCCATCGCGCAGATGGCCACAAGCATTAGTTTCTTCATACCAAATGACGGATGTTATTCATTTTTAGGGATATACGAAATGCGTACCGTTCCACGTCAATTTTTTCTCAATCTTTCCCATAGGGATATAATAGGTATAGGTCATCGTCTTTCCCTGACGGGGCAGGGCGTGCGACGTGACCATAGTGCCCGGAGGCGCCTCAAGGGTGATGCCCCCAATATCATCGGCATAGACCACCTTCATGGTGCGCGAGGCATTGTCGTACTTGTAGAAGGTGATACCCGTATATTGTCCGGCCTCGGGTTTGCCATTCAGGAAGAGGTCGTTGGTGATGGCTACGAGTTTGTGCTTCTTGTCGGCATAGTTCCAGAAGCAGCACTCGATGACCTGACGGCTGTCGCCGTTCTCGTCGGAATCTACGGACACATAGCCCACATAACCGTTCTGGACGTCGACGATAAGATCGTCGCCAGGCATTTGTTTCATGCCGTTCTTGTAGAAGCCCCATGCTTCCCTCAACCCGTTGAGCGATTCATCTGTCTCATCTCCCCGCAAGAGCAGGGCTGCGACAAAGTCCTTGATGTTAGGCTGTGCGCCGCTGAACTTAACAGTGATTTCGCCCAAGCCGTCATCAAACTCAAGGGGTTCGGTCTTCGCATAGACGGGTTTCATGCCGTCCCAGGTGAAGGTGTGCTGCACAGGACCGTCGTTACCGCTCCAGTCATCGACGAGGACATTCTTTCCCGTCTTTGGCAAATGACAGAATATCTGCTGATATTCTCCCCTGTCGCCCCAGCGGTAGCCCTTCAGGATTGCAGGCTCTGGGATGAGAGCCTTCTTCTGGGGGTCGTAGTCGTAGGTACATAGTACTTCCATGCAGGGGTCTGTGGGCTTACCCACAAGGACGGCCAACAGTTTATGACCGTTGGAACGGTTCCAGTAACAGGCCGACATATACTCACCGTCGGTGCCGCCATCGCTGACTGACACATAGCCGTTCTTAGCGTCGACGGTGACTGTCAGAGCCGTCTCGTCTTCGAGAACTTCCTTGTCGAGCCCCTTCTCCATCGTGTTCCTGACGGCTCCTACCATCCATGTGGGCCACGTCTGGTCAAAACGCTCGAGCATGATGCCGAGACTACCGTTAATCACATTGTCGATGGTCTTCGTGCTCCACCCTTTGTCAATCACTTGGAGCGGTGTGCTCTCAAACTTCCTTCCTTGTGCCTGTGCCGTCAATGTCATGACGAGTAACAGCAGGATTGATGCGTATTTCTTCATTCGCGTACCTTATATTATTATTGTGGTCCGATGTTACGTGCCTTGATATCCTTGTCGAGGGGATTAGGCGAGAAGAAGTTCTTCTTACCCGACTGGTCGGCCATGTTCATTGTGCCAAGATTTTGTGTGGGATGATAAATCTTACAACCCATCAGATAGAACGTCGTGTCGAAATAGAAAAGTTTGGAATCGCCCCAGTTGGCGAAGAAACGGCAGTCGTCGAACACGACACCTTCACTACCCCAACTCTCAACAAGCCCATATTCGCGGTTGTTGAAGAAATCACACTTCGTGAACTTCACGGCCATACAACCATTGAATTGCAAGATGCCATAGGTACAGTCATGAATCGACGTGTTAATCACACCCAAGTCATTGGTCTGACGGGCATCAATGCCGTAGGTGCCACAGCCATAGAGGTCGCAGTCCTTGATGACATTCATCCGTCCACCCCTCACACCAATCACGCCACCAGAGCAAAAGCCACCCTCGGTATGCCCGATGGTGAGATTATGCACCTCGCAATGCTCACAGTTGATGAAATACAGACAGAAGGAGTAACGGGGATCAACCTCGATGCTCGAATTCTTCTCACCTTTGATGACGAGTTCCTTGAAATTGACGAGTGCCAACTGCTGCCCGTCGGTTTCCGACTCACTGATCACCAGCGGCTGGCTACCAATAGAAGCAGAGGCATCAGATGACCAACGACGACCTTTCACATTCGTAAAGAGCGACTGGTTTTCCAAGACTCTCGACAGGTTCAGATGGGTATCCTTGGCAATAATCACCGTGCGTCCGTTACCAAGGGCTGCCAGAAACTCCTTTTCGGTATGAACGGTATAAGTTCCTGCATCATCGATCTCGTCAGGTCCGCGTCCGTCATCATCAAGTCCACCTGGGAACTGGCCTTTCTGGCCGTTCACCAAGGCACGCAGTTCACTGTTATATTCTGGTCCGCTCGAAAAATCACGGTAGCCACGTTCCTCATCAGGCACAGCCTCCTCACTCTTGATGAGTTGAACGTTGGTCTGCTCGATGATACTGAGTTTGATGGTGTTGTTATCTGCCACGGGTTTGTACCACTTCTGCTTGCCGAAATGCTCCTGTAAATCCTTCGACTGGAATTTCCACCCGCGACGGGCCAGAATCTCGTTTCGCATCAGACGCAGGTCGGACTTGGAGAATTGAGCCAGATAGGTGGTATTCAGCAACATACTGGTGATGATTTCACTCACGGGTTGCCGTTCTGCCCACTGCTCCTGACCGATACAGTTCTCAAGGTTGTCGGGTGTCAACACCAATGTCCAGACAACATCGTTGTTAGGCTTGCGGACTGCCAGAAAGTACATACCGTCCTGACGGATATAATCGACACGCCAGCCCAACTGGCCCCTTACAGGCATATAGGCATCAGGATGATCCGTGGTGAGGGTATAACGCCCCTGCTTTGAGGGGTCTTTAGAAAGCATAAACCTAAACCCACCCTCGTGGGCATCGATGCCGTTCATCGTCACTTCACCCGAAGCAGCCACCTGGGCGGTGTAAAGGACAGAGCCGTCCCACCACTTCGAGCCATTCTGGATGGTCTGCGCCATAGCGCTGACGCTAAATAATAAATTACAACTAATAAATAATAAACTTATTAACAGTCTTTTGTTCATATTGGTAATCATAATATTCAATGTTAATTTTCTATGTTTGTCCTTGCTGAGAAACCGCCCTTGAGGTCATCGACGGTCAGTTCCGTCAACTGCGACTTGCTGAGATTCGACTGTCCAGCCAATCGGTTGGCCTGTTGTTGGATGCTCTTCTCAAACACATTACGGGCGAAACGGGCATTACCGAAGTTACGGTCCTTGTGCGCCACAGCATACTCAAACTGTTCCTTGAGATATTCCTCAGCATCAGCAGCAAGGGTGTACTGGTTTTTCTTCATATACATTTTGAAAATGTCTGACAGTTCTCCTGCCGAATAGTCGGGGAAGTCGATATAGCGGTTGAAGCGTGACTGCAGACCGGGGTTAGAATCGATAAAACGCTGCATCTCATCCTTATAGCCGGCGATGATAACCACCAGACGATCACGATAGTCCTCCATACGTTTCAACAGTGTGGCAATGGCTTCCTGACCATAGTCCTGTCCGTTGGCACCTTCAGGAACGAGTGAATAGGCCTCGTCGATAAAGAGCACGCCATCGAGGGCTTGCTGGATGACCGTATCGGTTTTCAAGGCTGTCTGTCCCATATACTTGGCCACGAGTCCGCCACGATCGGTCTCCACAGTGTGACCTTTCTTCAGCACGCCGAGATCCTTATAGATACGTCCAACGATTCGGGCCACTGTGGTCTTACCTGTACCTGGTGAACCATAGAACACGAGGTGGTACGACACCTTCGCCGTCTTCAGTCCCTGAGCCTCACGTTGTTTCTGGAGTCTCACGAAGTTGGCCAAGGAACGTACTTCTTTCTTCACAGAGTTCAGGCCAATCAATTCATCGAGTTCCTCGTAGGGGTCACCCTCCAAGGGCTCGTTCACGATGACGGAGTCTTTTTTCTCTACCTGTTCGGTCTGCTGGGCTACATCTTCTGTGGCATCCTTTTTCTCATCATCATCTGCAAAGATACCCACGATGACCATCAATACAAAGAAGCCTAAACTCAGGCATCCGCAGCCTTTGAGGAATTTGCCCGTCATTTGCTTAAAGTTATTCGTATCCATATAATTCTGATTTATTAGTTGATCCTTTTGCACGTTTTGCGTGCAAAGATACATAAAAAAAGCCGTCCGACAAAATCGAACGGCCACTTTTTATTGATTGTCTGTATAATCTGGGCTTATTTGAGCTCAGCGAGGTACTTAATGGTGCGAACCATCTGAGAAGTGTAAGAGTTCTCATTGTCATACCAAGCAACAACCTGAACGAGAGAGTTGCCGTCACCAATCTTAGAAACCATAGTCTGGTTAGCGTCGAAGAGTGAACCGAACTTCATACCGATGATGTCGCTAGAAACCAGCTTCTCCTCAGTATAACCGAAGCTCTCGTTGGTAGCAGCCTTCATGGCAGCGTTGATACCCTCAACAGTTACCTCACCCTTAACAACAGCGTGCAGGATAGTGGTAGAACCTGTAGGAGTCGGAACGCGCTGAGC
>JAFZUS010000205.1 GCA_017618275.1 Prevotella sp.
CCATCTCCCGCTATATCTACACAGGTTTGCAGGGTGGCTCCATCATGAAGGGCTGGATGAAGCATGAAAACGAAATGATTTGCTGTTGCTCTGACGGTACACGCCCCGTGATATTCAAAGTTGAGAGAATAGACGAAGAATAAATGGATTTCCTGCCCAAAGACCCTGCCATTCTGGTTTCGAGCGTGAATATGCTCCTTCGTGACGAGGAGTTTGACACGTTGGAAGCACTGTGCTATGCCTTCAGCAGAGAACCCAAAGAGATAAAAGACTACCTCATGAGGTACGGCTTTGTATGGAGTGAACATCAGAAACAATTCAGACCCATCGGCTACGACCAATGATTACAAAGGACAGCATAGAGACCGCATATAGCTTCCTGCATCAGAAGCGGAACGTATATATCCATTCCAACCTCGATTGGCAGAAGGATGACATAGAGTATGCCATCGGTACGTATGTGGATGATATGAGCAAAGAACTCTATGAGGTCATATCCGACGGCAGGGCTGGCTTCCTGAGGGATCACAAGCGGTTTGGAGAAGACATCACCCTGGCTGTAGAGAGATTAGAAGAAATGCTATAACGAATTATATGGAAAATTTTGAAGAGATATTAAGAAAAGATTTGCATCAGTTCCTGCTGTCAATGAAGGAAGTGGACGAGCGGTTGCCGGAATGTCCCGATGTCGAAGAGAAATGGGAAGAGATAGCCAAAGCCTACATTCCCGATGGCATCCGTGAGTTTCAGGACTTCCCATCGGCATCCTTAGGTTGGATGATGTATATCGGTATGGCTGTGGCCAAGATGTGGGACACGGAATGGGAGATTTATTCAAAGATAGAAGACCTTTATGCCTATATACGTGACAAGCGTGGCTATGACCAAATGGATGAATATATTCGTGAGGAAGTCCTGTTGCTGCAAGGCGTTGAATATACTATCTTAGAGAAAGTGACGGGCGAGTGTGCCTCACGCGTCTATAATGCCCTGATGCACCAGCATCTGGAGCCAGGAACTAAGGAGGCATTTAATGGCTATGTAGCCTGTCTGCACCAGCTCTACTTGTTTGGAGCTGCCATGCAACTGAAGCGAATGGGTTATCACATGACCAAGATGAATTGACATGAAGCGCCTATATATTGAACGATTTTACTTAAACAGGGCTGACAACGAGTACCCCATGACGGTGCGTGTCATGCTTCGTTTAAAAGACAATGTGGATGAACAGATGCTGCATGATGCCTTGAAGGCTACACAACTGCGATACCCTTATCTCTGCGTCAAACTGGGCGTCGTGTGCGATGAGGAAGGCAGTGAACACTTCGTATATGATGACAATCCACAGCCTTGGGTACTCAGTGAAGGTCAGCAGCCCGTCTGCCTGTTTGGTGAAGAAGCCAATGAGCATCTGTTGGCTTTCTCCTGGTGGGATGACTGCGTCGCACTGGATTTCTCGCATGTTCTTATCGATGGCGACAGTGCCTACCGTCTGTTGCGCACACTCCTCTATGAGTATTGCCAAAGGCGTTATGACAGTGATTTGAGCCGTGAGGGGGTGTGGGTGGCTGGTGATACCATCGATGATGCAGAATGGACAGACCCAGCCACACTGCCGAGACCAGCGGAGATTCATCCTCTTCCACTGCCCGAACGCCCTAAAGTCATTAATCTCACGACGGAGGCTGTCAGTCCCATTGCAGAACAGAAAGAAGTGGTACAGATACGAATGGCCGAGGAGCAGTTGATGCAGCAGGTGCGGGCCTGCGGTGCGAC